>NZ_JBIAFG010000017.1:0-167795 GCF_042869175.1 Micromonospora sp. NPDC007208 | reverse complement strand
GCCACGTGCCACCGACCTCTCAGCGATTCGCCCCGCCAAGAGGACAACGAACGACAAGATCGATTGCTACGACCAGCTGAGCACGGGGTGGCCTCCCTCGACGGGGAGGCCACTACTTCCATGTTCGAGCGCGATCATCGTCACCGGGGGGAGCGCGAGCGTGCCCTTAGGGCGGCTCGGACCTCGGCGAGGAACCCGTCGAAGTCGTCCCGGAGGCGCTTGGCGGTCACGTGCAGCACGATCCAGTCGCCGCCGAGCAGTTGGTTGAGGCGTTGGCGGTCCCGATGGAACTGCTCGGGGTCGTCGTGCCAGAGCCCGTCGTACTCCACCGCGACCTTGAACTGCGGCCAGGCCAAATCCAGCCGGGCCACGAACCGGCCCTGCTCGGACACGACCCACTGCGTCTCCGGACTCGGCAGGCCGGCGAGCACCAGCCGCACTCGGGTGCGGGACTCCTGAGGGGACTCCGCGCCCGCGTCGGCCAGGTCGACCGCGCGTAGCAGCGACCGCCAGCCACGCCGACCGGCCCGGCTCAGCGCGTACTCACGCAGGGCCGGCACGGTCGTCAGCCGGCTG
The DNA here is from genome assembly GCF_042869175.1 of Micromonospora sp. NPDC007208. NCBI lineage: Bacteria > Bacillati > Actinomycetota > Actinomycetes > Micromonosporales > Micromonosporaceae > Micromonospora > Micromonospora sp. NPDC007208. The sequence goes on along the minus strand of NZ_JBIAFG010000017.1, from coordinate 167,219 downwards.
GCCAGCATGGCGTCGATGACGACCACGGCCTCGACCACGTCGAGCCAACAGGCCACGTCCCAGCAGGTACGCGCCGGGCTGGTCACCGTGACCCCGGCCCGGTCCACGGTGTCGCCGGGGTCGATGGCTGCGCGGTGGACCCGGATGCCGGCGGTCGGCCCGATCCGGGTGGTGGCGGGAACGAGGACGTCGACCGGCTCGGTCGCGGTCGGCTTCGCACAGCCGAACAGGCCGGCGGCAGCGCGCCCGGCGATGGCGGCACCGGGCGGGACCAGCCAGCGTCCGACGGCGGCGCATCTGATGGTGTGGGTGACTGTGACCCCGGCATCCGCGTAGACGTCGCGGAAGAGCGGTCGCCACGCCGAGCTGCGGAGGTCGTTGCGGGTCAGTAGGCCTCGCGAGACGGCGGTCGAGCCACGGAAGACCCGACCCCGCAACTGCGGCGGCCGACGAGGAACTTTCGGCATGGGCCTCAGGCTGTCCGAACGCCTTCACGTTCCGCTGCCCCTGTGGATAACCGCCGTCACCGCACCGGTGCCGATGCGCGCCGTTGTCCCCATGATCGCGCTCGAACATGGATGTAGTGGCCTCCCGAAAAGCGGAGGCCACTACATCCTGGATCGAGTGCGATCTTGCCGGGCGGGCGCGCGAAGGGCGTGGAGCGCGTGGAGAGCGTGGGGGTGGGGAGCCTGGAGGCGGGGAGGGCGTGGAGGCGTTGGGAGTGGGGGTGGGGGTGGGGGTGGGGGTGGGGTTAGGCGGCGGTGGACCAGATGGCGCGGAAGGCGGCGGCTTCGCCGGCGAGCCATCGTTCGATCTGGTCGGGCTTGGCGTCGGTGGGCATGCGGTGGGCCAGGCCGCGGCGGACGTCGACCAGGACCGGCTCGGCGTGCGGGAGCACCGCGTCCATGTGTCGGGCCATCAGGTGCAGGGTGGCGAGCACCGACTCCTCGCTCGGTGGGGCCTCGTCGAAGTGCAGGCGGACCGCTTCGGCGCGGCCGTCGGCGTGGCGTACCCCGAAGTGGGGGTTGATCTTGACGGGCAGGTCGCCCAGCATGGCCAGGGCGTCGCGGGTCTGGGCGAGATCGATGGCGGCCGGCTCGCCGAGGGAGTGCAGCCAGCTCGTGGCGCCGGGGACGAGCGCCTGGTAGAGCGGGCGCCACCGTGGCTTGACGATGTCGACCACCCCGGCCAGGTGCGTGCCGCCGGTGTGGAAGGCGATGTCGGCCTTGAGTGCCTTGACGAACTGGCCGTGCGGGTTGAAGCCGGACCGGCTGGCGCGTTGCTTGCGCAACCCACCGACGAAGGTCGCCTTGGTGGGGCCGGTGCGGTCGACGTAGCGGGTGAAACCGAGCAGTGTGGCGTAGGGGGTGAGGGGCGTGGAGGCGGGCGCGGTCACGGGCGTCCTCCCAGGTCAGGATCTTGATTAGTACATACATTCTAATCGACAGGTCTGACATTGCCCAGCGAAGTTGAGGGGGCCGACGGCCTCCTGGCAACCGGACGAATCGACCGCTCGGGCGAGCGTCGCGGGCCACCGCCGGCTGGCCCGGTGGGCAAGCTGGCTGATCGGAGGAACAGCCGCTCGGGGGAGGGGCGGCCCCCTGGCTCGCGTTTGCGATGCTGTCAATCTTGTCCCACTTGTGGCGTTATTGTGCGTTGTGGTCATTGGTGATGTGTCCAGGGTCGTCATCCCTGGCAGCAGGGGTGCGGCGGTGCGGACCGTCCGGTCCGCCGACCCCGCAGCTGGCCGGGACCGCTACCTGGACCTGCTCCGGACGATCGCCCTGGTCCGTGTCGTGCTCTACCACGTCACCGGTTGGATCTGGCTGAGCCTGCTGGTGCCGGCGATGGGTCTGATGTTCGGCATCGCCGGCTCGTTGATGGCGGCGTCACTGGACCGGCACGGTCCGCCGGCAGTGCTCCGGCGGCTGCGCCGGCTGGTGCTGCCGTTCTGGGCGTTCGGCGCGATCGCACTGGCGGTGCTCTCCGTCGGGTGGCGGCCGCTGCCGAGCGGCGTGGCCGGCTGGGCTGAACTGCTCTGGTGGGTCCTGCCCCTGCGGGTGCCGCCGGTGGGTGGGCCGTCCTGGGCCTGGGTGTTCCACATCGGGCTCTGGTACGTCGTCACCTACCTGTGGCTGGTGCTTCTCTCGCCGGTGCTGCTGTGGCTGTTCCGTCGCTGGCCATGGCCCAGCATCGGGGTGGCCACCGCGCTGCCGGTCGGGATGCACCTCGCCGGTGTGCACGCCGGCTACTTCGTCGCCGCCTACGTGTCCTGCTGGCTGATGGGGTTCGCCCACCACGATCGGCTGCTGCACCGCGTCCCGTGGCGCTGGTACGGCTGCCTCGTGGCCGGCCTCGCCGGGGTGGGCGGCACCTGGATGGTGGCCGCCATGGTGACCGGCCGGGCCGTCGACCTCAACCACATCGCCGGTGGCACCACACTGTGGTCGATGGCCCTCGTCGCGGTGCTGCTGAGAGTGCAGCCCAAGCTCGTCGGCCGGGTGGCGCTGGGTGCCCTGCTCCGGGTGGTCAACGCCCGGGCGGTCACCATCTACCTGTGGCACATCCCGGCCAGCCTCGGGATGTTCCTGCTGCTCGCGCCGGTGCTGCCGTACAACTCGGTGGCCTCGATCGCGCTGCGGCTGACCGGGGTGTGCCTACTGACCGCCGGGGCGGTGCTGCTGTTCGGCTGGATCGAGGACGTGGCCGCCCGGCGTACCCCGGCGCTCTTCCGCCCCGGGCCCGTTGGCCCCCGACGGTCCGTCGGGGGCAGACACGTCAGAGCTGGCCGACGTCGGTGATCCGCACGACCGCCGCGCCGACCTCGTCCGAGGCCACCAGGTCGATCTCGGCGCTGATGCCCCAGTCGTGGTCGCCGTTGGGGTCGTCGAAGCTCTGCCGGACGGTCCACCGTTCCCGACCCTGCTCGATCATGAGCAGCGCCGGCCCTCGGGCGTCCGGCCCGACGCCGATCGAGTCGTACTCCTCGAAGTACGGCGCGAGCGCGTCGGCCCACGCGTCGTAGTCCCAGCCGTCTTCGGCGTCCAACTCGGCGAGCAGGTCCCAGCGGCGTAGCGCGGCCAACTCGACGCGGCGGAACAGCGCGTTGCGCACCAGCACCCGGAACGCCCGCGCGTTGCGGGTCACCGCCGGTGGCCGATCGGTCAGGGCGGCGTGCGCCTGGGCCACCTCGGCCACGTCGGACGGGTTGCGCAGCCGTTCCCACTCGTCGATGAGACTGGAGTCGACCTGGCGGACCAGCTCGCCCAACCACTCGATGAGGTCGATCAGCTCCTCGGTCTTGGCGTCCTCGGGCACGGTCTGGCGCAGCGTCTTGTACGCGTCGGCCAGGTAGCGCAGGACGAGACCCTCCGAGCGGGTCAGCCCGTAGAACTGCACGTACTCGGTGAAGGTCATGGCCCGCTCGTACATGTCGCGGACGACGGCCTTGGGGGAGAGCTGGTGGTCGGCGACCCAGGGGTGCCCCTGCCGGTACATCTCGTACGCGGCGTCCAGCAGCTCGGCCAGGGGCTTCGGGTGGGTCACGTCGTCGAGCAGTTCGAGGCGCGCCTCGTACTCGATGCCCTCGGCCTTCATGGCGGCGACCGCCTCGCCGCGCGCCTTGAACTGCTGCGCGGAGAGGATCTGCCGGGGGTCGTCGAGGATCGACTCGATGACGCTCAGCACGTCGAGCGCGTACGACGGGGACTCGGCGTCGAGCAGCTCGATGGTGGCCAGCGCGAGGGGGGAGAGCGGCTGGTTGAGGGCGAAGTCGAGCTGGAGGTCGACGGTGAGCCGGATCCGCCGGCCGGTCTCGTCCGGCTCGGGCAGCTCCTCCACGACTCCGCCGGCCCGCAACGCCCGGTAGATGGCGATCGCCCGGCGGATGTGCCGGCGCTGGGCGGCGGGCTCCTCGTGGTTGTCGGTGAGCAGGTGCCGCATCGCGGTGAACGCGTCCCCGGGCCGGCCGATGACGTTGAGCAGCATCGAGTGGCTGACCTGGAAGCTGGAGGTCAGCGGCTCCGGCTCGGCGTCGACGAGTCGGTCGAAGGTGGGCTGGCCCCAACCGATAGAGCCCTCCGGGGGCTTCTTGCGGACCACCTTGCGCCGCTTCTTCGGGTCGTCGCCGGCCTTCGCGAGGGCCTTCTCGTTGTCGATGACGTGCTCCGGGGCCTGCACCACGACCCGGCCGATGGTGTCGTAGCCGGCCCGGCCGGCCCGCCCGGCGATCTGGTGGAACTCCCGGTTCTTGAGCAGCCGGGTACGGACCCCGTCGTACTTGGACAGGCCGGTGAACAGCACGGTGCGGATCGGCACGTTGATGCCGACGCCGAGGGTGTCGGTGCCGCAGATGACCTTGAGCAGGCCGGCCTGGGCGAGGGTCTCCACCAGGCGGCGGTACTTGGGCAGCATGCCGGCGTGGTGGACGCCGATGCCGTGCCGGACCAGCCGGGAGAGCGTCTTGCCGAAGCCGGCGGTGAACCGGAAACCACCGATCGCCTCGGCGATCATGTCCTTCTCGGCGCGGGTGCACACGTTGACGCTGGTCAGCGCCTGGGCGCGTTCCAGCGCGGCGGCCTGGGTGAAGTGCACGACGTACACCGGGGCCTGCTTGGTCTCCAGCAACTCCTCAAGCGTCTCGTGCAGCGGCGTCATCGCGTACGAGAAGATGAGCGGGACCGGCCGCTCCGCCGTGCGCACGACGGCGGTCGGCCGCCCGGTGCGCCGGGTCAGGTCGTCGACGAAGCGGGTGGTGTCCCCCAGGGTGGCGGACATCAGGATGAACTGGGCCTGCGGCAGCTCGATGATCGGCACCTGCCACGCCCAGCCCCGGTCGGGCTCGGCGTAGAAGTGGAACTCGTCCATGATCACCTGGCCGACGTCGGCCTTCGTGCCCTCGCGCAGGGCCAGGTTGGCCAGGATCTCCGCGGTGCAGCAGATGATTGGGGCGTCGGCGTTGACGCTGGCGTCGCCGGTGAGCATGCCGACGTTCTCGGCGCCGAAGACCTCGCAGAGCGCGAAGAACTTCTCCGACACCAGGGCCTTGATCGGCGCGGTGTAGAAGGTCGTCCGGCTGTCGGCGAGGGCCGCGAAGTGCGCGGCGATCGCCACCAGGCTCTTCCCCGAGCCGGTGGGCGTGTTCATGATCAGGTTGGCGCCGGAGACGATCTCGATGACCGCCTCTTCCTGATGGGGGTAGAGGTCGAGGCCGCGCTCCTTCGCCCAGCCGGCGAACGCGTCGAAGAGGGTGTCGGGGTCGGCGCTTGTCGGCAGCGCGGCGGTGAGCGTCATAGCCTGTCCATGGTGCCTGGATCATGCCCCGGTACGCCAACCCGGCCGGCACCGGACCCCCGTCCGGACGTCCCGAACGCGCCGTCCCGTTCCGGTTCGGCCGTTTCGCCGGTCACCGTCGGCGGTACAGCAGGTCGGCGACCGGCCGGCCGGCCGTGATCGCCCGCCGCTCGAACTTCGTCACCGGTCGGTGCGCCGGCCGCGGCGCGAAGCCGCCGTACGCGTCCACCAGCTCCGGGTCCGCGTCCAACGTCTCCCGCATCGCCTCGGCGTACTCGGCCCAGTCGGTCGCGCAGTGCAGCACACCGCCGGAGCGCAGCCGGGACCGCAGCAGCGCCACGTGCGCCGGCTGGATGATCCGCCGCTTGTGGTGGCGGGACTTCGGCCACGGGTCCGGGAAGAAGACGTGCACGGCGTCCAGCACACCCTCGGGCAAGCCGTTGACCAGGGACAACGCGTCGCCCTGCGCCACCCGCACATTCCGCAGGCAACCGCGCTCCACCAGGTTGAGCAGGTTGGCGATTCCCGGCGTGTGCACCTCGACCGCCAGATAATCTCGATCCGGGTCGGCGGCAGCCATCGCGGCGGTGCTGTCGCCCATGCCCGAGCCGATCTCCAGCACCACGGGAGCCCGGCGACCGAACAGGTCGGCCAGGTCGACGGGCACGACCGGTCCGTCCGGCACATCCAGGCCGTACGCGGGCCAGAGCCGGCTCAGCGCGTCGGTCTGCCGGTCGCTCATCCGACCCCGGCGGGGGTGGAACGTGCGGATCGTCCGGCTCACGGGCGGGACGGCGGGGTCATGGTCGGTGGCGGTCACAGCGACCCGAGCGTACGCGACGCCGTTGGCGGATCGGATGTGATGTGCGACCGGAAATGAGAGGATCCAACTGGTACGGCAGGTCGGGTGCTCCACTGCCCGATCCGGCCGCACGGCGTCGAGAGGGGGCATCGTGACACTGACCCGCGGCGTCGTGAGCCTGTCGCTGGTGACCGTGTTCGCCGGCCCCCTGCTGGCCGCCGCGCCCGCCCTCGCCGCGCCTCAGCCTGCCGCCGTCGCTTTCGCTGCCACTCAGCCTGCCGCCGCCGGTCTCGTCGTGCCGGAGCGGGCTGTTGCCGTCGCGGTCGCGCCGCAGCCGGGAGGGCCGCCCGGTGGCGCGCCTCAACCGACGCCGGCGGTGGACATCTTCGTCGAGGTGAGCCCCAGCACGGTGCAGCCGGGCTATCTGGTCGGCATCCGGGCCAGTTGTCGGGACAACTCGGTGGGCGCCACCGTGGTCTCCGACGCCTTCGGGGCGGTCGGCGTGCAGCCGCAGGGCGGAGTGCTCACTGCCGCTCCGATGGTGCGCGAGCGCACCCGCCCCGGCAACTACCGGGTCAAGTTGGAGTGCCGCGACGGCGAGACCGCCTCGACCATGCTTCAGGTGGTCAAGAAGGTCCCCGTCCAGCCCAGCCGTGGCCCGGCAACCGGCTTCGGTGGGAGCAGCGGCGGGATGACCGGCAAGCTGCTGCTGCCCGGCGGCGCGGCACTGATCATCACCGGGCTGATCCTCGCCGTGATGGCGTTGCGCCGCCCCCGAGCCGTGACGCGTCGCTGAGCCCGCCATGACGATCTTCCGCCCCACGCCGCCGCCGGCCGGTTCACGCCCGCCGTTCGCCGGCCGCCCCGCCGCTCCGCACGATGATGCCCGCCCGCCGTTCGCTGGCCGCCCCGCCGCACCGCCCGATGACGCTCGGCTGTCCCTGGACGACGGTTGGCCGGGCTCCGACGGCCCGCCGGATGCCCAGCGCCCGCCACATCGCCAGCGCCCGCCGGATCCCGACCGCTCGCCGGATCCCGATCGCCCGTCGGTGGCCGCGCGTCCGCCGACCGCCGTCGCCCCCCGGCGTAGTCGCCCGGCCGGCCGCAGCCCCTGGTCCGTACCGCTGGCGGTGGTGTTGGTTTTGGCCGGAGTCTTCGCCACCGGGGCGGGGCTGGGCCGTTCGGTCGGCCCGTTCGACCTGGCCCCGACCGGCGGTGACCGGCCGGCCCGCAGTGAGTCGGTCGGGTTGTCGGCCAGTCGTCCGGTGCGCCTCTCGGTACCGGCGATCAAGGTGACCGCGCCGGTGGCGCCCGTCGGGCAGGCGCGGGACGGCTCGATCGCCGTACCGCCGCTGGAACGGCACAACGAGACCGGTTGGTACGACCGCGGCCCCACCCCCGGTGAGCCTGGCCCGGCGGTGATCGTCGGGCACGTGGACACGAAGACCGGCCCGTCGGTCTTCTACGACCTCGGCAAGCTGCACCCTGGCGACCTGATCGAGGTGGCCCGGGCGGACGGGTCGGTGGTGGTGTTCCGAGTCGACACCGTGGAGCACTTCCCTAAGGACCAGTTGCCCGGCGAGCGGATCTACGGCCACGACGGGCCACCCGGGCTGCGGTTGATCACCTGCGGCGGGCAGTTCATCGGGGGCCGCACCGGCTACGCCGACAACGTCATCGCCTTCGCCACCCTCCAGTCCTCCCGCAAGTCCTGAGACTGGCCCGCCGGGCGTCAGCTCAGGAACGCCAGGAGTTGGCGGATGGTCTCGTCGGGGGCTTCCTCCGGAATGAAGTGCCCGACCGGGACCGGCTCGCCACGCACGTCGTCGGCCCACTCGCGCCAGATCGCGAGCGGGTCGTCGTAGAGCTTCGCGACCTGGCCGTGTTGGCTCCAGAGAAACAGCACCGGGCAGGCGATCTTCCGGTTTCCGCGGTCCGCCTCGTCCTGCTGGTAGTCGAGTGTGGCGGCCGCGCGGAACTCCTCGCAGATCGCGTGCACCGTGGCGGGGTCGCTGAACTGCTTGACGTACGCCGCGCGGACCTCGGCGGGGAAGGCGTCCTTCACCTCGGGCCAGGTGTCGAGCATGAAGTCGACGAGCACCGCGGGCGCCGCGTCGATGAACTGCTCGGGCACCGGCGCCGGTGCCGCCAGGAAGGACCAGACCCAGTAGGAGAGGCTGAACGTCTTGTCCGCGCGGTTGTAGACGTCGCCGATGGGGACGACGTCCATCACGGCCAGCCGGGTGACAACGTCCGGTGCGTCCAGCGCGAGACGGTACGCGCAGCGTGCCCCCCGATCGTGGCCGACGAGTCGAAACTGCTCGTGGCCCAGACTGCGCATCACCGCGACCTGGTCGCGGGCGATGGCGCGCATGCCGTACGGCTCGTGGTCCGCTGTGCTGGGCGGTTTACCGCTGTCGCCCCAGCCTCGCAGGTCGGTGGCGACGACCGTGTAGTTCTCGGCGAGCCGTGGCGCGACCTGGTGCCACATGAGGTGCGTCTCGGGGATGCCGTGCAGCAGCAGAACGGGCGGCCCGCTTCCGCCCCGGCGTCCGTGGATCGTCGCGCCGGGCGTGTCGATGTCGAACTCTTCGAAGCCGTCGAACATGGCCGGAATCTCCCCGCACCTTGGGATGCGCCCCGACCGAACGGCATGGAATGGCAGGTAGGGCGACTGGTGGCCGGCTATCGCTCGGGCCGCCTCGACGCTATCAACGCAGACATCCGGCCCGGTGCGATTCGGCAGTGGTGCGGCACCCTCGGCACACAAAAAGCGGCTCGACGTGTGGCTGCGGGACGGCTGACGGCCGAACGCCCGGTCAAGGTCGTGCTCGAACCAGGATGTAGTGGCCTCGCGCCGCGGGGAGGGGACTAGATCCAGGATCGAGCACGATCAAGGCGGGGCTGCCGCTCCACACCCACCTCGACGCGCCCAAAGCGCCTGAACCGCCCCAACGGTGGGAGCCGGCTAGGGCTGGGGGACGTGCAGTGCCACCTCGAACTCCAGCAGGCTGGCACCGGTGGAGACCGGGGGACGGGGCTTGTCGCCGGGGGCGGTGGCGTGGGCGGCTCGCGACGGGCCGGCGGCCCACGCCTGGAACGCCTCCTCGCTCTCCCACCTGGTGTAGACGAAGTAGCGGGTCTCGCCGGCCACCGGGCGGAGCAGTTCGAAGCCGAGGAAACCGGGGGAGTTCTGCACCGCGCCGGCCCGGGCGGCGAACCGCTTCTCCAGCTCCGCGCCGCCACCGGGCGAGACGTCGATTGCGTTGATCTTCACGACTGCCATCTGCCCACCCTAGCCAGTGAGCGCGGCACCGGGACGGCAGCCGGCGGCACCGGGACGGCGGCCGGGACGACGCAGCGGGCTCAGAACGACTCGACCGCCGGGATCAGGTCCGCGTCGACCACGATCGGCGCGTGGTCGGAGGGGCCCTTGCCCTTGCGGGCCTCGCGGTCCACGTACGCGGAGCGGACCGCTCGGGCGAACGGCGCGGACGCGTACACCAGGTCGATTCTCATGCCCTTGTTCTGGTGGAACATGCCGGCCCGGTAGTCCCAGTAGGTGAAGGGGTGGGGGCCCTTCATCGGGGTGGGCACGACATCGCTCAGGCCCAGGTTGCGCAGCGCCGCGAGGGCCGCCCGCTCGGCCGGGGTGACGTGCGTGGAGTGGGTGAAGACCGCCGGGTCCCACACGTCGGCATCGGTCGGGGCCACGTTGAAGTCGCCGCAGACCGCCAGCGGCAACCCGCCGGCCAACTCGGTGTCCAGCGCGTCGCGCAGCGCCGCGAACCAGGCCAACTTGTACGCGTAGTGCGGGTCGTCCGGCGTCCGGCCGTTGGGCACGTACACCGACCAGACCCGCACCCCGTCGCAGGTTGCGGAGATGGCACGGGCCTCGGGCTCGGGAAAGCCGGGCTCGTCGGCGAACCCGACCCGGACGTCGCCCAGCCCGACCCGGGACAGGATGGCGACGCCGTTCCACCGGCCGTCGCTGTGGCTGGCCACGGTGTAGCCCAGCTCGCCCACCTCGGTTGCCGGGAAGGCGCCGTCCGGGCACTTGGTCTCCTGCAGGCAGACGACGTCCGGCCCGGTGTCGGCCAGCCACTCCAGCAGCCGGGGTAGACGGGCCTTCACCGAGTTGACGTTCCAGGTCGCCAGGCGCATGCCTCCAGCCTGCCGCATCCGCCGCCGCGACGCCGGGTCAGCTGCCCGGGGTGTCGCCGGGACGGGTCTGTTCGGCCAGGAACCGTTCCAGTTCGGCGCCGAGCTCGTCGGCCGTGGGCAGCGGGCCGGCGTCCGGGGCGAGCAGGCTCTTCTCGCCCCGACCTCGGGCGAACGCGTCGTACTGCTCCTCCAGCGCCTGGACCAGGGCCGCGGCGTCCTCGGTCTGCGCGACCTGCCGGTCGATCTCCACCCGGACCACCTCGGCGGCCGAGCGCAGCCCGTCACCGGGCAGCAGCAGCCCGGTGCTGCGCGACACCGAGGTGAGCAGCACCTCGGCGGCGGCCGGGTACTCGGTCTGCGCCACGTAGTGCGGCACGTGGGCGGCGAAGCCCAGCGCGTCGCGGCCCTGTTCGCCGAGGCGGAACTCCAGCAGGTGACCGACGCTGCCGGGCACCTGGACGCGCTGTAGCCAGGGCTCGTAGCCGGCGATCAGCTCGGGGCGGGTCGCGTGGGCGGTCACCCCGGTCGGCCGGGTGTGCGGGACCGCCATCGGGATCGAGTTGAGCCCGACGGTGAGCCGGACGTCCAGCCGGGCGGCGAGCCCGGCCACGGCGGCCACGAAACGCTCCCACTGCAGGTCGGGTTCGGGGCCGGTGAGCAGCAGGAACGGGGTCTCGTCGTCGTCCTGCAGCAGGTGCAGCTCCAGCTTGGGCGCGTCGACGCTCTCCCAGTGGTCCTCGACGAAGGTCATCACCGGTCGCCGCGATCGGTAGTCGAAGAGCTGGTCGACGTCGAAGGTGGCGATCGGCCGACCCTCCAGCGAGGTGAGTAGCTGCTCACGCGCCAGTCGGCTGGCGTTTCCGGCGTCCACGAACCCGGTGAGGGCCTGGATCAGGACCGGCTGCCCGAGGTCGGGCAGATCGTCGGTGAGCTGGTAGAGCTCGTGTGGGTCGAGCACCGGTGCGGACCTCCCTGAAATGTGCGTGCGGAGTGCCGTCGCGACGGAGGGCACCCGTTCGGGCAACGTACCCGCCATCCTGGTGCATTCCTGCGCCGGGCGATCCGTTGGCCGGGTGGTGGGCGTGACCGGACTAATCGTCTGTTTACGCCACCAGGCCGAGCCTCCTGGCCGATCGGCCGAGGGCTGGTTCGGCCCAAAGGCCGAGTTTGTCGATCATGTCAGGCTCGGAGGTGAGATGTCCGGCCCTGTCCCGGGCCGTGCCGGTCCGCGTGCGCCGCCAGCTTTCTCCGGTACGCGAGGTCCGTTCCCCGGGCGGGTCGAGCCGCCCAGGTCGTCCACCAGTACGGGTCGGATCTGTGGCGAGCGCCACGTGATCACCGTGCGTGATCAGGGTTTTCACCTGCCTAGCCTCGGTTGATGCGTGACGACGGCACCCTCGACGACCCGTACGCCCCGAGCAGCCCCACTACCGATACGGAGGATGGCACCTCAACCGAACGGACAACCACCGCGAGCCGGCTCCGGGCGTACGCCCGGGACCTGACCGGTCGACGCCGGGCACAGCTGGCGCTGGCCACCGGTGTGGTGTGCTGCCTCGGTCTGACCGCCGTCGTCCAGGTTCGGAACGAGGACGCCGACGCGGCGACCCGCAGTGGTTCGCTCTCCAGCTCCGAGCTGGCGCAGCGCGCCGAGCAGCAGCGCGCCTCCCGTTCCCTGGACCGCACGGCCGCCCCGAGCACCTCCGCGGCCCCGTCCGTCGCGGCGAGCTCCGCCGACCCGGACACCAGTGCGCCGGCCCGCAAGGTCGCCCCGGCGCGCCCGACCGACCCGGCGCCCGTCGCCGGGCTGGACGAGGATCAGATGGAGAACGCCGAGGCGATCGTCCGCGCCGGCCGCAAGATGGGGGTGCCGCGCCGGGGGCTGGTGATCGCGGTGGCCACCGCCATGCAGGAGAGCAATCTCTACAACGTGGCCAGCGGCGTGCTGCCCGAGTCGCAGGACTACCCGCACCAGGGCGTCGGCTGGGACCACGACTCGGTCGGGTTGTTCCAGCAGCGTTCCAGCAGCGGCTGGGGCCCGGTGGGGCGGCTGATGGACCCCGAGTTCGCCACCCGGCAGTTCCTCAGCGCGCTGGAGCAGGTGCCCGGTTGGCAGCGGATGCGGCTCACCGACGCGGCACAGGCGGTGCAGGTCTCCGCGTACCCCGAGCACTACCAGCAGCACGAGTGGCGGGCCACCCGGGTCGTTGAGGCCATCGTGCCGACGGGGAGGTAACCTACCGCCCACTATGGACGGTCAGGGTTGAGCCTGTCGCATCCCGGGTACATGTGTTGCGGGTTCGGGGTACACATGAGTACGGGACCATCGACAGGAGGACGTTATGTCACTGATGCAGCGGATCAGCGCGTTTCTGAAATCGCCGAAGGGGCAGCAGTTGGTCGACCGGGGCCGGCGCGAGATGGCCAAGCCGGGCAACCAGCAGAAGCTGAAGGGGTTGGCTTCCCGGCTGTCCAACCGCCGCCGCTGACCGCTCCATCGGCCGCCCTGTCCACCGTTCCCACCCCTGGGGAGACCTGGTGACCGACACCCCGCCTGCTGGCGGCCAGCCCGCCGCCCCTACTCCGCAGCCGTCCGCCGACCTGCCAGCCGGGCCGGTGGACGCCCCCGAGGGTCCGCCGGCCCGGCTCTGGGACCGGATGCGGGACGACCCGCAGTACGCGCCGGAGCACCTCGCCCTGGAGGCGGTGCGCCGCCTCGGGCCGGAAGCCGTGCAGTGGGCCGGCCGGGCCCGCGCCGAGCAGCCCGGGGTCTCCGCCGATGTCCTGGCCGACCAGGCGGCCCGCAAGTTTGTCAACCTGGCCCGGCTCTCCGGCGCGGTCTCCGGCGCGGCAGGGCTGCCCGGCGCCGTGATCGACGTGGGCGTGCTGGCCTGGACCCAGGCACGGATGGTGCTGCACATCGCCGCCGCGTACGACGTCGACCCCCTGCACAGTGACCGGGCCACCGACCTGCTGGTCCTCCAGCGGGTGCACAAGGTCGCCGAGAGCGCCCGGCTGGCGCTCGGCGTGGCCGCCGGCCGGGAACGCGCCGACGCGCTCTTCGGCCTGGGCGGCCAGCGCCCGCTCGGTCGGGTCATGCTGCAACTCGGCGTCCGGCTGGCCCAGATGGCCGGCGTCCGGGCCGCGAAGCGGATGGTTGCCAAGATCGTCCCCGGTGCGGCAATCGTGCTCGGCACCTGGGCCAACTCGTCAGCGACAAAGGACCTCGCCCAGCGGTCCCGGGCCCTCTACCGCTCCCGCGGCACCGGCGTCCCGGAGCCACGCCAGCCCTGACGGCCCGCCCAGGTGCTCAGTTGGCCAGGTCGGGTCGTCAGTTGGCCAGGCCGGAGGAGCGCCAGGTCACCTCGGCGATGCGGCCCTGGCCGGTGGCGTTGGGGTGGAACCAGTCCAGCGGGTTGAGCAGGTCCAGGGTGAACCGGACCTTGTGCAACGCGCCGCCGTCGTGCCGGCACCGTGCTCCGTACGCCCGGCAGGCCGCCTTCAACTCGGCGTTGTACGCGTCGATCCGGTCCCGGACGGCGGCCCGGCGCGCCCGGTCGGCGGGCGCGGTCGACGTCGCCTCGGCCAGCAGGGCCGGGCAGATGCCCCGTCGCCACGCGCGCGTCGCCCGGGCGTCGTCGTGCCCGACCTCCCAGAGCCGGTACAGGTCGGGGATGCTCACCACCAGCACCCGGGCCTTCGGCCGGCCGGTCCGCAGGACCCGCAGCCCCCGGTCGACGTCGGCCCGGAACCGCGCCACCGGCGTCATCGCGTCCACCCCGCCCCGGCAGACGTCGTTGGCGCCGATCAGCACGGTGACGTAGTCGGCGCGGTCGCGTACCGCCGCCTGGGCCTGACCCTCCAGGGCGTCCGCGCGGGCGCCGGGACGGGCATGGTTGTACGTCCGGTCGCGGATCGCGGCGTTCTGTTCGAGCAGCCGCCGGTAGTGGCTCTGCACCCGCAGCCCGTCCCCGGTCGACCAGGAGTTGCGCTCGCAGGAGGTGAGCACCAGGCAGGAGGCGAAGCCGGTGCTGATCGAGTCGCCGAGGGCGGCGATGCCGCCGGGCCCGCTCGACGGCGGGGCGCTCGTGGTGGGGCGGGGTGTCGCGGAGTTGCCGCCCTCGCAGGCCAGCGCGACCAGCGCCGCGAGACAGGCCAGGGCGGCGACCCAGCGTCGAGGCATGACGTCTCCCGTTCCCGCAGCACAGAGCGACAGCGCGGTAACTCTATGCGTAGGACGGGGTTTGCCGGGAAGTTGCTGTCGGGTATGCGGCAGAGCGCCTACGCGAGGGCCGTCGGGGTGCTATACGTCCCGCCACGGCGCCCGCTGGCCGTGCAACCACCAGTGCAACGCCCGGGTGATCCGGGGCAGCACCAGATAGGTCATCAGCGGGGTCAGGCAGAGCGTCATCAGTAGCACCCGGGCCGCCAGCGGCACCGCGTCGAGGAAGCGGCTCGTCAGCAGCGTGGCGGTCAGACTCAGCGGGAAGAACGCCAGCCAGATGGTCACCGCCTGCTTCCACCGGGGTGGCGACGCGGGCGGAACCGGCTCCACCGGGTCCACCGAGTGCTCCAGCGGCCTGTCGAACCAGCCCTCGATCCCGGTACGCCGCTCGACCCGGGTGTGCTCGACGATGCCCTGCGCCGAGCTGAGCCACCAGTGTCGCTGCGGCGACTCCTCCCACCGGCGCAGCGTCTCGGCGTCGGCGAAGCGGTAGAGCATGTGCCACTCCGGCGAACCGGGGCCGCTCTGCACCCAGCCGGCGCCGAGGAAGCCGGGGAACGCCTCGGCCAACGCGGTGCCGGCCCGCATCCAGGCCACCATCTCGCTGGCCCGGCCGGGGTCGACGCGGCGGGCGATGGAGACGGTCACCGGCACGGCGAGGGTCATTGACATGCGCCCATCCTGCGGTCGACGGGGCCGCGGCGCGAACGGATGTGCCGGAGCACACCGCGCGTCCGGGTGTGCGAGCCCGCCGTACCGGTTAACCCGGCCGATCGGGGGTAGGTCGGTGGGTATGACGAGATCGCAGCCCCGGCGCGCCCGTGGCACGGTCGGCCACGCCAACAGCGCGTTGAACCTCCGACTCACCCTGGCCAGCTTCGGGCTGGTGATCATGGTGCTCTTCGCGGTGCTGGCGTTCTGGGCCGGCATCGCCTGGCTCGGCGTAGTCTGCGCGATCCTCGCCGTGGTCGCCGTGGTCGACCTGGTCGTGATCCAGCGCCGCCGCGCCGCCCGCCGCCGCGAGGAGCCGGGCGTACGACACTCGTTGTTCGAGTGACAGGAGGACGAGATGCCCCATATCGCCACCACCAACCCCGCCACCGGACAGGTGCTCAAGACCTATGAGGCGATGTCCACCGAGCAACTCGACGACGCCATCGAGCGCACCGACCTCGCGTTCCAGCAGCTGCGGGAGACGACCGTCGACCAGCGCGCCCAGTGGATGAACGCCGCGGCCGACCTGCTGGACGCCGAGCGCGACGAGATCGCCCGGATCATGACCACCGAGATGGGCAAGACGTACGTCGCGGCGCAGGCCGAGGTGACCAAGTGCGCCACGGCGGCCCGCTTCTACGCCGACAAGGCCCCGGCGTTCCTCGCCGACGAGCCGGCCGACGCGGACGCCGTGAAGGCGACCCGGGCGTTCATCCGTTACCAGCCGATCGGTGTGGTGCTCGCGGTGATGCCGTGGAACTTCCCGCTCTGGCAGGTGATGCGTTTCGCCGCCCCGGCGCTGATGGCCGGCAACACCGGCCTGCTCAAGCACGCCTCGAACGTGCCGCAGACCGCGCTGCTGTTGGAGGACGTGTTCCGGCGCGCCGGTTTCCCCGAGGGGGCCTTCACCACCGTGCTTGTCGACTCGGAGGCCGTCGACCACATCCTCAGCGACCCCCGGGTCCGCGCCGCCACGCTCACCGGCAGCGAGCCCGCCGGTCGGTCCATCGCGCAGATCGCCGGGCGGGAGCTGAAGAAGACAGTCCTCGAACTCGGCGGCAGCGATCCCTTCGTGGTGATGCCCTCGGCGGACGTGGACCGGGCCGCCGAGGTGGCCACCACCGCCCGCTGCCAGAACAACGGTCAGTCCTGCATCGCCGCGAAGCGGTTCATCGTGCACACCGACGTGTTCGACGCCTTCGCCGAGAAGTTCGCCGCCAACATGGCCGCGCTACGCGTCGGCGACCCGATGGACCCGAACACCGACGTCGGGCCGCTGGCCAGCGAGCGTGGCCGCGACGAGGTGCACGCCCAGGTCCGCGACGCGGTGGACAACGGGGCGACCGTGCTCTGCGGCGGCGAGCCGCCGACGGGCGACGGCTGGTTCTACCCGCCGACCGTGGTCACCGACCTCACCCCGCAGATGCGGATGTGGTCCGAGGAGGTCTTCGGCCCGGTCGCCGGCCTGTTCCGGGTCTCGTCGTACGAGGAGGCCATCGAGGTCGCCAACGGCACCAGCTTCGGGCTCGGCTCGAACGCCTGGACCCGGGACCGGGCCGAGCAGGAGCGCTTCGCCACCGACCTGGACGCCGGCAACGTCTTCATCAACGGGATGACCACCTCGTACCCGGAGTTGCCGTTCGGCGGTGTGAAGAACTCCGGTTACGGGCGGGAGCTGTCGGCGCTGGGCATGCGGGAGTTCTGCAACACCAAGACGGTCTGGGTGGGCGAGGGCGCCGCCTCGGCCGGCGCCGGCGCGCACGCCGAGTAGTTCGGGGCGCGGCACGCGTCAGCCGGTTGGCGCGGCACGCGTCAGCCGGCGCCGTCGTGGGTAGGAAGTGTGCCCATGACGTCGTTCGGGTTCCACGCCTCGCATGAGCAGATCGGTCCGCGCGCCCTGTTGGAGGCGGTGATCCAGGCCGAACGGGCCGGCTTCGACGCCGCCATGTGCTCCGACCACTTCTCCCCGTGGAGTGCCCGGCAGGGCGAGTCCGGCTTCGCCTGGTCCTGGCTGGGCTCGGCGTTGCAGGCCACCGGCATGCCGTTCGGCGTGGTCAACGCGCCCGGTCAGCGGTACCACCCGGCGATCATCGCGCAGGCGATCGGCACCCTCGGCGCGATGTACCCGGGCCGGTTCTGGGCGGCCCTGGGCACCGGCGAGGCCAGCAACGAGCACATCACCGGCGACCCGTGGCCGCGCAAGGACGTACGCGCCGCCCGGCTGCGCGAGTGCGTGGACGTGATCCGGGCCCTGCTGGCCGGCGAGGAGGTCAGCCACGACGGGCTGGTCCGGGTGGATCGGGCCCGGCTCTGGACCCGCCCCGAGCAGCCGCCCGCGCTGGTCGGCGCCGCCGTCAGCGTGGCCACCGCCCGCTGGTGCGCCGAGTGGGCGGACGGACTGATCACCGTGAACGCCCCGGTTGCCCACCTGCGCGAGATGATCGACGCGTACCGGGACGCGGGCGGGCGCGGGCCGCTGCACCTCCAGGTGCACGTCTCCTGGGCGCCGGAGCAGGCCCAGGCCGAGGCCATCGCCCACGACCAGTGGCGTAGCAACGTCTTCGCCCCGCCGGTCTGCTGGGACCTGGAGACCGTCGAACACTTCGACGTGGTCTCCGCCGACGTGCCGGCCCAGCGGGTCGCCGAGGTGGTGAACGTGTCGGCGGACCTGGGCCGACACGTCGGCTGGCTGGAGGAGTACGTGCAGCTCGGCTTCGACCAGATCGCCCTGCACCACGTCGGGCAGGAGCAGCGCGGCTTCATCGACGCGTTCGGCGCGGAGGTGCTGCCAAAACTGCGCCCGGGCGGCTGATCGGGGCCGCAGGACGCGTACCCCTAGGCTCGTACCCCATGGAAAGCCTGTTTCCGGTCGTCGTCTTCCTGGCGATCGCCACCCTGGGCGCCGCGTTGGCCCGCCGGCTCGGCCTGCTCGCGCCGATCGTGCTGGTCGTCCTCGGCCTGGCGCTCTCGTTCGTGCCGGGCTTCCCGCAGGTGGAACTCGACCCGGAGCTGGTGCTTGTCGGCATCCTGCCGCCGCTGCTCTACGTGGCCGCGCTGGAGACCTCGGTGCCGGCGTTCAAGAACAACATCCGGCCGATCCTGCTGCTCGCGGTCGGCCTGGTGTTGTTCACCGCGTTCCTGGTCGGGCTGGTGCTGCACCTGCTGCTGCCGCAGCTGCCGTTCGCGATCTGCCTGGCCCTCGGCGCGGTGGTCGCCCCACCGGACGCCGTGGCCGCCACCGCCGTCGCCCGCCGGGTCGGGCTGCCCCGCCGGGTCGTCACCATCCTGGAGGGCGAGAGCCTGGTCAACGACGCGACCGCCCTGGTGCTGCTGCGGGTCGCGACGATGGCCACCATCGGCTCGGCCGTCGGCGCCGACAAGATCGCCATCGAGGTGCTGCGGTCCACCGGCGGCGGCATCCTGATCGGGGCGCTCGGGGCGCTGGTGTTCGGCTTCCTGCATCGGCGGATCAACGACCCGCTGCTGGACAACGCGCTGTCGCTGATCATCCCGTTCGCGGTGGTGTTCAGCGCCGAACACCTGCACGCCTCCGGGGTCGTCGCGGTGGTCGTCACCGGTCTGGTGCTCGGGCACAAGCTGCCCCAGCTGCTGTCCGCGGCGTCCCGGTTGCAGGTCGGCGCGTTCTGGCGGCTGGTCCGCTTCCTGCTGGAGGGCCTGGTCTTCCTGCTGGTCGGGCTCCAACTGCGGGAGGTACTGCGCGATCTCGACGAGCCGATCGGCTCACTCATCCTGATCACCTTCGCGGTGCTCGCCACCGTCTTCCTGACCCGCTTCGTCTGGCTCTTCCCGGCCACCTACCTGGCCCGGTTGGTCCCCCGGGTCCGCCGCCGGGACGCCCGGCCCTCACCGAAGTTCCCGATCATCATCGGCTGGGCCGGCATGCGCGGCGTGGTGACCCTGGCCGCCGCGCTGGCCCTGCCGCTGACCCTGGCCGACGACGAGCCGTACCCCAGGGCGTTGTTCATCTGGCTGGCCTTCGCCGTGATCGTTTTCACCCTGGTCGGCCAGGGCGCCACCCTGCCGCTGGTCGCCCGCCGACTGAAGCTGCCGCAGGACGACCCGGTACAGGACGCGCTCTCCGCAGCCGCAGTGCAGCAACAGGCCAGCAAGGCCGCCCAGGACCGCCTCGACGAGTTGGCCGACAGCGCCCCGGATCCGGTGGTGGACCGGCTGCGCCGAGCGGTGGAGGACCGCACCAACATGGCGTGGGAACGACTCGGCGGCAACGAGCGGGAGACCCCGTCGCAGGCGTACGGTCGGCTGCGGCAGGAGATGATCGACGCCGAGCGGGATGTGTTCCGGGCTGCCCGGGACTCCGGTCGGATTCCTGAGGAAGTGTTGGTGCGGGCCTATCGTGACCTGGATTTGGAAGAGTCGTTGCTGCGAGAGGTTGAGAAGTGAGCTGTCAGCACCTGACCGAGGCCGGTGCCGCCGAGCCCCGCACCCCCGACGAGTGCGCGGACTGCGTCGCCATCGGCGACACCTACTGGGTGCACCTGCGCACCTGCCTGAGCTGCGGGCAGGTCGGCTGCTGTGACTCGTCGCCGAACCAGCACGCGAGCAAGCACTTCGCGTCCACCGGCCACCCGGTGATCCGCTCGGCCCAGCCGGGCGAGGCCTGGCGCTGGTGCTTCGTCGACGAGGAGATCGGCTGACGGTCAGCCCGGGTGCGGTGCCCGGTCGGCGCGGTCGGCGCGGTCGGCGCGGTCGGCCAGGGCGCGTCGGGTGAGCGGTGGCACGGCGAGGCCGGTGAGCGCGAGCAACCCCGCCAGCGCCAGCCAGCCGACCGGGCCGCCGTCGATGATCAGCCAGGTCAGCAGGGCCGGGCCCGCCGCGCGGACCAGCCCGGCGAGCAGTCCGTCGACCCCCTGGTAGGCGCCGAGGGCGTCCGGGGCGGCGAGGTCGTAGGCCAACGCCGCCCCGGCACCGGCGTGCCACAGGTCGCCCAGGGTGTAGATCACCGTCGCGCCCAGCAGCAGGCCGACCGCCACCGTGGTGGGCACCACGGCGGTCACGGCCCAGAGCAGCATCCCGGCCGCGAGCACCAGCCCGGCCCGGCGCATCGTCGCCGCCGCCGGCACCGCGTGCGCGGCGCTCCCGCTGAGCCGTACGGCGAACAGCACCGTGAGCAGCGTGTTGACCAGCAGGAGAGCGGAGACCGTCACCAGCGGCGCGTCGGTGTGCGCCACCACCCACAGCGGCAGCACCAGCGTCAACGCCACGTGGTGCACGGAGAGCACCGCCGAGGTTCCGACGACCGCGAGGAACGGGCCGTCGCGCAGCGCCCGACCGGCTCTCTGCCCCAGGGGCCGACGCTCCGGTGGGTACGCCGGGAGTCGCATGATCAGCGCCGCCGAGACCAGATAGGTGGAGACGTTGCCGAGCACCAGCAGCCGGTACGCCCATCCGGTGTCCGCCACCAGCGCGAACGCGGCGAGGCCCGCACCGAGCGCCACGCCCAGGTTGGCCACCGCACGCAGGGTGGCAAAGGCGTGCACCCGGCCCTCGGGGCCGCCCACCGCGGCGACCAGCGCGGCGCGGACGGCGAGGTTACCGGAGATCAGCAGAGCGTCCAGTGTGGCCACCAGAAGAAAGACGGAAAAAGAGCCGACCAGCAGGTACGCGGCGGCGACGGCGGCCTGCGCCAGTTGCAGGACGGCACGGAGGCTCCGGGGGTCACGTCGGTCGGCGAGCCCGCCGAGCGGCACGCTGGCAGTGAGCCCGACCAGGCCGGCGAGAGTGAGCCCGAGCCCCACCTCCGTCGGGGTCAGCCCCACGGCGCGGGTGAGGAAGAGCGCCGCACCCGTTACCCACAGCCCCGTGCCGATCGTATTGGCGAGGGTGGCCAGCGACAGGGTGCGTAGCCGACCGGGCGGCGGCAGCGGCGACAGCGACCGCCAGCGGTCGCGAACCTCCGCCGTGGTGCCCATTTACCGACCCTAGAGCGGCCGCCTGCTCATCGATGCCCCGCGTAGTGCGGTGCCCGTCACATGCCGTGTCCAGGCCGATCTCGGGCGGCTCAGCGCGAAGATCCACCGGCCTTGCCTTGCCCACAGCCCTCACCTGGCTTCCGTAGCCACGGGCAGGGGACCAACCGCCCACCCCCTCGACGCTGAGTGCGCGGCTGTCACCTCCTGATCGGCAGGACACGGTCTTAAGGAGGTCAGGTTCGTCGGTGGTACTGGTTGCGGCGGGGGAGTTGTTCGGGGTCGAGCCAGGCGGGTGGGACGAACTCGGGGTGGCCGTCGCCGCCGAGTCGAACAGCCCAGTCGCTGTGGTGCAGGTGTCGGTGGTGGTGGCCGCAGAGCAGCACGGCGTTGTCGAGGCTGGTGGTGCCGCCGTCGGCCCAGTGCTTGATGTGGTGGGCCTCGCACCAGCGCGGTGGGCGGTCGCAGCCGGGGAACGCGCAGCCTCGGTCGCGTAGCACGAGCGCGCGTCGCAGCGGACCGCTGATGAGGCGGCGTTGTCGACCGACGTCGAGTGGTTGGCCAGCGCTGCCGAGGATGGCGGGCAGGATCGCCGCGTCGCAGGCGAGCCGGCGCACGGCCTCGGGTGTGAGGTGCAGGCCGGTGTCGAGAGCGCCGGCGTCGAGCCCCTGGGCCAACGTGTCGAAGCTGGTGGTGACGACGAGTTGGGCGGGGTCGCCGCCCGTTCTCGGGTAGCTCGCCGGTGCGCAGGGCAAGCCGGCAGAGATCGGCGAGCGCGTCGTGGCGGCGTTGCCCAGGAGAACGCGGATCGTCCGGACCGGACGGTGCGGTCAGCGGGTCGATCGCGGCGCGCAGCAGGCCGGCCGTCTCGCCGTCGAGGATGCCGGACAGCCGTAGCCGGCCGTCCCGCAGCTCCGACAGCGTGAGGTGGCGGTCTCGGCAGGCTCGGCGGGCCTCGGCCTCCATCGCAGCCCTGGCCGCGGCTTCGCTGACCTCGGGAGCGACGTGATCGAGGATCCGCGTGCTCAGCTTGCGCAGCAGGGTCGGCTCGAACTGTCCGGCCCACTCGACCAGGACACCCACCGCCTTCTCAGCCGCCTCGGAGCCAGCGGCCGTGCGCACTGTGCGGACCGTGTCGCCGATGACCTGGGCCTGCTCCACGCTGATATCCCCGCTGGCCAGAGCGGTCCGCACCCCGGGCTCTCCGGTGTCCAACGCACCGGCGAGATCGACCAGCCGGCGAGCGGCGGAGACGCTGAGGCGTAACCGGTCGCGCAGCCACACTGCCGTCAAGGACGGGCCCTGCGCGGTCGCGGTGCCTCGACCGTCCAGCTCCCGCACGAGGGCCAGCTTGACCGTGGCCAGGCGTTGTTCGAGCCGGTGCGTGGCGTCGAGTGCCGCGACGAGGTCGCGCTCCGGAAGAGCCCACGTCGGTGCGTCGAGGCAGTCGGCAATGGCCGCCTCGGCCTGCGCCAACTCCTCCACCATGGACCGACGATAGAACACGTGTACGACACTTTCGGGGTCGCTCAGTAGGACAGGTTCGGCTGCTTCGAAGGGGCGACAATCCGTAGCCACCCGAAGGTGGACGAGGTGGCCTTCACGGGGTCGCTGCGCACGCCGACGTGCGGCTGGGCTGACTCGCCAGATTCGCTGAGCCCCGGCTCAGCGGCTGATGCTGTCGACGAGACGTTCGGTGGCGAGGCAGGAGACGAGGCAGCGTTCCTTGGCGTCGCCGCTCAGCCGGGCGGTCCAGTCGGTGAGGCCGCCGTCGCCGATCTCCAGGCTGCCGTCCAGGACGGTGATGCGTAGGGCACACCCGGTGTAGTAGCCGCGACCGCGAGACCGCTCCGGTTCGTCCACGAGCGGCACGACATGGTCGGCGAGTGCCGGTCGGACGGTGTCCGCCAGCCGCTCCCGGACGACCCGGTCGTCGAATGTGGTGACGTGCAGCCGGGGCGCGGCGGTAGGTGCCAACTCGGCGAGCACGCTCCGCCAGTAGGTGAGGTGCCGGACCAGCAGTCGGGCCTGGGTCTCGCCCGAGCCAGTGTCCCGGGCGCTGGACACCAGGGCGAAGAGCCGAAAGTGCGCCGACGTGTCACTGCCGAAATCCTGCGCCCGCAGCACCCGATGGGCGGCGGCCAGGTGCACCTCGCTCTGTCGGCGGCGACGTACGGCCGCCTCGACCGCGAGGGCGTTGGTGGGGTCGCTCAGCACCTCGCTGGCGCGCATCGTGGTGACGATCCTGTTCTGGCTGATCGGCGCGACCGCCGAGCAGGTGCCGGCCGGTACGACCGGCGACAGTTCCACGCCGGCCACGTCGGCGGGCAGCAGTTGCCACATCCGGGCCTCCACCTGTGCCAGTACGCGGGGGTCGGCACGGGCTGGGCGGACGAAGCGGTCCTCGTGCCAGCGGCGTACCACCTCGGACGGGCATACGGTCGCCGTCCGGTCGCGGGCCACGCTCAACAGCAGACTGCGCAGGTCTGCGCCGGACAGCCCGGCCAGCGCGGTTCGCGTCCCCGCCGGCATCGCCGCCCACACCCGACGCTGCGCGCCAGGCAGTTCGTCGCCATCCATGGCGTCACCATGGCTCACTGGGAGCGTCCGATCCATCGGTTTTGCCGCGCGTCCGGCCGCTTGTACACCCGTCTACGCTTCACCGACGGTGTGAGCGTCGACGGGGGACGGACATGATTGACACGGTCATCTTCGATGTCGGTGGGACCATTCTCGACGAGTCCCACGAGTTCGCTGCCTGGGCCGACTGGCTCGGCGTACCCCGGCACACGTTCTCGGCGGTCTTCGGTGCGGTGATCGCCCGGGGTCTGGACTATCAGGAGACGTTCCGGGTCTTCCGGCCCGACTTCGATCTCACCACCGAGCTGGAGCGTCGGGCGGCTGCCGGCCAGCCGGAGTCGTTCGCCGAGGAGGATCTCTACCCGGACGCGCGAGGGTGCCTTCAGTCCCTGAAGGACCAGGGCCTGTTCGTGGGCCTGGCCGGCAACCAGCCAGCTCACGCGGAGGCCACCCTGCGTGGTCTCGACCTCCCGGTGGACGTGATCGGCACGTCGCACGGGTGGGGCGTGGCGAAGCCGTCACCGGTGTTCTTCGAGCGGGTCGTCGCCGCTGGCGGTGGTGTGGCGTCGTCGATCCTGTACGTCGGCGATCGGCCCGACAACGATGTGCGCCCGGCCCTGGAGGCGGGCATGCAGACGTGCCTGATCCGACGTGGCCCGTGGGGGCACATCCTCGACCCCTCCACCGTGGCCGAGCGGTGCCTGTTCCGGATCGACTCGCTGGACGAACTCCCCGGCCTGGTCGCGAAGCACAACGCGGCCGGCGGTTGACCCGCCGACCGCGTGATCGTGCGCTCCTGGTGGCCGCCCGGTAGGGGCGGCCACCAGGGCCGGGGTCAGGTCAGAGAGCAGGCCGCTCCGTTGACGGTGACCAGGCCGGGGCTCGGGTTGGCGCCCCCGCCCGTCGTCGCGTTGAAGCCGAACGTCACCGTGCCGCCGGGTGCGATCTTGGCGTTGTACGACTCGTTGCGCGCGGTCACCGTCGCGCCGGACTGGGTGACCTTCGCCAGCCACGCCTCGCGTACCCGCTGGTCACCGGTGAACGCGAAACGCACGCTCCAGCCGTTGACGGCCGTGGCACCCGTGTTCTGGATGGTCAGCTGCCCGGTGAACCCGGTGCCGCCCTGCCAGGCGCCGTAGTTGGCGTAGCGCGCCGTGCAGGTGGTGGCCGGTACCGCGCCGGTATCACCCTGGTCGGCCAGGAACGAGGAGATCCAGGCCAGCGCCGAGTTCCAGTTGATCGCGACCTCGTTTGTCGAGTACGAGTTGATGTCGTCGACGTAGCAGAACATCGGCTCGCAGCCGGCGAGCAGTTGCGCCACGAACGGGTCCTGCAGGGCCGCGTTCGGGCCGCCGGCGAGGGAGCCGGCGGGCGGTCGGGGCAGGTTGGGGTCGAGCTGGTGGCCGAAGATCCGGCTGTGCTGGTTCTGCGCGGCGTGCTCTCCCCACCCGGTGACGTAGGAGATGTTCAGGGCGTTGCGACCGAAGATGTAGTCCATGGCCTGCACGGCGCCGTCGCGGTAGGCGGGGTTGCGGGTCAGGTCGAACGCGGTGGCCAGCACCACGGCGTTGTTGATGACGTTGCTGTTGCCACCCCAGAAGTAGCTGTTGGCGTCACCGGGCATCGGCAGCCCGTACGCCTGCCGGCGCAGCTCGGCGAGGTACGTGTCGGCGGCGGCGGTGACCGAGGCGCGGACCCGGGCCAGATCGGCGGCGGGCAGCCCGTTCGGCACGGTGGCCAGGTCGAGGCGGCCCAGCGCCGCCACGCTCTGCCAGCCGAAGCCCCGTGCGTCAAACACGTTCCCGGTGTGGTGCGGTGAGGCGGTCAGGTCGGCCAGGTAGGTCTGCGCCCCGGTGGTCAGGTACAGCTCGGCCGCCGCCCAGTAGAACTCGTCGGTGACGTTGCTGTCGTCGTACGCGCCGCCGCCGGTGCCGTCGGTCGGGCTGGCGTACACCGCCGGGTGGGCCTTGGCCGCGGCGTAGGCCGTCTTCGCGGCAGTGCCGCAGCGGGTCGCGAACGCCGCGTCGTAGGGGGCGAAGAGCCGCGCGCACTGGGCGGCGGTGGCGGCGAGGTTGAGGGTGGCCGCGGTCGACGGTGGGTGCAGCTCGCGCGGCTGCGGGTCGTCCTGCGGGGCGAGGGGCAGCCCGGTCCAGTTCTGGTCGTGGATCTTGTGGTGGACCATGCCGGCGAGCGGCTTGCCGGCGGGCACCTGCATGCGCAGCAGGAACTCCAGCTCCCAGCGGGCCTCGTCGAGGATGTCCGGCACCCCGTTGTCGCGCTCGGGCACCCGCAGCGTGCCGTCGGCGAGCTTGGCGCCGCCGCCGGCGGTGGCCGCCGTCTTGGTCCGCTCGAAGGTGTTCAACAGCTGGTAGGTGGCGATGCCACCGTTGACCACGTACTTGCCGTGGTCGCCGGCGTCGTACCAGCCGCCACGCACGTCGAGGGAGTAGTCGCAGACACCCGGTTGGCAGGGCACGTTGGTGTCGCCCTGGTTGGGTGCGACGCCGAGGTGGCCGGCGGGTCGGGCGTACTCGTCGCCGATCAGGTCGCCGTCGATGGCGATGCCGCTGCGCTGGGCGTAGAAGAACTGCAACGAGTCGGAGCGCAGCTGGTCGTAGAGGGCGCCGGAGATGTCGAACGGGTGGCTGGTCTCGCCGTCCACGGTGAGCGTGAGCCCGGTGCCGGGGGTGCGGTAGCTGGAGAAGTCGACAGTCTGCACGTTCTGCCCGGAGGCGGCGTCGACACCGCGAGCGGTGGTCGTGCCACTGGCCACGACCGCGCCGGCGGCGCTGCGCAGCTGCCAGGGCAGCGGCCCGGTGGCCTCGGTGACGACAGTGGCGTTCTTCGGGCCGCCGGGAAGGTAGCCGACCTGGTTGACACGCACCCGCGGCCCGGTGTCCGGCTCGTACGGCTCGGGTGGCTCGCCGCCGCGCAGTGAGACGTCGTCCAGGCAGATGGTCTGCGCCTGGGCGGAACCGCCGACCTGGAAGATCAGTTGGGCGTTGGGATTGTCGTCCGGGACGGTGAAGGTCTGCTCGACCCGCTGGGCGGTGCCGGTCGCGGTGGCGTCCACGGCCGCGTACGTGGTGTACGGGGCGCTGCCGAGCTGCAACACGGCCTTGACCGCGGCGCCGGGAGTGGCGGACACGGAGAAGCCGAGGGTGTATTCGGCGCCGGCGATCAGCGGCACGCCGTCCTGGCCGATGCCGGCGTCCCACGGGTTGGCCAGCCCGCCCGCGACAGTGGTGCAGAGCCGGCCGTCGGTGACCGCCAGCGCGCCGGTGCCGAAGGAGAACCAGGGGCTCACCCCGGCGCTGAAGTCGCCGTTGTCGATCTGCTCGGGGGCGTCCGGTGGTGGGTCGGCGTGGGCCGCGCCGGCGCCCGCGCCGGTGAGGGCCAGAGTGGTCGCCGCAGCCAACAGGAGGCGGCGTCGGGATGGCGTCACGGGGAGTCCTTCCGGGACGGGAAGTGGGGCAGTGGTGGTGGCACGGTGGTGCGCGAATACCTGGGAGCGCTCCCAGGTATTGGCTCGATGTTTCCAGTGCCGGTACGCCATGTCAATTGATCTGGTTGGATGGGTTCTGGCATTCGACGAGGGCGGTCAGCCCGACGGCGCCTCCCGTCACGGCGCCGCCCGAACGTGAGATTGGCCGCGCCACGCGCCGTCGTCCTGATCTCCTAGAGACAACTGCGCCCTTCGCCTGGCAGGCTGCCTCCCATGACCCTGAAGCTGCGTTCCGTGGGAACGAGCGACCGTGGGCTGATCCGCAGCGGAAACCAGGACGCCCTGCACGCCGGCACCTGGCTCGTCGCCGTCGCCGACGGCATGGGCGGAATGGCCGCCGGCGACCTGGCCAGCGCCCTCACCATCGACGCGGTCGCCCCGCTGGACGTGGAGACACCCGAGGACGCCCTGGTCGCCGCGCTCGAGGGTGGCATCGCGCTGGCCACCTCCCGGATCCGACAGGCGGTCGCCGAGGATCCCGAGCGCCAGGGCATGGGCACCACGCTGACCGCCCTGCTCTTCGCCCGTACCGGCAGCTGCCTGGCGCTCGCGCACGTGGGCGACTCCCGGGCCTACCTGTTCCGCGAGGGCGTGCTCAAGCAGGTCACCCGGGACGACACGTTCGTCCAGATGCTGGTGGATCAGGGCGTGATCACCCCGGACCAGGCCAGCAGCCACCCGCGCCGCGCCGTGGTCACCCAGGCGTTGCAGGGCGACGAGGTCTCCCCGTCGTACGCGACAATGGTGCCCCGGGCCGGCGACCGGTGGCTGCTGTGCAGCGACGGCCTCTCCAACGTGGTCCGCCCGGACACCCTCACCGAGGTGCTCAGCGGCTATCCGGACCGGGGCGCCTGCGCCGCCAAGCTGATCGACCTGGCCCTGCACGCCGGCGCGCCGGACAACGTCACCGTCGTGGTGGCCGACGTCGTCGAGGAGTAGACCGGCCCGCAGCGCCGAGGCGGTCGGGGAGTAGACCGGCCCGCAGCGCCGAGGCGGTCGGGGAGTAGGCCGGCCCTCAGCGCCGACGTGGTCGAGGAGTAGGCCGGCGCTCAGCGCCGACGCGGCGTGGCGTGCCGGGTGGGTTTCGCCGTTCCCGGATCCTCCGGCCACGGGTGCCGGGGATAGCGCCCGCGCAGCTCGGAGCGGACCTGCGGATAGCCGGTACGCCAGAACGACGCCAGGTCGGCGGTGACCGCCACCGGCCGACCGGCGGGGGAGAGCAGGTGCAGCAGCACCGGCACCCGACCCTCGGCGATCCGGGGAGCCGCCGGCCAACCGAACGTCTCCTGGAGCTTCACGGCAAGCACCGGCGCGGCCGGGTCGCTGTAGTCCAGCCGGATCCGGGAACCACTCGGCACCTCGATCCGCTCCGGGGCCAGCTCGTCGAGGCGGGCGGCCTGCGCCCAGGGCAGCAGCCGACGCAGCGCCGACGACACGTCCACCCGCGCCAGGTCGGCCCGGCGGCGGGCGGCGGCCAACTCCGGGCCCAGCCAGCTCGGCGCGGCGTCGAGCAACGAGTCGTCGTCGACCTCCGGCCACGGATCGCCCAGGTGGTGTCGGAGGAACGCGAGCCGCTCGCGCAGCGCCCGCGCCGCCGGGGTCCAGGGCAGCAGCCCCAGCCCGTCCTGACGTAGGCCGGTCTGTAACGCCGCGGCCACCTCCGCCCGGTCCGGCCGGTCCAGCCGTCGCTGGACCAGCTCGATCGCGCCCAGCCGGGTCACCTCCCGGGCCACCACGTCCCCGTCGGACCAGCCGACCTCACGGCCGGTGCGCAGCAACGGACCGGCCGCCTCCCGGGCCGTCGTCTCGTCCACCGGGGAGGCCCGGCGGATGCGGGCCGACGGCGCGCCGGGGGTGCGGTCCGCGACCGCCACCGCCAGCCAGTCGGACCCGGTCAGCCCCGAGCCGGCCGCCAGCTCCGCGGCGGTCCCGCCGGTCATCAGGTACGCCGAACCGCCCGGCCGCCGCACCCGGGCCAACCGTTCCGGGTACGCCAGACCGACGAGCAGCCCGGCGGCGAGATCGTCGCTCAGCCCACCCGAGCCGGCGCGGTCGGTGGCATCGGCGCGGCCCTTCGGCGGGGCGCCGGTCGGCAGCGCGGCGCGCAGCCGGCGTACCTCGGTGCGCCAGCGCGCGGTCGCGCCCGCGTCGACGCCGCTGCGCAGCCGACGCCAACCGGCGACCAGATCGTCACCGGGGCCGGCCGCGCTCTCCTCGGCGAGCAGGGCGACCACCTCGGCGGCCCGGTCGGCTCCGACCCGGCCGGCGCCGTCGAGCAGCGCCCGGGCCAGCCGTGGGTGCGCCCCGGCGGCGGCGATCGACCGTCCCCGTGCCGTGATCCGACCGTCGGCGTCGACCGCGCCGAGGGTCTCCAGCGTCTCCCGGGCAACCGTCATGGCGGCGGCCGGCGGCGCGTCGGGCAACGCGAGCCCGACGCCGTCCGGTCGGCCCCAGGCGGCCAGCTCCAGCGCGAAGCCGGTCAGGTCGGCGGTGGCGATCTCCGGCTCGGCGCGGGCGGGCAGCCGCTCGTGGGTCGCTGCCGACCAGCAGCGGTAGACGTATCCGGGTGCCTCCCGGCCGGCCCGGCCGGCCCGCTGGGTGGCGGCGGCGCGGGAGACCGGCACGGTGACCAGCGCGCCCAGCCCACGGGCCAGGTCGATTCGGGGCACCCGGGAGAGCCCGGCGTCCACCACGATCCGCACACCCGGGACGGTCAGACTGGTCTCGGCCAGCGCGGTGGCCAGCACCACCCGCCGTCGGTCCGCGCGACGCAGGGCGGCGTCCTGCTCGGCCCCCCGTTGACGGCCGTGCAGAGGCAGCAGCGCGACCGCGTCCCGCAGGTCGTTCAGGCGGCCCGTGACCGCCGCGATCTCGCCGGCCCCGGGCAGGAAGACGAGCACGTCGCCGTCGTGCTCACGCAGCGCCCGCCGAACGGTGGCGGCCACGTGGTCGAGCAGGGCCCGGTCCACCGGCCCGGCCCCGGGCGGGGCGATCGGGCGGGCCGGGGGCACCCAGATCCGCTGCACCGGATGCAACGCCGAGTCGGCCCGTACCACCGGGGCCGGGGTCGGCCCGCCCAGCAGCGCGGCGAACCGGTCGGTGTCCGGGGTCGCCGACATCGCCAGCAGCCACAGGTCGGGCCGGAGGGTGGCGCGCGCCTCGACGGTGAAGGCCAGCGCGAGGTCGGCGTCGAGTTGGCGTTCGTGGCACTCGTCGAGCAGCACGGCACCCGTGCCCGGCAGCTCCGGGTCGTGGTGCAGCCGGCGGACCAGCAGGCCGGTGGTGACCACCTCGATCCGGGTGGCCGGGCCGACCCGGCGCTCGCCGCGCACCGCGTAGCCGACCCGCTCACCGACCCGTTCGCCGAGCAGCTCGGCCATCCGCCGGGCGGCGGCACGAGCCGCCACCCGGCGGGGTTGGGCGATCACCACCCGACCGGTCACCCGGTCGGCCACGGCCAGCGGCGCGAGGGTGGTCTTGCCGGTGCCCGGCGGGGCCACCAGCACACCGGCGCCGGCCGCGTCGAGTGCCGCGACCAAGGCCGGCAGCACCGGACGGACCGGCAGGTCAATGGTTACGTCGGAGAGCACGGCCCAGTCTCGCACCGGGGCGGGTGCGTCAGGAGCGACGGACCTCGCCGACGCCGAGCACGAAGGCCCGCCAGGCCACCGCGCCGAAGGCGAGCACCGGGCCGGAGCGGTCCTTGCTGTCCCGGACGGCGACCTGACCGTCGACTGTCGCGACCTCCACGCAGTTGCCGTTGCCGCTGCTGCGCGTGCTGGTGCGCCAGTCCGCTCGGGTCAGGTCGTACGCCGTCATCCGCGGTACCTCTCGTCTGCGTCGGCGTGCCGCAGAAGCGGTCACGCAAAGTTACGAGAAGCCTGCTCAAGACGGGTCATCGACGCCGTCGGATCGAGCGCCATCCGGCACAGCTCCTCGTGCAGAAGGCTATACCCGAGCACATGATCGGCATCCTCCAGAGCCAGTCCCATCGTGAGGTTATCCAGGTAAACCACGGACGCGTCGGCGGCATCGGCGAAGTTGAGGATCACGTACGGGGTGCTCATGGCCGGATGGCCGCCGGCCGCGAATGGAAGTACCTGAATTGTCACGTTGGGTAGTTGCGCGATTCGGCTCATGTGGACCAGCTGTTCGGCCATCACCGCGGTGCCGCCGACCGGGCGCAGGAGCACCGCCTCGTTGAGGATCACCGACAGGTCGACCGGGTCGTCGCGGCGCAGCACCTCCTGCCGGCGCAGGCGGGCGGCGATCTTGCGCTCCAGGCCGTCCTCGCCGGCGGTGCGCCGGAAGATCTCCCGGGCGTACGCCTCGGTCTGCAACAGCCCGGGCACCGACTCGGCCTCGTACGTCCGCAGTGCCGCCGCCTCGGCCTCCAGCCCGACGTAGAACTCGAACCACTCGGGGAGCACGTCGCTGTAGTTCTGCCACCAGCCGCGCTGCTGTGCCCCCCGGGCGATCTCGATCAGCGCTTCGGCATCCGAACCGGTCACCTGGTACAGGGCGAGGGCGGCCCGGACGTCGCGCGGTTTGATGCCGATCTGCGCGGTCTCGATCCGGGAGAGGTTGCTCTTCGACATGTCGAGCTGGCGGGCGGCCACATCGAGGGTCATGCCCGCGCGTTCCCGAAGTTGGCGGAGCTCCCGCGCGATGCGGCGTCGCCGCACGGTCGGGCTGGCGGCGGGTCGGATGGTGGGAGTGGCGGTCACCGTCCGAGTCTGCCACGACAAGATCCGCAGGTCGCGCCTGCACGGAGTGCAACTTTCAAATCTGGGAGTTGCGTTGCAGTAGCTGTCGGTGCATCCTTTCCCGGTCGCGATCACTGTGGACACACCTGTGCGGGAGGACCGTTGCTCATCGCCGACGAGTTCTTCCTGATCGCACACAACGACAGTCGCGGCAAGGCCAAACTGCACCCGGCGGCGACCGGGCTCGGGCTGGCCGGCGGGCTCCTCGGCGAACTGATCCTTTATGGACACATCACCGTCATGGCCGGGCAGATCACCGTCATCGACAGGCGCCCGCCGGCCGATGCCCTGGCGCACACCGTGCTGGACCAGTTGGTCGGCGAGTCCCAGCACCGGGAATTGCGCACCTGGCTGAGCTTCCTGGCGCAGAGCGCGACCGCCTCGGTGGGGGAGCGGCTGGCCCGTGCCGGGGTGCTGCGCCGCCAGGAGAGCCGCCGGCTGCTGCGTACCACGGTCAGCTACCTGCCGATCGACCTCAACGCGGTGGCCTGGCCGGCCACCCGGCTGCGGGCCCTGCTGGACCGGCCGGACCCGCCCGGCGTGCCGGACGCCCTGCTGCTCGGCCTGGTCGTGGCCGCGGGGCTCACCCGCGAGGTGCTGTGGAGCGCCGGCCCTCGCGCGCACCACCGGTTGAACGTCCTCATCCCCGCGCTGCCGGCCCCCCTCAAGGAACTCGTCGGGCACACCGAGGCCGCCGTCGGCGCGGCCGTGCTGCGCGGCATCCCCTGATCCCCCCGGTAACCCCCAACCCTCCCCTCGACAACCGGAGTAGTCGTATGCCCCCGACATCGACAGTCGACCGACCCAGCAACGTCTCCGAAGCCCTGGCCCGGGGCCGTCTCGGCATCCCCTCGGTGATCTTCTTCGTCCTCTCCGCCGCCGCGCCGCTGACCGTGGTGGCCGGCGTCGTCACCACCGGCTACGGCGTCATCGGGGTGACCGGAATCCCGCTGGCCTTCCTGCTGGTCGCCGCGGTGCTCGCGCTGTTCTCGGTGGGCTACGTGGCGATGTCGCGCCGGGTGGAGAACGCCGGCGCCTTCTATGCCTACGTCTCCCGCGGCCTCGGCCGGCCGGCCGGCGTGGGCGCCGCCTGGGTCGCGCTGATCGCGTACAACGCGCTGCAGGTCGGGCTGTACGGCACCATCGGTGTGGCGGCCGAGCCGGTGCTCGACCGGCTCTTCGGCGGGCACCCGCACTGGGCCGTGGTGGCGCTGGTGGCGTGGGCGTTGGTCGGCCTGCTCGGCCTGCTCCGGGTCGACCTCAACGGCATGGTCCTGGCCGCGCTGCTGGTCGCCGAGATCGTGGTGGTCCTCGTCTTCGACCTGGGACAGCTCGGCAACCCGGCCGACGGCCAGGTCAGCTTCGCCTCGTTCGCACCGGACAACCTCTTCGTGCCGGGTGTCGGCGCGGTGCTGGTGCTCGCCGTCCTCGGCTTCGTCGGCTTCGAGTCGGCGGTGGTCTTCAGTGAGGAGAGCAAGGACCCGAAGCGGACCGTGCCGTTGGCCACCTACCTCTCGGTGGCGATCATCGCCGGGCTGTACGCGCTGTCGTCCTGGACCATGACGGTCGCCGTCGGGCAGGACCGGATCGTGGCCGAGGCTGGCGAGCAGAGCGTCGGGCTGATCTTCAACCTGGCCGCCGCGCAGCTCGGCGACACCGCGGTCACCATCGGGCAGGTGCTCTTCCTGACCTCGGTGCTCGCCGCGATGATCTCGTTCCACAACACCACGGCCCGCTACACGTTCGCGCTCGGTCGGGAGCGGGTGCTGCCGGCGGTGTTCGGGCAGACCTCGGCCCGTACCGGGGCGCCGCGGGCCGCCTCGGTGGCGCAGAGCGTCCTCGGGCTGCTGGTCATCCTGCTGTACGCGGTCAACGGCTGGGACCCGGTGGTCCAGCTGTTCTTCTGGGTCGGCACCACCGGCGGCTTCGGCGTCCTGCTGCTGATCGCCACCACCTCGGTGGCGGTGATCGCCTACTTCGTCCGCTCCGCCGGCGGCGAGAACCTCTGGCGACGGGCCATCGCACCCGGGCTGGCCACCATCGCGCTCTTCGTGATCATCTGGTTGGCCGTGTCGAACTTCGCCAACCTGCTCGGCGTCGCGCCGGACTCGACGCTGCGCTGGGCGCTGCCCGCCGCGTACCCGGTGGCTGCCCTGCTGGGCATCGGCTGGGCCCTGCTGCTGCGCAGCAACCGCCCGGACACGTACGCCCGGATCGGCCTGGGCGCGGCGAGCGCCGCCGCCGCCGTCAAGCCGGACGCGCCGGCCGCCGTGGAGGTGACCCGATGAGCGTGGTCATCGAGCGGCTCGGGCCGGAGGAGACCGCCCTCGTGGCCGGTCGGATCGCCGAGGCGTTCACCGTCCTGGAGGTGACCTACTGGCTGGTCCCCGACCCGAGCAAGCGGGAGGCCGTGCTGGCCGGTGACTTCGAGATCCTGGTCGGGCACGCGATGCGGCACGGCCTGGTCCACGCCACCGCGGACCGGGCCTCGGTGGCGGTCTGGTTTCCGTCGGTCGGCGAGCCGGCGCCGCCGCCGGCGGACTACGACGCCCGACTGGCCGCCGCCTGCGGTGAGTGGACCGACCGGTTCCAGCACCTCGACGAGCTGTTCGCGGCGAACCACCCGCACCCGGATCACCACCACCTCGCGTTCCTGGCGACCCGGCCCGACCGGCAGGGGCAGGGGTTGGGGAGCGCGCTGATGCGACACCACCACGCCTGGCTGGACGCCAACGGGATGCCGGCGTACCTGGAGGCGAGCAGCCCGCGCAGCCGGGACCTGTACGCGAAGCACGGCTACCTGGCCGGTGAGCCGTTCCGGGTGCCCGACGGCACGCCGTTCTGGCCGATGTGGCGGGAGCCGGTCGGCCACTGACGAGACCTCACTGCTACGGTCAGTGGTCGCGTTGTCACGTTGACGTGACAACGCGGACACGGAGGAGGGCCGGGTCCACGGACCCGGCCCTCCTGTCGTCAGCTGGTCAGTACGTGCCGTCGAGCTGGCCGCGCAGCTTGGTCAGCGCCCGGGTCAGCAGCCGCGAGACGTGCATCTGCGAGACGCCGATCTGGTCGGCGATCTGCGACTGGGTCAGGTTGCCGTAGAAGCGCAGCGTGAGGATCTTCTGCTCGCGCTCGTCGAGGGTGGCCAGCGCCGGGCCGAGGGCGACCCGCAGCTCAGCCAGCTCGAACTCGCTGTCCTCGCCGCCGAGCATGTCGCCCAGCTCGGTGGCGCGCTCGCCGTCGCCGGTCGGGGTGGACAGCGACACCGCGTTGTACGCGCGGGCGCCCTCCAGGCCCTCCAGCACCTCTTCCTCGGTGAGCTTGAGGTGCGCGGCGATGTCGGCGACCGTCGGCGAGCGGCCGAGGGTCTGCAGGAGCGAGCTGTTGGCGTCGGAGATGGCCAGCCGCAGCTCCTGGAGCCGACGGGGCACCCGGATGTCCCAGGTGCGGTCCCGGAAGTGCCGCTTGAGCTCGCCGATGATGGTGGGGATCGCGTAACCGGCGAAGTCGACGCCACGCTCGGGGTCGAACTTGTCGATGGCCTTGATCAGGCCGATCGCGGCGGTCTGCGCCAGGTCGTCGTTCGGCTCGCCGCGCCCGCTGTAGCGGTGGGCAAGGTGGTTGGCGAGAGGCAGCCAGGCCTCGATCGCCCGGTCCCGCAGCGCGGCGCGCGACGGGTGGTTGGCGGGCAGCGCCGCCATGGCGTTGAGCAGGTCGGCGGCGCTGTCGGTGAGAGCGCGCGGGTCGAGCTTGGTGCTGGTCTTCACGGCGGCGCTCGGCTGCTCGGTGATCGTTGGCGCGGTCATGGGTGGTCCTCCCTGCACCTCGTCCGCGGACAAAAAGACGTGACGCTTTGGTTTAGCTTCCAATGGGCCGTTCGGGAGTCACCTTAACCTGATCGTCTCCCAGAAATCTAGCCGAAAGGTTGATGTACTTAAGGCGTGTTCAACCACAAAAGGGGCAAGTGGCGCGGAAGTCGGGGTGGCTGTGAGGATCCTTACCCGTTGTTCCGGCCGTAGGCCGCTGCCCGGTCGGCCGACCGGTTCGGCCGACCGGTCCACGGGTCGCGTCGAGTGGTCAACATGAAATCCGACAAGTCGCCAGGAGTGTCGACTATCCGTCCTTGTCCCGCTGGCGGGACCGGCCGTAGCGTCGCGTGTACACACCCGGTTCGGAGGCACCGTGCTCGATCCAGCCGCTCCCCAGCTCGTCGTGAACAGTCGCACCCTCTACTTCAGCTGGCTGCCGGCGGATCCCGACGCGGTCGCCGCGCTGGTCCCTCCTGGGCTCTCCCCCCGCCCCGACCGGCAGGTCTTCCTCAACCAGTACGTCGTCGACGACGAGACGCAGACCTCCGGCTTCGGCGCGTACTCGCTGACCTACCTCGGCATCTCGCTCCTGGGCGTCGACGCGCCCGGCGGCCTCAACGCGGGTGGCTGGTGGACCCACTACGTGGCCTCCAGCCGGCGGGTCCGTGAGTACGCCGTCGCCCGCGGCGCCCCGGTGCTCGCCGGGCGCACCCGGATCGACGTGACCGGCGAGGACCTGCTCTCCGAGACGGAGATCGACGGCACGCCGTTGATCCGGGCGCGGTGTCGCGTGGGGGAGACCGGGCACGTGATCAGCAGTGGCCACCACCGCTACTTCACCCGGCGCGACGGCCAACTGCTCAGCTCGGCCTACCCGTTCGTCGCCGAGCCGGTCGCCCCGTTCGAGATCGAGTCGGTGGAGTTCCTCCAGCCCGGCCACCCGATGTACGCGCTGCGCCCGGCCAACCCGTTGACCATCGGCTTCGGCTACTACTCACCGCGCTCCTCGTTCGCCTACCCCGGCGGGCTGAGCGTGCACGCGGTCGCCGCGCCGGAGCCGGCCCGGCCGCTTCACCAGGTGCCGGCCAGCCTCGCCCGCAGCGGCCTGCCGTCCGGGTCGTAGACCAGCCGGTACACCGGCAGCGCCCAGGCCCGGGTGTACCACGGCAGCCGCTCGGGGCGGTGCGGGCGCAGCCGCCCGGGCGGGCGTTCTCCCACCTGGCCGTCGTCGTACCACTGCTGGAGCGCGTCGGCGGCGGCCGTGACGGCCGCGACGGCGTCCGCCGGGTCCAGCAGGTCGGCGTCGTCGGCGCCGTCCGGGTCACGGTCCAGGTGCTCGCGCCACAGCCGCAGTCGCAGGTCCCGGGCGAAGGTCCGCGCGCCGTCGCCCCGCCCCGCGGGGTCGGTGGGCTCCCGCTGGTCCAGGGTGTCGTCGAGCACCGCGCAGGACAACTCGCTGTCGTGGGTCCAGGACCGCCGGTTGAAGTTGTCGCTGCCCACACTGGCCCAGACGTCGTCGACCACGCAGACCTTGGCGTGCACGTAGACAGGGTTGCCAGCGTGGTTCTCCACGTCGAACACGTGCACCCGGTCCGGTGCGGCCCGCTCACACAGTGACAGTGCCTGCTCGCGCCCGACCATGTTCGGCGGCAACGCCAGCCTGCCGTCCACGTCCGGGTGCCGGGGGACGACGGCGATCAGGTGCAGGTCCTGGTTGTCCCGCAGCGCGTGCGCGAAGAGGTCCGCCACCTCGGCCGACCAGAGGTACTGGTCCTCCAGGTAGATGAGCCGGCGGGCCCGGCGTACCGCCTTGGTGTAGCCCCGGGCCACGGTCCGCTCCCCGTTCGGTGCGAACGAGTAGCGGGGCCGGACGGCGGGGTAGGTGCGCAGCACCTGGATCCGGTGCGGACCGCAGGGCGGCGGGTCGGCCGGTTGCTCGGGCAGCGGGTCGGGGCGCAGGTCCGAGCCGCGCAGCCGATCCCGCAGGTAGGCCATCGGGTTCTCCGAGTCCAGTGGCATGGGGTCGGTCCAGCGTTCCCGGAACAGGGTGTCCAACGCGCCGACCACCGGACCGCGCACCGCGAGCTGCACGTCGTGCCAGGGCGGATTCGGTCCGTACCGGGGGGACATCTGCACCGGCTGCGGGTCGCCGTGGTGCGCGGCGTCGTCCCGGCGGCTGTGGCACAGGTCGATCCCACCGGCGAAGGCGACGTCCCGCTCGGGCGCGCCCGGGTGCCGCAGCACCACGAGCTTCTGATGGTGCGAGCCGCCGCGCCGGACCCGTTGGTCCAGCAGCACCTCGCCGCCGGCGGCCGAGATCGTCTCGCTGAGGTCGCGGTTCTCCGCCTCGCTGTAGGCCAGGACGTCGAGGTGCGAGCGCCAGATCAACCCCTTGACCACGACACCGCGCTGCGCGGCCTGCGCGAAGAGTTGGGCCACCGTCGGACCGTCCGGGCGCAGCCGCTGGTCCGGGTCACCCCGCCAGTCGGTGAAGAACAGGTGGTCGCCCGGGCCCAGGGCCTCGACCTCGTCGACCAGCCGGTCGAAGTACGCGGCACCGTGAATCAACGGCTCGGCGAGGTTTCCCGTGGTCCAGACGGGTATGCCAGACACCGGGTTGGCGCGTTCCTCTGCGGTGAGAAACCAGTCCTGCAATGGCACCGTCCAGCCCCCCTGGAGGTCGGCAACGTCCTCACGGTAGGACCCCCGACGCGGGTCCGCACGCCAGGCCGACAGACCGGTGACCTGGCCAACGCCATCGGAAGCGACGCGACAACAGCCGAGGAGGCCACACCATGCACCGCGACACGACGAATCCCGTGACCGAGCACCGCGAGCCGGCGGTGGAGAGCGAACGGGGTGCGCTGGTAGCGGTGTTGGTGATGGTGATTCTGGGGGTTGCCGGGATTTTTGCGGTCTCCTGAGGCGGCGCCGACGCCGCCGGGGTGAACCGGAGGCGTCGGCGCCGATCTCAGCGGTCGACCGTGGTCAGGGCCGGGTGCCCTGGCCGCCGGTGTGCGGGAGCCGCTCGGTGGGGATCACGCCCAGACGGCCGGCCTGGAAGTCCTCGAATGCCTTGAGCAGCTCGTCCCGGGTGTTCATCACGAACGGGCCGTACTGTGCCACCGGCTCCCGGATCGGCTGACCACCCATGATGTAGAGGTCCAGCGCCGGGGCGTTGCTGTCCTGCGCCGTGTCGGCGCTGAACCGCAACGCGTCGCCCGCGCCGTGCACCGCGAGCTGACCGGTACGCACCGGCCGCCGGTCGGTGCCGACCGTCCCGCGACCGCCGAGCACGTACACCAGGGCGTTGAAGTCGGGCCTCCAGGGCAGGTCGACCTGTGCGCCCGGCTGCACGGTGACGTGCGTGATGGTGATCGGCGTGAAGGTCGAACCCGGGCCGCGGTGCCCGGCGACCTCGCCGGCGATGACCCGGATCAGCGCGCCGCCGTCGGGCGTGGTGAGCAGCGCCGACTCGCGGCCCCGGATGTCCTGGTAGCGGGGCGGGTTCATCTTGGCCGAGCGGGGCAGGTTGACCCACAGTTGGGTGCCGTGGAAGAGCCCGCCGCTCACCACCAGGTGCTCCGGCGGCGCCTCGATGTGCAGCAGGCCGCTGCCCGCCGTCATCCACTGGGTGTCGCCGTCGGTGATGGTGCCCCCACCGCCGTTGGAGTCCTGGTGGTCGAAGACGCCGTCGATGATGTACGTGACGGTCTCGAAGCCGCGGTGCGGGTGCCAGGGGGTGCCCTTTGGCTCGCCCGGCGCGTAGTCGACCTCGCCCATCTGGTCGAGGTGGATGAACGGGTCCAGGTCGGTGGTCGACACCCCGGCGAAGGCGCGACGGACCGGGAAGCCCTCACCCTCGAAGCCGCTGGGCGCCGTGGTCACCGTGCGGACCGGGCGGATCGTGGTGGCCTCGTCGAGTAGAGGCAGGCGGGGCAGGACGAGAACGTTGTCGACGGTGATCGCGGGCATGTCGAGGGCTCCTAACGGGGGGCAGGGGTGGTCGAGCTGACCCGCGATGCCCGCAGGCGCTCGCCGAGCCGGTCGAAGACCCGGGTGAGGCAGGCGACCTCGGCATCGTCGAGGTCGTCCATCAGGTGGGTACGCACCGACGCCAGATGGTGGGGTGCGGCTTCCCGCAGGGCGAGCAGCCCGGCGGCGGTGAGCACCGCCTCGCTGCCGCGCCTGTCGTCCGGGCAGGGCTCCTTGCTGACCAGGCCACGGCGTTGCATGGAGGAGACCTGGTACGTGAGGCGGCTGGGCGAGAAGATCAACCGGCTGGCCAGCTCGCCCATCCGCAGCCGCTGCCCCGGCGCCTCGGAGAGCAGGACCAGCACGTGGTAGTCGGCGAAGCTGAGGCCGCTGTCGACCCGCAGGTCCTCTTCCAACTGCGTGTAGAGACGCTGGCTGGCCTCGATGTAGGCGCGCCAGGCGGCCTCTCGGGTGCTGTCCAGGCTCTCGGTCATGCCACGACGATAGCACTCTTTCAAAATTTAACTACTGCCGTTGAGCGTTGCCTGGGTCACCCCTACGCCCTTTGGCGGGAGGATCGTGCAGCTTTGAAGAAAACCTGCGGTAATGCGGCGGCGCGGAGGTGGCGCGCTGTGCCAGACTCCGGCCTCGTGGAACACGTGGAACTCGCCGCCGCCGACCTGTTGCTGCGCCCGTGGCGAGACGAGGACGCCCCGACGGTGCGCGACGCCCTGCGCGACCCGGCGATCGCCCAGTGGAACCCGCAGGGCGGCGGCCCGATCGACGACGAGGTCGCCCTGCTCTGGGTCCGCCGCCGGGCCGACTGGTCAGCCGGCGACCACGCCTCGATGGCGGTCACCTCGGCGGCCGACGGCAAACTGCTGGGCTCGGTGTCGCTGCACCACATCCACCACGGCGACGCGTCCATCGGCTACTGGACGGTGCCCGCGGCCCGGGGGCGTCAGGTGGCGGTGCGCGCGGTCGTCCGGCTCACCGACTGGGCGTTCGCGGGTCTCGGGCTGCACCGGGTGGAGTTGTGTCACGCGGTGGCCAACCCGGCGTCCTGCCGGGTCGCCGACCGCGCCGGCTACCCGGCCGAGGGGACCCTGCGCGAGTCGTACCGGTATGGCGACGGCCGCCGCTACGACGAGCACCTGCACGCCCGCCTGGCCACCGACCGCTAGGCGCGGGCCGGGGTCCGAACACGCTTCGGCCCCGGCCGCGCCCGGTCGCCTCGAACCGTCACTCGGTGACCTTGCGCAGGAAGGTCGCGAGGGCGGTCTGGACGCGCTCGATCCGCTCCGGCAGGGGCAGCGGCTCGGGCGCGGGCGGCCCGGCGTGCTTCTTCCCCCGCAGGTACAGCGAGCAGGCCAGGTCGGAGCAGAGGTACGTGCCCACGGAGTCGCCCTGCCGTCCGCTCGGACCGGCCTTGGGGGCGGTCATCAACGAGACGCCACCGCCGAGGTGCGTGGTCAGGCAGAACGAGCACATGCTGTGCCGCACGCGCCCCGTCTGGTGCGTAGCGGCCCGCAGCACCACCCCGGCCAGCTTGCCGTCGGTCTCGGCGACCAGATAGGCCCGCTGCGGCGCGGAGGGATCCCGCCAGCCGAGAAAGTCGAGGTCGTCCCAGGGTCGCATTTCAAGATCGTTGGGTACGGTCAGCCGCTTCGCCTCGCCCCGGCTGCAGTTGACGAAGGACGCGCGGATGACGGATTCGGTCAGGACCAACATAGGTAGTAGCCTAGCCCCACTAGGCAAACCATTAACGTAGCTAGGTTTGGAGTGTGGTGGATGGCACGCGCAGGGGTGACCGTCGAACGCCTGACCCTGGCCGGGGCCGAGCTGGCCGACGAGGTGGGCGTGGAGAACGTGACAGTTGCCGCGCTCGCGCGCCGTTTCGGGGTGAAGGACGCGAGTCTGTACTTCCACCTCAAGAACGCCCACGACCTGCGGGTCCGGATCGCTCTGCTGGCGCTGGCCGAGCTGGCCGACCGGGTCGCCGCCGCGCTCGCCGGCCGGGCCGGCAAGGACGCGCTGGTGGCCTTCGCCAACGCGTACCGCGACTACGCACGGGAGCACCCGGGCCGCTACGCCGCCATGCAGATCGACCTCGACCCGGAGACCGCCGCGACGAGCGCGGGCGTCCGGCACGCCGAGATGACCCGGGCGATCCTGCGCGGCTACCGGCTCTCCGAGCCCGACCAGACCGACGCGGTGCGGATGATGCACAGCACGTTCCACGGCTTCGTGAGCCTGGAGAAGACCGGTGGCTTCCGGCACACCCCGCGCCCCACCGACGACTCGTGGTCGCGCACCCTGGACGCCCTCGACGCCGTCCTCACCAACTGGCCGTCGCGCTGAGGTGCCGCGGCGCCGCGGCATAGGCTCGGTGGCGTGGATGATCTGGAGTTGGCCGACTGGCGGGAGCGGATCGCCCGGCTGTACCTGTCCGACGTCGACCTGGCCGGCTTCCGCGCCGGCCGCGACGAACTCTTCGCCACCCACCCGCAGAGCCCGATCCCCGTGGCGGAGCGACTCGACTTCGCTGGAGTTCGCTACTTCCCGCCCAATCCCGAGGCCGTGGTCGAGGCGCCCCTGCGGCCGGCCAGCGGAGAGCTGCGCATCGACACCGGCGGCCCGGACGGGGTGATCGCGTACCGGCGGGTGGCGGTTGCCGAGACGTCATGGGGGCCGCTGACCCTGTGGTGGATCGAGGCGTACGGGGGCGGGCTGTTCGTGCCACTGCGCGACGGCACCTGTGGGCGGGAGAGCTACGGGGGAGGCCGGTACCTCACCGACACGGTGAAGGGCACCTTCGGCCGGGGTGTGCAGTTGTTGCCCGGCGACCGGGTCCGGTTGGACGCCAACTACCTCTACAACCCGAGCTGCGCCTACGACGACCGCTGGGCCTGCCCGCTGGCACCACCGGAGAACCGGGTCGAGGTCGACATCCGTGCCGGCGAGCTGGCGTACAAGACCTATTGATCGGCTCGATCCCCGTGGACTCGCGCGCGGCTTGACCTCACGTCGCGTTCAACGCCTACGGTCGATATCACCGATCCGCGAGGGGGAGTGGTCTGATGACGGTCAGCTGGGCGTACATCTATGAGCACCCGGGCAGCGACCCCGTTGCCGACCGGGTCGTGCTGGACCGCGACGGCCAACGCACGTACCTCGTGCCCGTGCCGGACCCGGTGCTGGCCCCCGCCGTGGCGGTGAACCTGCTGGCCGAGGGAGTCGCGCTGATCGAGCTGTGCGGCGGTTTCGCGCTGGCGGCAGCGGCACGGGTGGCCGAGGCCGTCGGCGGGCGGGTGCCGGTCGGGCACGTCACGTTCGCGGTGGACTCGGTGCGCGGCGCCACGCGGTACGGCGAGCTGTTCGAGGCTCAGCCCGACTGAACGACGAAACGGCCGTCCCGGCGCGGTGCCGGGACGGCCGGTCGGTCGTCGCTCAGCGGGCGTTCGTCGCCGAGTTGGGCATCTGCATCCGACCGAGCAGTTGTCGCGCCTGGTCGGCGAGCTGAGCGTCGACGGTCACCGCGTACTGGCCGGCGCGCAGTGAGCTGGCCGACGTGAAGTCGCGCTGGCCGCCCGTCATCGCGTGCGCGACCGCGCCGAACACGGCACCCCAGATCGCACCGATCACCAGTCCGACCAGGATCACCGCCAGCCAGTTGCCGACGGTGAAGATGCCGAACAACAGGCCGATGAAGAGCCCGAACCAGGCGCCGGTGCCGGCACCGAGCAGGCCGGCTCGACCGGTGGTCATCCGCCCGAGCACCGTCTCCACCAGGGTGAGGTTGGTGCCGACGATGGCGCTGTGCTCCACCGGAAAGCGGTTGTCGGCCAGGTAGTCGACGACCCGCTGCGCGGTCGGATAGTCCGGGTACGAGCCGATCGTCACGGTCGGCGGGCCGCTCTCCGGCCCGTGGCCGTCCCCGGCCGGTGTCGACAGGCGGCCGGCCGGCCCGGATGGAAGCAGGTCGCCACCCTGTGTGCCGGACCGCCAGGCGGCGGTCGGCTCCGAAGCTGACGTCATGAGCATCCTCCCTCGTCAGCTGCGGGGGTTCCCCTCCAGGCCGGGCGGTAACGCGGTGTCCACCGTCGGGCAGGAGGGGCATGGGCGCGGACTGCCCGGGTAGCCAGTCAGGTGGAGAGCGGACAGATCAGCGACTACGGGTTCCTCGCCGACAGCCGCAGCGCGGCGCTGGTGGACGCC
The DNA here is from genome assembly GCF_042869175.1 of Micromonospora sp. NPDC007208. Lineage (NCBI taxonomy): Bacteria > Bacillati > Actinomycetota > Actinomycetes > Micromonosporales > Micromonosporaceae > Micromonospora > Micromonospora sp. NPDC007208. The sequence goes on along the minus strand of NZ_JBIAFG010000017.1, from coordinate 123,221 downwards.
TCGGGCTCGGTGAACTGGTGGTGCCCGGGCCGGTTCGACGCCCCGTCGGTGTTCGGGCGGCTGCTCGACGACAACGCCGGGCACTGGTCGATCCGGCCGGAGGGCGACTACCGGGTCGAACGCTGCTACCTCGACGACACACTGGTGCTGCGGACGGTCTTCCGCACCGCGCAGGGGGAGGTCGCGCTGACCGACGCGCTCGCCTTCGAGCCTGGCTCGCGTGGTCACGACATCGGATTGCACTCGCCGCAGGTGCTGGTCCGTTCGGTGGAGGGGCTGTCCGGTTCGGTGCCGATGCGGGTGCACTACCGACCGCGCTTCGAGTACGGCCGCACCATCGCCTACCTGATCGAGCGGGAGGACATGCTGGAGGCCATCGCCGGGGCCGCCCGACTCACCCTGCGCGGCAGCGTGCGGTTGACCGCCGGCGACGGCGAGGCCACCGGGACGTTCACCGCCCGCGCCGGCACCAGGACCAACTTCACCCTCGGGTACGCCCCGACCTACGACGCTCCGCTGCCCGAGGTGCCGGACGCCGACCAGACCATCGCCGACACCGTCGCCGGCTGGCGTTCCTGGACGGCCGAGCACCCGTACGACGGGCTCTACGCCGAGGAGGTGCGGCGCAGCCGGCTGGTGGTGCAGGGCATGACGTACCGGCCCAGCGGTGCGGTGGTGGCCTCGGTGACCACCTCGCTGCCGGAAGAACTCGGCGGGAACCGCAACTACGACTACCGCTACGTATGGGTGCGCGACTTCAGCCTGACCCTGCGCGCGCTGTGGCGGTCGGCGTGCCTGGACGAGGTGCAGCGGCAGTTCGCCTGGTTGGGTCGGGCGATGGGCCGCGTCGACAACAGGCCGGTACCCATCATGTACGGGGTCCTGGGGGAGCGGGACCTCACCGAGCACCGGCTGGAACAGCTCGGCGGGTACCGCGACAGCCCACCGGTGGTGATCGGCAACGATGCGTGGCAGCAGCGGCAGACCGACATCTTCGGCGAGGCGATGGATGCCGCCTGGTTGATGCGCGACAAGCTGGAGCCGCTGGGCACCGAGGTGCACCACGTTCTCCGGGTGCTCGCCGACCAGGCCGAGCGGGACTGGGCGTTGCCCGACGCGGGCATGTGGGAGGAGCGCGGCACCCAGCACCACCACGTGTCCTCGAAGGTGCAGTGCTGGGTCGCCCTGGATCGGGCGGTCCGCTTCGGTGACAAGCTCGGAGAGCCGCAGGACGTGGCCCGCTGGGCGGCTGCCCGCGACGCGGTACGCGCGGAGGTGCTCGAGCGGGGCTGGAACGAGCGGCTCCAGTCGTACACCGGGAGTTTCGAATCCGACGACCTGGACGCCTCGGTGTTGGTGATGCCGCTGGTCGGATTCCTGCGGGCCGACGACCCGCGGATGCGCTCGACGACCCGCGCCGTGGAGCAGCGGCTCTCCCACGACGGCCTGCTGCGGCGCTGGGACGGCGACCCGGCGGGGTTTCTCATCTGCTCGTTCTGGCTGGTGTGTTGCCTGGCGCTGGCCGGTGAGCGGGAACGGGCGCACGAGTTGTTCCGGGGGTTGGCGGAGCGGGTCAACGACCTCGGCCTGTTCGCCGAGCAGATCGACCCGCTGACCGGGGAGCAGTTGGGAAACTTCCCCCAGGCGTTCTCCCACATCGGCCTGATCAACGCCGCCGGTGTGCTGACCGACGTCGAGCGGGACCCGACGCTGCGGGAGCGGGGTATGCCCCCGGCGTACTTCTCTCCGGTGCGCCGCTGAGCCGGACTTTCGCGGAGATCGTGACAACTTTCTATCTGTTGACGCTAAGTTCTATCGCTTTCCAGCGAAAGACGTTAATGTCCGGGACACCCTGCGGTGCTCCTCCAGTCGGCGGGAGCGGCACCGAGATCCCGGACAGCTGGAGGTCTCGTGTCCCGCACACCGCGCCGACGTCTCGTCAGCGCCACCACCCTGCTCACCGTCCTGGTCACCCTCTGCCTCGTTCCGCAGGCGACCGTTCGCCCGGCCGCCGCGTCCCCGGCCCGGGCCGTCGCCCTCGCCCCGCCCGCCACCGTCGGTTTCGAGAAGGTCGCCCTCGACGGCGGTCTCTCCATGGGCGAACCGATCGAACTGGCCGTCGCACCCGACGGCAAGGTCTTCTACATCAACCGGGGCACCAGCAGCGCCGGTGGTCAGGTCCGCCTCTACAACCCGGCGACGAGGTCCACCACTGTCGCGCTGACCCTGGCGTTGGACGCCCGCTTCGAGGACGGCCTGATCGGCATCACCCTGCACCCGAGCTTCGCGAGCAACCGCTGGGTCTACCTCTTCTACTCACCGAAGGTCACCCCACTGGTCAACCGGATCAGTCGGTTCACCTTCAACCCGTCCACACTGCTGCTCGACCCGGGCAGCGAGGACATGCTCATCGAGTGGCCCACCGAACGCGACCTGTGTTGTCACTCGGCCGGCTCGATGAGCTGGGACACCGCCGGCAACCTGTACTTCGCCGTCGGCGACAACACCAACTCCGGCGGCGACTCCGCCGGGATGGCCCCGATCGACGAGCGGACCAGCCGCAACGCCCAGTACGACGCCCAGCGCACCTCCGGCAACACCAACGACCTGCGCGGCAAGATCAACCGGATCCACCCGGAGAACGACGGCAGCTACACCGTCCCCGCCGGCAACCTCTTCGCCGCCGGCACCGCGCGAACGCGCCCGGAGATCTACGTGATGGGCGTGCGCAACCCGTACCGGATCTGGGTGGACCGCAAGGCCAACAACACCCTCTACTGGGGTGAGGTCGGCCCGGATGCCGGCACCGACCTCGCCAACCGTGGCCCGGCCGCGTACGACGAGTTCAACAGGGCCAACGGGCCCGGCAACTACGGCTGGCCGTACTGCGGAGGCCCCAACGTCGCCTACAACGACTGGGACTTCGCCACCGCCACGCCGCGCGGCTGGTTCCCCTGCGGCGGCTCGACCGGCCCGGTCAACAACTCACCCCGCAACACGGGCGTCCAGCAGCTTCCGCCGACGAAACCGGCACTGGTCTGGGAGCAGCACGGCGGCAGCGAGGACTGGCCGGCGCTGGACAACCCGGGTGGGTGCGGGTCGCCCAACCACGTGGAGGTCTACCACTACGACCCGAACCTCGTCTCGGACGTGAAGTGGCCGGCCTACTACGACAACAAGTGGCTGATCTCCGAGTACTGCCGCAACTGGATCAAGGAGGTCCAGTTCGACAACGGCAACCCGTCCACCGGGGCGCCGACCGTGATCGAGCCGGTGCTCGCCGGCATGAAGCTCGTCCACCCGATCGACTGGCAGTTCGGCCCGGACGGCTCGCTCTACCTGCTGGAGTACGGCAGCGGCTACTTCTCCGGCGCGGTCGACGCCGGTCTCTACAAAATCAACTACGTCCAGGGTGGTCGGTCGCCGGTCGCCAAGGCCACCGTCAACCGGGACAACGGCCTGGCCCCGCTCTCGGTGACCTTCTCCAGCGCCGGCAGCTCGGACCCGGACGGCGACCCGCTGACGTACGCCTGGGACTTCACCAACAACGGCAGCACCGACTCGACCGCCGCGAACCCGTCCTTCACGTACCCCGCGAACGGGAGCTACAGCGCCCGGCTCACCGTCAACGACGGCACCGGCCGCAGCGCGACCACAGTGGTGTCGGTGGTGGTCGGCAACAACCGGCCGACGGTCACCCTGACCGGACTGCCCGCCGGCGGGCTCTTCGACTGGGGGCAGGACCTGGCGGTGGGCGCCTCGGCCAGCGACCCGCAGGACGGCACGCCGGCCTGCTCGGCGGTGGTCGTCCGGGCCGCGCTGGGCCACCAGGAGCACGCCCACGAGGAGGGGGAGGGGACCGGCTGCGGCGCTACCTTCAACACCGGCCCGGTGCACGCCGGCCCCGACTCGGTGCTGTTCTTCGTCCTGCGGGGCAGCTACACCGACCGCGGCGCGACCGGCTCGGCCGCGCTCACCGGCGAGCAGGAGATCAGCCTCTACCCGAAACAGTGGCAGGCCGAGCACTTCGTCCAGCTCAACGGCCCGAAGGTGATCGACCAGGCGGCGGCCGAGGGTGGCAAGCGGCTGGGTGACGTCCAGAACGGCGAGAGCGTGCGGCACCACGCGGTGAGCCTCAAGGGGATCACCGGCGTCCGGGCCCGCGTCTCCTCCGGCGGCCCCGGGGGCACCCTCTCCTTCCGGTACGACTCACCGACCGGCACCGAGGTCGCCCGGATCGCGGTGCCGAACACCGGTGGCTGGGACAACTACACCGAGCTGAGCGCCACGGTGACCAGGCCCGACGACGGCACCCACGACCTGTACCTCGTCGTCACCGGCGGCAGCGGGGCGTTGCTGGACGTGGACAGCTACACCTTCACCGGCCCGGGCGTCGGCACCGGCGGTGCGCGCACCGGTGAGATCAAGGCCCTCGGCAAGTGCGCGGACATCGCCTCCAGCCAGACCGCGAACGGCACCAAGGTGCAGACCTGGACCTGCAACGGCAGCGCCGCGCAGCGCTGGACCCTGCCCGGTGACGGCACGGTGCGTGGGCTCGCCAAGTGCCTGGACGTGAAGGCGAGCGGCACCACCGACGGCACCCTCGTGCAGCTCTACGACTGCAACGGCAGCGGGGCCCAGCAGTGGGCCGCCCAGCCGGACGGCAGCCTGCGCAACCCCCAGTCCGGGCGTTGCCTCGACATCCCCAACTCGGACCTCACCGACGGTCGGCAACTGCGGATCTGGACCTGCAACGGCACCGGGGCGCAACGCTGGACCCTGCCGTGACCGTCCCCTGACCGGCTCGGCACCCGTACCCGAGCGTCGCTGACGCACGGGGCCGGGCGGCGGAGGCGGAGCCCGGCCGTCCACCCACGTCCCCCGGGTGGACGGCCGGGACTCGGGGGAGAATGCCGGTATGCGGCTGGTGCTCACGGCGGACACCCACGTACCGAAGCGGGCCCGGGATTTACCCGGGCCCCTCTGGGCGGCCATCGAGGCCGCCGACGTGGTGGTGCACGCCGGCGACTGGGTGGACGAGGCGTTGCTCGACGCCATGACCGCGCGGTCGCGCCGGCTGGTCGGGGTGTACGGCAACAACGACGGCCCGGCGCTGCGCGCCCGGCTGCCGGAGGTGGCCCGGGTCGAACTCGACGGCCTGCGGGTCGCGGTGGTGCACGAGACCGGTCAACGAGCCGGTCGCGAGAAACGGTGCGCGGCCAGGTTTCCCGACGTCGACCTGCTGGTCTTCGGGCACTCGCACATCCCCTGGGACACCGAGGCGCCTGGTGGGCTGCGCCTGCTCAACCCCGGCTCACCCACCGACCGCCGCTCCCAACCCCACGCCACCTACCTCACGGCCGAGGTGCACGCGGGCAGCCTGAGCGAGGTGCGGCTGCACCGCCTGCCCCGCCCCTAACCCTCGCGCCGGGGTTACTGGCCTCGGCCCGTTTTGGCCTGGAGTTCGTCGATGCGCTTGGACGCCTCGGCCTTGGTCAGGTCGTCCGGGAGGTCGGCATGGGCTTCCCGGGCCAGCGTGTTCAGGTAGGACTCCTGTGCCGCCGTCGGCGGCTCGTCGCCGGTGACCCACTCGTCTGGGTCCTTGATCGCGGCGTTCTGGTCGGCCTGCTCGGTGCGGCGGTCCGTCATCATCATCACCCTTTCTTTCGAACAGGTGTGCCAGTACCCCGATCGCCGGTGGTTCATGCGCGAACGCCGCCACCTACGATCATCGGATGACGGTGGACCGGTCGGGTGTCGTGGTGGTCGGGGCGGGCATCGCCGGGGTGGCCTGTGCGGTCGAGCTGACCCGGGCCGGAGTGCCGGTGCAGGTCCGGGAGCGGGGGCACGTGCGCGGTGGCCGGATGGCCAGCAAACGCTTCCAGGGTCGGCCGGCGGACATCGGCGCCGCCTACTTCACCGCCACCGACCCCGACTTCGCCGCGCTTGTCGAGCAGTGGCGCGCCGCCGGGTTGGTCCGCGAGTGGACCGACACCTTCCAGGCGTACGACCGGAACGGAAGCCACGAGGTGCCGGGGCCGATGCGTTTCGCCGCCCCCCGTGGGCTGCGGTCGTTGGTCGAGCACCTGGCCGGCGCCGTGCCGGTGACCGTCGACCGGCTGGTGCTCATGGTGGAGCCCGGCCCGGTCGTGGACGGGCAGTCGTGTGCGGCGGTCGCCCTGGCCATGCCCGGTCCGCAGGCCGCCCTGCTGCTCGACCCGGCCCTGGCCGACGCCACCCGGGTCGTGCAGGCGCAACGCTGGTCGCCGTCACTGGCGGCGGTGCTGCGCTTCCCGACCCGGCGCTGGCCGGACTTCCGGGGCGCGTTCGTCAACGAGCACCCGGTCCTCAACCTCGTCTGCGACGACGGCGACCGGCGCGGTGACGGCGCTCCGGTGCTGGTCGCGCACACCGTGCCGGAGTTCGCGGCCGGGCACCTGGCCCAACCCACCGGGGCCGGCCCGGCCATCGAGCAGGCCGTCCGGGACCTGCTGGGGCTGCCCGAGCAGGCCGTCGACGTGCACGTGCACCGCTGGACGTACGCGAAGCCGACAAGCCATGCCGACGGTGCCACCCACCACCTCGACGCCGACGGGATCGGCCTGGCCGGGGACGCGTTCGGCAAGCCCCGGGTGCAGAGCGCCTGGCGCTCCGGCCGGGACCTGGGCCGCGCGCTGGCCGCCCGCCTGGCCTGAACGCAGGCGCTCAGGCGTGGCCGGCTGGCCTGAGACCCGCGCTCAGGCGTGGCCGGCTGGCTGAGACCCGCGCTCAGGCGTGGCCGGCTGCCGCGACGGGTCGCGCGTCGGCGTCCCGCTCGGCCGGGTCGGAGGTCCGCTCTCCCTCCCGGTCCAGCAGCTGCATCACCGGGGTCGCCGTGATGCCGTGCACCACGACGGAGACGAGCACCACCAGCCCGACGGTCGCCCAGAGCAGCTCGGCCTGTGGGAAGTCGGCCTTGGTGGTGGCGTACGCGAGGTAGTAGAACGAGCCGACGCCGCGGATGCCGAACAACGAGATGACCCAGTGTTCGGCCGGACGCCCCGGCGCGCCGCGCAACGACAACCAGCCGACCAGCGGCCGTACCAGGAACACCAGCGCCAGCCCGACGGCGGCCGCCGGCCAGGTCAGCGGGCCCAGCAGGCCACCCACGATCGCGCCGCCGAGCAGCAGCAACAGCACCAGGGTGAGCAGCCGTTCGACCTGCTCGGCGAAGTCGTGCAGCACCGAGTGGAACTCGTGGGTTCGCTCGGCCGCCCGAATGGCCCGGGCGGCCACGAACACCGCCAGGAACCCGTACCCGCCGACCACCTCCACCAGCCCGTACGCCAGGAACGTGGCGGCCAGCGCCAGGAAGCCCTCGGCGTGCCGGGCCAGCCGCAGCTCGCTGGGCGCGCGGAAGAACAGCTTGCCGAGCAACCAGCCGATGAGCAGGCCCCCGCCGACGCCAACGCTGATCTTCCAGAGCACGTCCACGGTGAACCACTCGGCCAACCAGTCGCTCGGGGCGAGGCTGGTCGAGGCGATGGCGATGGCCGCGTAGACGAACGGGAACGCCAGCCCGTCGTTGAGCCCGGCCTCGGAGGTCAACGCGAACCGGACCTCGTCCTCGGAGTCCTCCACGTCGGTCGGCTCGCCGACCTGCACGTCGGCGGCGAGCACCGGATCGGTGGGCGCCAGCGCGGCGCCCAACAACAGCGCGGCGGCCGGCACCAGCCCCGCCCACCACCAGCCGAGCAGGGCCACCGCCGCGATGCACAGGGGCATCGCGATCGCCAGCAGCCGCCAGGTGGACGACCACCGCCGCCAACTCAACGGCCGGTCGATCTTCAGCCCGGCGCCCATCAGCGCGACGATCACCCCGATCTCGGTGAGGTGGGTGGTCAGCTCCGGGTGGGCCAGGGGGTCCGGTGACGGCAGCCCGACCGGCAGCAGGAACACCAGCATGCCGAGGGCGAGAAAGGCGATCGGCATGGACAGCGGGCGCTGCTCCAGCACCCGCGGCAGGATGCCCGCGAGCAGAGCGCCCAGGCCCACCAGCGCGAACGCCACATCTACCGGCTCCACGGCACCACCCTTCCGCCGCACCCGCGAGGCGCGGGCAGGTGGTGAGAGACCTTGCCCCGCAAGGGCTCCGGCTATGCGCGTACGCGCCGGTGAACCCGAGTGATCCTCACCGGGGTCGGGTGAGTGGCGAGTCGGCCAGTTCGTTCAGCAGCGCGGCCGGGTCGTCGTACACCGCCACGGCACCCGCGCCGGCGAGCTCGCCGCGGCTGGTGCCACCGCAGGTCAGGCCCACGCACGGAATGTCCAACTTCCCGGCCGCGGCGACATCCCACACCGAGTCGCCGACGAAGACCACCCGCTCGGCGGCCAACCCGGACTGATCCAGCGCGGCGACCAGGATGTCCGGTGCCGGCTTGCTCTGCTGGGCGTCCGCGGAGGAGGTGACCGTGTCGATCACGTCGTCGGCGGCCAGCGCCCGACGCAGCGCGGCCACCTCGGGTTCCGAGGCGGAGGTGGCCAGCACCACCCGCATTCCCCGCTCGGCGCAGGCGCGCAACAGGTCGGCCGCCCGGGGGAGCGGCGTGAGTCGCTCCCAGTACTCGGCGTAGAGGGTGTCGTGCGCGTCGCGCAGCTTCGAGTCGGCGTCGCGGTCCCGCTCCGGGCCGAGGAGGTGGTCGAGGAGTTTGTCCGACCCCATCCCGATCGAGCGGTGCACCACCGCCATCGGCACCGGCTGATCGGTCTGGCGCAACGCCTCCCACCAGCTCACCGTGTGCAGGTAGGTGGTGTCGACCAGGGTGCCGTCGACATCGAAGAGGACCCCGGCGGGTCGGTCGGTAGCCATGGGCGTCCTCCTACCCTCGGGCGGCTCAGGGATGCGCGGCCGGCGGCGTGAGGATCTCGAACCAGACCGTGGAGCCGCGCACCGACGGGTCGGTGCCCCAGGCGTCGCTGAGTTCCTCGATCAGGCCGAGGCCGCGCCCGCGACTGCTCAACGTGTCGGTGCGGGCCCGGGTCACGGTGCCCCGGGTGCCGGAATCCGCGACCGAGACAAGCAGCCGCTCGGCGCTGAGGTCGATCTCCACCCGGGCGGCCGTGCCGGCGTGCAGCAACGCGTTCGTGGTCAGCTCGCTGGTGCAGAGCACCGCCGCCCCGATCACCGACTCGGGCACCTGCCACTCGGTGAGCTGCCCGGTCAACCAGTGCCGGACCCGGCTGGGCGCGGTCGGCTCAGCGGGCACCTCCATGCTCGCCGAACGACTCGGTTTGAGCGCGTGCTCGACCGCCAGCACGGCCACGTCGTCCTCGGTGCCGCCCGGGACCGCCGCGGTGGCCACCGCGCAGAGTGCGCGCGGGTCGCCGCTACCGGCCTTGGCGACGGCGTCGCTCAGCCCGGCCAGCCCGGCGCTCAGGCTCTGCCGGCGGCGTTCCACCACCCCGTCGCTGAACAGCAGCAGGGTGTCACCGGGACGGAACGCGACAGTCGTGGTGCCCGGCCGACCGCCCAGGCCCAGCGGCGGTCCGGCCGAGATGTCGACGTACTCGGCGTGAAACCGGCCGTCCGGGTCGCCCCGGCGGATCAGCGGCGCGGGATGACCGGCGCTGGACAGGGTCAGCTCCCGCCGCTCCGCGTCGATCACCCCGAACGCCACGGTGACGAACAGCTCGTGGGTGCCGCCCTCCGCGCCGAGGCTGGTCACCAGCCGGTCCAGGCCGGCCAGAACCGTGGCGGGCGCCGGATCGGCCAGGGCCAGCGCGCGCAGCGCGGCCCGGACCTGCCCCATCCGCGCGGCGGCCTGCACGTCGTGCCCGGCGACGTCGCCCAGCACCACGCCGAGCGAGCCGTTGGGCAGCAGGAACGCGTCGTAGAAGTCGCCCCCGGCCGCGTTGCCGTCCACGCCCGGGTCGTAGCGGGCCGCGATCCGCAATCGGGGCAGATCCGGTAGGTGCTCCGGCAACATGCTGCGTTGCAACAGCTGGGCAGTGCCGTGCTGGGTCTCGAAGCGGCGGGCCCGCTCGGCGGCCTGGCCGATCAGCTCGGCCGAGGCGGCCAGCAGCGCCCGCTCCGCGGGTGACCAGGTGTGCGGGACCTGGTAGCCGACCGCCAGCCCGCCGCGGACCACCGAGGTGCCCAGGGGCAGGGCCGCCATCGCGCGGATCTTCTGGTCGTGGCGGTCCACGGCGGTGTCCCGCAGCGGTTGCCCGTCGCGGGTGAACGACGGGCCGGCGGAGCGCGCCGCCTGCACCACGGGGGCCGACCAGTCCGCCGCCGCGCGCCGCCAGAGCGGGGGAAGCCGCTCGTCGGCCTCGTCCAGCAACTCGCCCCGGACCCGCCGCACCATCCGCCAGCCGCCGCCGCCCTCGTCGACAGCGAACGAGGCCTGGTCGGGGTCGAACGTGGTGATCGCGTACCGCAGCGCCACCCGGGCCACGTCGTCGAGGGTGAGGGTGCCGGCGAGCGCCGCCGCCACCTCGCTGAGGCTCTGCAACTGCTCGGTGACGTGGGTGGTCTCGGCCGCGACCGTCAACACGCCGACGATCCGCCCGGCGCTGTCGCGCACCGGCGAGTAGCCCCGGGTGAAGACCGCCTGCTCCACCGTCGCGGAGTGCCCGCGGACCAGCGGCAGGGTGGACTCCTTCTCCAGGAAGGGCACGCCCTGCCGGTAGCAGCGCTCGATCACCGCACCGACGCCGGGCAGCGCCCAGATCTCCGCGAACACCTCGGCGGCCGGGCGGCCGAGGGCGCTCGGGTGCTTGGTGCCCAGCAGCTCGGCGTAGCCGGCGTTGTAGAGCAGGACGAGGTCGTCGCCGTACGCGAGGGCCATCGGCATCGGCGAGGCGAGGATCAGCTCCACCACGGCCCGGAGGGCGACGTCCCAGTCGTCGGCCGGGCCCAGCGACGTGTTGGCCCAGTCATGGGCGAGCACGCCGACGGCCGACCCGGTGGGTGCGCCCGGGCCCGGAGTTGCTGGCAAGGGGACCCGCCCGACCGTTCCTGGCATGTTCGCAGCCTAGTCGGCCGACCGGAAAAGGCATCAGACCACGGCGGCGGGCCGTCACCGCGTCCGTCCCGGTGGCCGTTCGGGCAGTTCAGGGCCCCTGTCCGGAGGTCTGTCGCAAAAAACGCCGCACGCTGCGCGGAGTGCCGGACCGGTTGCCGGGTATGCGCCCGGCGCAGTCCATGCGACAGGAGGGACATCATGCTGAAAACCCTCGCGGTCCGGCAGGCCGACATCGGCGATGCCATCGCCGACACCTGGAGGTCGGTGCTGCTCTTCATCCCGAAGGCAGTGGCCTTCATCGTCATCCTCGTGGTCGGCTGGATCATCGCCAGAGCCGTCCTCAAGATCGTGGATACGGTGCTGGAACGGGTGCGTTTCGACCAGGCGGTCGAACGCGGTGGCATCAAACGGGCCCTGGAGAGAACGAAGTACGACGCCAGCGACATTCTGGCCAGACTGGCGTACTACGCCGTACTGCTGTTCACGCTGCAGTTCGCCTTCGGAGTCTGGGGGCCCAACGCGATCAGTGACCTGATCAGGGGCGTGGTGTCCTGGCTGCCGCGCGCGTTCATCGCGATCGTCATCGTGGTGGTGGCGGCCGCGATCGCCAACGCTGTGCGGGATCTGGTCACCGGGGCGTTGGGAGGGCTCTCGTACGGCAAGGTCCTGGCCGACCTGACGGCGATCTTCATCATCGCGCTCGGTGTGATCGCCGCCCTGAACCAGGTGGGTATCGCCACCACGGTGACCACGCCGGTGCTGATCGCGGTGCTCGCCACGGTGGCCGGCATCCTGATCGTCGGCGTCGGCGGTGGTCTCGTGAAGCCGATGCAGAAGCGCTGGGACGGCTGGCTGGACCGGGCTGCCCAGGAGGCTCGGGCGGTGCAGCAGCAACGTCAGGCCGCGTCGGCCGGGCGTAGCGACGTGGAGCGGCAGATGGCCGACCGCGGGGGTGACCGCACCCAGGCGATGCCTCGGGTGGACGAGACCCAGCAGTACCGCTCGTAGCGGTACGTAACGCCACGGCGGGTGGGGAGGGTGTTCCGCGTACGACGCGGAGTGCCCTCCCCTGGCGTGTCAGTCCTGGTCCAGCGCGCGAGCCAGCGCGCAGACCGCGACCAGGCGGGTGAGCAGCCACTCCGGGCGGCTCCAGTCCACCGGCCCGTTGGGCGGTGCCCACCCGTGCTCAAGGGCTGCGGTGCGTACCCCCTCTGCGTAGCCGGCGAGCGCCGCGGAGGTCAGCGGCGTGCGGTCGCCGTCGAGGCTGTCCCGGACGGCCGCCGCGTGCTGGTCGACGAGGGCCAGCAGCCCCGGTCGTGCGGCGGCGGCGGTGAGCCCGACAGTGCCCACGGAGACGGTGAGGGCGGCCAGGGTGGACCGCGCCGAGTCGACGGCGGTACGGGAGGCGACCCGGTGGAACGGCACACGCATGGTGACCGAGGCTAACCGACCGGTGACCGCGTCGCCCTCGTCCGCTCGGCGGATGTCAACTGCGCCACTGGGGCGGTCGCCGCTGGCCTGGGGGATTGATCCGGCACAGACGGGGCAGCAGGAGAAGCACCCACGGATGGCGGCACACGGCACGGAGGCACGGATGGGACAGCAGGCGGACGGACCGGACGAGCGGCACCGGCGGCCGGACGGGGTCAGCGACGCGACCGTCGCCGCGCTCGGCAAGCTCAGCGAGGCGCTGGAGTGTGTGGAGCGGGCCCGGGGCCACCTCTACTCGATGCACCAGCTGATCGGCCATGCCGACCTGATGCTCGACGACGCGGTGGAGCAGTTCCGCTCCGCCGGGCACCCGCACCTCGCCGACCGGATCGCCACGGAGCTGCGTGGCCGCAACGTCATCGCCGGACGGTGGACGTTCCAGATCGTCGAGGACTTCGACGACGGGTACCACGCGCTGTTCCGGGAGTTGGACCAGCAGGCCCGCGACGAGTTGGTGGGTGGGCGGCGCCACCTCTACGAGGCGGAGATGAAGGAACGCCGCCGTAGCCGGGGCCGGCCGGGCCACGAGGCCCGGCCGGGCGGCGAAGGCTAGTCGCTTGTCGCGTCGGCCGGGCGTCGCCGTGCCGCGTCGTCAGCGATGATCACGGTGGCCACCATCAGCGCGACGCACAGGCTGAACAGCCACGACTCGTCGCTGACGAGCCAGGCGGACACGGGGGCCTGGAGCGCGGCGAGCAGGAAGCCGAGCCAGGCGAGCCGGCGCTGACGCGTTGAGAGGATTCCGGAGCCTTGATGCATCCCGAAATTCTTACGCGAAAGGGCCGGCTTGCCGTCCTCCGATCGGCCGATTCTGGATGAGCTGTCCGTTTTCTCGACCGTACGGACACGACTTCTTTGCGCCGCGAGCAATCGGGTGCCGACGGCGCTAGGGTGCCCCTGCGGCAGGATGGTGCCTCGTGTCCACCCCGCCCGCGCGCCCCCGCGCCGCACTGCTCCTGCTGGCCTACCTCGCGTTCGTCAGTCTCGGCCTGCCCGACGGTCTGCTCGGCGTCGGCTGGCCGTCGATCCGGGGCGACTTCGACGTGCCGACCGAGGCGGTCGGGTGGGTGCTCGCCGCCGGCACCGTCGGCTACCTCACCTCCAGCGTCCTGGCCGGCTTCACGCTGGCCCGGGTCGGCGTGGGCGCCCTGCTCGCCGGCAGCACCCTGCTGGCCAGCCTGGCGCTGACCGGCTACTCGGTGAGCCCCGTGCTGGCGGTGCTGGTGGGCTGCGCGCTGCTGGTCGGGCTCGGCTCCGGCGCGGTCGACTCCGGGCTCAACGCGTACGCCGCCGGGACCTTCGGGCCCCGCCACATGAACTGGTTGCACGCCTTCTTCGGCCTCGGCGTGGCCATCGGTCCGCTGATCATGACCGGGGCGCTGAGCGCCGGGCTGACCTGGCGCTGGGGGTACGCCATCGTGGCCGCCGCCCAACTCGTCCTCGCCATGGCGTTCGTGCTCACGATGCGGGCGTGGCACCGCGACGTCCCGGCCAGCAGCGCAGCGGACGCCGTTGCCCAGGCGGTGCCCGCCGGCACGGATGGTGGGCCGGCACCGACGGTCCGGGTCCCGGTTCGGGACACGCTGCGGCTGCCGGCGGTCTGGTCGGGGACGCTCGCCTTCGTGTTGTGCGTGGCGATCGAGGTGTCCGCTGGTCTGTGGGCATTCCTGCTGCTGACCGAGGGGCGCGGGCTCAGCGCGGCGGTGGCCGGCGGCTGCGTCTCCGCGTACTGGGGCAGCCTCTTCGTCGGTCGGGTCGTGCAGGGTCTGGTGGCCGAGCGCCTGGGGGCGGGGCTGGTGCTGCGGGTCAGCCTGGCCGGAATGGCCGTCGGCGCGGCGCTGGTCGCCGTTCCCGGGCCGGCCGTCCTGGCGGTGCTCGGCCTGATCGTGGTCGGTTTCGCCGCCGCGCCGGTGTTTCCGCTGCTCACCCTCACCACCGCCGAACGGGTGGGTGCGGCGCACGCGGACCGGGCCATCGGGCTGCAGATCGGCGCCGCGGGCACCGGTGCGGCGCTCGTCCCGGCCGGGCTGGGTGTGCTGATCGGCAACACGTCGGTGCAGGTGCTGGGCTCGGCCCTGCTGGTGCTCGCGCTGGCGCTGATCGCGCTCCACGAGTGGGGCGCGCGCCGACCCACCGCCGGACCGCCTGGGCGGGCGGTGCCCGCCCAGCCCGGGAGCAGCGATCCTCAGACGTCCGGCCCGGTCCGGCCGGTGGTGGACGGGCGGTAGGCGCGCTGCGGGTCGGTGGCCTCCCGGCTGTTGCCCTGGGCCTGGCCGTCGCGGTCCGACGCGGCCGGCCCGTGTCCGAACGCCGCCTCCTCGCCAGCGTCGTTGCCCGTCACGTCGTCGGCCTGCCCGTCGAGGCTGGAGCCCGACACGGCGCGCTCCAACTCCTCCAACGGAAGCCGTTCCTCGTCCCGCCACACCCTGATGTTGTCGTCGGTCATACCTTCAGCCGTACCCGGGCACGATGATCGCAAACGGGATACGGCGATGGCCGCCGGGAGTCCGGCGGCCATCGCATGTCACTGCTCAGGTTCACGGCTGCGGACGGTCCACCTGTCCGCGCCAGGCACCGGTCTCCTGGCCACGCCGCTCGATGTAGGTCTTGAACCGCTCCAGGTCGCCCTTGGCCCGCCGGTCGACGATGCCGAGCTTGTCGCCGGCCTGCTCGACGACACCGTGCGGCTCGAACTCGAGCTGCAGGGTGATCCGAGTCTTGTCCTGGTCCAGGCGGTGGAAGGTCACCACACCGGCCTGCTGGGTGCCGTCGGTCGAGCGCCAGGCGACCCGCTCGTCGGGGAGCTGTTCGGTGATCTCGGCGTCGAACTCGCGCTTCACCCCGGCGATGTCCACCGTCCAGTGGGTCATCGTGTCGGAGAGCTGGCGGACCTCCTGCACACCCTCCATGAACTGGGGGAACTCCTCGAACTGCGTCCACTGGTCGTACGCGGTGCGCACGGGCACGGAAACGTCCACGTGTTCGGTAACGCCACTCATTGGGGAACCTCCTTCAGCCGCTGGTGGAGCCGGATCGGGGGCGATCCTGGTCACCAGCGAGTTGTCTCGTTCTTGTTGCCCAGCGCGGCCCAGACCTCGGAGACCGTCTGGTAGACGGTGCCCTCGGGCAGCCGTTCCAGCGCCGCCACGATGTCGTCCGGCGCCTCGTTCTCACGGGCGCTGGCGATGAGCACCAGACGGTCGCCCGGCAGCGCGCTCATCGAGATGAACCGGCCCAGCCGGCTGCGCTGCTCGACGTCCGTGGAGCTCATGCCCTGCGGGGTGCCGGTGCGCAGGTCGCCAGCGGGGGCCGTGGTCGTCTCCGGCTGGTCCTCGCCCGCCGGTTCGGGCACCCGCGACTCGTCGACCCGAGAGCCACCGGTCCCCGGCCCCTGTACGAGGCCGCTGACCTCCTGACTCATCTGTTCGTCGATCCTCGGTCCGTGCTTGCTGTTGCCACGCTCCATGCCTTCTGCGCTACCCGGCACCCCAGCCGATAAACCGGCACCGGGCCACGAACCGGCCCCCGGCCGGGCTCCGGACCGGACATCCGAGCCGGAAACGGAGGCTCAGTCGTCAGCGGGCCGGCGCGGCGGCAGCACCGGCTCCTCCGGGTCCGGGTCGCCGGCCTGCAACTGCCGCCCGCGCTGCACCTCGGCGTTGATCTGCACGCCCAGCATCAGCGCCGAGTTGGACAGGTAGAGCCAGACCAGGAACGCGATGGCCGCCCCGAGGCTGCCGTAGGTGGTGTCGTACGAGCCGAAGTTGGCCACGTAGAGGCCGAAGCCGAAGGAGGCCGCCGCCCAGGACACCAGGGCCACCGCGCCGCCGGGGGTGAGCCAGCGGAACCGGGGCTGGCGGACGTTCGGCGCGATCCAGAACAGCAGCGACAGCAGCACCATCATGATCATGGCGAGGACCGGCCACTTCGCCACGCTCCACGTCGTACGGGCCAGACCACCGGCGTTGATCAGGTTGCCGACCGCGTCGGTGACCGGCCCACTGACGATCAGGCCGAGGGCGACGACCGCGAGCAGCACCAGCGTGATCGCCGCCAGGCCGATCTGCAGCGGCCGGAGCTTCCAGACCGGGCGGCCCTCGGTCACCCCGTAGACGGCGTTCGAGGCCCTCGTGAACGCGCCGATGAAGCCCGACGCGGACCACAGGGCGCCGAGCAGGCCGAAACTCAGCAGCAGCTTGGGGTTGCTCTGGTCGAGCACCACGGTCCGGATCACCCGGACGACGCCGCCCTCCTCGTCGGTCAGCACCGCCCCGGCGCCCACCTGGTTGGCCAGGTCGACAACGGTGTCGACGGTCCGCTCGCCGCTGGAGACCAGGCCGACCAGGGCCACCACCACGATGGCGGACGGAAAGAGCGCCAGGACGCCGTAGTAGGTAAGCGCGGCGGCCCAGTCGGAGCAGTTGTCGTTGACGAAGTTCTGCACGCTGCGGACCAGCACCCCGCGCCACGTCCGCCAGCTCAGCTGCCGCATCCGTCGGGGCACCCGGGTGCCCGGTGTGCCGTCGAGCGTCGTACCGGGCTCCGTGGTCGTCATGCCCGCTCCCTGCGCCCCGGCCGCCGGATGACCGGTCGTCCGGTCTGGCCTGGCCCGGCGGTACCCCGATGGGGAAATCGACAAACCCACCCGGCTTCCGGCCGGCGCCGCTATGGTTTGCCGCCGCCCCACCGGGGAACGGTCACGGTGACCCTGTCGACACGGAGGAGGACGAGATGCCCGGGCGCGAGGACTTGCCCAGCACGCTGCGGCGCTCCCCGGAGAAGGCGCAGCGCACCTGGGAGAAGACGCACGACTCGGCGGTCGAGACCTACGGCGAGGGGGAGCGGTCGCACCGCACCGCCTACGCGGCGGTGAAGCACCAGTTCGAGAAGGTGGGCGACCACTGGGAGCCGAAGGGCCGCAAGGGCCCCAGCGACCAACAGGCCGCCGGTGGCGGGCCGGAACGACGGGCCCCCACGGCGGGCGGCGTGGACGCCAACGCCACCAAGGACCACCTGATGTCGGTGGCCCGCAAACTCGACGTACCCGGCCGGTCCAGCATGACCAAGCCGGAGTTGGTCACCGCCATCGAGAAGGCCAACGACCGTGCCACCCGCAAGGCCCGCGGCGACTGACGCCGCCGCACCACAACGCAACAGACGCGGTACGGGCGGACGCGCCACCCCTGCGTCCGCCCGTGCTGTTCACCAGTGCCCGCCGCCCGGTGCCTCGATGTGCACCGCCTTCGTGGCGGTGAACTCGTCCAGCAGCTCCGGGCCGTACCCGTAGCCCTGCCCGCTGGCCCGGCGCGGATGCGCGGCACCCCCCGGCGCGCCCCCGAACACCGCGTTGACCTTGACCGTGCCCACCGGCAGCTCCCGCCAGGCCCGCTGCGCGTGACTCATCGACGTGGTCAACACCGTGGCGGCCAGCCCGTACGGGGAGTCCGCAGCGCAGCGCAGCGCCTCGTCGAACGAGTCGACTACCACCACCGGGGCGACCGGCCCGAAGGTCTCCTCTCGGACCAGCGGCATGTCGTGGCGGCAGTCCGTGACGACGGTGGCCGGGTAGAACGCCCCCGGCCCGTCCGGCACCTCGCCACCCGCCAGCACCCGTGCGCCGTCCGCCACCGCGGCCGCCACCTGACCGTGCACGTGGTCGCGGTGCCGCCGGTCGACAAGCGGGCCGAGCTCGGTGCCCGGGTCCCGACCCGGCCCGACCCGCAGCGCCTCGGCGCGTCGTACCAGCGCGGCCACGAAGTCGTCGGCCACCTCACGGTGCACGTAGAGCCGCTCCACCGCCACGCAGATCTGCCCGGCGTTGGCGAACGCGCCGAGCGCGGCCTGCTCCGCCGCCCACTCCGGGTCGACGCCCGCGTCCACGATCAACGGATCGCTGCCGCCGTTCTCCAGGAGCACCTTCGCGCCGGTACGGGCCGCGGCGGCGGCGATCGACCGCCCGGTGGCCGTGGAACCCACGTGCGCCACCACGTCGACCTCCTGCGCCGCCAGCGCCGCGCCCACCTCCGGGCCGCCGGTGAGCAGCGACAACACCCCGGCCGGCAGCGCCTGGTCCAGTGCTCGGGCCAGCAGCCACCCCGTCGCCGGTGTGCGCTCACTCGGCTTGTAGAGCACCACGTTCCCGGTCACCAGCGCCGCGCCGAGCAGCCCGCAGGAGACCGCCACCGGGTCGTTCCAGGGGGTGATGGCCGCTACCACTCCGCGTGGCTGCGGAGTCAGGAAGTCCAGCGCGTCGTTCTCGCCGTTCAGCGTGCGCCCGCCGCGCAGCGGTGCCAGTTCCGCATACTGTCGCAGGGTGCCGATCCCCGCCTCGACGCCGCCGCGAGCGTCCGCCAACGGCTTGCCCATCTCCGCCGTGACCGCCGCCGCCAACTCCTCGGTGACCGCCGCCACCGCGTCCGCGGCCCGGTGCAGCGCCGCCGCCCGTTCGGCCGGCGCGGTCGCCGCCCACTGGGCCGCCGCGTTGCGGGCCGCCTGGGTCGCCTTGCCCACCTCGTCGGCCGTGGCCACCGGCACCATGCTCACCGGCGTGTCGTCCGCCGGATCACGCACGACCAGTTCGCCGCCGTCGCCGCCCGCACCCCACACCCCGCCCACCAGCTGCGCAACCGTGTACATGCGGCGCTGGATGCCCCGGCCCCGGCGAGGCAAACGCGTTTCGCCCGGTTGCGCGCCGGGTAGGCGGATCCGATGACAACCACCGCCGCGCAGAGCGCGGACGCCGTCGTCATCGGCGCCGGCCACAACGGCCTGGTCGCGGCGAACCTGCTGGCGGACGCCGGCTGGGACGTGGTGGTGCTGGAGGCGACCGCGGTGCCCGGCGGCGCCGTCCGCTCCGCCGAGGTCACCGCGCCCGGCTACCTGAGCGACCTCTACAGCTCGTTCTACCCCCTCGGGTACGCCTCGCCGGTGCTGGGCGCCCTCGACCTGGGTCGGCACGGGTTGTCCTGGCGGCACGCGCCGGACGTGTTGGCGCACCTGCTGCCGGACGGTCGGGCCGCGGTGATCAATCGGGACCCGGACGTCACGGCCGCGTCGCTGGAGCAGTTCGCCCCCGGGGACGGCAAGCGTTGGCTCAACGCGTACACCGACTGGCTCGACGTGGCCGAGCCGATGCTGGAGGCGATCACCTCGCCGTTCCCGCCGGTACGCGGAGGGCTGGGTCTGCTGCGCCGGTTGCGCGTCGCCGGGTCGCTGCGACTCGCGCGCCGGCTCGTCGTACCGGTCCGCAAGATGGGCGACGAACTCTTCGACGGTCCCGGTGGGCCGGCCCTGCTGGCCGGCTGCGCCCTGCACACCGACCTCTCCCCGGAGGAGGCCGGCTCCGGGGTGTACGGCTGGCTGCTGGCGATGCTCGGCCAGCAGGTCGGCTGGCCGGTGCCCGACGGCGGCGCGCAGCAGATCACCAACGCGCTCGTCGATCGGCTACAGGGGCGCGGCGGGGCGATCGTCTACGGTGCCCGGGCCGACCGGGTGCTCACCGCCCGGGGCCGGGCGATGGGGGTCCGGACCGTCGGCGGCGCGCTGTGGCGGGCCCGGCGGGCCGTGCTCGCCGACGTCCCGGCGCCGGCGCTCTACCTCGACCTGGTCGGCGCGGCGGCACTGCCGTCCCGGCTGGTGGAGGACCTGGCGCACTTCCGCTGGGACGGCTCCACGTTGAAGGTGGACTGGGCGCTCTCCGGGCCGGTGCCCTGGACGAACCGGCAGCTGGCCGGCGCCGGCACCGTGCACCTGGGCGCGGACCTGAACGGGCTCACCCACTACGCGAGCGAGCTGGCCCGGGGCGAGCTGCCCCGCGACCCGTTCCTGCTGGTGGGGCAGATGTCGGTGGCGGACCCGAGCCACTCCCCGCCGGGCACCGAGTCGCTGTGGTCGTACACCCACCTGCCATTCCGGCGGAACTGGCGGGCCGAGGAGGTCGCCGGGCACGTGCAGCGGATGGAGGACGTGCTGGAGGCGGCGGCCCCGGGTTTCCGGCGCCTGATCGTGGGCCGACACGTGGCCGGGCCGGCAGACCTGGAGAAGGGCAACCCGAGCCTGGTCGGTGGCGCGCTGGGCGGCGGGACCGCCGCCGCGTACCAGCAGCTCTTCCTGCGCCCGATCCCTGGCCTGGGCCGGGCGGACACCCCGGTGGACCGGCTCTTCCTGGCCAGCGCGTCGGCGCACCCCGGCGGCGGTGTGCACGGCGCACCGGGCGCGAACGCGGCCCGTGCGGCGCTGGCCCGCGACCGCGCGCTCACCGGCCGCGCCTACGCCGCAGCCATCGCCACCGCCCACCGCGCCATCTACCCCGCCTAGTCCACCACCCCCGCCGCCCACCGCACCCCAACCCCGCCGCCCGCCCCGCCCCGCCGCCCGCCCCGCCGCCCCGTGGATCAAGGAGTTGTGGTGGGTGACAAAGCGCCCGGCGGGGTGGCAAACGGGCACCACAAGTCCATGATCGACCGCGTGGTGGGGCGGGGTGGGGTGGGGTGGGGATTCAGCGGGTTATGTTGCGGTGTTTGCTGCGGAGGCGGAAGGGCATGAGCGCGCTCTCCACCTTGGTCGCGGTGGTCATCTTGGAGACGCCGTCGCGCCGCTCCTCGAAGCGGATCGGCACCTCCAGGATGGTGTGCCCCAGCTTGGTGGCGAGGTAGTGCATCTCCACCTGGAAGCTGTAGCCGTTGGACTGCACGCGCTCCAGGTCGATGTCGCGCAGGGCGTCGGCCCGCCAGATCTTGAAGCCGGCGGTGAGGTCCCGGATGCGTACCCGCAGCAGGGTGTGCACGTAGAGGTTGGCCCAGCCACTGAGCGCCCGGCGGTAGAGCGGCCAGTTTTCGTCCAGCTCGCCGCCGGGCACGTAGCGGGAACCGATCACCACGCTGGCCTGGGTGGAGAGCAGCGCGCCGAGCATCCCCGGCAGCGCCTCCGGCGGGTGCGAGAGGTCGGCGTCCATCTGCGCCACGTACTCGGCGCCGCCTTCGATCGCCCGGGTCATCCCGTCCACGTACGCGCGGCCGAGGCCCTCCTTGCCGGCGCGGTGCACGACCTCGATCCGGTCGGGGTGCTCGATGGCCAGCTTGTCCGCCACCTCCCCGGTGCCGTCGGGGGAGTTGTCGTCGGCGACGAGGATGCGCAGCCCCGGCAGCGGCAGTGCGAGCAGCCGCTCGACCAGCGCCGGGAGGTTGCCCGCCTCGTTGTACGTGGGCACGACGACGGTCAGGCGTGCGTCCCGCCACGGCGACGGCAACTGCACCGGCTTGATCATGTCGGTCATCCTCGGTTTGCGGACAAGGGTCATGGAAAGGGTATCCAGTTCCCGCATTCGGTCCGAGGGAGGCACCCCTCCCGGGCGTTGCGAACCCTCCCCGCCCACCCCGCGCGAGCGTCGAAGCCCTGGTCAGAGGCTTGCGTGGTCAGCGTCGGCGGCGAGCGACCGCGCTGAGGGCGAGCGCCGCGACGGCGAGCGCGACACCGGAGAGCGCCGGCTTGTGGGTGCCGACCCAGAGAGCCGCCGAACGGTCCCGCGCCTGTTCGGAGAAGACCCCCGCCGCGCCCCGGGGGGTGTCCGCATCGCCGGGGTGATCCAGGTTGTCCCGCCAGGTCGCCGGGTCGATCTCCGCACCGGTCTGCTGACTGTCGTAGCCGTCGCGGGCCAGCTTCCGGTCGAGCAGGCCGGGGAACAGGGCGTCGGCCAGCCGGGCCTGCCAGGTCGGCCCGCCCACGTTCAGCTCCCTGGTGCCGCGGTCGGCGGCCCACACGATGGCTCGTGCGGCCAACTCCGGAGTGAAGATCGGGGGCACCGGCTGCGGGTGCCGGGGCAGCCGGGTACGGACCCAGGAGAACTGCGGCGTGTTGACCGCGGGCAGCTGCACCATCGACAACTTCACCCCCGGACAGTCGTGCAGCAGCTCGGCGCGCAGCGAGTCGTTGAACCCCTGGACGGCGTGCTTGCTCGCGCAGTACGCCGACTGCAGTGGGATCCCCCGGTAGGCCAACGCCGAGCCCACCTGCACGATCGTGCCCCGCCCGTGCGCCCGCATGTGGCGCAGCGCGGCGAGGGTGCCGTGCACCGTGCCCAGGTAGGTGACCTCGGTGACCCGACGGAACTCACGCGCCGGAATCTCCCAGGCCGGCGCGAACACCGACGCCATCGCGTTGTTGACCCACACGTCGATGCCACCCCAGTGGTGCACCACGTCGTCGGCGGCCTGCTGCACCGCGCCCGCGTCCGCCACGTCCACCCGGTACACGCGCACGTCGGCCGCGCCGCGCAGCCGGCACTCCCGCTCGGCGGCGACCAGACCGGCCTCGCCCCGAGCCAGCAGCGCCAACCGGGCGCCGCGCGCCGCGTACGCGTGGGCGACGGCCCGGCCGACGCCGGCACTCGCGCCGGTCACCACGACGGTCCGGGTCACGACGCCCCCTTCTGCCGGGTGGCGATGTCGGAGAGCCGGGCCAGCGTCTCCCGGTTACGTCTGTGCAGCACCAGATCGTTGAGCTTGTTGTGGACCCAGCGCAGCGGGCCGGCGGCGAAGTCCTCCCCGATGCGCACCCGGGTGGCGCCCTCGCCGACCGGTTGCAGGGTGAAGGCCACGATCGCCTCCCCGGCCGGCCAGAGGCCGGCCTTCAGCACGAGCCGGTGCGGCGGTTCGCTGACCAGCACCGTCGACGCGTCCTGCAACGAGAAAGGCCACGGCCCGGCCCGGTGGTGCAGTTGGCTGCCCACCCGGGGCCAGGCGTCGTCCACGTCCCGTACGTGCGCGGTGCCGACCACCCAGTCGCTGTACGTCCACCCGTCCGCGAGCACGTCGAACACCTGCTGCGGGGGAGCGTCGATCACTTTCTCCACAATCGCCACCGGGATCCCATACCCGGACCACGGCACGGGCTAACGGCCGACCGGGTTAGCTTCTCCGGGACGGGGGGTAAGGCGGACCCGGGGCATCGCTTCCAGCGCTGGCCCGCCGCCCCGACGGCGACGTTTACTCCTCGGGGCGCAGGGAACCCGCCGGCTGTGCGACAGGACCAGGAGGATCCGTATCAGCGCAGGTCAGCCCAGGTGTACGCCGCTGCTGACCGCGCCGGTTCCGGGTCTGTCGCAAGCCCCCGAGCCGTGCTGTACGACGCGGTGCTGCTGGACCGCGACGGCACCCTGATTGAGGACGTGCCGTACAACGGCGACCCGGAGAAGGTGCGGCCGGTGCCGGGCGCGCGGGCGGCGCTGGACCATCTGCGCGCGGCCGGGCTGCGACTGGCCGTCGTCACGAACCAGTCGGGCCTGGCCCGGGGTTACTTCACCGGTGAGCAGATGCGGGCGGTGCACGCCCGCGTCGAGGAGCTGCTGGGCCGGTTCGACGCGTGGCTGGTCTGCCCGCACGACGACGCCGACGGCTGTGACTGCCGCAAGCCGGCGCCCGGTCTGGTGTACGCCGCCGCCCGCGAGTTGGGCACGACCGCGTCCCGGTGCGTGCTGGTGGGCGACATCGGTCGGGACGTCGCCGCCGCGCTGGCCGCCGGGGCCGCCGGGGTGCTGGTGCCCACCCCGGTGACCCGACCGGAGGAGATCGCCGCCGCCGGGTGGGTGGCCACCGATCTGCCGGCGGCGGTGGCGGAGATCCTGCGCCGCCAACAGGCTGTGCAGCCCTCGGCCCCGCCCACCGAACCGGTCCGGACGGCGCTGGTGGTCCGCTCGGACTCGGCGGGTGACGTGCTGGTCACCGGGCCGGCGATCCGCGCCGTCGCGGCCGGGGCGGAGCGGGTGGTGCTGTTGTGCGGGCCGCGTGGTCGGGCCGCCGCCAACCTGTTGCCCGGCGTCGACGAGATCATCGAGCATCCGCTGCCGTGGATCGACCCCGCACCGGGGCCGGTCGACCCGCAGTCGATGCGGAGCCTGACCGCGCGGCTGGGCGCCCTCGGCGCGGACCAGGCGGTGGTGTTCACCTCGTTCCACCAGTCCGCCCTGCCGCTGGCGCTGCTGTTGCGGATGGCGGGGATCGGCCGGATCGCGGCGATCAGCGACGACTATCCGGGTTCGCTGCTGGACATCCGGCACCGGGTGCCGGTCGGTGTCCCCGAGCCCGAACGTGCCCTCTCCCTCGCCGCCGCCGCCGGTCACCGGCTGGCCGACGGCGACGAACCCGTCCTCCGGCTCCGCCGAGACGCCGTGCCGCCGCGCCCGGCCGACCTCGGCGACCCGGGGTACGTGGTGCTGCACCCCGGGTCGGCCGCGTCGAGCCGGGCCTGTCCGCCCGAGCTGGCGACCCGGATCGTCGGGGCGCTGACCGACGCCGGGCACCGGGTGCTGGTCACCGGCGGCCCGGACGAGCGCGCGGTCACCGCCCGGGTCGCCGCGGCCGGCGGCACCGACCTGGGTGGCCGCACCGACCTGGCCGGACTGGCGGCGATCGTCGCGGACGCCGGCGCGGTAGTGGTCGGCAACACCGGGCCCGCGCACCTGGCGGCAGCCGCCGGAGTGCCGGTGGTGAGCCTGTTCGCGCCGACCGTCCCGTTCGGCCAGTGGGGGCCCTACCGGGTGCCCACCGTCCGGCTCGGCGACGCGGCCGCGCCCTGCCGGGACACCCGGGCGGCCAGCTGCCCGGTCCCCGGGCACCCGTGCCTCAGTGGCGTCGACCCGGACGAGGTGGTCGCCGCGCTCCGGACGCTCGCCCCCAGCGGTGGTGGCGGCCGATGAACATCCTGCTCTGGCACGTGCACGGCTCCTGGACCACGTCGTTCGTGCACGGCAGCCACCGCTACCTGATTCCCACCACACCCGACCGTGGCCCCTACGGCCTCGGCCGGGCCCGCACCTACCCCTGGCCGGACAGCGCGGTCGAGGTCACGCCGGAGGAACTGCCGGGCGCCGACGTCGACCTGGTCATCCTGCAACGCCCCGAGGAGATCGACCGGGCCGAGGAGTGGCTCCGCCGCCGCCCCGGCCGCGACCTCCCCGCGATCTACGTGGAACACAACACCCCCAAGGGCGACGTGCCCAACACGCGTCACCCGATGGCCGACCGCGACGACCTGCTCGTCGCCCACGTCACCGGGTTCAACCAGATCTTCTGGGACACCGGCACCACCCGCACCACAGTGGTCGACCACGGCATCGTCGCCCCCTCGGCGTCCTACACCGGCGAGCTGGACCGGCTCGCCGTGGTGATCAACGAGCCGGTACGGCGTGGTCGGGTCACCGGCACCGACCTGCTGCCCCAGTTCGCCGAGATCGCGCCGCTGGACGTGTTCGGCATGGGTGTCGCCGGCCTGGGCGACCACCTCGGGCTGCCCGCCGACCGGCTCACCAGCCACGACGACGTGCCCCAGGACCGGATGCACGCCGAACTGGCCCGGCGGCGGGCGTACCTGCACCTGTGCCGGTGGACCTCCCTCGGGCTCAGCCTCATCGAGGCGATGGCGATCGGCATGCCGGTCGTCGCGCTCGCCACCACCGAGGCGGTGATGGCGGTGCCCCCGGAGGCGGGGGCGCTCGCCACCCGGACCGACACCCTGCTCGACGCCGCCCGCCGGTTCATCACCGAACCGGCGACCGCGCGTCAGGCCGGAGCGGCGGCGCGAACCGCCGCGCGCGACAGGTACGGCCTCGACCGTTTCCTCGCTGACTGGGACCGGCTGCTGGAGGAGGAAGTATGC
Source organism: Micromonospora sp. NPDC007208 (assembly GCF_042869175.1). Classification (NCBI taxonomy): domain Bacteria; kingdom Bacillati; phylum Actinomycetota; class Actinomycetes; order Micromonosporales; family Micromonosporaceae; genus Micromonospora; species Micromonospora sp. NPDC007208. The sequence continues at coordinate 97,074 of NZ_JBIAFG010000017.1, read as the reverse complement.
GGATCGCGATGATCTCGGAGCACGCCAGCCCGCTCGCCGTCCTCGGAGGGGAGGATGCCGGCGGCCAGAACACGCACGTCGCGGAGCTGTCCGCCGCTCTCGCCGCCGCCGGGCACGAGGTGCGGGTCTACACCCGCCGCGACGCGCCCGACCTGCCGGTGACCGTCCGCAGCCCGGACGGGTACGACGTGGTGCACGTGCCGGCCGGCCCGGCCGAGCCGGTGGCCAAGGACGCGCTGCTGCCGCACATGCGGGAGTTCAGCAACTGGCTGATCGAGCGCTGGCGCGGCGGCGACTGGGTGCCCGAGGTGATCCACGCGCACTTCTGGATGAGCGGTCTGGCCGGGCTGACCGCCGGCCGGCAGACCGGGGTGCCGGTGGTGCAGACGTACCACGCGCTGGGCACGGTGAAGCGCCGCTACCAGGGTGTGCAGGACACCAGCCCGGCCCGACGGGTCTCCTACGAGCGGGAGTTGGGCCGCTCGGTGGACCGGATCGTCGCGCAGTGCCGCGACGAGGTGGGCGAGCTGGTCCGGATGGGCGTGCCCCGGTCCCGGATGACAGTGGTGCCCTCCGGGGTCAACCTCGCCACCTTCGCCCCGCTCGGACCGGCCGCCGACCGGGAACCGGGACGGGCCCGGATCCTCACCGTGGGGCGGCTGGTCGAGCGCAAGGGCTTCCAGACCGTGATCCGCGCGATGGCGCTGGTCCCGGACGCCGAGTGCGTGGTCGTCGGCGGCCCACCCGAGGGGCTGTTGGAGACCGACCCGTACGCCCGGCGGCTGCGGGCCCTCGCCGAGTCGTGCGGGGTGGCCGACCGGGTGCACCTGGTCGGCGCGGTGCCCCGGGAGGAGATGGGCCGCTGGTACCGCTCGGCGGACCTGCTGGTCGCGGCGCCCTGGTACGAGCCGTTCGGGTTGACCCCGCTGGAGGCGATGGCCTGTGGGGTGCCGGTCGTCGGCACGGCCGTGGGCGGCATCCGGGACACCGTGGTCGACGGGACGACAGGTGACCTCGTGCCGGCCCGGGACCCGAACGCGCTGGCCGCCGCGATCCAGGGGCTACTCGACGACCGGATCAGGCGCTTCGCGTACGCGACGGCGGCACGTGAGCGGGCCCGGACGCGGTACTCGTGGGCGGCGACCGCCGAGCGGCTGGTCGAGGTCTACAGCGAGGTGGCCGCCGTGCGCCGGCCGACCCGGGTGGTGGCTTGATGCCGGCGGGCAGCCTGCTCGACACCCACCTGACGAACCTCGCCGCGGCGCTGGTGCCGTACCGGCGGTGTGAGCGGCAGCTGGCGCGCTGGGGCGCGGACCTGGCTCACCGGCTGGCGGCCGGGGGTCGCCTGCTGGTCGCCGGCAACGGGGGTAGCGCCGCCGAAGCCCAGCACCTCACCGCCGAGCTGGTCGGCAAGCTGCGTGACGACCGTCAACCGCTGTCCGCGATCGCGCTGCACGCCGAGACGAGCGCGCTCACCGCCATCGCCAACGACTACGGCTACGCCGACGTGTACGCCCGCCAGGTGCGCGCCCACGGCCGCCCCGGCGACGTCCTGTTGTTGCTGAGCACCAGCGGAACCAGCGCCAACCTGGTCACCGCCGCGCAGGCCGCCCGTGACGTCGGGGTCACCACCTGGGCGCTCACCGGCACCGCCCCCAATCCGCTCGCCGACGCCTGCGACGAGGTGCTGGCCGTCGCGTCCCCGGACACCCAGGTGGTCCAGGAGCTGCACCTGGTGACCAGTCATCTGCTCTGCGAGTACCTCGAACAGGAGTTGCCGGCCGCGTTGGCGGCGGTCGCCGACCCGGCGACCGTCCACCCCGGGGAGCCCGCGCCGGCCGGTCGGCTGCCTGCCGCGCCGGTGCGCACCGGGGTCGAGGTGGTGCTCGACGGCGGGACCGGACAGCAGGTCGACGCGTGAGCCGGACAGCAGGTCGACGCGTGACGATGAGGAGGCAAGCGTGAGGGGACCGGTGGTGGTGCTCGGGGACACCCTGCTCGACCGGGATGTGGAAGGTGTGGTGAACCGGCTCTGCCCGGACTCCCCGGTGCCGGTGCTCGACGAGACCGTGGCCACCGACCGACCGGGGGGCGCCGGGCTGGCGGCGGTGTTCGCCGCCGCGCAGGGCGCCGAGGTGGTGCTGGTGACCGCCCTCGCCGACGACGCCGGCGGGGCCCGGTTGAGCGCTCTGCTCGCCGCCGCCGGCGTGCAGGTGTACCCACTGGCCCTCTCCGGCGCGACGCCGGAGAAGATCCGGCTGCGGGCCCGGGGGCGGGTGCTGCTGCGCCACGACCGTGGCGGCACGTCCGGGGAGCCGGGTCAGCCCTCCGACGAGGTGCTCCGGGTGATCGGCGCGGCGTCGGCGGTGCTGGTCAGCGACTACGGCCGGGGGGTAGCCCGGCAGCCCGCGCTGCGCGACGCGTTGGCCGCCACCCGCGCGCCTGTGGTGTGGGACCCGCATCCGCGCGGCCCGGCGGCGGTGCCCGGCGTGCACCTGGCCACCCCGAACGAGTCCGAGGTACGCGAGCTGGTCCCCGCGCTGCCCGGCGCCAGCCGACTGGCCACCGCGTCCCGTGGCGCCCAGGGGCTACGGCGGCGCTGGCGGGCCGGCGCGGTCGCGGTGACGCTGGGCGGCGACGGCGCGCTGCTCTGCCACGCCGGGTCGACGCCGCTGGTGGTGCCGACGCCGGGTAGTGCCGAGGGGGACACCTGCGGTGCCGGCGACCGGTTCGCGGCGGCCGCCAGCCTGGCGCTGGCCCAGGGCGCGCTGGTCTCCGAGGCGGTGCAGGTGGCGGTCGCCGAGGCGTCCGCGTACGTGGCCGGTGGGGGAGTGGCGACGGCCCTGCCGCCGTCGACGCCCGCGGTGCGGGCCAGGAGCGCGCCGGGGCCGCGAGTCCTCCAGCCGGGACCACGCGGTGGTGCCGTGGCCGACCGGGTTGGGGTGGCCGCCGTCGCCGCGCTGCTGGCCGAGGTACGCGCCGCGGGTGGCACGGTCGTGGCGACCGGCGGTTGCTTCGACCTGCTGCACGCCGGGCACGTGGCCACCCTGGAGGCGGCCCGGCAGCTCGGTGACTGCCTGATCGTCTGCCTGAACTCCGACGCCAGCGTGACCGGGTTGAAGGGGCCGGACCGGCCGGTGCAGTCCGAAGGGGACCGCAGCCGGCTGCTGGCCGCCCTGAGCTGCGTCGACGCCGTCCTCATCTTCGACGAGCCGACCCCGGAGGCGGCCCTGTCCTGGGTACGCCCCGACGTCTGGGTCAAGGGCGGCGACTACGCCACCGGCGGTGGGGACGGGAACGCCACCCTGCCGGAGGCGGAGGTCCTTCGCCGGTGGGGCGGGAACACCGTGGTGGTGCCCTACCTGGACGGTCGGTCCACCACCAACCTGATCGTCCGCACGCTCGCGGAGCGGATCCGATGACCGCCACTCGGCCCGGTGCCGGGCCCACCGTCCTGGTCACCGGCGGCGCCAGCGGGCTCGGCGCCGCCGTGGTCGCCGCGGTGGCCGCCTCCGGTGGCCGACCGCTCGTACTGGACCGGCAACCGCCGGTCGACGGGGTGTCCTGGACCGAGTGCGACCTGGCCGACACGCGGGCCGCCGAGGTGGCCACCCGGCACCTCGCCGAGCAGGCCGGTGGCCTGGACGCGGTGGTCACCGCCGCCGGCACGGACATGCCGGGTCGACTCGCCGACCTGCCGGGGGAGACCTGGGACCGGATCGTCGCCGTCGACCTGCTGGCCACCGCGGCGGTGATCCGGGCCGCGCTGCCGTTCCTGCTGACCTCCCGGGGCCGCATCGTCACGGTCGCCTCCACCCTGGGCGTCAAGGCGGTCAGCGACGCCACCGCGTACTGCGCGGCGAAGTTCGGGGTGGTGGGCTTCACCCGGGCCCTCGCCGCAGAGCTGGCCGGTCAGGTCGGCGTCACCCTGCTCATTCCGGGTGGGATGCGCACCGCGTTCTTCGACGAACGTGACCCGCAGTACAAGCCGGGGCCGGACGCGATCCTGAACGAGCCCGCCGACACCGCCGCCGCGATCATGTTCGCGCTCAACCAACCGCCCGGTTGCGCGGTTCGCGAGATGGTGGTCTGTGCCGAGCAGGAGACCTCGTACCCGTGATCCTCGTGCTGCGCGCCCTCGGCGTCGGCGATCTGGTGACCGCGGTGCCCGCGCTGCGGGCGCTGCGGGCCGCGTACCCCTCGCGGGAGCTGGCGCTCGCCGCGCCCGGCTGGCTGGCCCCGCTTGTCGACCTGGTCGGTGGCGTCGACCGGCTGGTGGACACCGCCGGGCTGGACCGACCCCTGCGGGTTCCGTCGGCCCCGGGGGTCGCGGTCAACCTGCACGGGCGTGGCCCACAGTCGCACCGGCTGCTCGCGGCCACCCGGCCCGGCCGGCTACTCGCCTTCGAAAACCCGGACGCCGGCTGTGCCGACGGCCCGCGCTGGGCCGTCGACGAGCACGAGGTGGACCGGTGGTGCCGGCTGCTGTCCTGGTACGACATCCCGGCCGACCGCGCCGACCTCAGCCTGCGTCGACCCCGGCCGGCGGGGCTGCCCAGCGGTGTCACGGTGCTGCACCCGGGCAGCAAGATCCCGGCCAAGCGGTGGCCCGCCGAGCGGTTCGCCGCGCTGGCCCGGGCGCTGACCGACCAGGGGCACCGGGTGCTGCTCACCGGCTCGGCCGACGAACGGGCGTTGGCGGTGCGGGTGGCCGACGAGGCTGGCCTGACCTCGGACGCCGTGCTCGCCGGCCGGACCGACCTCGGCGCGCTCGCCGCGCTGGTGGCCGACGCCCGGCTGGTGGTCAGCGGGGACACCGGCGTCGCCCACCTGGCCACCGGGTACGGCACCCCGTCGGTCGTCCTCTTCGGGCCGGTGCCGCCGGCGCACTGGGGGCCACCGCCGGACCGGCCACGGCACCGGGTGCTCTGGGCCGGCGGGCAGGAATGGCCCGGGTGGGACGGGGTAGGAAGCCACCCGACGATGGCGGCTCTGCACCTCGACGAGGTGCTGGCCGCCGTGGCCGAGGTGGAGAGGGTGGTGCGGGTCTCCGGTGCGGTTGCGGCGTAGCGACCCGGGTCGACCGGGGTACGGACGGCGTCGGCGCGGACGGGGCTGGCTCTTCGTCGACCCGTCCGGTGCTCCGGTGCGGGACCCGGATGTCCTGGCCCGGCTGCGGGAGCTGGTGATCCCCCCGGCCTGGCAGGACGTCTGGATCGCGCCGCACCCGAACGGGCACATCCAGGCGATCGGGATCGACGCGGCCGGTCGCAAGCAGTACGTCTACCACCCCCGGTGGCGGGAGAAGCAGGACGAGGCGAAGTTCGACCACATGCTGGAGGTGGCCCGGCGGCTGCCGGCGCTGCGCGAGCGGGTGGGACGCGACCTGGACGGCCGTGGACTGGGCCGGGACCGGGTGCTGGCGACGGTGACCCGACTGCTGGACATGGGGATGTTCCGGGTCGGCAGCGACCAGTACGCGAACGGCGACGACCCGACGTACGGGGTGGCCACGCTGCGCCCCGAGCATGCCCGGTCCCGGCGCGGCTGCGTGGTGTTCGTGTTTCCCGCCAAGGGGGGCATCGAGCAGGTGCGCCGGATCGAGGACCCGGAGCTGTGCCAGGTGCTTGTCAACCTGCGCCGTCGTCGGCGACAGGCGGAGCGGCTGTTCGGCTACTGGGACGGCCGGGAGTGGCGCGACGTGCGCAGCGACGAGGTCAACGGCTACCTGCGCGACGCCAGCGGTGGGGAGATGACCGCGAAGGACTTCCGCACCTGGCACGCCACGGTGCTCGCGGCCACCGAGCTGGCCACCGCCGGCCCGGCCCGCTCGGTGACCGCCCGGCGCAAGGCGGTGGTCGCCGTGATGCGTGAGGTGGCCGACCTGCTGGGCAACACGCCGACGGTCGCCCGCGCGTCCTACGTGGACCCTCGGGTGGTCGACCTCTACCACGACGGGGTGGTGGCGGCGGTGGATCCGCGGGCGCCTCGCGAGGAGGCGGAGCGGGTGGTCCTGAAGCTGCTGGAGGGCGCCTGACCGGCCCCGTCGGCGATTCTGGGGGAAAGCGCGACGGGGCCGGAGCCTCGGCGTCAGCGGGGCGCCACCGGGCGGCCGCCCGCCGCTCACGCGGCGGGCGCCTCGCCACGGCCCCCGTTGGCGGCCCACCAGGCGCTGGCCGGCCGCGTTGGTGTCAGTCTGCCGGCTGCGAGTTGACCGTGGACGCCCGGCGGTTGACGATCCGCGCCAGATCCGAGCCACTGTCGCGATGTTCTTGCGGGGTGGTGCCGTACGCGGCCCGGAATGCCCGGCTGAAGTGCGCCTTGTCGGGGAAACCCCACCGCGCCGCGACGGCCTGCACGGGCTGGTTGCGCAGCGCCGGGTCGGTCAGGTCGCGTCGGCACCGGGCCAGCCGCAGGTCCCGGATGTACGACGCCACAGTGGCGTCCTCGGCCTCGAACAACCGGTGCAGGGACCGCACCGAGATGTGGTGGGCGTCGGCGACGACCTGTGGGCCGAGCGTCGCGTCGCCGAGGTGGCGGTGGATGTACGACTGCACCTGGGTGAGCAGCGCCCGGCGGCGGACCTCGGTGGGAACGGCGTCCTCGGCGACGAGGTGCCGGCCGAGCATCGTGGTGGCCAGGTCGAGGCCCACCGCGCCGAGCCGGCTGGCGTCGGCGGCATGGTACTGCTCGGGGTGCCCGGTCACCTGGAGCAGGAACTGCGCCAGCAGCGCCCCGATGCCCTCGCTGCCGGACATCCGGCCGCCGTAGAGCGCGGCCATCCGCTTCGGCGGTAGGGGCAGGGCGGCATGTGGGATCAACGTGATGATCGAGGTGGCCTGGTCCCGCTCCGGCTCGGTGGCGTGGTGGCGCACGTCGTGCGGCCGGGACCCGTCGTAGAAGGTGAACTCGCCGGCCAGGATCTCGCTGCGGCGACCGTCCTGGCTGGACGCGCCGATGCCGCCGGTGGTGAGGGCGAGGATGTACAGCTCCGGGTCGGACTGGCGGACCAGCTTGCTGGTCCGGGTGGCGTCCAGGGACGGGTATTCGTACTGCACCAGCTGGATCGGGCCGAGCGCGATGAAGTCGGCGCGGGCGGCGAAGTCGTCGCTGTGCGCGGACTGGATGCGCAGCGGCGCCGAGGTGCGCGCGACGAGGTCCAGCCACATGCCGAACCGTTCTCCCGGTGGCAGCACGGTGGTGTCGATGGTGTCTCTCGGCAGCATCGGAGCTCCCTCAGCCGGCTCGACGCTGGATCAGCGCCTCGACGCCGTCGAGGATCCGGTCCAGGCCGAAGGCGAACTCGTCGTCGGGGTCGTCGTCCTGGTTGAGTACGCCGGCGGCGAGCACCCGGTGCAGCGCGGGGAAGCGGGCCGGGTCGATGAGCCGGGCCACCAGCCGACCGTACGCCGGCATCATCTCGCTGGGCTCGACGCCGGCCGCCCGGCCGCCCTCGGCGACCTGCGACGTGAGGGTGGCCTCGTTGCGGACGTACCCGGTGATCAGCAGGAGCACCGACATCTTCTCGCCCTCGGCGAGGGTGGTGCCGTCGAGGCAGCGCAGCCCGTCCTCCATCCAGCCGAGCTGCTGCGGGGTGATCGGCGGGCCGCTGATCGGCACGTGCAGCAGCCAGGACCGTTGCCGCAGCACCTCGTGCTCGGCCCAGGCCCACCGGGTGAGGCCGGCACGCCAGTCGTCCTCCGGCTTGGGTGGGCCGGGGGACGGGCCGTACCCGGCGTCCACCATGAGCATCAGCAGCTCGTCCTTCGAGCCGACGTAACGGTAGAGGGCCATGGTCGCGGCCCCCAACTCCTTGGCCACCCGGCTCATCGAGACGGCCGCCAGACCGTCGGCGTCGGCCACGCGTACGGCGGCGTCCACGATCGCGGGCACGCTCATTCCCGGCCGAGGGCCCTTGGGTGGCCGCTCCCGCAGCCCCCACGCGCTCTCGATGGACGGCGGGAGCACTGGCCCGCTGTCGTCTGTCTTCGCCGCCACATTTCCTCCTTGCCTCGCCATCCTAGTTCTGCGTATGGTCTACGCATAACAGCGTACGTCATACGCAGAAGGAGAATCGATCATGACGACCACCACCACACCGGCAGCGCGGGCCGGCCGACGGGAGTGGATCGGGCTCACCGTGCTGATGCTCCCGCTGCTCCTGGTCTCGATGGACGTGTCGGTGCTCTACTTCGCCGTCCCGTTCATCAGCGCGGAGCTGCACCCCACCGCCACCCAGCAGCTCTGGATCTTCGACATCTACGGCTTCGTGCTGGCCGGGCTGCTCATCACCATGGGCGCCCTGGGTGACCGGATCGGCCGGCGTCGGCTCCTGCTGATCGGCGCCACCGCCTTCGGGGCGGCGTCACTGCTGGCCGCGTACGCCGACAGCACCGCCACGCTGATCGCCGCGCGCGCCGTGCTCGGCCTCGGTGGGGCCACCCTGATGCCCTCGACGCTCGCGCTGGTGCGCAACATGTTCCACGACGCCAAGCAGCGCGGCACCGCGATCGCCATCTGGACCGCCACCCTCACCGGCGGCATCGCGATCGGCCCGGTGCTCAGCGGCATCCTGCTGGAGCACTTCTGGTGGGGCTCGATCTTCCTGATCAACATCCCGGCGATGCTGATGCTGCTCCTGCTCGCCCCGCTCCTGGTGCCCGAGTTCCGCAACCCGGCGACCGGGCGGTTCGACCTGGTCAGCGCGGCACTGTCGCTCGGGGCGCTGCTGCCGGTGATCTACGGCATCAAGGAGATGGCCCGCGACGGCGTCAGCCCGGTACGGGTCCTCGCCATCGTCGGCGGCCTGCTGCTGGGCGCGCTCTTCCTGCACCGGCAGCGGACCCGGGCGTACCCGATGGTCGACCTCGCGCTGTTCCGCCGCCGTGGCTTCGGCGGGTCACTCGCGGTCAACCTGCTGGCGATGTTCGCCATCGTCGGCTTCGCCATCTTCACCACCCAGCACCTGCAACTGGTGCTCGGCCTGAGCCCGCTGCGCGCGGCACTGTGGAGCCTCGTGCCGTCACTGGCCGTGGGTGGAGTCGCGCCGGCCGCCGCCGCCCTCGCCCAGCGCGTCGAACGGGCGTACCTGATCGGTGCGGGGTTCGGGATCGCCGTGGTCGGCTTCGCGGTGTTGACCCGGGTCACACCGGAGACGCCGCTGTGGCTGCTGCTCGTCGGCGCTAGTGTCTACGCGGCTGGCCTGGTGCTGGTGATGTCCCTCGTCACCGAGCTGGTCCTCGGCGCGGCGCCGCCCGAGCAGGCCGGTGTCGCGTCGGCGCTGACCGAGTCCAGCAGCGAGCTGGGCGGTGCGCTGGGAATGGCGATCCTGGGCAGCGTCGGCGCGGCGGTCTACCGCCGGGAGATCGTCGACGGCCTGCCGGCCGGGCTGCCCGCCGACACCGGCGCCGCGGCCCAGGAGACCCTGGGCGGTGCGCTCGCGGTCGCCCAAGGGCTGCCGGCGGATCTGGGCGACGCGCTGCGGCACGCCGCCGCTGTCGCGTTCACCGACGGGCTGCACCTGGCCGCGTACGCCGCCATGGCGGTGATGCTGCTGGGCGCGGTCACCGCGCTTGTCGCGCTGCGCGGGGTCCGACCGGCCGACTCGACGGCGCTGGCCGCCGAGCCGACCGGTCCGGCCGACACGTCGTTGTCGTCGGTCAGTCGGTGAGCACGTGCGCGAGCCGGTCGCGGAAACGCCGCTCGGAGTCGCTTACCGACTCGCCGCCGATGCCCAGCAGCCCGCCGCTGGACGCGGCCCCCACCACCTGCTCGGCGATCTTCACGAGCCAGTGCTTGTACGCGCCGGCCTCACCCTCGTCGACCCGCGCGGCCAGCAACGCGCCGGCCTCGCCGGCCCGCAGCAGCACGTCGTCGATGTACGCCCCGGGGTCGGCGGGCGCGATGGCCGGCAACTCCTCGCCGGTGTCCGGGTCACCGACCCGGGTGACGATCTCACCGGCCACGGCGGCGACCAGCGGGCTGGCCGACTCCCGGCCGGCGGCGATGGTCTCCAGCCCGGCCGCGTTCTCCGCCATGGTCCGGCGGGTGCCGTCGGACTCGGCGGCGCTCGCCGCGGTCAGAACCGACTGCGGCAGGCCGACCAACAGCCCCCACTCCCCGTCGGAGAAACCGAACCCGGTGTACGCCGGTTGCTCGATCACGGCAACGCCCCTTCCGCCCTGCTCTGCTTGGTCAATCGGTGCTCTGCTTGGTCGACTCACCGGGCCCGACACCGGTGCCCGGGTCAGGCTAGTCCAGGGTCAGCAAGCCCTGTTCGGACACCACGCGCACCGACAGCGTCTTGTACCCGACCTCATCGAAGAGAACCGTCATCTTGTCCTCCTCGTACGAGAGCACCAGGCCGGACCCCCACTCCGGGTGGCGCACCTGGCTGTGCACCGGGAACGGCCCGACCGCGCCCTGGTCGGCCACGCTGGTGCCGTTGTGGCAGTTGTCGCAGTGGCCGCAGACGTCCGTCATCTGCTCGCCGAAGTAGGCCAGCAGGGTCTGCCCCCGGCAGGCCCGGGTCTCGGCGAAGGCCCGCATCATGTCGGTGCGGGACCGGGTCACGGTCTGCTGGCGCTCCGCCTCGGCCAGCGCCGCCGCGGCGGCGTCGGACGGGGTGGGGGAGTAACGGGGAGCGCCGATGCGCTGCCGGGCGCGCGGCTCGGCCGCCCCGACCTGCTCCAGCAGGGAGAGGTACTGGCCCAGCTTGCGCGGCCCGAGGCCGGTCGTCTCGCGCAGCTCGGTCTTGGTGGCCGGCTTGCGGCGCAGCAGCGCGGCGAGGTCGCGCAGCTCGTCGACGTCGGGCAGGCCGCCGCTGAAGAACCGTTGCAGGCCCACGTCCTCGGCCTGCCACAGCAGCAGCACCCGGGCCGGTTGCCCGTCGCGGCCGGCCCGGCCGATCTCCTGGAAGTAGCTGTCCGGTGAGTCGGGCAGCGCCATGTGCACCACCCAGGCGATGTTCGGCTTGTCGATGCCCATGCCGAACGCCGAGGTCGCCACCATGATGGGGACCTGGTCGGCGAGGAACGCCTCGTGCAGTTCGGCGCGCGCGCCGGCCGCCATCCCACCGTGGTAGAACTGCGCCGGGAAGCCGGCGTCGGTCAACCGGGTGGCCAACTCCTCGGCGGCGCGCCGGGTCGGCACGTAGATGATCCCGGGTCGCTGGTCATCGCGCAGCAGCGCGCTCAGCCGCCGCCACCGGTAGTCCTCGGTGGGGCAGTGCGCGACCTCGACGAACAGGTTCGGCCGGTCCAGCCCGGAGACCACCACCTCCGGCTCGCGCAACCGCAGCCGGGCGATGATGTCGTCGCGTACCGGAGGGGAGGCGGTGGCGGTCAGCGCGACCACCGGTGGTCGGCCGATGCCGTCGATGAGGTGCCCGAGCGCCAGGTAGTCGGGGCGGAAGTCGTGCCCCCACGCGGAGATGCAGTGGGCCTCGTCGATCGCCACCAGCGCCGGCTTCAGCGCGGCGACCTCGGCCATCCGCTCGGGGTTGCTGAGCTGCTCCGGGGTGATGAAGAGGAACTCCGCCCGGCCCTCGCGGATCTCGGTGATCGCCTCGGCCTGCTGGGTGGGCGACTCGTTCGAGCTGATCCGCACCGCCCGCAGCTCCGGGCGTTGCCGCTCGTTGAGGGAGGCGATCTGGTCCTGCTGGAGGGCCAGCAATGGGGAGATCACCACGGTGGGGCCGGGTATCAGGCTGGCCGGGATCTGGTAGATCGCCGACTTGCCGGCACCGGTGGGCAACACCACCAGGGCGTCTCGCCGCTTCATCACCGCGCGCATGGCGGCCAGTTGGTTGGGCCGCAGCGCCTTCCAGCCGAAAAGGCTGCGGGCCGCGCGGCGCAACGTCATCGAGTGCGTGGACAGTTTCATCGAGGGCCGGAGGTACCCGAGCCCATGACCGCCGAAACGCGTACCGACGATCATGGGCCCGTTGATCGCCGACTCAGCGCAGTCGGGGCAGCACCTCACGCTGGTAGAGGTCGAACAGACCCTGGTAGTGCGGGCCGGTGTTGGCCACGTAGACCTCGTCGAAGCCGGCCTTGGCGTACTGGTCGATCATCTCGAGGTGCGCGTCGGCGCTGTTGCCGCAGACGAACGCCTCCTTCAGCATCTCCGGCTTGACCAGCTCGGCAGCCTGCTCGAAGTGCCGCGGCGAGGGCAGCACCTGTGACAGCTCACCCGGCACCCCCGCGTTGGGCCAGCGCTCGTACGCGATGCGCAACCCCTCCTCCTCGCTGTCCGCGTACGCCGCCTTGAAGCCGGCCTGGCACGGCTTGTCGCCGCCGCCGTTCTCCCGGAAGCGGCGGACCATCTCGCCGTCGGGCATGGTGCTCACGTAGCCGTCGCCGATCCGGGCGGCCAGGTCGATGGACTTTGGCCCGAAGCCGGAGACGTAGATCGGCGGGGGAGTGTCGGGCAGCGTGTAGATCCGGGCCTGTTCCACGGTGTAGTGCTTGCCGTGGTGGCTGACGAAGTCGCCGCCCCACAGCGCGCGCAGCACCTCGACGGCCTCCTCCAGCATCTCCAGCCGGACGTCGGCCTGCGGCCAGGCGTCGCCGAAGATGTGCTCGTTGAGCGCCTCGCCGGTGCCGACGCCGAGCACGAACCGCCCGCCGTGCAGCACCGCGCTGGTCGCCGCCGCCTGCGCGATGACGGCCGGGTGGATCCGCACGGTCGGGCAGGTCACCGCCGTGGTCACCGGCAGCGAGCAGACCTGGCTGAGCGCGCCGATCATCGACCAGACGAACGGGCTCTGGCCCTGTGCGTCCACCCAGGGGTGGTAGTGGTCGGAGATCCACAGCGCCTCGAAGCCGGCCCGTTCGGCGCCGCGCGCCTGCTCCAGCAACTCGGCCGGTGTGAACTCCTCACTGGACAGAAAGTATCCGATCTTCATGGCTTACCCCTTCGGCACGCGGACCTGCTGATGGGGAGAGCCCGTACCCCGGCGGCGCCCGGTCACACCGGTTCGCCCGGTCGTCCGGGTCGGCGTCGACTTTTCGACGTGGGGCGGGTCAGCGTCGACCGAACATCGCCCGGATCGCGGCGAGCAGCAGCAGGGCGCCGACCACCAGGCCGAGCAGGCGTACGCCGGGGATGTCGGCCGGGCTCGTCGCGTCGGCCAGCAGGGCGGGATCCATCCCCGCACTCTCCCTGGGGAGCGGGCCGCCAGGCAACTGTAAGGTTTATTGACTATTGAATCGCTCAGTGTGACCATGGCAGGACCGCCTGCCGGTGGCGGTGCGCCGAGGGCGCGCGAGAGATGGGGTACGGGGGCCGCATGAGCGAGCGCAGCCAGCGGATCGACGGGGGCGCACCGTCGCCGGTGATCGACATTGATCACTACGAGGGGGCGGAGTGACCACGACCAGCGGGCACCTCCCGGCGCTCGCCGCCGCCGTCCTGCAACCCGGCTTCGTCGGCACCACCCCGCCGCCGTGGGTGTGCCGCTGGCTCGGCGAGGGTCTCGGCTCGGTGGTGCTCTTCGCCCGCAACGTCGTCGACACCGAGCAGGTGGCCGCGCTCACCGCGACGCTGCGCGCGGAACGGCCGGACGTCATCGTGGCGATCGACGAGGAGGCCGGTGACGTCACCCGGCTCGAGTCGGTGCACGGCAGCTCCCGGCCCGGCAACTTCGCCCTCGGCGCCGTCGACGACCCGGAGCTGACCGAGGCCGTCGCCCGGGACCTCGGCGCCGAGCTGGCCGCGGCGGGGGTGACCCTCAACTACGCCCCGGACGCCGACGTCAACTCGAATCCGGCGAACCCGGTGATCGGCGTCCGCTCCTTCGGCGCCGACCCGCTGCTGGTCGCGCGGCACACCGCCGCCTGGGTCCGGGGCCTCCAGGCCGGTGGCGTCGCGGCCTGCGCCAAACACTTCCCCGGGCACGGCGACACCCGGGTCGACTCCCACCACGACCTGCCCCGGATCACCGCCGACCGGGACCGGCTGGACGCCTGCGAGCTGGCCCCGTTCCGCGCCGCCGTGGCCGCCGGGGTGCAGGCCGTGATGACCGGCCACCTGCTGGTGCCCGCGCTCGACCCGCACCTGCCGGCGACGCTGAGCCAGCGCATCCTGGGTGGGTTGCTCCGCGACGAGCTGGGCTTCTCCGGCGTGGTGGTCACCGACGCGGTGGAGATGCGCGCGGTCGCCGACCGGTACGGCTTCGCCGGGGCGACGGTCCGCGCCCTCGCCGCCGGGGCCGACGCCATCTGCATCGGTGGCGAACGGGCCGACGAGCAGGCCGCCCGCGAGCTGCGCGACGCCATCGTGGCCGCCGTCGTCTCCGGTGAGCTGCCCGAGGAACGCCTCGCCGAGGCCGCCAAGCGCGTCGGTCAACTCGCCGCCTGGACGGTGGCCGCCCGCAGCGCCGGCTCGGCCGGAGCGCGCGGCGCCGCCGACGTCGGGCTGGTCGCCGCCCGCCGGGCCGTCCGGGTCACCGCCGCCCCGGGCACGACGGTGGCACTGCCCCTGACCCGCGCGGCACACGTCGTCGAGTTCGAGCCGTTGCGCAACATCGCCATCGGCGCGGAGACCCCGTGGGGCATCGGCGGGCCACTGGCCGAGCTGCTGCCCGGCACCAGCACGGTCCGCTACGCCGAACCCGACGTGCCGGCCGACCCGGGCGCCGGGGCGGATGGTCGCCCCCTGGTCCTGGCCGTCCGTGACCTGCACCGGCACGAGTGGATGCGCGCCGCCGTGCACCGCGCGTTGGCCGCCCGCCCGGACGCGGTAGTGGTCGAGTTGGGCGTGCCCGAGCTGGTCACCGGGGCGGTGCACCTGGCCACCCACGGCGCCACCCGGGCCAGTGGACAGGCCGTCGCCGAGGTGCTCACCGGCGCCCTCTGACGGCTATGGAAGGTCGGCGACCAGGTCGGCGTACTCGGGGTGCTTGTCGATGAACGCGGCCATGAAGGGGCATTGCGGCACCAGCTTCGTGCCGCGTGCCCGGAGCTCGTCCAGGGTGCCGCGGACCAGCGTGCCGCCCACCCCCTTGCCCTGAAAGCCCCGGTCCACCTCGGTGTGGGTGAAGACCAGCACCTCCCCGCGCGGCAGGTACGCGGTGAAGCCGGCCAGCGCGTCGTCGACCAGGATCTCGAAGCGGTGCTTCGCCGGGTTGTCCTCGACCAGGGTGCTCATCCGGCCATTCTCCCCGCCGGCTCGGCCAGCGCGTCGAGTTCACCGAGCAACCGGTCCACCTCGTCGGCCGTGTTGTAGTGGTAGATGCTGGCCCGCACCGCGCCGCCGCTGTCGCGCAGACCTATCAGCTGGAAGTACTCGTAGGCGTAGTAGTCGCCGACGGAGAGGCAGAACCCGGCGGCGCCCAACGCCTCCTGGGTGGCAGCCGGCGACATCCCGGCCACCCGGAACGAGACCGTCGGGCAGCGCCGCGACGGCGAGCCGTAGACGGTGATGGCCGGCCGCTGCGCCAGCCCGGCGAGCAGCCTGTCCAGCAGCGCCTCCTCGTGTGCCTGGGCGGCGGCCAGCCCGGCCCGCAGCCGCGCCCGTCGGTCCCCGACCGCGTCCGGGTCCAGCCCCGCCAGGTGATCCACAGCGGCGGCCACGCCGGCCAGCAGCGGGAAGCTCGGCGTGCCGTACTCGAACCGGTCCGGCACCGCGTCGGAGGACGGCACCAGCTTCGCGGGGCGCAGCGTCGCCCACCGGGCCGGGTCCGCCACCATCGCCGCCAGGTGCGGCCCGGACCACTTGTACGCGCTGGTGACCAGCACGTCGGCGCCGAGCGAGGTCAGGTCGGTCGGCCCGTGCGGGACCGAGTGCACCCCGTCCACGTAGACCAACGCGCCGACCGCGTGCGCGGTCTTGGCGATCGCCGCCACGTCCGGCATGGTGCCGATGGCGTTGCTGCCGGCGGTCACCGCCACCAAACGGGTCCGCTCACCGACCAGGTCCGCGTACTGGGCCGCGGGCAGCTCACCGGTGTGCCGGTCGACCTCGGCCCAGCGCACCGTCGCGCCGGCCGCCTCGGCGGCCTGCACCCACGGCCGCACGTTCGCGTCGTGGTCGAGCCGGGAGACCACCACCTCGTCACCCGGGCGCCACGCCGCGCCGAGCGTACGGGCCAGGGTGTACGTCAGCGCGGTCGCGCTCGGGCCGAGCACCACCCCGGCCGGGTCGGCGCCGAGCAGGTCGGCCACCGCAGAGCGGGCCTCGGCCACCAACTCCAACGACCGGCGGCCCGCGACGTTGGCGGCGCTGCGGTTGCCGACCGCCGACCGCATGGCGTCGGTGACCGCGTCGATCACACCGGCCGCGGTCTGGGTGCCGCCGGCACCGTCGAAGTGGACGAAGCCCTCGGTCAGGGCGGGATACGCGGCCCGGGTGCGGGCGATGTCGAACGGCATGTCCCGGACCCTAGCCGGTGGTCCTCGTACCCTGGTCGGCCGCCAGGTGATCACCGTTCGGCGACGACGTCGCGGATGTCTCGTACTCTTGGCGGGGTGACGAACCGACCCGCCACCATGCCCGTTCCCACCGTCCGCCGCGCCGCCGGTCTCCTCGCCGGTCTGGCGCTCGGCCTCGCCGTGCTCACCGGGTGCAGCTCCCAGGGCGCCTCCACCGACTGCGGGCTGGACGCCTGCACTGTCACCTTCGAGCGGGGTGTCGACGCGAGCGCCACCATCCTGGGCGTCGAGGCCAAGCTGGTCGGCGCCGAGGGTGACCAGGTGACCGTCGAGGTCGCCGGTGAGCAGCTCACCCTCACCACCGGCCAGCAGGCCGCCGAGGCCGGGGGCTTCGCGGTCACCCTGGACAGCGTGACCGACCAGCAGGTCAAGATTCGCGTGTCCCGTAACCCGGGCAGCTGACCTGGGCGGGCGGCGGTGGCCGACGTTTGGGAATCTTCCGAATCGGAGATTGTGACGCCATGTCACTCACCCGTAGCGCCGAAGCCACCGCCTCCCGTACGGCGGACAGCCGGTGGCTGGAACTCCTCGCCCGGGCCGGCTTCATCGGCTACGGGATCGTCCACCTCCTCTTCGCCTGGTTGGCGTTGCAGATCGCGTTCGGCACGTCGTCCGACGACGGTGACCAGTCCGGCGCGCTGCGTACCCTCTCCGCCCAGCCCCTCGGCAAGTTCCTGGTCATCGCCGTCGCGGTCGGCCTGCTCGCGATGGCGATCTGGCAGGCGCTGGAGGCGGCGGTCGGGCACCGGGCCGAGCGCGGCAAGGAGCGGGCCACGGAACGGCTCGCCTCGGCCGGCCGGACCATCGTCTACCTCTACTTCGCGTGGACCGCGTTCAAGGTCTTCAAGGACGCCGGCTCGAACAGCGCCGACCAGCAGGAGGCCCTGACCGGCAAGCTGATGACCTCCAGCGGTGGCCGCTGGCTGGTCGGCCTGGCCGGGCTGGTGCTCGCCGCGATCGGCGTCGGCCTGGTGATCTACGGCGTCGTCAAGCGCTTCGAGAAGCACCTCAAGACCGGCGAGATGAGCCCGAAGACCCGCAAGCTCGCCCGCCGGCTGGGCATCGCCGGGTACGTCGCCAAGGGCGTCGCGTACGCCATCGCCGGTCTGCTGATCATCGTGGCCGCGGTGAAGTACGACCCGGAGAAGGCCCGCGGTCTGGACGCCGCGCTGCACACCCTGCGTGAGCAGTCGTACGGCACGTTCCTGCTGACCCTGGTCGCCCTGGGCATCGCCGCCTTCGGCGTCTACTGCTTCCTCCAGTCCCGGTACCGCAAGGTCTGAGCTGGTCGATACCACGGATGTCGGGCACTCTTGGGCTTTTGCCCGAAGTGCCCGACGCCTGGTCGAAGGGGAGCACCGAAGCCGTGCAGAACTATCTCGAAACGGCCGTCGCCGCGCTCGTCGCGGCGGCGGTCGCCCTGTTCCTGGTCGAAGTCGTCCACCGGGTGACCCGGCGGTTCGGCCGCCGGTCCCTGCTGTTGACCGAGTTGACCGATCACGCGCACCGCCCGTTCCAGGTCGCCGGAACGGTCCTGGCCGTGCAGTTCGCCGTCCGCTTCACCACCGGGTACGCGGTCGGCGAGAGTTGGCGTCGACTGCTGCTGCACCTGCTCATCCTCGGCGTCATCGCCACCCTGGCCTGGCTGGTCGCCTGCCTGCTGGTCGTCGTGGAGGACACCGCGCTGGCCCGGTTCCGGGTCGACGTACCGGACAACCGGCACGCGCGACGCGTACGCACCCAGGTGGTGATGCTGCGCCGACTGACCATCGCGGTGATCGTCATCCTGACCGTCGGCGTGATGCTGATGACGTTCCCCAGCGTGCGGGGCATCGGCGCCGGCGTGCTGACCTCCGCCGGTGTGGTCGGTGTGGTGGCCGCGCTCGCCGCGCAGAGCCTGCTCGGCAACGTCTTCGCCGGCCTCCAGCTCGCCTTCAGCGACGCCGTCCGGCTCGACGACGTGGTCGTCGTCGAGGGGGAGTGGGGTCGCATCGAGGAGCTGACCCTCAGCTACGTCGTCGTACAGATCTGGGACGACCGCCGGTTGATCCTGCCCACCTCGTACTTCACCAGCAAGCCGTTCCAGAACTGGACCCGGACGGAGGCGGCGGTGCTCGGCACCGCCGAATTCGACGTGGACTGGGCGGTGCCGGTGCAGACCATGCGCGAGGAGCTGCGCCGCCTCGTCGAGGGCACCGAACTGTGGGACGGGCGGGTCTGCGTCCTCCAGGTCACCGACGCCACCGGTGGGACGGTCCGGTTGCGCGCGCTGGTCAGCGCCGCCGACGCGGGCAGCCTGTGGGACCTGCGCTGCCTCGTCCGGGAGCACCTGGTCGCCTGGATCCGGGACAACCGCCCGACCGCGATGCCCCGGCTGCGCGCCGAACTGGGCGACTCCACCAGCAGCCTGTCCTGGCAGTGGGTGCAGCCGAGGCGCCCGGCCCGCCGCCTGCCCGAGACCGAGGCGCCCGACGACGCCCGTGTCTTCGGCGGCAGCGACGACGGCGACGCCCGCAGCGAAGCCTTCGTAGGCCCCGAAGAAACCCGCCCCTAACCCGCCCGCCGAGCCCCGCCTGCCCCGCGCTGGGCCGCGCCCCGCTCTGCCCTGCCCTGCGAGATCGCGCAACTTCCTGCTTGTAGTGGCCTCCCATCCCCGTCGAGGCCACTACAACCAGGATCGAGCGCGATCTTGCGCGGCCTGCCCGGAATCGTGCGCGTCCCGCCCGACGATCATGGAGTTGACGGGTGGGTGCGCCTGGTTTGTCCCCGCCAACCTCATGATCGCCGCTGCGAGGGCGCCGGGGGGAGGGGCGGGGAGGGGGAGGGCGCGGGAGGGGGTCCGTTGCGGGAGGTTTGGTCGGGCTTGGGTGGGGGATGTGCTGCCGGACGTCTCTGGCGTGATCGCGGCGGCTGGCCGCGTATCGGCGGCGCGGCGTCCGGACAACGGGGACGGTGAGCTGCCTGTCGCGCTTTAGGATTGACGAGCGACGACTTCGGGCATACAGCGCGGTGATGAGGAAAGGAGGACAGCATGGCTGACGTGGCGAAAGCCCGCACATCCCAGAATGGGAGCGAGCCCTCCACCGCCGAGCTGGTGCAGCGGGCCACCGAGCAGATCTCCCGCCTCGTGCGGGACGAACTGACGCTGGCCCGAGCGGAGTTGACCCAGAAGGGTAAGCACGCGGGCATCGGGATCGGCCTGTTCGGTGGCGGTGGCGCGCTCGCGTTCTTCGGTCTGGGTGCGCTGGTCGCCACGGCGATCCTGCTGCTCGACCTGGTGTTGCCCGCCTGGGCGGCGGCGCTGATCGTGGCGGTGGCCTGCTTCCTGGTGGCTGGCATCCTCGCCCTGGTGGGCAAGAAGCAGGTCAGCCGTGCGGTCCCGCCGATGCCGGCGGCCACGGTCCGTAGCCTCCGGGCGGACATGGACACCGTCACCGCCGCGGTGAAGGACAGGGGGCGGCAATGACCGGCAACGGGACGGGCGACACGGAGGCACTCCGCGAGGAGATCCGTCGTACCCGGGTCGAGTTGGGCGAGACGATGGAGGCGTTGGCCGCCAAGGCCGACGTCAAGGCTCGTCTCAAGGAGTCCGCCGAGCAGGCCAAGGAGCGGATGCGGGAGCAGGCGGCGCAGACCGTCGCCCGGGTCCGCGGTCAGGCCGCGCGTGGTGCCGGGAAGGCGCGGGCGCAGGCCTACGAGAAGGGCGAGTTGGTACGCGCACAGGCGTACGACAAGGGTGAGTTGGTGCGCCGCAACCCGGTGCCGTGGGCGGCCATCGCGGCCGGCGCGGTGGCCACCGTGGTGGTGCTGATGATCGTGCGGGGGAGGCGTAGGTGAGTAAGAGCATCGGCAGGGTCGCGTACCGGCCGGTCGGCGTCTTGATGGGTATCGCGGCGGGCGCGGTGGCCGGGGCGATCTTCCGGCAGGTCTGGAAGGTCACCGCGGGCGACGGTGAGGCGCCCAACGCGACCGACGAGGACCGCGGCTGGGGCGAGATCCTGGCCGCCGCGGCGTTGCAGGGCGCCATCTTCGCGGTCGTCCGGGCCGCGGTGGACCGGGGCGGGGCGGTCGGCGTACGCCGGATGACCGGCAGTTGGCCGGACTGACCAGCAGCGACTTCAGCCCCCTTCCCGCATCGATGGGAAGGGGGCTTTCGCTTGGCATCGCACGCCGCCCAGCGCACCTGAGGCATCCGTCAGGTCACATGTCGGAGAAATTCGTCGGAGAGGTCGTGACAGACTTTTTGCCTCCGTGATTTGCTGGTCCCCGCTGTTGCGAGATGGCGTGGGTTGAGAGAAGTCTCCTTCGTGGGGCCGCCTCAGGCGCCGCTGCTCAAAAACGGCCAATCGGCCGGACGGCGTGCACGGCCGCCAGTTTTTAGAGGGAGAAACACATGGCTCAGGGAACCGTGAAGTGGTTCAACGCTGACAAGGGCTTCGGCTTCATCACCGTCGATGGTGGGGGTGCTGACGTGTTCGTCCACTTCTCGGCCATCCAGACCAGCGGCTACCGCTCGCTGGAGGAGAACCAGCGGGTGGAGTTCGAGATTGCTCAGGGTCAGAAGGGCCCGCAGGCTGAGCAGGTCCGCCCCATCTGATTGAGACGGCCGGCCCCCGCCGGCCTGTGGGACGATCCGGCTCAAGGGTCGCTCAAAGCCCCGCATCCCGGTTGGGATGCGGGGCTTTCCACCTACTCGGGCTCCGGTGGAGCGACGGCTCAGCGTCGACGCGAGCGCAGGCCGAGCCAGAGCACCACCAGCCCGGCCAGCGCCACGAGCGGGCCGATCAGCGCCCAGATCTTCTCGTCGGTCATCACGCTGCCGCTGACGTAACCGAGGCCCTGGACCGTCCACACCGCACCGATCACCACGGCCAGCAGGCCGAGGGTGAGCGGAAGCCAGCCTCTCATCGCGTCCCCTCTCCGCCGCCCGGGGCGGCGCGCCGCCGTCCAGCATCGCCGGCCGGGCGGCGCGACGCGAGCACCCCGGGCGCGCGGGTCACCACCCGTCGTGCACCTGCGGGCGGATCAGCTCGTCGTAGGTCTCGCGTACGGCTGCCAACTGCTCGTCGGTGAGCGGGGACAGGGCGGCCGTGGCGGCGTTGCGGCGGGCCTGGTCGGCGTCACGGGCACCGGGGATGACCACGGTGACGCCCGCCTGGTCCAACACCCAGCGCAGCGCGAACTGCGCCATCGTGCGGTCCGCGTCGACAAGCGGGGCCAGCCGGCGTACGGCGGCCAGACCTCGGTCGAAGTCGACTCCGGAGAACGTCTCTCCGACGTCGAAGGCCGCGCCGTGCCGGTTGTAGTTGCGGTGGTCGTCGGCGGCGAACTCGGTGTGCTCGTCGTAGCGGCCGGAGAGCAGGCCGCTGGCGAGCGGCACGCGGGCGATGATGCCGACACCGGCTGCCGCCGCTGCCGGCAGTACCCGCTCCAGCGGCTTGTGGCGGACCGCGTTGAGGATGATCTGGACGCTCGCCACCCCCGGTCGGGCGATCGCGGTGAGGGCCTGGTCGCAGGTCTCGACGCTGACCCCGTACCCGGCGATGGCCTTCTCGGCCACGAGGGTGTCCAGGCCGTCGAAGACCTCGTCGGAGGAGAAGACCTCGGTGGGCGGGCAGTGCAACTGGACCAGGTCCAGGGTGTCCATGCCGAGGTTGGCCCGGGAGCGGTCGGTCCACTGCCGGAAGTTGGCCAGGGTGTACGCCTCCGGCCGCTGCTCGACGCGGCGGCCCATCTTGGTGGCGACGGTCAGCCCGGCGTCGGGTCGGCTGCGCAGGAAGCGGCCGATCAGCTGCTCGCTGCGGCCGTCGCCGTACACGTCGGCGGTGTCGAGGAAGGTGACCCCGGCGTCCACGGCGGCGGCGAGTACCGCCATGGCGTCGTCCTCGCTGACGGTGCCCCAGTCGGCGCCGAGTTGCCAGGCGCCCAGACCGACCGCGCCAACGGTCCGGCCGAGCCGGTTGAAGCTGCGCTGTTCCATGCCCCGAGCCTAGTGATCGGGTTGCCGCCCTGCCACGCGAGCCGTACCGTAGCAGTACGAACGTACGGTTTGGGAGGCGACCATGTGGGACCCGACGACCTACCTGCGCTTCGGCGACGAGCGATCCCGGCCGTTTCACGACCTTCTCGCCCGGATCCCGGCCGAGCGACCCCGGGCGGTGGTCGACCTCGGCTGCGGCCCCGGCCAGCTCACCGCCACCCTCGCCGAGCGCTGGCCGACGAGCCGGGTGCTCGGCCTCGACTCCTCACCCGACATGATCGAGCGGGCCGAGGCCCTCGGCGCGCCTGTCGACTTCGCGGTCGCCGACCTGCGCGACTGGCGTCCGGCCGGCGACGAGGACGTGGTGGTCAGCAACGCGGCGCTGCAGTGGGTCCCCGGCCACCAGGAGTTGCTGTGCCGCTGGGCAGCCGAGCTGCCCGCCGGCGCCTGGCTCGCCATGCAGGTCCCCGGCAACTTCGCCGCCGACTCGCACCGCGCCCTGCGGGAGGTCGCCAACCGGCCGACCTGGCGGGCCGAGGTCGCCCCGCTGCTGCGCGCGGACCCGGTCGACGACCCGGCCGACTACGCGGCGCTGCTGACCGCCGCCGGCTGCGCGGTGGACGCCTGGGAGACTACCTACGTGCACCTGCTGCCGGCTCGACCCGCCGCCGAGCACCCGGTGCTGGCCTGGATGGAGGGCACCGCGCTGCGCCCGGTCCGGGCCGCACTGGACGCCGCCGGCTGGTCCGCCTTCCGGGCCGAGCTGGGAGTACGGCTCACCGCGGCGTACCCGGTGCGGCAGGGTCAGGTGTACTTCCCGTTCCGCCGCGTCTTCGTCGTCGCCCGCACCGGCGACCCTGCCCAGGAGAATCCGTGACCGACCTGTCCACCTTCATCGCCGGTCTGCCCAAGGTGGAGCTGCACGTGCACCACGTCGGCTCCGCCTCACCCCGGATCGTCGCCGAGTTGGCCGCCCGCCACGAGGGCCGCACCCCCGTGCCGGCCGACCCGGACGCCCTCGCCGCCTACTTCGAGTTCCGCGACTTCGCGCACTTCATCGAGGTCTACCTGAGCGTCGTGGACCTCATCCGCGACCCGGAGGACGTCTGGATCCTCACCCACGAGGTGGCCCGGGAGCTGGCCCGCCAACAGGTCCGGTACGCGGAGCTGACCATCACGCCGTACTCGCACGTCCGACGGGGCATTCCCGCGCCGGCGTTCTGCGAGGCCATCGAGGACGCCCGCAAGCGCGCCCTGGCCGACTTCGGCATCGAGCTGCGCTGGTGCTTCGACATCCCCGGCGAGGCCGGCCTGCCGGCAGCCGAGGAGACGCTGCGCATCGCCCTGGACGAGCGCCCGGACGGGCTGGTCAGTTTCGGTCTGGGTGGCCCGGAGATCGGCGTACCCCGACCGCAGTTCCGGCCCTACTTCGACCAGGCCCGCGCCGCCGGGCTGCGCTCGGTGCCGCACGCCGGGGAGACCACCGGGCCGCAGACCGTCTGGGACGCGCTGAACGAACTGGGCGCCGAGCGGATCGGGCACGGCATCTCCGCGGCGCAGGACCCGCAGCTGCTCGCCTACCTGGCCGAGCGGCAGATCGCGATGGAGATCTGCCCGACGTCAAACGTACGCACCCGGGCGGTGGCCAGCCTCGACGAGCACCCGCTGCCCCGGCTGGTCGAGGCCGGGCTGCTGGTCACCATCAACTCCGACGACCCGCCGATGTTCGGCACGACCCTCAACGACGAGTACGCGGTGGCGGCCCGCCTGCTCGGGGTCGGCGCCGAGGGTCTGGCCGGGCTGGCCCGCAACGCGGTGACCGCGTCCTTCCTCGACCCCGCCGGCCAGCAGCGGATCCTCGCCGAGATCGACGCGTACCTCGCCACCGCCGGCTGAGCTGCCCGGGTGCCGGCTGGGCCGGTCGGTCGAGCAGGGCGCGCGGCGGGAGCGTGGGTGTGGGGGGACCTGTGACTCCCGCCGCGCGCGCGGCTCCACCGGCCGTGGGTGCGTGGTGCGCTCGGCCGGCGGAACTGGTGGGTTCGTGCTCTGATCCTGTCAGCCCGCGGCCGATCCAACGCGGTCGTTAACCGCGATCTAAGGAAGACTTGCGCCGGCGCACAACCCCGGGTTCGGCCGGGTCAGTCGTCGGTGGGGCGCTGGCGGGGCCAACGACGTCCACTGGCCTTCGGGTCCCGGGCGTCGCGGGCCATCCGACCGACCAGACCGAAGCGGCTGACCTGCCGGGGCGTCGCCTCCGGGTCGGCGAGCAACATCACCACGCTGGCCCCGCCCAACCGGGCCCGGTCGATGCTCACCGAGCCGTTGGCCTGCAACGCCACCCGCTTGGCGATGTCCAGGCCGAGCCCGGTCGAGCCCTGGTCACTGGTGCCCCGGCGCAGTGCCCGGTCCGGGTTGGCGATGCCGGGGCCGGCGTCGTCGATCCGGATCGCCACGTAACCGTCGCGCCGGGACACGGCCACCTCGAACGCGGTGCCCTGCGGGGTGTAGCGGAAGACGTTACCGATCACCGCGTCCAACGCGGCGGCCAGCTCGGCCCGCGGCACCGGCGCCGGGATGCGCAGCTGCGCGCCGTTGACCCGGTGCGGCCGGTTCTGGTCGCCGGCCAACGCCGCCCAGAACACCATCCGGTCCCGGACGACCTCGCTGACGTCGCACATCGCCGGGCCGGCCTCGAGCGCCACAGTCTTACGGGTGGTCTTGATCAGCACGTCGATCTCACCCTCCAGGGTGACGATCGCCTGCCGGATCCGCCGGATCCCGCGCAGCCGGTCCAACTCCGCCGGGCTGAACGAACCCACACTGGTGTCGTCGGACTCCAACGCCTCCGCGTCCAGGCGCAGCACCGTCAACGGGGTACGCAGCCGATGCGACAGGTCGGCCACCAACTCGCGCTCGTCGGTGCGGGCGGCGTCCAGCCGGTCCGCCATCCGGTTGAAGGCGTACCCGGCCTCGGCCAACTCGCGCGGACCGGTCGGCTCGACGCGTACGCCGAGGTCGCCGTCGCCGACGGAGAGCGCGGCCTTGACCAGACCCCGGGTCGAGTCCACCGCGCGGGCGGCGACCCGGTCGACCACCAGCACCGCCGCTCCGGCCATCGCCGCACCGACCGCGAACAGCAGCAGCCAGGTGCCGCCGGCGCCCTCGCCCAGCGTCGACTCCGGTAGGAACACCTCGACCACGGCCGTCCGGTCACCGAGGACGACCGGGTCGAGCCGGGCCACACCCCCGTCGACGTCGACGACCAACGACTGGCGCTCGGAGCGGGCCCGGTCCAGGTCACTGCCGCTGGCCCGACCAGCGGACTCGTCCAACCCCAACCCGTGCACCACGGGCCGGGTGGGGGCGCCCTCGGCGCTGGCCACCACGGCACGCTCGACGACCGCCGGGTCGGTGCTCACCGCCAGCGCGCCGGTCACCAGCGCGCTGCGGCGCGCCGCGTCGGCGATCGCCTCGTCCCGGCTCTGCTCCCGCAGGCTGAGCCCGAGCGGGATCAGGAACGCGAGCGCCACGAGGCTGCACATGCCGGCCGTGAGCAGGGCCAGCGCCGTCCTCAGTCCGGTGCCACCAGCCGGAATCCGACCCCCCGCACGGTGCGCAGGTAACGCGGCTTCGCCGCGGACTCGCCCATCTTTCTGCGGAGCCAGTACAGGTGAACGTCGATGGTCTGATCCTCGCCGACCGATGGCTGCCGCCATACCTCCTCCAAGAGTTCCCGGCGGGACACTACCCGCCCAGGTCGTGCGGCGAGATACGCCAACAGGTCGAATTCCTTGCGGGTCAGCGCCAGCGGCTCCCCGTCGAGCTGGGCGCTGCGCTCGCCCACATCCACCCGCAGCCCGCCGACGCTGTGCACCGCGGGCTGCACGGTCCGACTGGCCCGGCCGGCCCGGCGCAACACGGTGGTGATCCGCGCGTCCAGGTGTGCCCCGGTGAACGGCTTGACCATGTAGTCGTCGGCGCCGGCGCGCAGCAGCTTGACCACCGACTGCTCGTCGTCGCGGGCGGTGGCGATGATGATCGGAACGTCGGTGATGCCGCGCAGCATCCGCAGCGCGTCCGAGCCGTCCAGGTCGGGCAGGCCGAGGTCGAGCACCACCAGGTCGGGTGTCTCCGCGGCGACCCGACGCAGGGCGTCCAGCGCCGTACCCACGGCGTGCACGGCATGCCCCCGGTCGGTGAGGGACCGCAGCATCGCGCCGCGTACGACGTGATCGTCTTCGACCAGGAGCACGGAGGCCACGACAAGACCGTACTTGGCCTGGCAAGTTGATCGCGTTGCGGCGTGCCTGGCGACCGGGCAAGCTGGTACGACGATGTCGTTCACCCTGTTCGCCGATGCCCGCCTGGCGCTCGCCCGGGACAGCCTCGCCGGTCTCTCCACCGGCGACGCGCTCGGCGCGCAGTACTTCCTGCCGGGGCCGGCGCCCGTGGATCTCGCCGCCGACGCGCTGCCGCCGGCGCCCTGGGAATGGACCGACGACACCGAGATGGCCTGCTCGGTGCTCGCCCAACTGGCCGACTCCGGCGGCATCGACCGGGACCGGCTGGCCCTCTCCTTCGCCGAGCGGTGTACCGAGCGCCGAGGCTACGGCGCGGGCGCGACGCTGATCCTGGGGCTGATCCGCACCGGCACCCCCTGGCCGCTGGCCGCCGCCTCCGCCTTCGACGGGCAGGGCTCCTGCGGCAACGGCGCGGCGATGCGGGTCGGTCCACTGGGCGCGTACTTCGCCGACTCGACGGCCCGCGCCGCGGCGCAGGCCCGCGCCTCCGCCGAGGTGACGCACGCGCACCCGGAGGGGATCGCCGGCGCGGTCGCCGTCGCCGTCGCCGCCGCGCTGGCCGCCCGGGCCCGCCTCGACGGGCACCGGCCGGCCCCGGAGCGGCTGCTCGCCGGCATCGCCGCCGCGCTCGATCCCGGCACCGAGGTGCATCGGGGCGTACACCGGGCCGTCGGGCTGCTCGGTCGGCCGTTGCCCAGAGTGGTGGCGGCGCTCGGCAACGGCTCCCGGGTGACCGCCCAGGACACCGTCGGGTTCACCCTCTGGGTGGCCGCGACCCACCTCGACGACTATCCGACGGCCATCGAGACGTGCGTACGGGCCGGTGGGGACGTGGACACCACGGCCGCCATCGCCGGAGCCGTGGTGGCGGCGTACACCGGCGTCGGCACCCCGGGCGGGGTGCCCGAGCAGTGGCTGGCCGCCCGCGAGCCGCTACCTACCTGGCTGCCCTGACCGCCCGGGCTGCCCTGACCCGCCCGGGCTGCCTTGACCGCCCGGGCTGCCTTGACCGCCGGGCTGCCCTGACCACGCTGTCCTGACCGCCCGGGCTGGCTTGCCGGCGATCAACTCGGCTTCCTGCAAATCGGGCTGTCCGCGCGATTCGGATGCCGCGGTTTCCGGGAACCCGAGTGGATCACCGCCAAATCGGGCTGTCCGCGCGGCGCGGATGCCGCGGTTTCCGGAAACCCGAGTGGATCACCGCGATGCCGCGGAAACGGCGGGCGTCGGGTCGGCGGGCTGCGGCTCGGCGGGCCGCAGGTCGGCGGGCGTCGAATCGGCAGGCTGCGGGTCGGCCGGCATCGGGTCGGTGGGAGTTGCGCTCTTGCCCGTGTGGCCGGTTGTCTCGGCGAGCGTCGTGGCGTCGTTCGCGCCGCCGCGCGTCGCGGGAGCCTTCGCGGTCCTGTCCGCGCGGCCGGTTATCTCGGCCAGGGTCGCGGCCTCGTCGGGCGTGGCGGTCTCGTCCGGGTCGCCGGTCACCTCGGCGAGCGCGGTGGCCTCGTCCGGGTTGCGTCGGCGCCACCGGCTGACCAGCCAGCCGATCGCCGCGCCGCCGCCCAACCCGGCGAGCAGGCCGGCGGCCAGCATCCCGTCGGCGCTGCCCTCGTCGGCACCGCCCGATCGGGCCGGCGGCGCGTCGTCGACACCGTTGTCCGCGGCGGCCGGTGCGCCGGCCGCTGGGCCGGCGTGCCCGCCGTGTGCGGCCGGACCCGCCGCGCCGGGCGCCGCCGGCAGCAGGGTGAGGGCCGGGGCCCGGTGCGGACCGGCGGCGTCCGCCCACCGGACCACCGTGCCATCGGCGTACGTCTGGACGACCTCGAAGGTGAGCCGCTCGGCCTGCGGCATCGGCCCCATCGAGAGCGCCAACCGGGCCGGCCCCGGGTCGCTCGCACCGACCCGGACCCAGGTCACCGCGCTGGTCACCGTGCTCACCCCGGCGGAGTGGATGCCGGCCACCGGCTTGTCCAGGGTGCGGGAGCTGATCCGGGGCGCCCAGCCGTTCACCGACATGGGGTAGACCTCGGCGATCGGCGCGTCGGCCGGCAGCCGTACCTCGATCTGCTTGGTCTTCGTGCCGGCCCGCTCCTCCGGAACGGTGAACTCCAGCCGTACCGCGTCGCCCTGCCGGGCCTCCGTCGGGGTGGTCGTCACGTCCGCCGCGTACGCCGTGCCCGGCCAGAGCAGCAGCCCAGCGGCGGTCACCGCGGTCGCCGCCACGATCCGCCGCCGACGGCCACCGCCGTGCGTGCTCGCCATCTCGTGCCCCCATCCGTGTCGACGCGGCCGGCACCGGTTTCCGGCCACACCCTCTAGTTCGGCTGGGAGGCGGGAAAGGTTCAACGTCGGCGGAAGGAAGGTGCCCTTCCCGGTCGGGGGCGGGGCGACCGATAGCATCGGCAGGAGCCGAGGATCGGCACCGTTTCGTACCGCTTGGAGGAGTCACCGTGTCCGCACCCCGTACCCCCGCCGTGGCCGACCCCGTCGTCGTCGCCGCCGGGACCACGGCGGCCGACGCGGTGGCCGCGGCCGGACTGCCCGCGAACGGCCCCAAGGCGATCGTCGTGGTCCGCGACCCGCAGGGCCAGCTGCGCGACCTGGACTGGTCGCCGACCGAGGAGACCGTCGTCGAGCCGGTCAGCCTGGACTCGCCCGACGGGCTCAACGTGCTGCGCCACTCCACCGCGCACGTTCTCGCCCAGGCCGTGCAGGACATCTTCCCCGAGGCCAAGCTGGGCATCGGCCCGCCCATCGAGAACGGCTTCTACTACGACTTCGACGTCGACAAGCCGTTCCAGCCCGATGACCTCAGCAAGCTCGAGAAGCGCATGCAGGAGATCATCAAGTCCGGGCAGCGGTTCCGTCGCCGCCGCTTCGGCAGCCTGGACGAGGCGCGCTCCGAGCTGGCCGACGAGCCGTTCAAGCTGGAGTTGATCGAGGTCAAGGGCGAGGGCCTGGACACCGACGAGGTGATGGAGGTGGGCGGCGGCGAGCTGACCATCTACGACAACCTCGACGCCAAGGAGGACAAGGTCTGCTGGTCGGACCTGTGCCGGGGCCCGCACCTGCCGACCACCCGACTGATCGGCGCGTTCAAGCTGATGCGCTCCGCCGCCGCGTACTGGCGGGGGTCGGAGAAGAACCCCCAACTCCAGCGGGTGTACGGCACCGCGTGGCCGACCCGCGACGAGCTCAAGGCGTACCTGAAGCTGTTGGAGGAGGCCGCCCGGCGCGACCACCGCAAGCTCGGCGCGGACCTCGACCTGTTCAGCTTCCCCGACGAGATCGGCTCCGGCCTGGCGGTCTTCCACCCCAAGGGCGGCATCATCCGCCGCGAGATGGAGCACTACTCCCGCCAGCGGCACGAGGCGGCGGGGTACGAGTTCGTCAACACCCCGCACATCACCAAGGCGCAGCTGTTCCAGACCTCCGGTCACCTGCCGTACTACGCGGACACCATGTTCCCGCCCATGCAGCTGGAGGGCGCGGACTACTACCTCAAGGCGATGAACTGCCCGATGCACAACCTGATCTTCAGGTCGCGCGGGCGGTCGTACCGGGAGCTGCCGCTGCGGATGTTCGAGTTCGGCACGGTCTACCGGTACGAGAAGTCCGGCGTCGTGCACGGCCTGACCCGGGTCCGGGGCCTGACCCAGGACGACTCGCACATCTACTGCACCCGTGAGCAGATGGCCGGCGAGCTGTCCACGCTGCTCAGCTTCGTGCTCGACCTGCTGCGTGACTACGGCCTGGACGACTTCTACCTGGAGTTGTCGACCCGGGACGACTCGCCCAAGTTCATCGGCGCCGCGGAGGACTGGGCCGAGGCCACCGAGGCGCTGCGGACCGCCGCCGCGACCTCCGGGCTGGACCTCGTCCCCGACCCGGGCGGCGCGGCGTTCTACGGGCCGAAGATCTCCGTGCAGGCCCGCGACGCGATCGGCCGGACCTGGCAGATGTCCACCATCCAGGTCGACTTCAACCAGCCGGAGCGGTTCGCGTTGGAGTACCAGGCCGCCGACGGCAGCCGGCAGCGGCCCGTGATGATCCACCGTGCGCTGTTCGGGTCGATCGAGCGGTTCTTCGGGGTCCTCACCGAGCACTACGCGGGCGCCTTCCCGGCCTGGCTGGCGCCGGTGCAGGTGGTGGGCATCCCGATCCGTGAGGACCACACCGACTACCTGCACGGCTTCGTCGCCGCGCTGCGCGCCGAGGGCATCCGGGCCCAGGTGGACGCGGGTGACGACCGGATGCAGAAGAAGATTCGGACGGCTCAGCAGCAGAAGATCCCGTTCATGGTGATCGCCGGTGACGACGACGTGGCCGCCGGCACGGTCTCCTTCCGCTACCGCGACGGCTCCCAGCGCAACGGCGTGCCGGTGGCCGAGGCGGTGACCCACGTGCTGGACGTGGTCAGCTCACGGACCAACATCGGCCCCTCCGCCGCCCCCGAGTAGCGAGACCACCGCAGCCGCCCGCGTGCCGCCCGTCGCGGCCCGCGTGCCGCTCGCCCGCTGCCCGTCGAGGCCCGCGAGCCGCTCGCCCGCCGCATGATCGCGCTCGATCCAGGAAGTAGTGGCCTCCCCGGTCTGGGAGGCCACTACTTCCATGTTCGAGCGCGATCTTCGCCCGGAGGCCTTTGCCCGGAGGCCTTTGCCCGGAGGCTTCGCCCGGAGGCCTTCGCCCAGAGGCCGGGGGGCCGGAGGTGGGCGGGCCGGGGGAGGCGGTGGCCGGTGTCAGATGCCGCAGTTGGGCGCTGACCAGCCTCCGACGGCCGCCACGTGGGTGTGGTCGTTGTGGTCCGGGTAGCCGGGGCCGAGGATCTGTCCGAAGCCGTGGTTGCGGGCCTGCTGTGCCAGCCGGCAGAACGACGGGGAACCGACCAGGTCCACGCCGTCGCCGTACAGGTGTCGGCTGTTCGACGCTCCGCCGACCGCGCTGTTGCAGGCGTAGCTGCGGAAGCTGCTGCTGATCGCGATGGCCACGTCGCCGAGGGCGTGCCGCATGGCCTGGAGCTTCCACATCGAGACGAGCGCGTTGAACCGGGCGGTGCTCGCCGAGACCGCGCCGCCGGACCAGTCGCTGTTGCACTTGTTCAGCTCGGCGTAGCTGAAGTTGGCCGGGGTGCAGTCGTCGTCCTGGAGGGCGTAGAGCCGGTTGAACGTCTGTGGGCCGGCGATGCCGTCGGCGGGCAGCCCGTACGCCTGCTGGAAGCGGATCACCGCCGATCGGGTGGCCGGGCCGTACGCGCCGTCGAGGGTGAGCACCGCGCCGTAGCCGGGGTAGCCGGCGACCCGGATCTGGAGTTGCCGGACGTCCTCACCGGACGCCCCCTGGGACAGGGTGCGTCCCCAGGTGTAGCAGCCGTCCGCCTGGGCCGCGCCGGCAGTGAGGGTGACGCCGGCCACTGTGGTGGCGGCGGTCAGCGCAACTGCCGCGAGGAACCTGCCGAGCCGTCGGAACATGTAGCCCTCCATCAATTAATGGAAGTACGTGGATGCATGGAAGTTTCAGGCCTTGGCATTGATCCGTCAAGAACTTGCAATGCCGGGTTTCCTGACGGGCGGGTGTCGCGGCGTGCCCACGGGGCTCCGTAGGATCGGCTCGTGACAGGGGCGGAACGGCACACGGACATCGACGGCATGGCCGACGGCCTGGAGCGGCTCTGGACGCCGCACCGGATGACCTACATCTCCGGCGAGGACCGCCCGGCCGAGGGCTACGAGAAGCCGACCGGCTGCCCCTTCTGTCGGGGGCCGAAGCTGCCCCCGGAGGAGAGCCTGGTGGTGGCCCGGGGCGAGCACGTGTTCGTGGTGCTCAACCTCTACCCGTACAACCCGGGGCACCTGCTGGTCTGCCCCTACCGGCACGTCGCCGACTACACCGACCTGGACGTGCCGGAGACCACCGAGCTGGCGTCGTACACCCAGACCGCCATGCGGGTGATCCGCAAGGTCAGCAACGCCCACGGCTTCAATCTGGGCATGAACCAGGGCGGGGTGGCCGGCACCGGCATCGCCGCGCACCTGCACCAGCACGTGGTGCCGCGCTGGGGCGGCGACTCGAACTTCATGCCGGTTATCGGCCGTACCAAGATCCTGCCGCAGCTGCTCGGCGACACCCGCGACCTGCTCGCCCGCGCCTGGCCGTCCTGACCACCGCAGGCCGCGCCGCCCCGGCCGCGCGGCGTCCGCGCCGGTCCGGCTAGTCGGCGCGCAGCAGCGGGGTCAGCTCCGACCAGCTCTCCACCCGGTGTACGCGGGGCAGCAGCGCCGCGTGTGCGGCGACCTCGGCCCGGCGGGGCCGGAACAGGAAGCGGTACGGCACCGAGTCGAGGTAGCCGAGCACCTCCAGCCTGTCGTCCACGAAGTGGGTCAGGCCGAGGCGTTGAGCGACCGGCGCCTTGTCTGCTCGGGCGCGGCAGAAGTGCACCCGCTCGACGGGGATGCCGGTGCGGGCCGGAAAGTCGTGGTGGGCCAACCACTCCCGGGTACGCCGCTCGGTGGCCTCACCGCACTTGGACACCAGGTGCACCTCGTCGAACGCCGGTCCGAGCGCCGTGAGCGCGGCGAACGCCCCGACGACGGCCGGGGTACGCAGGTAGTGCGTGCCGAAGAACGACGTGTCCGCGTCGTCGTCGGCCGGCTCGATGATCACTCCGCCGATGTCCACACCGAGCCGTCGCATAGCGTTGATCATGCCGCACCGTCACCGTCTCCGTGCACCCGCGTGGCCACCCGGCGGATCTCCTACGCCCCGGCCCGTCGGAGGTGGCACGATCGGCCGATGGCAGTCACGACACGGACGTTGGGGCGCAGTGGCATCGAGGTCAGCGCCCTCGGCATGGGGTGCTGGGCGATCAGCGGGCCCTGGGCGGAGGGCACCCAGCCGCTGGGCTGGGGCGCGGTCGACGACGACGAGTCGGTGCGGGCGGTACGGCGGGCGCTCGATCTGGGCATCACCCTCTTCGACACCGCCGACACGTACGGGGCCGGGCACGGTGAGCGGGTGCTCGGTCGCGCGCTCGCCGGTCGCCGCGACGACGCCGTGATCGCCACGAAGTGGGGTTACACCTTCGACGAGGCCGCTCGGCAGGCCACCGGCGAGGACGCGTCGCCCGCGTACCTGCGCAGTGCCGTGACCGCCTCGCTGCGCCGGCTCGACACCGACCGGATCGACCTCTACCAGCTGCACCTGGCCGACCTGTCGGTGCCGAGGGTGCAGGCGCTGATCGGGACCTGCGAGGACCTGGTGGCCGAGGGCCTGATCCGCGCGTACGGGTGGAGCACCGACCGCCCCGACCGGGCCACCGCGTTCGGCCACGCCGCCGCCGGTGCCACTGCCGTGCAACACACCCTGTCGGTGCTCCGCGACGCCCCCGAGCTGCTCGCCGTCTGCGACAAGTACGACCTGGCCAGCGTCAACCGGGGTCCACTCGGGATGGGGCTGCTCACCGGCAAGTACTCGGCCGGGTCGACACTGCCCCGCGACGACGTACGCGGGCTTGCCCCGGGCTGGTTGGAGTGGTTCCGGGGTGGCCGGCCGGCACCGGAGTGGCTGCGCCGGGTCGGCGCGGTCCGTGCCGCGCTCACCGCCGACGGACGCACCCTCGCCCAGGGCGCGTTGGGCTGGATCTGGGCCCGCAGCGGTCGCACCATCCCGATCCCGGGCTGCCGTACGGTCGCCCAGGTCGAGGAGAACGCCGCCGCGCTGCACCGGGGGCCGCTGCCGGCGGACCAGTTCGTCGAGGTGGAGCGTCAGCTCGCCGCCGTCCGGACGGCTGCCCTCCGCGACGCCGACCGCCCCCACCGGCCCAGCCCCACCCACCCCACAGTCCACCCGTAACCAAACCCCACCCCCCGCGCGACCCCGCCACCCCAGCCCGCGCCGATCTTGCACTTCCTGCGGGGACTTATGCCGCGACAGCGACATAAGGACGACAGCAAGTGCAAGATCGCGGGCGGGGTTGAGGGGGCGGGGCGGGGCGGGGTTGAGGGGCGGGGCGGGGCGGGGGGTTACGGGGTTTGTTCCTTGCGGGCTTGGTCGGCGAGGTGGGCGGGCATGGGGTCGTGGCGGACGAAGTGGCGGCGGAAGGTGCCGGTGCCGGCCGTCATGGAGCGCAGCTCCACGGCGTACCGAAGTAGTTCGGTGGCCGGCACCTCGGCGCGGACGAGGGTGCGGCCCTCGGTGTCCGGGTCCGGTTCGGTGCCGAGCACCCGGCCACGCCGGCCGGACAGGTCGCCCATCACCGTGCCCACCGAGCCGTCGGGGACCCGGATGGTGACCTCGTCGATCGGCTCCAGCAGAGCCGGCTGGCCACGCTCGGCGGCGTCGCGCAGTGCCAGCGCGCCGGCGGTCTGGAACGCCGCGTCGGAGGAGTCGACGCTGTGCGACTTGCCGTCGACCAGGGTCACCCGCAGGTCCACCACCGGGTGGCCGGCGACCAGCCCGCGCTCCAGTTGGGCGCGGACGCCCTTCTCCACGGACGGGACGTAGTTGTGCGGCACCGCGCCGCCGACCACCCGGTCGACGAACTCGAAGCCACCGCCGCGAGGTAGCGGCTCGACCTCGATGTCGCACACCGCGTACTGGCCGTGGCCGCCGGACTGCTTGACGTGACGACCGTGCCCCGTCGCGGGCACGGTCAGGGTCTCGCGCAGCGACACCTTGACCGGCTCGGTGTCCAGTTCGACGCCGCCGGCGCGCAGCCGGTCGAGCACCACGTCCGCGTGGGCCTCGCCCATGCACCAGAGCACCAGCTGGTGGGTCTCCGGGTTGCGCTCCAGCCGCAGCGTGGGGTCGCCGGCGACAAGGCGGGCGAGGTTGCGGGCCAGGGCGTCCTCGTCGGCGCGGCTCCGGGCGACGATCGCCACCGGCAGCAGCGGTTCCGGCATCTCCCAGGGGGCGATCAGCAGCGGGTCGTCCCGGGTCGAGATGGTGTCGCCGGTCTCGGCGCTGCCCGACTTGGTGATCGCGCAGATGTCGCCGGCCACGCAGAGCGGCACCTCCCGCAGGGTGGCGCCCAGCGGGGTGTAGATGTGCCCGACCCGCTCGTCGGCGTCGTGGTCGGGGTGCCCGCGTTCGGCCATGCCGTGACCGGAGACGTGCATGGTCTGGTCGGGGCGCAGCGTGCCGGAGAAGACCCGGACCAGCGAGACCCGGCCGACGTGGCGGTCGACGGTGGTCTTGACGACCTCGGCGACGAGCGGCCCGGCCGGGTCGCAGGTCAGCGGCGGACGCGGTGAGCCGTCCACGCCGGTCACCGCCGGCAACTCGTGCTCCAGCGGCGACGGGAACGCGGCGGTCAGCACCTCCAACAGCACGTCCAGCCCGACACCGGTCTCGGCGCAGACCGGCACCACCGGGTAGAAGTGGCCCCGGGCGACGGCCTTCTCCAGGTCGTCGATGAGCACCTCGGTGCTGATCTCCTCGCCGTCGAGGTAGCGGTCCATGAGGGTCTCGTCCTCGCTCTCGGCGATGATCCCCTCGATCAGCTCGTCGCGGGACTCGTCGATGGCCCGCTGGTGCTCCGGGTCGGGGTCGCGGACGTCGGCGGGCAGCCCGGCGCTGTAGTCGAAGACCCGGCGGGTGATCAGGCCGAGCAGACCCTCGGTGGACACCCCGTCGTCGCCGAGCATCGGCAGGTAGAGCGGCATCACGTTGTCGCCGAAGAGGCGCTGGCAGAGCGCCACCGTCTCGTCGACGTCGGCGCGGGGCTGGTCCAGTCGGGCCACCGCGACGGCGCGGGGCATGTCGACGGCGGCGCACTCCTCCCACAGCGCGACGGTGGCCGCGTCCATGCCGCCCGCGGCGGAGACCACGAAGAGCGCGGCGTCGGCGGCCCGCAGCCCGGCGCGCAGCTCGCCGACGAAGTCGGCGTACCCGGGGGTGTCCAGCAGGTTGACCTTGATGCCGTTGTGCAGCAGCGGCGCGCAGGACAGGCTGACCGAGCGCTGCTGGCGTACGGCGGCGGGGTCGTGGTCGCCGACAGTGGTGCCGTCGACCACGGAGCCGGCGCGGCCGATCGTGCCGGTCGCCGCGAGCAGCGCCTCGACCAGGGTGGTCTTGCCCGCCCCGGAGTGCCCGACGAGCACCACGTTACGAACCTGCTCGGGCTCGGTCACCACCGGCGTGCCGCCGGTGGAACCCTTCTCGTGACTCTTTTGCGCCATGGGGCGCACCTCCCTCAGCCGGTGGTGGTGGCGACCGCCGCGCGACGGGAAGCGGCCCGGGGCGAGTGCGCGGCGATATCCTCCGGTGGTCTGCTGCACAGCGGGAACGGGACGGGCGGACGGGTGAGCTGGCTCACCTTCCGGCTCGATCTCACACCCGTTGCCGGATAGGCACAAGCCTCCCCCGGGCGGGTCGGCGGTACCGTCCGTATCGCCGGAGCTGGGCGGACCGTTATCGTGGGGACCGCCATGGCGAAGATCTTCCAAGTGTCGGCCCGCGCGGGGATGACCCGCGTCGTCGAGCCGATTGCCCGCGCCCTGCTGCGCGCGGGCGTCACCCCCAATGCCGTCACCGTCGCGGGCACCGTTGGTGTGCTCGTCGGCGCGCTCGGCTTCGGTGCTCGCGGCCATCTGGTCGCGGGCGCGTTGATCGTCACCCTGTTCGCGCTCACCGACCTGCTCGACGGGACGATGGCCCGGATGAGCGGCGGCTCCACCAAGTTCGGGGCGTTCCTCGACTCAAGCATGGACCGGGTCGCCGACAGCGCCGTCTTCGGCGCGGTCGCGTACTGGCTGGCCACCCAGGGCGACCACTCCGGGGTGGCCGCCGCGCTGGTCTGCCTGGCCGCCGGCAGCCTCGTCTCCTACGTCAAGGCCCGCGCCGAGGGGCTCGGCATGACCTGCAACGTGGGCATCGCCGAGCGCACCGAGCGGCTGCTGATCGTCGGGGTCGGCGGGATCCTCACCGGTGTCGGTGTCGACCCGGCGCTGGAGATCGCGCTCTGGCTGCTCGCCGCCGTGTCGATCTTCACGGTGGGGCAGCGGATGACGCACGTCTACCGCCAGGCCCAGCAGCTCCAGCCGGACGGGCAGGCGTGAGCGGCGTGCCGGGGACCCGGCGTCGGACGACCTGCGGCCGAGTCGCGTGAACCTCACCGAGCTGGGCTACATCGCCGGGTGGCGGGTGGTCCGCGCGCTACCCCGGCCGTTGGTGGCGACGGCGTTCCAGGCGGGCGCGGACCGCGCCCACCGCGCCGGCGGCGGGGGTACGGCTCGACTGCGCGCCAACCTGCGCCGGGTGGTCGGCCCGGAGCTACCCGAGGCCGAGTTGGACGATCTCGTCAAGCGCGGGTTGCGCTCGTACGCCCGGTACTGGATGGAGGCGTTCCGGCTGCCCGCCCTGAGCCGGTCACAGATCCTGTCCAATTTCCGGCTCGACGGCGCCGAGTTGCTCGCCGCCGACGTGGCCGCCGGTCGCGGCGCGGTGGTGGCCCTGCCGCATGCCGGTAACTGGGACGCCGCGGGCGCCTGGGTGGCGGCCACCGGTTGGCCGATCACCACGGTCATGGAGCGGCTCAAGCCGGAGGGCGTGTACAAGCGTTTCATGGCCTTCCGGGCGAGTCTGGGGATGGAGATCCTGCCGACCCACGGGGGGCCGCGGCCGGCGTTCGACGTGCTGCTGGACCGGCTCCGGGCCGGTGCGGTGGTGCCGTTGCTGGCCGACCGGGACCTCTCCGCCCGAGGGGTGGAGGTGGACTTCTTCGGTGGGAAGACCCGAATGCCGGCCGGGCCGGCGTTGCTCGCGCTGCACACCGGTGCGCCGCTCTACGTGGCCTCGCTGTGGTACGAACCGGATGCCGCCTGTGCGTCGCTGGCTGGCCCGTTGCCGGTGCCCGGGCCCGAGGTGGGCCCGCTGGACCAGCGGGTCCGGTCGCTGACCCAGCTGATCGCCGACCGTCTGGCGGCGGGTATCGCCCGGCATCCGGAAGACTGGCACATGTTGCAGCGGATGTGGCTGGACCAGGCGAGGTCGGGGGAGGGCGCGGCGCTGCCCTCGTCGACCTCCGGCCCGGCCTGAGGAGGTGGGCACGTTGAGGTGGTGTCCCGCAGCCGCGGACGGGGGGCGCTGACGCATGCGGATCGGCATCGTGTGCCCGTACTCCTTCGACGTGCCCGGTGGGGTGCAGAACCACGTCATGGACCTCGCCGAGGCGCTGATCGCGCTCGGCCACGAGGTCAGCGTGCTCGCGCCGGCCGACGAGGATTCGCCGCTGCCGGAGTACGTGGTGTCCGCCGGGCGTGCCGTTCCGCTGCCGTACAACGGTTCGGTGGCACGGATCGCGTTCGGCCCGGTGTCGACCGCCCGGGTGCGGCGGTGGATCACCAACGGCGACTTCGACGTGCTGCACGTGCACGAGCCGCTGACGCTGAGTCTGTCGCTGCTGGCCGTACTCTCCGCCCGTGGCCCGGTGGTGGCCACGTTCCACACCGCGATGACCCGTTCGCGGGTCCTCGCCGCCGCCCAGGGTGTGCTCCAGATCGTGTTGGAGCGGATCACGGCCCGCATCGCGGTGAGCGCGTTGGCCCGCAAGGTGCAGGTCGAGCACATGGACGGCGGCGCCGTGGAGATCCCCAACGGGGTGGCGGTGGCCAAGTTCGCCGACGCCGAGCCCTTGCCGGGCTGGCCGGGGGAGTGCGCGACGGGCACCGGCGGCACGCTCGGCTTCCTGGGCCGGTTCACCGAGGCCCGCAAGGGCTTCCCGGTGCTGCGCGACGCGTTCGTGGCGTTGGCCGCCACCCGGCCCGGTCTGCGGCTGCTCGTCGCCGGCCCGGGTGACCCCGACGACCTGTTCGACCAGTTCCCCGCCGAACTGCACGACCGGATTACGTTCCTCGGCCTGGTCAGCGAAGCGGACAAGGCACGCATGCTGCGCAGTGTGCACCTCTACGTCGCCCCGAACACCGGCGGCGAGTCGTTCGGCATGATCCTCACCGAGGCCCTCGCCGCGGGTACGACTGTCGTTGCAAGTGACCTGGACGCGTTCCGGCGGGTGCTCGACGGTGGACGGGCCGGCCGGCTCTTCCCCACGGGTGACCCGGTGGGGCTGCGTGCGGTGCTGAGCGAGCTGCTGGACGACCCGGCCGGGCGGGCCACGCTGAGTGCCTGCGGTGATCAGGTGGTCGCGAATTTCGACTGGCCGGTGGTTGCCCGCCGCGTTCTGGAGGTATACGCAGCGGCGATCGAGGCAACCGACGGGCGGGTCATCGACCAGGAATGGGTGGGGCTGGGCTGAGCCGGTGTGACGGATGGTGCGGCGCGGACCGGTGGGACCGGTCCGGCCGCGCCCAATCGGACGAAACGGAGCAGCACTACGATGCCGCACATGTGGTGGGTGGTGGCCGCGAGCGTGGTCGTGGGGCTGGTCGCGGCGTACCTCATCTGGACCGCCGGCCGGGTCGAACGGCTGCAGGGCCGCGCGGAGCTGGCGGCCCGGGCCCTCGACGCCCACCTGCTGCGCCGCGCGGCGGCCGCCGCGGTCCTGGCTGAGCGGCATTTCGGCGTCGAGCTGTACGCGGCGGCCCGGATCGCCCTGGACGCCAGCCCGGACGAGCGCGAGGCCGCGGAGAACGACCTGACCCGGCAGTTGCGCGGCGTCCAGTTGGACCCGGGCGACCCGGACTGCGCAGCGGTCATCGCGGCCAGTCGCCGGCTCGCGTTGTCCCGGCAGGTGCACACCGACCTGGTCCGGGACGCCCGCTCGGCGCGCAGCCGGCCGCTGGTGCGCCTGTTGCGGATGGGGCGGGGTCGGGAGTGGCCACGCTACTTCGACATCGACGACCCGACCCTCGTCGTGCCGGCGGACGTCCCCGCGGCCTGACCTCCAACCGTCGCCGGCCGCTCCCCGGCGGGCACGTGGCGGGCCGGTGACCAGGGCCACACCGCAGGCCACCGGGGGTCTGATTGGCTGTCGGTACGGCGTTGCACCGCGCGTAGCATTTTCGCTGCCACCCCCAGAGCACGTCCAAGGAGCGATGACCCGTGCCCGAGAACACCGCGTCGAACACCGGTACCGCCCCCGTCGTCGGCACCGCCCGCGTGAAGCGTGGCATGGCCGAGATGCTCAAGGGCGGCGTGATCATGGATGTCGTCAACGCCGAGCAGGCCAAGATCGCCGAGGACGCCGGCGCCGTCGCGGTGATGGCCCTGGAGCGGGTGCCCGCCGACATCCGCGCGCAGGGCGGGGTGTCCCGGATGAGCGACCCCGACATGATCGACGGGATCATCGAGGCGGTCTCCATCCCGGTGATGGCCAAGGCCCGCATCGGTCACTTCGTGGAGGCGCGGATCCTCCAGTCGCTCGGCGTGGACTACGTCGACGAGTCCGAGGTGCTGACCCCGGCCGACTACGCGAACCACATCGACAAGTGGGCGTTCACCGTGCCCTTCGTCTGTGGCGCGACGAACCTCGGCGAGGCTCTGCGCCGGATCACCGAGGGCGCGGCGATGATCCGCTCGAAGGGCGAGGCGGGCACCGGTGACGTCTCCAACGCCACCACCCACATGCGGAAGATCCGCCAGGAGATCCGCCGGCTGTCCTCGCTGCCGGCCGACGAGCTGTACGTCGCGGCCAAGGAGTTGCAGGCCCCGTACGAGCTGGTCAAGGAGGTCGCCGAGAGCGGCAAGCTGCCGGTGGTGCTGTTCACCGCGGGCGGGATCGCCACTCCGGCCGACGCGGCGATGATGATGCAGCTCGGCGCGGAGGGTGTGTTCGTCGGTTCCGGCATCTTCAAGGCGGGCAACCCGGCTCAGCGGGCCGCCGCGATCGTCAAGGCGACCACCTTCCACGACGACCCGGACGTGCTGGCCAAGGTGTCCCGGGGTCTCGGCGAGGCGATGGTCGGCATCAACGTCGACGAGATCCCGCAGCCGCACCGCCTGGCCGAGCGCGGTTGGTGACGGTCGGCGCCCGTCAGGGCTGAGGACGGTCGACGCGCCCCACCCGGGGCGGCGTGACATGGAGAGGAACGGTGCGAACGTGACGGCACCCGTGATCGGTGTGCTCGCGCTCCAGGGCGACGTCCGCGAGCACGTGGCGGCGCTTGCCGCGGCGGGCGCGGACGCCCGCCCGGTCCGCCGTCCGGCGGAGCTGGACGCGGTCGACGGCCTGGTCATCCCCGGCGGGGAGTCCACCACCATGAGCAAGCTCGCCGACATCTTCGAGATGCGCGAGCCGATCGACAAGCGGATCGCCGACGGCATGCCGGTCTACGGCTCCTGCGCCGGCATGATCATGTTGGCGACCGAGGTGCTCGACGGCCGACCCGATCAGCGGGGTTTCTCCGGCATCGACATGACCGTCCGGCGCAACGCGTTCGGCCGGCAGGTCGACTCGTTCGAGGCGCCGGTGACGGTCGCCGGGGTGCCGGGCGAGCCGTTCCACGCGGTGTTCATCCGCGCGCCCTGGGTCGAGCGGGTCGGTGCCGGTGTCCAGGTCATCGGGGTGGTGACCGGCGGTCCGGCCGCCGACCGGATCGTGGCGGTCCGACAGGGCAACCTGCTGGCCACCTCGTTCCACCCGGAGCTGACCGGTGACCTGCGGGTGCACGCGTACTTCGTGGACCTGGTCCGCGCCGCGTCCTGAACGGCGGGTGACCCCCGGCTGTCCATGATGTTCGCCGCGGTCGTGACCGGGCGTTTTTGCCCCGTCTGCCCTGGTCTGTGGGGGCCGGGTGGCCGTGCCGTGCGCGGTGCATGACAGCGACCGGGGGGACGTCGGTAGGATTGCGGAGATTCGGCAGGGCCATCTGCCCGCCACGGCTTCCACCAGAGCTGACCGGCACCTCCGCGTGCGCCGGCGGGAGCGGGGCGTGAGCGGTGCGGTCGATGCAGACGGCGGGTAGCAACGGAGGTAGAAGATGTCCGGCCACTCAAAGTGGGCGACGACCAAGCACAAGAAGGCCGTCATCGACGCCAAGCGCGGCAAGATGTTCGCCAAGCTGATCAAGAACGTCGAGGTGGCCGCGCGGATCGGCGGCGGTGACCCGACCGGTAACCCGACGCTCTTCGACGCCATTCAGAAGGCGAAGAAGAGCTCGGTGCCGAACGACAACATCGATCGCGCCGTCAAGCGCGGCTCCGGCCTGGAGGCCGGCGGCGCCGACTGGCAGACGATCATGTATGAGGGGTACGGCCCGAGCGGCGTGGCCATGCTCATCGAGTGCCTCACCGACAACCGCAACCGCGCGGCGACCGAGGTGCGCACCGCGCTGACCCGCAACGGCGGCTCGCTCGCCGACGCCGGCTCGGTGTCGTACATGTTCTCCCGCAAGGGCGTGGTGATCGTCCCCAAGGAGGGCACCAGCGAGGACGACGTGATGCTTGCCGTCCTGGACGCCGGCGCCGAGGAGGTCAACGACATCGGCGAGGCGTACGAGGTGGTTTCCGAGCCGACCGACCTGATCCCGGTGCGGACGGCGTTGCAGGACGCCGGCATCGAGTACGAGTCGGCCGAGTCCTCGCTGATCCCCAGCGTCAACGTGCCGCTGGACGAAGAGGGCGCCCGCAAGATCTTCAAGCTGATCGACGTCCTGGAAGACTGCGACGACGTCCAGAACGTCTACGCCAACTTCGACATCAGCGACGACGTGATGGCGGCGGTCGACGCCTGACCCCGCAACGTCCCCGCCCCCGCCTCACCCCGCCGCGATCTTGCACTTTCTGACCCGACAGACCGGGTCACTCTTGGCATATCGTCAACAGAACGTGCAAGATCGCGGCGGGGTTGGGTTGGGCGCGGCGGACGCGGGAGGTGTCGCAGTGGTGGTGGAGCGGTTCGGGCTTGGGGACACCGTCGTGCGGCGTGAGGTGCTGCGCGGCGAGGTCTGGTTCGGCTGCCCGACGATCTGCGTCGAGGACTCGCCCGACCTGCTCGCCCTCTACCTCCCACCGGGAGCCGAGTTCGGCTTCCCGGAGACCGGCGTCTTCCCGTGCGGACGGCACCCGTGGGAGACCGCCGGGCACCGCTCCTGGTCCGGGCACGGCAAGCTGATGCTGCAACGCCCCGGTGAGGCGCACTCGATCGACGTGTTC
Source organism: Micromonospora sp. NPDC007208 (assembly GCF_042869175.1). Taxonomy (NCBI): domain Bacteria; kingdom Bacillati; phylum Actinomycetota; class Actinomycetes; order Micromonosporales; family Micromonosporaceae; genus Micromonospora; species Micromonospora sp. NPDC007208. The sequence goes on along the minus strand of NZ_JBIAFG010000017.1, from coordinate 53,320 downwards.
TGGACCGGGCCGGGCCGCGACTTCGCCGGCTGGTACTTCAACCTCCAGGACCCGGTACGACGTACGCCGATCGGGGTGGACACCCTGGACCACGAGCTGGACCTGTGGTGGGCCGCGGACGCCGAACGGTACGTCTGGAAGGACGTCGAGATGTTCGCCCAGCGCCTCGTCGAGGGGCGCTACCCGGGCATGGGGGACGCCATCCAGGCCGAGGGCGACCGGATCGCCGCACTGCTCGACGGCGGTGAGCGCTGGTGGGACCCGGCGTGGGCCACCTGGCAGCCCGACCCCGCCTGGACGGCGCCTCCGCTGCCCGCCGGCTGGGACCGGGTGCCACCCGCGCGCTGAGCCGCAACGCCGGTCCGGCCGGCCGGTCAGCCTGCCGGTCGGGGGTCGACCAGGAACAGCTGGTCCGCGCCGTTGGTGCACGGCTCGACCAGCGCCTCGGCCGACACCTCGGTGTCATCGTCGCGGAGCCCCACGCACAGGTCGGTGCCGCTCGGTCTGATCCGGTACGAGGTCGGCGCGGGTACGGTCGGCTCGAAGCGGAACAGCTGCGACGAGTTGCTGTCGCTGCACTTGGTGAAGGGTTCGAGCAGGTTCCGACCGGGATCCTCGCTGCGGATGGTGAGGCAGCCCGGCCCGTGCACCGGGTGGCTCCACTTGATGAAGTACAGCCCGCCGGCCGCCGGTTCCAGGTAGGTGTCCGGTGGGGTGGCGTCCACGCAGGGACGCTGGACCGCCACCTCGTGCGGGTACTGCCCGGTGCGCTCGCGCCCCTCGGTGAGGCACAGTTGCGGGTTGCGGGCGGGGTGGATCCGGCTCAGCCGCGCGTCCGGCCCGATCGTCGGGCTGGCGTCCGCCTCGGGGCTGGCGTCACCGTCCGGGCTGGCGCTCTCCGCCGAGGGGACGCCGGAAACCGCCGGGGTCGGGCCGCCGCGCTGACCCGTCTGCCGTGTGTCGTCGGGTCGCTGAACCCAGGCCACCACGCCGACGACGGCCAGCAGCACCCCGACGACGAGAAACGCCAGCGGTGCGCGCCGGGCGAACCACCGCGCTCGTGCCGGTGCGGCACGGTCCACCACCGCCGGCGGCGCCGCGTCGGCCGGCGAACCGTCCGCTGCGCTGCCGTCAGCCGGCTGGTCCGCTGCACTGCCGTCGGCCGGCTGGTCCGACACGGGCGACATCGGCGCGTACGCGTTCACCGCGATCCGGTGTCGCGCCCGTAGCCACGTCTCGACCTGGTCCTCCGCGCCGCACGCCCGAACGAACGCGGCCACCACCTCGGGTCGCGGCAGTGTGGACCGGCGCAGGATGTCGGCCGCGGTGCTGCGGGCCAGCACGTCACCCGCCGACGCGGCACGCTGCTCCAGTTGCCGGTAGGTGAGCCCCGAGCGGTCCTTGAGCTGGCGCAGCATCTCGACGAACCCGGCCGGGTCGGACGCGTCGTCCGGGCGTAGCTCCCCCGTGGTCATCGCCCGATTCTCCAGACACCGCGGACGCGGGGGCAAGTCGGGTCCCAGCGACTGTCCGAGGTGGTCGGACAGGATCCGGACATGGCGCCCTGAGCTGCCCGGACAGCGCACCCCGGCGACCAGGGCATTGTCCTCGCCCGCCGGCTTATCTAGCGTCGACGCTCGATGGCCGCGCCGTTGGGCGGGTGCGGCCGTCGGGCTCGGACCGGAACCGGTCCGAGCCCGACCAGATCGACGAAACGGGGAGAATCGATGGATGACGCTACCCGGGATCCGGTGCCGCAGGCGGCCACGGCGGGGGAGTACGTCGCGTTGCTGCGGGACGTGCGGAGGTGCTCGGGCCTGACCTACCGGGAGATCTCCCGGCGCGCCTCGGCGGCCGGACACTGGCTGCCGGCGAGCACGCTCGCCACGATGCTGGGGCGGATCACCCTGCCCCGGGAGCGCACCGTGGTGGCGATGTTGGCGGCCTGCGAGGTGCCCGACATCGAACGGTGGGTGGGGATGCGGCGGGACATCGAGGCCCGCCTCAGCGAGCGGGACCGGTGGGAGACCTCGGCGTCGCAGACCACCGTGACGCCCGCCGCCAGCCAGCCCCCGGCGGCGGAGCCGGTCCCGCCCGCTGGCCCTGCCCCGTCGGCGGAGCCCATCCCGCCCGCCGAGCCGACGTCGCCCGCCGACCCGACCACGTCGGCCGACGCGCCTGCGTCCGCCGGCCCCGTCCGGTCCGACGAGCTGACAGCGTCGGTCAGGCCGGTCCTGCCGGAGCGGTCGCGACCCGAGGCGCCCCGGTCGGCCCGTCGCCGCCTCCGGCTGGCGGTGCTCGCGGTGCTCGCGGTGCTGACGATCGGCGCGACCGGCACGCTGCTGCCGAAGCTCACCGCCACGGCGAGCAGCTCGTCGACCGACGGTTGCCCGCTGGTCCTGCGCGAGGGCATGTACGGCCCGTGCGTGCTGGACCTCCAGGAACGGTTGGTGGCCCGCGGACTGGACGTGCCGGTGGACGGCTGGTTCGGCCCGGGTACCACCAGCGGGCTGATCGCCTTCCAGGCCCTGGGCAGCCTGCCGGTCAGCGGCACCGCCGACGGGGAGGTGCTCGACGAGTTGGCAAGCCAGCCGACGGTGCCCGCGCCCTGGCCGGAGGACCGGATCGGCAAGTACCTGCGGCGCACCTTCCCGGAGGATCCGAGTGGGGCGGTGGAGATGGCCCGTTGTCTGTCCGAGTTGGACCCGTACCGGGTGGTGGTCGTCGCCGACGGGTCGCGGCGCTGGGGGCTGTTCCAGTTCACCGACAGCGAGTTGTCCCGGTTCGGCGTCGACCCCCGGACGGCGCTGGACCCGTACTGGAACATCCGGACGGCACGCAACATCTGGTCGCTCACCAGCGGTTTCGGCCACTGGCAGTGCGCGCCGTCGCCGTCGCTGTGACCCCGGTGCGGTGCGGTCATCGAAAGCCCCTCGTCCGGAACCGGCGACAACAAGGCCGTCGCCGTGCGCTGGACTCACCGTAGGAGGGCCCGCGCTGTTCGCAGCCTCCGAACAGCGCGCGGAACGGTGCCGTACGACGGCGGGCGCCGGCATCCGTCCCGGACACCGGCGCCCGCGCGCTCAGCCGATGGTCTCCCGCTCCCGCCAGGCGGTACGCAGGGAGGTCCGGCCGTTGGTGCGCAGCAGCGAGCCCTCGTACACCCGGGCACCGGCGAGGAGGAACGCGCCGGCGGCGAGCAGCAGGATGACCAGCGAGACGATCGGCTCCCACCCGGCCGCGTCACCGGTGAACAGCCGCAGCGGCATGGCCGTGGGCGACGAGAACGGCACATAGGACAGCACCCGCATCGCGGTGGCGTTGTCGTTCAGGAAGATCACCGCGAAGAACGGCAGCATGACGGCGAGCTGCACCGGCGTCGACACGGCGGCGATGTCCTCCTGCCGGTTGGCCAGCGCGCCGGCCGCCGCCCACATGGCGGCGAGCAGCACGAAACCGATCAGGAAGAACGGCACGAACCAGCCGATCGCCGGGGCGAGCAGGGTGAGCAGACCTCCGCTGTCGCCGATCTGCAGCCCGATCACCGCCACCACCGCGATCAGGGCTATCTGCGCGAACGCCAGGATGGCCCCGGCCACCACCTTCCCGGCCAGCAGGGCCCGGACCGGCACGGCGGCCACCAGGATCTCCACGATCCGGGTCTGCTTCTCCTCGATGACGCTCTGCGCGATCTGCACACCGAACGTCTGTGAGGTGATGAAGAAGACGAACGCGAAGACGAACGGCACCAGGAACGCCACCACCGGGTCGACCGCGTCCGGGTCGAGCAGGCGGACCGCCGGCTGGGTGCTCAGGGCCTTCACCACGTCGTCGGGAGCCTCGTCCATGGCCAGGACGGCTGGTCCGGTGACCACCGCCGCGTCCACGTCGTCGTCGCGGACGGCCTGCTCGGCGGCCCGGTCGTCGGCGACGACCCGGACCTCCAGCCCGGCGGCGCGCAGCGGCGCGGCCACGCTCTCGGTCGCCGCCACGGTGGACGGCCCGCCGGAGAAGAGCGGCGGCAGGATGGTGCCCGCCGCGGCGATCAGCAGGAAGAACAGCGTGCCGAACAGGAAGGTACGGTCGCGGAGCTTGACCCGGATCTCGCGTTCGGCGACCAGCCGGGTGGCCTGGGTGACGTTCACTGGGTGACCTCTCGGAAGATCTCGGTGAGCGAGGGGCTGACCGGGCGGAAGGCGCGGACCGGGCCGCGGGCGAGGGCCGCCCGCAGCACGGGCTGTTCGTCGGTGCCGGCCGGCAGGTCGAAGACCACGCGCGCGCCGTCCAGCTCGACCACTGTCACCCCGGGGTGGTCGCGTACCCAGCCGGCGTCCTGCTCCACGACCAGCTCGAAGCGGGGCACGGTGTACGAGTCGCGGAGCTGCTGCCGGCTGCCGGCGGCCCGGATCACCCCGTCCCCGATGATCACCAGGTCGTCGCAGAGGCGCTCCACGACGTCGAGCTGGTGACTGGAGAAGAGCACCGGCGCGCCGGCTGCGGCCCGTTCCCGTAGCACCGCCACGACGGTCTCCACGGCCAGCGGGTCGAGGCCGGAGAACGGTTCGTCGAGCACCAGCACCTCGGGGTCGTGCACCAGCGCGGCGGCGATCTGGGCGCGCTGCTGGTTGCCCAGCGACAGCGTCTCCAGCAGGTCGTCGCCGCGCTCACCGAGCCCGACCCGGTCCAGCAGTGCGTCGGTGGAACGCCGGGCCGCGGCGGCGTCCAACCCGTGCAGCCGGCCCAGGTAGGTCACCTGCTCGCGGGTGGTCATCTTGGGGTAGAGGCCCCGCTCCTCCGGCATGTAGCCGAAGCGCCGACGGTCCTGCCGGGTCAGCGTGGTGCCGCCCCAGCTCACCTCGCCGGCGTCGGGGGCGAGGACACCCAGGATGATCCGCATGGTGGTGGTCTTGCCGGCGCCGTTGGCGCCCACGAAACCGGTCATCCGACCGGCGGACACCTCGAAGGACACGTTCCTGAGCACCTGACGGTCGCCGAAGCTGCGGTCGACGCCGTCGAGGCGAAGCGTTCTGGTCACGCCCCCACGCTAGATCGAGTACGCCGCCGTGCCGTCCGCCCGACGGGTGAGCGGACGGGTCCACCTCGCGGCGGACGCCTGTCACCCGCCGGGCCGGACCACCCCGTTCTCGTACGCGAACACCACGGCCTGCACCCGGTCGCGCAGGCCGAGTTTGGCCAGTACCCGGCTCACGTGCGTCTTCACGGTCGCCTCGCCCAGGTGGATGGTCGCGGCGATCTCCGCGTTGCTCGACCCGGCGGCGAGCAGCATCAGCACCTCCCGTTCGCGCGGGGTCAGCTCGGCCAGCGCGGCGTCGGCGTCCGGGCCGCGGTGGGCGGTGCCCGTCGGGTCGCCGGGTCGGGCGAAGGTGGAGATCACCCGGCGGGTGATCTCCGGGGCCAGCAGGCCGTCGCCCCTGGCCAGCACCCGGATCGCCTCGATCAGCTCCTCCGGCGTGCCGTTCTTGAGCAGGAAGCCGCTGGCGCCGGCCCGTAGCGCGGCGAACAGGTAGTCGTCGCGGTCAAAGGTCGTGAGGATCAGCACCGCGGGCGCCCCGGGGCCGTCGGCGACGATCTGCCGGGTGGCCTCCAGGCCGTCCATCCCGGGCATCTCCACATCCATGAGTACGACGTCGGGGCGGGTGGCCCGGGTCATGCTGACGGCCCGTTCGCCGTCGGCGGCCTCACCGACCACCTCGATGTCGTCCTCCACCTCAAGGATGACCCGGAAGCCGGTACGGACGAGGTGCTGGTCGTCGGCGAGCAGCACCCGGACCGGCGCGCCGGTGTCGGGCGCGTGCGGGGTTGTCGTGCTCATGCCGACGGCTCCGCGCCGGCTGCCGCCCGGTGCCCGTCGCTCGGCTCCCGCTGCGGGCCGACCGGGCGATCCGTCGACGCCGCGAGGGGGAAGCGGGCACGTACCCGCCAGCCGCCGCCGGCCCGCGGCCCGGCCTCCAGGTCGCCGTCGTGGGCGGTGACCCGTTCGCGCATCCCGATCAGGCCCAACCCGACGGCGTCGGCCCGGCCACCGCCCCGCCCGTCGTCGGTCACGTCGACCTCCACCTCCCGGGCCAGGTACCGGACCCGCACGTCGAGCAGGGCCGCCTCGGCGTGTTTCAGCGTGTTGGTCACCGCCTCCTGGGTCACCCGGTAGGCCGCCTGGGAGACCGATTCGGGCACCGCGACCGGATCGCCGTACACCCCGAGGGTGGCCGTCAGCCCGGCGGCCCGAGCCCGCTCGACAAGCTCGTCGATCCGTTCGACGCCGCCGGCCGCCGGCGGCCCGGCGTCGGTGCCGGCGGAGGTCCGCAGCACGCCGAGCATCCGACGTAGCTCGTCGACGGCGGTACGGGCGCTCTGCTCGATGGCGGTCAGTGCCGTGCGGGCCTTGCCCGGGTCGCGGTCGAACACCCGGCGGCAGGCGGACGCCTGCACGCCCATCACCGACACGTGGTGGGCGACCACGTCGTGCAGCTCGCGGGCGATCCGGACCCGTTCGCCGAGCACCGCCCGTTCCCGGGCCTCGGCCTGCGACCGGCGCAGGTCCTCGGCCTGGGCGCGCAGCTCGTGCTCGCGGCGCGCGGCCACCCACGCGGTCTCGCCGAAGAAGTACGCGAAACCGAAGACCAGCACGTTGAGCAGCACACCGTTGACCATCGCGGCGAGCACCGGTGGCACCGGCCCGACCGCGTCGGCGAAGGTGTTCTCCGGGATGTGGTCGATCATCACCGCGTAGTAGAGCCCGAGCCAGGCGAACATCGTGGCGATCACGCCGATCCGCAGCCGGCGGGACAGCTGGCGGTCCTGCCCCCAGGCCCCGACGGTGTAGAGGGCACAGAACAGGGCCCAGGAGGAGAACTGGCTCTCCGGGGCCGAGCGCGCCTGCGCGGCGATGAACACCACCGCGACGACGAGCAGGGTCGCGGTCGGCCAGCGTCGTCGCCAGATCAGCGGGAGGGTCACCGCGACGGTCCAGAACAGCTGCTCCGGCCCGGACGGCGGTGGGCCCAGCAGGAACGCGCCGGTGCTGCGGGCCAGGGTCAGACTGACCAACGCCAGCCCGGTCATCCCCAGGCCGATCCAGAGGTCGTTTCGGCGCTGCTCCGCCGTCGGACCCGGACGACGCCATTCCGGTTGCGGTGCCACGGTCATCCGGGAACGATGCCACGCCGCCCACCAGGCCCGCCGACCGGGCGGGCCGATGTCGCCGTGGTCGCCACGACGGGCGACGGCCCGGCGCGGGGTACGCGCCGGACCGCCGTGCGGGATGTCGCTCACGCCGTCTGCCGCCGGGTCTTCAGGGCGGTGTCGATCAGGTCCCAAACCGCGACGGCTGCCGCTCCCACCGCGATGGTCGCCCCGAGGACGTTGCGGTTGTCGGCGTCCGCCAGCCAGCTGAGCCGCTCGGCCAGGGCCGGGTTGAGCAGTCGGTCGGAGAGCGCCAGCCACATCAGCGGCACCGCGAACGCCAGGCTGAGCAGCGCCCTGATGCCGAAGAGCGTCCAGGTCCAGCGCGCGATCCGGTACTTGACGATCTCGAGAACCGCGCTGGCGGCCAGGACGACGATCAGCGCCGGCAGCCAGAACGACCAGAGCGCCGGGTCGAGGAGCGGGATGTTCTCGCCGTCGGTGCCGCGCACCCAGGACTGGTAGTGCTGGAACGGCAGGTACGCGATGGTCAGCACCAGCATGATCACCGATGCGACGGTGTCGGCGAGCGGGATGCCCCGGTGCGCCGGGGCGTCGGGCAGTTGGTCGACAGTCCAGCCCGGCAGGTCCACAGTCGTCTGGGAGCGCTCGATGATGGCGAAGGTCAGGGTGAGCCAGAAGGTGATCTGCACGGCCACCTGCAGGGCGATGACGATGCCCGGCCCGATGGCTCCGAAACCGCTGCCCTCGGCGACCTTGACGATGGCGAAGATCGTGCCGACGAGCGCCGGGATGAAGCTGAGCAGCAGCTTCAGCAGCCGCAGCCAGACCAGGTAGTAGGTCGGGCCGATGAGCTGCAACCGGCGGTCGGCGTACCGGGCGGCCAGCTCGTCCGGGTTGCCCAGCTCGGTGAGCACCTCCCGCTCGGCGACGGTCGGGTCCGCGCCACCGCCGGTGCGATCGTCGATCATGTCCTCGATGGAGGCCCGCAGCTCGGTGGCGATTTCGTCGCGGCGCTGGGTGGGCACCGAGCGCAGGGTGGCGGCGAGGTAGCGGTCGGTCAGCGTGTTCATCGGTCGACTCCTTGGATCAGGCCGGTGATGGAGGTCTGCACGGCGGCGAGGTCGTCGAGGAGCCGGTTCAGCATCGACTCGCCCTCGTCGCTGGTCCGGTAGAACTTGCGCGGTCGGCTCTCTTCGGTGTTCCACTCGCTGGTCAGCAGCCCCTGGTCCTCCAGGCGGCGCAGCAGCGGGTAGAGGGTGTTGGCGTCGACCGGGAAGCCGTGGTCGCTGAGCCGTTGCAGCAGTGCGTAGCCGTAGTCCGGTCGGCGCAGCGCGACCAGGCTGGCCACCACGACGGTGCCTCGACGCAACTCCTGTAGGTGCGTCCGTAGAACGTCCTCGCTAACCATGTGTCACACCATACTGTGTGGCACACAGTGTTGTCTACGCCGACATCATCGTGTCCCTCCAACCTCCGCCCACCCTCTCGTTCGGTCCGATACGACATGCGGGACGCCCGGCCGACACCGGACGCCCCGCACCTGGGAAAAGTCAGCAGGACCCGCCCTGCCGGAAGTTGCGCTCGACGAAGCTGGCCGGGCCGACCTGGAAGTAGCCCACGCCAGGCCGGATCGGGTGCCCGGTGAACAGCTCCACCCGCGACCCGACCCGGACCAGGTACGCCTCGGCGTCCCCCGCGTCGTTGCGGATCAGCGACCCCCGCCGGCCGTAGATCGCCTCCAACTCGTCGAAGGACATGCCGACCGAGGCACCGGCGGGGGACCGTGGCGGCGCGGTGGCCGTACCGACCTCCACCAGTCGCCCGTCGTGGAAGGCCAGCAGGAGCACGCCCGCCCAGGAGCCGGTCACGCCGGCGTGCACCACCCCGCCGCAGCCCGGCGCGGTCCAGTCGATGTGCCCGTTCGAGGTGAGCGCCGCCAGGCTGGCGCCGATGCGGTACACGCCGGCACCGGCGACGCTGAGCACCTGCGGGTGGCTGTGCCCGACAGCGGTGGCGAGCGGGCCGCGCGCCGACGCGGCGCCGCCGGCCCGGGGTGCTGCCGCCGCCGGGCCGGCGACGGTCGCCGGGACGAGCGTGCCGAGCGCCAACGCGGCGGTGGTGAGGAGGATCGCGGGACGGTTCATGATGGCTCCTTCGGTGATGGGTCTCCTGCCCTCTTAGTCACCGCGCCAGGGCCAACGGTTCGTCGGGATCCCGACCAACCCGGTCTACTGTGCAGAGAAACGCCGACCGACCGTGCTGGCCGGAGGTGACACGGTGACGGCTCCACTGCGGATCGGGCCCTACGCCATCGAGCGACTGCTCGGCGTCGGTTCGTTCGCGACGGTCTGGCTGGGCCACGACCGGGCGCTCGACGCGCACGTGGCGATCAAGGTGCTGGCCGAGAACTGGAGCCACGACCTGCGGGTCCGGGAACGCTTCCTCGACGAGGCCCGGTTGCTGCGTCGGTTGGAGCACGAACGGCTGATCCGGGTACACGCCGTCGGTGAGCTGCCCGACGGCCGCCCGTACGCGGTCCTGGCCTGGGCGGACGGGGGCAGCCTGCGGGACCGGCTGGCCGTTGGCGAGATCCCCGCGCCGGCGGCGCTGCGGCTGCTCGGCGAGGTCTGCGCCGGGGTCGCCGTGCTGCACCGGCACGGCGTCGTGCACCGCGATCTCACCCCGGGCAACATCCTGTTCCGCTCCGCCGGCCCCGGCGGCCCGGAACAGGTGCTGATCGCCGACCTCGGCCTCGCCAAGGCGTTGGCCGCCGCCTCCGGGCTGACCGCCCGGGCCGGCACCCCGGGCTACATGGCCCCGGAGCAGGACGATCCGGGCGCGGTGGTCGACACCCGCGCCGACGTGTACGGGCTCGGCCGGCTCGGCATCCGACTGCTGGCCGCCGACCCGTCGGGCGCGAACCCGACCGGGCCCGATCCGCCTCGGCACGTCCCGGAGATCCGACTACGGGACGACGTGCCCGCGGCGGTCGCGGCGGTGCTCGCCCGGTCCACCGCCCACCGCCCGGCCGACCGCTACCCCGACGCCGCGACCCTGCACGCCGCGCTAACCCGCGCGAGCGCCCCGGTCGCGGGGACCGGTGGGAGCGGCCTGACGGGGCGGCCGGTCGCGTTGACGGGCGCGAGCGCCCCGGCGGTGCTGGCTGCGCCGACGGGTCCCGTGCGGCGCCGGCCCGCACCCCCGCCGGGGGCCCGCCGCCCGTACCGGTTGCGGCTGGCCGGGGTCGCGGTCGTGGCCGTCGCCGCGGTGGGTGCGGTGGGCGCCGAGTCGGGTGGCGCCGGGTCGGCTCGGCCGGTCGGCGGCACGTACACGGCCGGGCCGCTGACCGTGGCGTTGCCGCCCGGTTGGTCCGCCACGGGTGCCACCTGGGCCGGTCAGTACGGTGCCGACGGTGAGCCCGAGCCGGCGCTGGTGATGTCACCGCAACCCCGCCGGTGGGCCGCCGACCCCCGACTGCCGGGCGCGTTCGTGGGTCTCTCCGCCAGCACGGCGGCACGCACCACGCCGGCCGGGTTCCTGGCCGAGCGCACGCACAGCGACTGCGCGTCCGCGCCGGCCCGCGCCACCGGGCAGGCGGGCGTCGAGTGGACCGTGGTGGCGTACCGCTGCGACCGGGGTCGGCCGCAGATCATCGAGTCGGCCGCCCTGCACCCCGGCCGACCCGCACTGGTGTACGTGCAGATCGCCCCGCCAGCGGACAGCGGACCCGCCTTCGTGGACACCCTGCTCGCCGGAGTACACCTGCGGTAGGTGCGGCGGAACGCGCCCGTCGGCGACCCCCCGGGTGTGAAGCTGTCACCGTGGCCCAGAAGCGCGAGCCGGTGAGCGGCGGCCCGCGTCGAGCACCGATCCGCACGCCGAACGGGTCACCGCGTACGGACCTGCTGGAGCTGTTCTTCGACCTCGCCCTGGTCGCCGGTCTGGCGATGACCTCGCGAAAGATGGCCGCCGACCAGAGTTGGATCGGCATCGCCCAGGCGCTGCTCCTGCTGTCGACGTTGTTCGCGGTGTGGGTGACCACCACGTTGATCACCGACAGCTACAGCCCCCGGAAGCAGCCGCTCCCACTGTTGATCCTGGGCACCATGTTCGGCCTGATGCTGATGGCCGCCGCGCTGCCCACGGCGTTCGGTGACCACGGGTTGATCTTCAGCGGTACCTGGGTCGCGATCTTCCTGGTGCGAGGGCTGGTGCTCGCCTGGTTCCTGCGGGGGCGGCCGGAGCAGGAGCGTCCGGTACGCGCTCTGATCTGGGACGTCGGCTCGGGGACCCTCTGGGTGGTCGGCGGTCTGGTGGCCGATCCCGGCTGGCGGCTCGCGGTGTGGCTGGCCGCGCTGACGGTCGACTACACCGCGTTCGGCCTACGCTTTCCGCTTCCCGGTCGGGCACCTCTGCCGCGCTACCAGGTGGTGCCCGAGCACCTCGCCGAGCGCTACCAGCAGATCTACATTCTGTCCCTGGGTGAGCTGGTCCTGGTCAGCGTCCTCAGCCTGGGCCACCAACCCTTCACCGCGGATCGGGTGGCCGCCTTCGGTACCGCGTTCCTCACGGCCGCGGTGCTCTGGTGGAGCTACGCCCGGGGAGCCGGCGCGACCCTCCGCGCCGCCATCGAGTCGTCGCCCCACCCGGCCCGGCTGGTGCAGACCAACCCGTACGCCCACTGGCTCATGATCGCCGGGGTGGTCGGCACGGCCGCCGGTGTCGAACGGATCATCGAGCAGCCCGCCGAGCGGCCGGGCGCACCGATGGTCGCGCTCATCCTGGGCGGTGCCGGGCTGCTGCTGTGCGGTCGCGCGGTGCTCGAGTACGAGGTCTACGAGCGGTTGCCGCTGTCCCATGTCGCCGGCGTCGTCGTGGCGATCGCTCTCGCCACGGTCGCGCCGCACCTGCCCGGTCTGACGGTGAGCGTCGCCGCCGGTCTGGTGCTGCTGGGGGTCGCCACCGCCGAGTTCTTCCGGGCCCGGCACCGATCCACCGGCTAGCGGACCACCACGGTGATGGTGTGCTCCCGGCCGTCCTTCGGGATCGTCACCGCGACGGTGCCGGCGCGGACGAAGCGGATGTCCACCACGCCCGCCTCGTACTGCTGGGAGACCAACTCCGGGCGGTCCACGGTGACGAGCCCCGGCCCGATGCCCTGGATGCGCAGCACCGCACCGGTGGCGAAGCAGAGCGATTTCAGCAGCTCGATCTCGGTCTCGGCGAGCGGCAGGTCGTAGCGGACCGCGCCCTGACAGGCCGGGGTCGCGTCGGGCGGGGGAGTCGTTGGGGGCGTACCCCTGGGCCTGGTGGGTGCGGGCGGTGGTGCGGCCGGGCGCCCGCTGGTCGGCGGCGGTCGGAACGGCGACCCGGTGGCCGTGGGGATGATGGGGATCGTGGAGATCGCGGAGGGGGTCGGCGTCGGATGGGTCGGGCCGGGCGGTTGGACGGGCAGGGGCGAGACGGCGTCGGCGCCGCCGCAGCCGGCGACCGCCACGGTGACGGCGAGGACGACGGCGACCCGGCGGAACGACGGGCGGCTCACTCGGCGCCGAGCCGTTGCCGGACCTGCCGCCGGGCCAGGTGCAACCGGGACTTCACAGTGCCCAGCGGTACGTCGAGCAGAGCGGCGATCTCGGGGTAGCTGAGCCCGAGGACATCGCGCAGGGCGACCACCTCGGCGAGGTCGGGGTGGACCGAGTCGAAGGCGTCGAGCAGGTCGAGGCGGGTGCCCGCCACCACGCTGGTTCGTCGGGGGTCGGCCTGGTCGGGCAGCGGTACGCCGCCGGCCTCCAACCGGCAGCGGCGGCGCAGTGTGCGGTACGTGGAGCGGGCCCGGTTGGCGGTCAGCCGGTGCAGCCAGGTGCGGAACGAGGAGCGCCCCTCGAACCGGCCGATGCCGCCGGCCAGCGCCAGCAGCGTGTCCTGGCAGGCCTCTTCGGCGTCCTCCCGACTGGGCAGGAACCGGGCGCACAGCCGCAGCACCTCCGGGCGCACCGCGACCAGCAGGGCGTTCAGCGCGGCCGGGTCGCCGTGCGCGGCGACGCGGGCCAGCGCGTCGAAGTCCTCCGCGTCGGGCATGCCGGGTGTCCAATGCTCGCCGGTGCCGATCCCTGAGCGTACGACCGGTGCCGCCGCAGCGGCCCCGTACCGTCCGACACCCGACGCGCGCGCTACTCGAAGCGGGACACGTCCCCGGCGCCCCGGCGCAGGATCTCCGGCTCGGGCCCGGACAGGTCGATCACGGTCGTCGGCTCCTTGCCGCAGTCGCCGGCGTCGAGCACCGCGTCGAGCTGGTGGTCGAGCCGTTCCTTGATCTCCCAGCCCTGGGTCATCGGCTCCTCGTCGCCGGGCAGGACCAGCGTGCTGGACACCAGCGGCTCGGCCAGCTCGGCCAGCAGCGCCTGGGTGACGGTGTGCCGGGGCACCCGCACGCCGACGGTCCGCTTCTTCGGGTGCAGCATCCGGCGGGGCACCTCCCGGGTGGCCGGCAGGATGAACGTGTAACTGCCCGGGGTGGACGCCTTCACCAGGCGAAAGACCGAGTTGCTGATCTGCACGAACTGACCGAGCTGCGCGAAGTCGTGACAGACCAGCGTGAAGTGGTGCCGGTCGTCGAGGTGTCGGATCTGCCGGATGCGGTCCAGCCCGTCCTGGTTGCCCAGTTGGGTGCCGAGCGCGTAGCAGGAGTCCGTCGGGTAGGCGACCAGCCCACCACCGCGGATCAGGTCGGCGACCTGCCCGATGACCCGGGGCTGGGGGTTCTCCGGGTGTACGTCGTAGTACCTCGCCATCCTCCGAGCCTAGGCCCACGCGGGGGCGATCAGGAGACGAGGGCCACCCTCGGCGCGGACGGTGGAGCCGCCGAGATCACCTCGGTAGGGTAGGTCCCGGTCGGCTCCGACCAACAAGATCCACACCGCCGGGGGGCGCCACGCATGGCTGATTCGTTCGCGCATCTGCACGTGCACACCGAGTACTCGATGCTCGACGGAGCGGCCCGACTGAAGGACCTGTTCGCCGAGGCCAAGCGGCTGGGCATGCCCGCTGTGGCGATCACCGACCACGGCAACATGCACGGTGCGAACGACTTCTACAACCAGGCGATGGCCGCCGGGATCACGCCGATCCTGGGCGTCGAGGCGTACGTGGCGCCGGAGTCGCGCTATCACAAGGCACGGGTCAAGTGGGGTCGCCCGGAGCAGAAGAGCGACGACATTTCCGGTAACGGCGCGATCACCCACAAGACCATGTGGGCGAAGAACGCGCAGGGCCTGAAGAACCTCTTCACCCTCAACTCGCGCGCCTCCATGGAGGGGCACTACGTCAAGTGGCCCCGGATGGACATGGAGCTGATCGCCGAGCACGCCGAGGGGATCATGGCCACCACCGGCTGCCCGTCCGGTGCGGTGCAGACCCGGCTGCGACTGGGCCAGTTCGACGAGGCGCTCAAGGTCGCCGCCAGCTACCAGGACATCTTCGGCAAGGACAACTACTTCCTGGAGATCATGGATCACGGCCTCTCCATCGAGAGCCGGGTCCGCGAGGGGCTCACCGAGATCGCCCGCAAGCTGGACATCCCGCCGGTGGTCACGAACGACTCGCACTACACCCACGAGGCGCAGGCCACCGCCCACGACGTGCTGCTCTGCGTGCAGACCGGCAGCAACATCGACGACCCCAACCGGTTCCGGTTCGAGGGCGGCGGCTACTTCATCAAGAGCGCCGACCAGATGCGCGCGGTGGACTCGTCCGAGCTGTGGCAGGAGGGCTGCCGCAACACCCTGCTGGTCGCCGAGAAGGTCGACCCGGCCGGGATGTTCGAGTTCCACAACCTGATGCCGCGCTTCCCGGTCCCGGAGGGGGAGACCGAGGAGTCCTGGTTCCGCAAGGAAACCTTCGCCGGCCTGGCCCGCCGCTACCCGAACGGCATCCCGGAGGGGCACGTCGTCCAGGCGGAGTACGAGCTCGGCGTGATCAACCAGATGGGCTTCCCGTCCTACTTCCTCGTGGTCGCCGACTTCATCCAGTGGGCGAAGAACCAGGGCATCGCGGTGGGTCCGGGCCGTGGTTCGGCCGCCGGGTCGCTCGTCGCGTACGCGCTGGGCATCACCGACCTGGACCCGATCCAGCACGGCCTGATCTTCGAGCGGTTCCTCAACCCCGAGCGGGTCTCGATGCCGGATGTCGACATCGACTTCGACGAGCGTCGGCGCGGCGAGGTGATCAAGTACGTCACCGACAAGTGGGGCGACGACAAGGTCGCCCAGATCGCCACCTTCGGCACGATCAAGGCGAAGGCCGCGATCAAGGACTCGGCCCGGGTCCTGGGCTTCCCGTACGCGGTCGGCGACCGGATCACCAAGGCCATGCCACCGGCGGTGATGGGCAAGGACATCCCGCTCACCGGCATCTTCGACAACAAGCACCCCCGCTACGCCGAGGCGGGCGAGATCCGCGGCCTGTACGACTCCGACCCGGACGTGCGCAAGGTGATCGACACGGCCAAGGGCATCGAGGGGCTGATCCGGCAGACCGGTGTGCACGCCGCGGGCGTCATCATGTCCGCCGAGCCGATCATCGAGCACATCCCGTTGATGCGCCGCGACGCCGACGGGGCGATCATCACGCAGTTCGACTACCCGACCTGCGAGTCGCTCGGGCTGCTGAAGATGGACTTCCTCGGCCTGCGCAACCTGACGATCATCGACGACGCGGTCAAGAACATCGAGCTGAACCACGGCCGCAAGCTCGACCTGCTGGGCCTGCCGCTCGACGACAAGGCCGCGTACGACCTGCTGGCCCGCGGTGACACCCTGGGCGTGTTCCAGCTCGACGGTGGGCCGATGCGGTCGCTGCTGCGGTTGATGAAGCCGGACAACTTCGAGGACATCTCCGCCGTCCTGGCCCTCTACCGACCCGGCCCGATGGGTGTCGACTCGCACACCAACTACGCGCTGCGCAAGAACGGCCTCCAGGAGATCACCCCGATCCACCCGGAGCTGGAGGAGCCGCTGCGGGAGATCCTGGAGCCCACCCACGGCCTGATCGTCTACCAGGAGCAGGTGCAGCGCGCCGCGCAGATCCTCGCCGGCTACACCCTCGGTCAGGCGGACCTGCTGCGCCGGGCCATGGGTAAGAAGAAGAAGGAGATCCTCGACAAGGAGTTCATCCCGTTCCGGGACGGCTGTCGCGAACGCGGCTACTCCGACGAGGCGATCCAGGCGGTGTGGGACGTCCTGGTGCCGTTCGCCGGGTACGCCTTCAACAAGGCGCACTCCGCCGCGTACGGCCTGGTCTCCTACTGGACGGCGTACCTGAAGGCGCACTACCCGGCCGAGTACATGGCCGGGTTGCTGACCAGCGTCGGCGACGACAAGGACAAGATGGCGCTCTACCTGTCCGAGTGTCGCCGGATGCGCATCCAGGTCCTGCCACCGGACGTGAACACCTCGGCCGGGCCGTTCACCCCGGTCGGCAAGGACATCCGCTTCGGCCTCGCCGCCGTGCGTAACGTCGGGGCGAACGTGGTCGCCTCGATCATGCGCTGCCGCGAGGAGAAGGGCGAGTACGCCGACTTCTACGACTTCCTGTCCAAGGTGGACGCGGTGGTCTGCAACAAGAAGACAATCGAATCGCTGATCAAGGCGGGCGCGTTCGACTCCCTCGACCACCCCCGCAAGGGCCTGCTCGCGGTGCACGCCGACGCGATCGACGCGTACGCCGACGTCAAGCGCAAGGAGGCCGTCGGCCAGTACGACCTGTTCGGCGCCGGCTTCGGTGACGCCGACACCGGCAGCACCACTGTGATGCCGACCATCGGCGACAGCGAGTGGGACAAGCGCGACAAGCTGGCCTTCGAACGGGAGATGCTCGGCCTGTACGTCTCCGACCACCCGCTGTTCGGCCTGGAGCACATCCTCAACGCGGCAGCCGACACCACGATCGCCTCCCTGGCCGAGGAGGGAGCGGTGCCCGACGGGGCGGTCGTCACCCTCGCCGGCATCCTCTCCGGGGTGCAGCGCCGGGTCACCAAGCAGGGCCGGGCCTGGGCGTCGGCCACCCTGGAGGACCTGGCCGGTGGGGTGGAGACCCTGTTCTTCCCCAACACGTACGAGGTGATCGGGCAGTACATCGCCGAGGACGCCATCGTGGTGGTCAAGGGTCGGGTGGACCGCCGCGACGACACCCCACGGATCATGGCGATGGACATGTCCATGCCGGATGTCAGCACCAGCGCCACCAACAAGCCGGTCACCCTCACCATCCCGGTGCACCGCTGCACACCACCGCTGGTGGAGAAACTCAAGGAAACCCTCGTGCTGCACCCCGGCGACACCGAGGTGCACGTCAAACTGCAGAACGGCGGGCGCACCACCACCCTGCGACTGGGTCCGTTCCGGGTGGCGGCGACGACCGCGCTGATGGGTGACCTGAAGAGCGTTCTCGGCCCGGCCAACGTGAGCTGAGCGGGCCTCGGTCCGGCCGGCGTGCGCCGGCCGGACCGGCAAGCTCAACCCCGGTCGGGGGCGCTGATCTCCCGCAGCTGGCCGTCGGCCAGCCGCAACCAGCGCTGCACGCCGATCTCGGCGAGGAACCGCTCGTCGTGGCTGACCACCACGAACGCCCCCTGGTACGCCGACAGCGCGCTCTCCAACTGACCCACGCTGACCAGGTCCAGGTTGTTTGTCGGCTCGTCGAGCAGCAGCAGTTGCGGGGCCGGTTCGGCGCAGAGCACACAGGCGAGGGTGGCGCGCAGCCGTTCACCGCCGGAGAGCACCCCGACCGGCAGGTTGACCCGGGCACCCCGGAACAGGAAGCGGGCGAGCAGGTTCATCCGCTTGGCGTCCGGCAGGTTCGGCGCGTACGCGGCGAAGTTCTCCGCCACCGTGCGGTCGAGGTCCAGCAGGTCCAGCCGCTGCGACAGGTACGCGATCCGCCCGTCGGCCCGCCGGATCTCGCCACCGGCCGGGTCCAGGTCGCCGTTGACCAGGCGCAGCAGGGTCGACTTGCCGACGCCGTTCGCCCCGGTGAGCGCGATCCGTTCCGGCCCCCGGATCACCAGGTCGGCGCCGTCACCGCCGAACAGGTCCCGGCCGTCGAAGCGGGCCCGCATCCCGTGGCCGGAGAAGACCGTGCGCCCGCCCGGGACGCTGGTGTCCGGCAGGTCCACGACGATCCGGTCCTCGTCGCGTACCGCCCGCCCCGCCTCGTCAAGCCGGGCCTTGGCCTGACCGAGCCGAGACGAGTGCGTCTCCTGCGCCTTGCCCGCCGACTCCTGCGCGCTGCGCTTGAGCCCGCCGGCCACGATCCGGGCCAGGCCCGCGTTCTTGAGGTTCTTGGACGCGTTGCTGGCCCGCCGGTCGGCGCGCTCCCGGGCCTGCTGCATCTCCCGCTTCTCCCGCTTGACCTCCTGCTCGGCGTTGCGCAGGTTGCTCTCGGCCACCTCCCGCGCCGCCTGCACCGCCTCGGTGTACGCGGTGAAGTTGCCCCCGTACCAGCGGATCTCACCCTGGTCCAGCTCGGCGATGCGGTCCATCCGGTCCAACAGCTCCCGGTCGTGGCTGACCAGCAGCAGGCACCCGGACCAGTCGGTGAGGACGTCGTAGAGCTTGTGCCGGGCCTCCACATCCAGGTTGTTTGTCGGCTCGTCGAGCAGCAGCACGTTCGGGCGGCGCAGCAGTTGTGCCGCCAGGCCGAGGGAGACCACCTGGCCGCCGCTGAGGGTGTGCAGCCGACGGTCGAGCGACAGCTCAGCGAGGCCGAGCCGGTCCAACTCCGAGCGGGTGCGCTCCTCGATGTCCCAGTCGTCGCCGATGGTGGCGAAGTGTTCCTCGCTGGCGTCGCCGGCCTCGATGGCGTGCAGCGCCGCGATCCGCTCGGCGACGCCCAGCACCTGAGCCACGCTCAGGTCACCGGCCAGTGGCAGCGTCTGCGGGAGGTAGCCGAGCAGGCCGTCGACGGTGACGCTGCCGCCGCTGGGCCGCAGCTCCCCGGCGATCAGCCGCAGCAGGGTGCTCTTGCCGGCGCCGTTGGGCGCGACCAGGCCGGTGCGACCGCCCGGCACGGTGAAGGACAGCTCCGAGAAGACCGGGGTGTCGTCCGGCCAGGAGAAGGACAGGTTCGAGCAGACAATGAACGCATCAGACATGCGAGTGACCTCGAGAGGGTGGGGTGGGCGCGCCAGAGCCGCCCGACGACAACGGGAACCGGGGGAACGACAACATGGCCTCGGCGGCTACGCGGACGCGCGCCGAACCGATGGCCGAACACATCCGGTCTCACCCGGAGATGTCGTCGTCACCCGCCATGTCTGGTCTCCCTGGTCGTGCCACTAACCCAACTCCGCCGAGTCTAACAACGGATCTCCGCCCCGCCACGCGGTTCCAGCCCACCCCCGTCGATCTTGCGCTTGCTGTCGCAGAAATGTCGCTTCTGAGGGCAATTGTGCCAGCAGAAAGTGCAAGATCGACGCGGCGGGGGCGTTAGCGGGGGCGGTACTCGACCTCGGGGCGGCCGGGGGTGCCGTAGCGGGGGGTGCGGGCGGCCCGGTCGACGGTGACCAGGTACTCCAGGTAGCGGCGGGCGGTCACCCGGGAGATGCCGGTCAGCGCGCTCACCTCGGTCGCGGACAGCCCAACCTGCGCGCGGGTGCCGTCGGTGAGCGCGGCGCGTACCCGATCGAGGGTCTGCGCGTCGAGCCCCTTGGGCAGGCTGTGCCCGGCGGTGCCGCGCAGGGTGGCGAACATCTGGTCCACCTCGTGCTGGGCGGCGACCTCGCCGTCGGCGAGCGCCTGGGCGCGGTAGTCGGCGTACCGCTCCAGCTTGTCGCGGAACGCGGCGAACGTGAACGGCTTGAGCAGGTAGTGGGTCACCCCGAGGGACACGGCGGTGCGCACCACCGCCAGGTCCCGCGCGGAGGTCACCGCGAGCACGTCGACGCTGCTGCCGGCCGCGCGCAGCGCCCGGCAGACGTCCAGGCCGTGCAGGTCGGGCAGCCGAAAATCAAGGAGTACGAGGTCCACGTCGCCGCCGTCGTTGGCGCGCAGGGCCGCCATCGCCGCCCGCGCGGTGTGCGCCACCCCGACCACCACGAAACCGGGAACCCGTTCGGTGTACGCGCTGTGCGCCTCGGCCAGCAGCGGCTCGTCCTCGACGACCAGCACCCGGATGTCGGTCATGACCGCTCGATTCGGCCCGGCAGTCGGACGGTGAACAGGCTGCCGCCGTCGTCCGAGCGACCCACCTCGGCGCTACCGCCGTGCCGACGGACCACCTGCCCGACCAGTGCCAGCCCGAGGCCCCGGCCGGTGCTCTTGGTGGACCAGCCGCGGCGGAACGCGTCGGCGACCCGCTCCGGTGCCAGGCCGGGGCCGCTGTCGGCGACCCGGACCACCAACTCGTCGTCGACCGTGCCGACGAAGACCCGCACCCGGCGCGGCGCCGGTGTGCCGGCCACCGCCTCCAGGGCGTTGTCGACCAGGTTGCCGACCACGGTGAGCAGGTCACCGGTTGGCAGCGGACTGTCGTCGAGGTGGCAGTCCGGCTCGATGACCAGATCCACCCCGCGCTCGCCGGCCTGTGCGGACTTGCCGAGCAGCAGGGCGGCCAACGCCGGCTCGGTCACCGCGCCGACCACCCGGTCGGTCAGCTGCTGGGCGAGGACCAGGTCCCGGGTGCCGAGCCGGACGGCCTCGTCGGCGCGGCCCAGCTCGACCAGGGTCAGCACGGTGTGCAGCCGGTTGGCCGACTCGTGGGTCTGCGCCTGCAACGCCTCGGTCAGCGCCCGCACCGAATCCAGTTCGCTGGCCAGTGTGCGCAGCTCGGTCTGGTCGCGCAGGGTCAGCACGGTGCCGAGCGCCGAGCCCTCGAACCGGGCGGTCCGCTGGTTGGCGACGAGCACCCGGTCACCGGCGAGGATCGGCTCGTCACGGGCGTCGCGCCCGGAGTCGAGCAGCTCGGCTGCCGCCGGCGGCAGGTCGATCCCGGCCACCGGCTGGTCGATCACCGGTGCGTCCGCGTCGAGCCCCAACAACCGGCGGCCCTCGTCGTTCACGAGCGCCACCCGGCGATCGGTGGTCAGCACGACGAGACCCTCGCGCACCGAGTGCAGGACGGCGTCGTAGTACTCGTACATCCGGGTCATCTGCGCCGGCCCCAGGCCGTGCGTCTGGCGACGGAGCCGGCGGCTGAGCAGCCAGGAGCCCGTCGCGGCGAGCGCCAGAGCCGGCGTGACCACACCGACCAGCACCGGCAACTGGCCGAGCAGCTTCTTGTCGATCTCGCGGGTGGTGATGCCCACCGAGACCAGACCGATGAGGTGTCGCTGCTCGTCGTACACCGGAACGACCGCGCGCACCGACTCGCCGAGCGTCCCGACGTTGGTGGTGGTGAACGGGCGGCCCGCCAGGGCGGGCCCGATCTCGCCGACGAACGGCTCGCCGATCCGGTCCTCCGTCGGGTGCGAGAAACGGGTGCGGTCCGGGGCCATCACCACCACGAAGTCGGTGTCCGTGGCCTTGCGGGTCGACTCGGCGTACGGCTGCAGGACCCTCGCCGGGTCGGCGGTCGTGAGGGCCGCCCGGACGTCGGGGGAGCCGGCCACGGTCTGCGCCACCGCGAGCACCTCATCCTGCGCGGCCTGGCGCGCGTCGCTGCGGGCCAGCCAGACGGCGCCCGCCGCGCCGGCCAGCACGAGCAACGTCACCACCATCGCCTGGAGGGCGAAGAGTTGCCCCGCGATGCTCCACTGACGTCGGGCCACCTCCACCACCTCCTCTCGCGCCACCGTTGGTTCCGTCGCGGTGAACAGAATGACCGCAAGGCTGTCAACGGGTGAGACGCGCTTCACATTGTCGACATGGACACCACCACACCCGCCACCACCCCGGCACCGGCGGTCCGCCGGGACCGTACCCGTTACCTGTATCTGGCCGTCATCGTGGCCGTGGTCGCCGGCATCGTGGTCGGCCTGGTCGCCCCCGATTTCGGCAAGGAACTCAAGCCGATCGGCACCGGCTTCGTCAACCTGATCAAGATGATGATCAGCCCGGTCATCTTCTGCACCATCGTGCTCGGCGTCGGCTCCGTCCGGCAGGCCGCGAAGGTCGGCAAGGTCGGCGGCCTGGCCCTCGGCTACTTCCTCACCATGTCGACCGTCGCACTTGCCATCGGCCTGGTCGTCGGCAACCTCATCCACCCCGGCTCCGGCCTGAACCTCGGCCCGGAACTCGCCGGCTCCGGCAAGGCCGCCGCCGGTGACGAGGCCGCCGGTACGGCGGACTTCCTGCTCGGGATCATCCCGACCACGCTGCTCTCGTCGCTGACCGAGGGCAAGGTGCTCCAGACCTTGCTGGTCGCCCTGCTGGTCGGCTTCGCCGTCCAGGCCATGGGCCGGCGAGGTGAGCCGGTGCTCAGCGCCATCACCGTCATCCAGCGGGTCGTCTTCAAGGTCCTCGCCATGATCATGTGGCTGGCGCCGATCGGCGCGTTCGGCGCGATGGCCGCCGTGGTCGGCGCGACCGGCGTGGACGCCCTCAAGAGCCTCGCCCAGATCATGGTGGGCTTCTACGTCACCTGTCTGATCTTCGTGCTGGTCTTCCTGGGCGCGCTGCTGTGGTTCGTGGCCCGGATCTCGATCTTCTCGCTGCTGCGTTACCTGGGCCGGGAGTTCCTGCTGATCCTGTCGACCTCGTCGTCGGAGTCGGCGCTGCCGCGGCTGATCGCCAAGATGGAACACTTCGGCGTGAGCAAGCCGGTCGTCGGCATCACGGTGCCGACCGGCTACTCGTTCAACCTGGACGGCACGGCGATCTACCTGACCATGGCGTCGCTGTTCATCGCCGACGCGCTGGGCAAGCCGCTTGCCATCGGCGAGCAGATCTCGCTGCTGCTGTTCATGATCATCGCGTCGAAGGGCGCCGCCGGGGTCACCGGCGCCGGGCTGGCCACGCTGGCCGGCGGCCTCCAGTCACACCGGCCGGACCTCGTCGACGGCGTCGGGCTGATCGTCGGCATCGACCGGTTCATGTCGGAGGCTCGGGCGCTGACCAACTTCGCCGGCAACGCGGTGGCGACAGTGCTGGTCGGAACCTGGACCGGCGAGTTCGACCGGGAGCGGGCGACCGCGGTGCTGAGCGGCAACGACCCGTTCGACGAGGCCACCATGGTCGACGAGCACGACGACGACGCGGCACCCCGCCCCGACGAGAAGGAGACCACGCCGGCCGGAGCGTCGGCCGGAGCCTCGGGCTGAGCGTCAGCCGGAGCGCGGCCTGAGTCTCGGGCTGAGCGTCGGCCGGAGCGCGGCCTGAGTCTCGGGCTGAGCGCCGGCCGGGGCGCGGCCTGAGTCTCGGGCTGAGCGCCGGCCGGAGCGCGGCCTGAGTCACGGGCGCGGATCGGGGTCGCGGCGGCCGAGCGCCGCCGCGACCCGCCGCCGCGACCCCTGCTCGCCGATGATCCACTCCGTTTCTTGGAAATCGGGGCATCCGAGCGGCCCGGACACCGCGTCTTCCTGAAATCCGAGTTGATCTGCGGGTGCCGGGTGCCGGGTGCCGGGTGCCGGGTGCCGGGTGCGGGCGGGGTCAGCGGCGGCGTGCTCGCCACATCGTGTGCTCCCGGGAAATCGCCGTCTCCGTGTCGTTCACGAACCGCGACAGGTCGGCCTCCGAGCTGATCCGGGTAGCGAGGGACCCGATGGCGGCAAGCTCCTGACTTGCCAGGGCATAGGCGGTCGCCACCGCGCCGTGTTGCCGTGTCTGCGTCCAGGCCGCGCCGGCCGCGACCGCCGCGGCGGCCACGCCCAGCAGGTCGAGGTCGGTCAGCCCGGCAGCCCGCGACACGGCCAGGGTCACCCCGACTATCTCCAGCACGAGCATGCTGACCGACCAGCGGGTCGCCCGCGCCCGGTTCGACAAAGACCGCTCGGCGTACCAGGCTCGCTGGGCTTCAAGACGGCCGGTCAGGTACGCGGCACGGCGCTCCTCGAGGGAGGCTGCGCGTAGTGCGCGCATTCCGTCCGTGATTTGCTGCCCGGCCACCGCGGGGGCCGCCAACCCGGCGGCGGACATGTCCCGGGTCAGGCCCAGCAGTCGGCTGGTGAATTCCTCGACGCTGTCCGAGTCGCTCCGCGCTCGCGGAAAAGGGTCAGCCGCGATGGTGAATCGCCAGGTGAGCGACTTGATGGATTCGGAGAGGGCCCTGCCGACGTACCACCGTTCGTTGGGGCGATTGGTGAGGAGGAAGACCTCGACGATCGAGGTGGCGGCGAAGGCACCCGCCGCGAGCGCCGGGCCCAGGGCGAAGTCGTCGAGCTTCCAGGTGGCGACTCCCGCGACCGCGGCCACCAGGAGCAGGGACAGCCGCAGCGCGATCAGGGTCGCGTACACGCGTTGGCCGCGCTGCGACTCGTAGGACACGGCACGCTGAAACGGGGGAAGATCCTCGGCTTTCAGCATGTCGTTGACCTCTCGACAGAACGTCCAGGGCGTCGGCGGGGCGAGCAGCGATCCCGGCCAGCAGTCGGTACGCAGCGCTGTAGACAGTAGACACCGCCGTCCACCCCGACCGCCCGCACCGACTCCCACCCCACCCATCCCCGCCGCCGCCCGCCGCTGCCCTCCGCCCACCGCCGCCCTCGCCCGTCGCCGGTGATCAAGAAGTTCGCGTCACGACACGCCGCGACGGATGACGCAAAGCTCTTGATCAACCGTGGTGGGGGGCGCGTTGGCCGGGGTGGGGGCTAGGGGGTGGTGGTCTTGTCGCAGGGGACGCCGATGCCGAGGTTGACGCGTTCGTCCTGGCCGTTCGACGTCACGATGAGCGGTACGCAGGCGGCCTGCGCGACCCAGGTGCCGCCGACGAAGGCCATCCACTGGCCCTGTCCACCCTCCGGCGCGCAGGCGTGCACCGTGGCGGTCGGCGCGGGCGTGCCACCCCAGCCGAGCCGGGCCTTGTCCTGCCAACCCGGGGCCACC
Organism: Micromonospora sp. NPDC007208; assembly: GCF_042869175.1. Taxonomy (NCBI): domain Bacteria; kingdom Bacillati; phylum Actinomycetota; class Actinomycetes; order Micromonosporales; family Micromonosporaceae; genus Micromonospora; species Micromonospora sp. NPDC007208. The sequence continues at coordinate 28,178 of NZ_JBIAFG010000017.1, read as the reverse complement.
CGCAGGTCGACGACCCTGCCGGCGCGGACGACGAGCCCCCACTTGGCGAACAACCGTGCCGCCGGGTCGGCCTCCCCGGAAGCTTCCGCCGACATCACGCGGGCGTCGGGCACCGCCACGTCCTTCCCCACCAGCCGGTAGCCCGCCGGCGGGGCCGGCAGCGTATCGACCGATGGGGTGCAGGGTGGCCGGCCACCACTGGCGTCCGTCGACGGCGCCGCGCCGTTGGCCGGTGGGGTGGTGCGCGGGTGCGACTCACCCGCCGGTGTGCAGGCGGACAGGACCACCACCAGGCACAGGATGGCCCGCCACGCGACCGGCCTGGTCCGGCTGCCTACCCGGGGCCCCAACCGGCTGCCCGCCCAGGGATCCAAGAGGCCCGGGGCACCTGGGGCCCGGGTCGCGGCGGCATGCGCACTCATCGGACATTCATAGCTGGTGGCCGGACCCGGCGCGACCCTTGCCCACGAGGCCCGGTTGCGGTTCCGGCGGTGCAACGGCGACACCAACCAGATGTGGCGGGCCAACTGAGCGCTGACGGCGGGCGCTGCGATGGTTACGGTCGTGGATGCCGAGGTTCCCCGACCGTTCGAGGAGTGATCGCATGCCCCCCTCTCCGTCCCGGCTCTTCGCCGAGATAGCGACGGCCGAACCGCCGGCCGAGACCAGAGTGGTCATGCGACGGGCGGTGGTGCTGGGCGGCAGCATGGCCGGGTTGCTGGCCGCCCGGGTGTTGAGCGACCACGCCGAGGAAGTGCTGATCATCGAACGGGATCCGTCCGATGTCGACGCCGGGCCGCGGCCGGGTGTGCCCCAGGGCAGTCAGGTGCACGCACTGCTGCCCGCCGGTCAGGTCCAGTTGGAGCGGTGGTTTCCTGGCATCGCCGACGAGGCGCTCGCGCTCGGCGCCCCGCCGCCGCCGCGCGACCCGGGAACGGCGAAGGTCTTCGTGAACGGCATGTTGGGTCTGCCGCCCGCGCCGACCGGCACCGGACCGGCGCTGATCACCACCCGTCCGTTCCTGGAGGCGCTGGTCCGCCGGCGCACCCTCGCCGTCGACAACATCCGCATGGTGTACGGCCGGGCGGAGGGCCTGCTCTTCGACGAGCGCCGGGTCACCGGCGCCCGGTTCGTGCCCGAGGGTGGCAGCGAGCCCATCGTGGAAGCGGCGGACCTGGTGGTCGACGCGATGGGGCGGTCCAGCCGGTTGAGCGACTGGCTGGCCGAGCACGGGTGGCCGCGCCCGCCGATGCAGCGCATGCCGATCAAGCTGAACTACGCCACGGCGCTGTTCAGGCGCGACGAGAAGGTCAGCGACGCCTGGGTGGCGGTCTTCCACACCATGGCGGGCAGGGGGCGTACCGCCCGGATCGGTGGGATCAACTCGGTCGAGGGGGACCGCTGGATCATGCTGGTGGCCGGCTACGACGGGGACCGGCCCAGCCGCGACGTCGCCGACTTCACCGCCCGCTGCCGGCAGCACTACCCGCAGATGTTCGGTGACATCGCCGAGAACGGGGAGATGCTCGGCGGGGTGGTCACGTACCACCAGGCGGACAGCCGACGCCGCGACTTCCACAAGCTCGACCGGCTGCCCGCCGGGCTGGTCGCCGCCGGTGACGCGGTCGCGTCCTTCAACCCGGTGTACGGCCAGGGCATGACCTCCGCGACGCTGCACGCCTCCTGCCTGTCGAAGTTCCTGCGGTCCGGCCCCAAGCCGCACGACGAGCCCGCGCGGGCGTACTTCGACCAGGTTCGCGTGGTGGTCGACGCCGCCTGGCAGATCTCCACCACCGCCGACATCGAGCTGCCGCACGTGGACGGGCCGTACCCGCCCGGCTACAAGGTCACCAAGTGGTTCGGGGACCTGCTCTTCCGGGCGTCGCTGACCGATCCGGTGCTCAACGCCCGGCTGGGCCGGGTCACCACCATGCTCGACCACCCGGCCGCCCTGAGCCGCCCCGGCACCCTGTTCCGGGCCCTCCGACTCGGTCTGCTCGGCAGCTCTCGGCGGTGATTCGCCGCCAAACCCGCCGCCCAGTGCGGGGCGCGGTGGAGAATGGTGGGCCGGGGAGGGGTGCTGCGACGAAGCCGGGGGAGCGGTCGTGCTCGGAACCAGCCTCCTTGGCCGGCTTCGCCGCCGTGACCCAGGCGACGCCATCCTGCGACGCGCGGCCCGGCTGACGCTCGTCGCGTCCGTCGTCTTCTACGGCTGCCGGTACGGCGCGGGCAGCTCCACGCTCGCCACCTACGGGTTGTTCGGCACCATCGCCACCGGTTCGTTCGCGCAGCTGCCCGGGCCGGCGCCGCAGCGGGCGCGGATCCTCGTGCTGTCGCTGCCGGCGGTGTGGGCGCTGATCGCGGTGGGCTCACTGTTGGCGTGGAGTACGTGGGCGGCCGCCGGCGGCATGCTGGTCGTCGGGTTCGTGGTGGCGTTCGCCGGGGTCGGCAACCCGCGCCTGGTGGGTTTGGCGAGCGCGTTCCAGCTCTTCTACATCCTGGCGTCGTTCCCGCCGTACCAGCCGGGCACCCTGCCGGAGCGGCTCGGTGGGGTGACGTTCGCCGTCGTGCTGCTCGCCGCGGCCGAGGTGGTCCTCTGGCCCGACCCGGTGCCGGTCTCCTACCGGCAGCGCCTCGCCGAGGCGGCGGACGGCGTCGCCGCCTTCATCGACGCCGCCGCCGAGAGGCTCACCGCGCCGCACGCCGCCGCGGGTGGCCGGGACACGCGGCGCGAGCGGGCGTACGACGTGGTGGCGGCGATCGAGCTGAACCGCAGCCCTCCGGCGTGGGCGCCCACCGCGGCGGGCGCTCAGGACCGGGCGTTGCGGATCTGCGCGGCCGCGTTACGGGAGGTGCTCGCCGAGGCCGACCGGTTGGCGGCGGACGCCCCGCCCGAGCCGATCCCGGACCTGGCGGCGGCGCGTCTGCTGCGCTCGTGCGCGAACACGACCCGCGCCGCCGGCCGGAGCCTGTCGCCGGGTGCCCCGGCGGTGGCCCCCGCCGACCTGGACGTGGCGGTCGGACGAGCCGAGGCGGCGTACCCGGTGGGAGAGGGCCAGGTCCGCGACGCGCCGGACGTACCCCGGTTGTGCCGGGACGCGACGGCGCTGGCCCTCGCGGACCAGGTGCGGGTCTTCGTCGTCGGTTCCCGGGTGGCCACCGGGGTGCGGCTCGACGGTGGCGACGCCTCCTCGGGGCTGTTCGAGTACACCCGGCGCAGCCCGTGGACGCTGTACTGGTGGCAGTTCCGCTCCCACCTGGCGCCGCGCTCGGCCCACCTGCACAGCTCCCTGCGGCTGGCCGTGGCGCTCGCCATCGCCCGGGTGGCCGCCGGGCTGTTGCAGCTGACCCACGGCTTCTGGGTGTTGCTGGCCACCCTCACGGTCCTGCGCACCTCGGCCGCCGACACCCGCACGGCGCTGCGGCCGGCCGTGCTCGGCACCATCGCCGGCGCGGTCGCCAGCGGCGGGGTGATGCTCGTCGTCGACGAGCCGATCGTGTACGCCATCGTCCTGCCGATCACCCTGCTGCTGGCCTTCGGCGTTGGTCGCCTGCTCGGTCCGGTGTGGCAGCAGGCGCTGTTCACCCTGCTGCTGACGGTCGTCTTCGCCCAGCTCAGCCCGGAAGGGTGGCGGCTCGCCGAGGTCCGCCTCGTCGACGTGCTGCTCGGCGCGTTGATCGGCGTGCTCGCCGGGGTGGCGATGTGGCCGCGCGGCGCGGGCCACGACCTGCGGCACAACGCCACCCGCTACCTGGCGGCCAGCGCGGACGCGGTCGAACAGACGGTCGAGGCGGTGCTCGGCGACGCGCCGCCACCTGAGGGTGCCCTCCGCCGGGTTCGTCGTCGGATGGTCCTGATCGACTCGTCGTACTGCCAGTACCACTCCGAGCGGCACGATCCACACCGTCAGCAGGCGAACTGGGATGCCGTCCTGAGCGCCGGGCACCACGTCGTGCCCGGCGCGGAGTCGCTGCTGCGCCGCAACCCGCCCGGCTGCCTCGCCGGCTGGCCCGAGGCGGCGGCGCTGCTGCGGGAGTCCGCCGGGCGCCTGCGATCGGCGTACGACGTCCTCGCCGACGAGGTCGCGCACGGCCGGACACCGGACCGGGCGCCGGTCTCGACCACCTGCGTCGACCAGCTGGACCGCGTTCGTCCGCTCCTCGGCGAGGCCGACCTCCAGTCGGTCCGGCACCTGGTCGAGGTCGACCGGTGGCTCGCCGGCCTCGCCGACAGTCTCGCCCGCGCCCGCCCACCCGTCGCTCGCGAGTCGGCCGGCCGGCGCGACATGCCCTGACGAGCCGCGTCGCTCGTCGGGCGTGGTCAGGGCCTGACCGCGATCACCACGGCACGGGACCGTTGTCGTCGAAGAAGCCACCAGTTTCACCGTCATCGTCAACGGTCGCCCAGTACACCGAGGCGCGCGCACCCTCGTCTGTGCTCTTCACACCCTTGAAGTTGTTCAGGTCGGTGGCGACGTAGCCCGGGGTCACCGCATTGATCTTCACGTGCGCCAGTTCCGGGTCGTCGAGGAAGGCGTTGGCGTACTTGACGGTCAGCATGTTCACCGCGGTCTTGGTGGCGGAGTAGGCGAACGACTCGTGCGAGCGGGCGAACATCGAGCCCTTCTCGGTGGCCTTCGCGAAGATCGCCGAGTCGCTGGAGAGGTTGACGATTCGCGCCGACGGCGACCTACGCAGAAGGGGCAACATGGCATGGATGACCCGGACGGTGCCAAGAACGTTGGTCTCGAACTCCGGGCGCAGGTCCTCGGCCGTCACCTCGACGGCCGGCTTGCGGATGAGCATGCCGGCGTTGTTGACCAGAGCGTCGAGGTGGCCGTACTCGCGGTCGATGAGTTCGGCCGCCCGCGCGACCGACGCATCGTCGGTGACGTCGATCTGTACCGGTCGCACAGTTAGTCCCGTGTCAGCGAGTTCCTTGGCCGCTGCGGCACCACGTTCGGTGTCGCGGCTTCCGAGGAGAACGGTGAGGCCGCGCTCGGCGAGCTGGCGTGCGGTCGCCAGACCGACACCCTTGTTGGCACCGGTGACCAGCGCGATCTTCTTGGCGGACATGTCGTCGCTCCCTCAGGTGAAAGGCACGTAGGATCAGAACTGATAGCGCCCCTACACTTTAACCGTAGGGTTCCTACGTTTGACAACGACGGGAGGCGGCATGGTGGCGATCCCCACGTCGCGGCGGCCGAAACGCGCGGACGCCCGCCGCAACTTCGATGCCCTGCTCGTGGCCGCCCGGGACGCGTTCGCAGAGGACGGCGCGCAGGCGTCGCTCGAGGAGATCGCGCGACGGGCCGGGGTGAGCATCGCCACCCTCTACCGCAACTTCCCCACCCGGGAGGATCTCGTCGAGGAGGTCCACCGTGAAGAGGTCGAGGCGTTGTGCCGGGCGGCCGCCGACCTCGACGACCTCGAACCCTGGGACGCGCTCGTCACCTGGCTCCGCCGCTTCGTCGACTACATCGGCACCAAGCTCGCATTCGCCGACGCACTCAACCGCACCAGCGACAGTTTCCAGGCCTGCCGTCGGGCGATGCGCGAGGCCGGCAGCCCGCTGCTCGAACGCGCGCAACGGGCCCGGGTCGCGCGCCCGGAGCCGTCGATCGACGACATTCTGCGCATGATCTCCGGCGTCAGCACCGTCTCCTACGTTGACGACGCCCAGCGCGACCGCGTTCTCGGGCTGACCATCGACGGGTTGCGAGCGACACCCGCCGGGTGAGCATGGCAAGGCCCGCCCGGTGGGCTGGCCGAGCGGCAGGCTCGGCGTCGATGTGACCGAACCGGTGCCCCAACCAGTCAACACCTGTGGAAGCCCACCGGGGCCACGGGAGGAAACATGGATCAGAACCTGCGGGTGCTCTTCGACCGCGCCATCGCCGACGAGCCCGAACTACCCCTTGTCGACCTGGCCGACGACGCGATGGCCGCCGGCACCACCCTGCGCCGACGCCGGCAAGGGCTGGTGGCGACAGGTGTTGCCGCCGTGGTCGCCGTCGCGACGGTCGGGGTGGTGAACGTGGCGACACCGCCGCAGCCGTCGGCGCCGCCACCGACGACGGTGCCGGCGGCGTTCGGCATGTTGGTGAACAAGGCGTGCGAGTTTCCCGCCCGGGAGACCGCGACCGACGCCACGGTCTTCCTCGCCGACGAGATCACCGACCAGCAGCGCATCGCGGTATCCCACGCGCTGGACGCGGACCCGGCGGTCGGGACCCTGGTGTTCGTGAGTCGCGAGCAGGCGCTGATGAACTTCAAGAAGCTGTACGCGGACGCTCCCGAACTCGTCGTCAACATCGTGCCCAGCCAACTGCCGGAGTCGTTCCGGATCACGCTCGTCGCGCGGTCCCCGTACGCGACGTTGGCTGCCCGGGTTGATCGCATGCCCGGGGTCGACGAGATCATCGGCGTCGACTGTCCGGCCGGCACCAACGCGTCGGTGGTCGACTGATGGCGGCTGCCCGCTGGGGCGCGGCTCGACGGCGTGAGCAGACCGCCCAGCAGGCGGAGTTCACCGCGTTCGTCGAGACCACCGCACCGAGGCTGCGGCGTACCGCCTACCTCATGTGTCGCGACTGGCACCTCGCCCAGGACCTGACCCAGACGACCTTCGCGAAGATGTACGCGAACTGGGGCCGGATCCGGCGCACCGCGAATCTCGAGGCGTACAGCCGCCGGGTCCTCATGAACGCCGTCTTCGACCAGAACAAGCGGCACAGCGCCACCGAGGTCGTGCTCGCCGAGCTGCCGGAGGTGTCGCCGCAACGGCCCGACGACACCACGGAGCTGCACATCGCCCTGCTCCAGGCGTTGGCCACCCTGCCGATCCGCGACCAGGCCATCGTGGTGCTCCGGCACTGGGAGGATCAGAGCGTCGAGGCCGTCGCCAGCACCCTCGACGTCTCCGTGTCGGTGGTCAAGATGCAGAACGCCCGCGCGTTGACCAAGCTGCGGGCGTTGCTCGGTCAGGACTTCGTCCGGATCTGACAGGCCGCCGGTCGCCGATTGGCCGTGCCCGTCGCGCGTCGTTCGGCCTAGCGTCGACGGCATGGAGATCGAGCAGGCGCAGAAGCTGTGGCAGCCGGAGCCTGGCTGGTTGAACACCGCCAGCTACGGGTTGCCGCCGGAACCGGCGTGGGCAGCGTTGCAGGAGGCACTCGCGGCCTGGCGGGTTGGTCGTACGTCGTGGGAGGGCTGGGGCGAGTCGACGCACCGGGCTCGTGTCGCCTTCGCCGGCCTCGTCGGGGTGCCGGTCGGTGACGTGGCTGTCGGCGCGACCGTGTCCCAGCTTTTCGGGCCGGTCGCGGCGGCTCTGCCGGCCGGTGCCACGGTGGTGGTCCCCGAGGTCGAGTTCACCTCGAATCTCTTCCCCTGGCTGGTGCAGGAGGAGCGCGGCGTCAAGGTCCGCACGGTGCCGCTGGAGTCGCTTGTCGACGCCATCGACGCCGATACCGACCTGGTCGCGTTCAGCCTGGTGCAGTCGGCCAACGGGGCGGTCGCCGCGTACGACGAGATCGTGGCCGCGGCCCGTGCGCACGACGCGCTGGTGGCGGTGGACGCCACCCAGGCGTGCGGCTGGCTGCGGTTCGACGGCGGTCTGGCCGACGTGGTGGCGGTGGGCGGCTACAAGTGGCTGATGAATCCGCGCGGGACGGCGTACGCCTATCTGGCCCCCGGGTTGCGGGAGCGGCTGCGCCCGGACGCCGCCGGCTGGTACGCGGGCCGCGACCCGCACGCCTCCTACTACGGCCCGCCGCTGCGGCTGGCCGACGACGCCCGCCGGTTCGACATCTCGCCGGCCTGGTTCAGCTGGGTCGGTGCGGTGCCCGCCCTGGAGGTGGTCGCCGAGGTCGGCGTCTCGGCGATCGGGGCGCACAACGTGGCGCTGGCCAACCGGTTCCTGACCGGGCTGGGCCGGCCACCGGGGGAGAGCGCCATCGTCAGCGTGGACGTGCCTGACGCGGAGCAGCGCCTCGCCGCGGCCGGCATCCGGGCGGCGGTGCGCGCCGGGCGGGTCCGGGCCTCGTTCCACATCTACTCGACCGAGGCCGATGTGGACGCCGCGCTGACGGCGTTGACCGGCTGAACCCGGCGTCGAGGGCGGCCGGGCGGGTAGCCGACCGTCCTCGACGTCAGTGGACGTCCCGGCTCAGGCCAGGTGGCCACCGATCTTCGTGTAGCCGCGCAGCAGGTCCCGCGAGATGATCAGCCGCTGCATCTCGTCGGTGCCCTCGAAGATCCGGTAGAGCCGGACCTGCCGGTACCAGCGTTCGATCGGCAGCTCTCGGGTGTAGCCCATGCCGCCGTGGATCTGGAGCACCCGGTCGACCACCCGGTTGACCATGCCGGCGCCGTAGAGCTTGCCCATCGACGAGGCGTGCCGGGGGTCCAGGCCCGCGTCGACCGTCCACGCCGAGCGCAGCACCAGCCAGCGCGCCGCCTCCAGCTCCGTCTCCGAGTCGGCGATCATCCACTGGATGGCCTGGTTGGTGCCGATCTTCGCGCCGAAGGTCTCCCGGGTGTTGGCGTACTCGATGGCCATCTGCAAAACCCGCTCGGCGATGCCGATGGCGTGCGACGGGATGGTGTAGCGCCCCTTGCCGATCCACTCCATGCCGAGCGTGAAGCCCTGGCCGATCTCGCCGAGGATGTTGCGGTGCGGCACGCGTACGCCGTCGAAGATGAGCGACGCGGGCCCGCCCTCGCCCATCGTCTGGATGAACTCGGAGCGCCAGCCCATCGACCGGTCCACCAGGAAGGCGGTGGCTCCGCCGTTGCGGGCGCCCTTCTCCCGATCGGTCACCGCGACCACGATGGCGAAGTCGGCGTCGTGACCGCCGGTGATGAAGGTCTTCTCGCCGTCCAGGATCCAGTCGTCGCCGTCGCGGCGGGCGGACAGCCGGATGTTGGCCGCGTCGGACCCAGCGCCCGGTTCGGTGATCGCGAAGCAGGAACGCCGCTCGCCCTCGATGGTCGGGATGAGGAACTCCCGCTTCTGCTCCTCGGTGGCGTGGAACAGGATGTTGTCGGCCTCGCCACCGAAGCGGAACGGCACGAACGTGCGGCCCAGCTCGGTCCAGATCAACGACTGGAGTACGGCCGGCAGGTTCATTCCGCCGTACTCTTCCGGGGTGGCCAGGCCCCAGAAGCCGAACTTGCGTGCCTTGAGTTGCAGTTCGCGCACCTCGGAGCGGTCGAGGCCCGGCTGGTGCGCCCGTTCCCGGCGAAGCACCTCCGCTTCCAGGGGCATCACCTCGCGGGTGATGAACGCGCGCACGGTGTCTCGGACGGCGCGTTCCTCGTCGGACAGTGCGAAGTCCACGGTTCCCCCTCGGTCGGCGTGGCGGTGCGCCGCTGCGGGTCGCAGCGGTCATCCCTAAACTAGCGGTGTAAGTTTTCATTCGTCCAGACCCCTCCTGGTGACGCCTGCGCGCAGACGGTCCCGGATAGGGTGCGTGAACAGGTGCTTCCCACGGGGAGGGACACCGCAGACCGAGGAGCTCTGACGTGCCCCGACCTCGACGACCTCTGCTCACCCGCGACCGGATCGTCGAGACGGCGCTCGCGCTGATCGACGCCGACGGGCTCGGCGCGCTCTCCACCCGCCGGCTCGCCGCCGCGCTAGGCGTGCAGGGTCCCTCGCTCTACAACCACTTCGCTACCAAGGACGACATCCTCGACGCGGTCGCCGACACGGTCACCGGCGCCGTCGACACCAGTGGCTTCGCCAGCCGGGACTGGACCACCGCGCTGCGCGACTGGGCCTGGTCGTACCGGCGGGCGCTCACCGCGCACCCGAACATCGTGCCGTACCTCGCCCAGGGGCCCGGTCGTCGACCGGCAGCCCTCGCCATGGCCGACGCCGTCTACGGCGGCCTGGTCCGGGCCGGCTGGCCGCCGGCCCGCGCCACCCACATCGGCGCCGCCCTGCGCTACTTCGTGGCCGGGTCGGCGCTGGGCTCGTTCGCCCGCGGGTTCGTCGAGGACCCGGAGCTGTACGCCGCGCACTACCCGCACCTGCGCCAGGCGCACCGGCTCGCCGAGCACCAGCAGAGTGTGGACGAGGGCGCCTTCGCCCTCGGCCTGGACGCCCTGCTGCACGGTCTGGCCGCCGAGTACACCCGCACCGTCGACACGGTGGAGTCCGCCCGGCCCAACGGGTAGCGTCCAAACTCCCAGCGCTAGTTTCATCGCCCCGTCGCCATCGCCCATCGCCCACCCCCGAAGGGACGACATGGACCTCGCCGCCCCGCCGTCGCAGTTGCCCGACTCGCTGCGCCTCCGGCGCCACCTGCACGTCGGTGGGGAGTGGACGTCTCCCGCCGACGCCGAACCGATCGACGTGGAGAACCCCAGCACCGGGGAACTGGTCGGGCAGGTGCCGGCCGGCACCCCGGCCGACGTGGATCGCGCCGTGGCCGCGGCCCGCGCCGCCTTCCCCGGCTGGTCGGCCGCCACCCCCGCCGAGCGCTCCACCCACCTCGACCGGCTGCACACGGCGCTCACCGCCCGCGCCGACGACCTCGCCCGCACCATCGCCGTGGAGCTGGGCTCACCGCTCAAGCTCGCCACCCGGGTGCAGGTCGGCCTCCCGTTGACCGTGCTGCGCGACCACGTCGCGCTCGCCGCCCGTGCGCCGGTCGAGGAGAGCATCGGCAACTCCCTCGTCGTCCGCGAGCCGATCGGCGTGGTCGGCGCGATCACCCCGTGGAACTACCCGCTGCACCAGGTGATGGCGAAACTCGCACCCGCCCTGGCCGCCGGCTGCACGGTGGTGCTCAAGCCCAGCGAGTTGACCCCGTTGACCGCGTACCTGCTCTTCGACGCGGTCACCGAAGCCGGTTTGCCGCCGGGGGTGCTCAACCTGGTCCCGGGCACCGGGCCGGTGGTCGGCGAGGCGCTCGCCGGGCACCCCGACGTCGACCTGGTCTCGTTCACCGGCTCCACCGCCACCGGCGCGCGGATCATGCGGCTCGCCGCCGACCGGATCGCCCGGGTCGCGCTGGAGCTGGGCGGCAAGTCCGCCAACGTGATCCTCCCCGACGCCGACCTCGCCACCGCCGTCAAGGTGGGCGTCGGCAACGCCCTGCTCAACTCCGGCCAGACCTGCACCGCGTGGACCCGGATGCTGGTGCACCGCGACCGGTACGACGAGGCCCTCCACCTGATCGCCACGGCGGTGGCCGGCTACCGACTCGGCGACCCGTTCGACCCGGCGACCCGGCTCGGCCCGCTGGTCTCCGCCGCGCAGGCCGAGCGGGTACGCGGCCACATCGACCGGGCCCTCGCCGACGGCGCCCGGTTGGTCACCGGCGGGCCCGACGCCCCGGTGCCGGCCCGGGGGCACTTCGTCGCCCCGACCGTCTTCGCCGACGTACACCCGGACAGCGCGCTCGCCCAGGAGGAGGTCTTCGGCCCGGTGCTCGCCGTCATCCCGTTCACCGACACCGACGAGGCGGTCGCCATCGCCAACAACTCGAAGTACGGGCTGGCCGGCGCGGTCTGGTCCGCCGACACCGACGCGGCGCTCGCGGTGGCCCGGCGGCTGCGTACCGGCGCCGTCGACATCAACGGTGCCCCGTTCAACCCGCTCGCCCCGTTCGGCGGGTACAAGCAGTCCGGCCTGGGCCGGGAGCTGGGCGTGCACGGGCTGGCCGAGTTCTGCGAGCTGAAGGCGATCCAGCGATGACCCACCCCGAGCTGTCCCCGGCCGTGCCGGCAGGCGGCACCGAGCTGTCCGCGGCCGCGCCGGGTGGCGGCGGCACCGAGCCGGCGTCCGCGCCGGTCACCGTTCGCGCGCTCGTCGCGCGCGGGTCCGGCGCCGAGCTGCGGGTCGAGCGGGTACGCCTACCCGCGCCCGGCCCCGGCGAGGTGCGGGTGACGATCAGGGCGGCCGGTGTCTGCCACTCCGACCTGTCCATGGTCAACGGCACCCTCGCCGCGAGGTTCCCGCTGGTGCTCGGGCACGAGGCGACCGGCGTGGTGGCCGAGGTCGGGCCGGGCAGCCAGCTGACCGTCGGCACCCCGGTGGTGCTCAACTGGGCACCGGCCTGCCGGGCCTGCTGGTGGTGCCGGCGCGGCGAGCCGTGGCTCTGCGCCGACACCACCGCCCCGACCGTGCCGCGCGGCGAGACCGACGACGGGGTCCCGCTGCACCTGACCCTCGGCCTCGGCGCGCTCGCCGAGGCGGTGGTGGTACCCGAGCGTGCCGTCATCCCGATCCCCGCCGGGCTGCCGCCCGAGCAGGCCGCACTGCTCGGCTGCGCGGTGCTGACCGGCGTCGGCGCGGTCCGGAACACCGCCCGGGTGGCGCCCGGCGAGGCGGTGGCGGTCGTCGGGCTCGGTGGGGTCGGGCTCGCCGTGCTCAGCGCGGCCCGCCGGGCCGGTGCCACGACGATCCTGGCCATCGACGTCGCCGAGGCGAAACGGGGCCTGGCGCTCGCCGCCGGGGCGACCGACTTCCTGCTCTCCGACGACCGGCTCTCCAAGGAGGTGCGGGCGCGCACCGAGAGCCGCGGCGTCGACCACGCCTTCGAGTGCGTCGGACGCGCCGCCACCATCCGGGCCGCCTGGCGGCTCACCCGGCGTGGGGGAGCGGTGACCGTGGTCGGCATGGGCGCCAAGGACGACATGGTCAGCCTCGGCGCGCTGGACATCTTCCACTCCGCGCGCACCCTGCGCTCCTCGGTGTACGGCTCGTCCGACCCGGACCGGGAGGTGCCGGTGCTGGCTGCCGAACTCGCCGACAACGCGCTGGATCTGGGTGTGCTGGTCAGCGGGACGGTTTCGTTGGACGAGGCGCCGGCCGCGTTCGACCGGCTGGCGCGCGGCGAGGGCGCGCGGTGGGTGGTCACCCTGGACTGACGCTCGTCACAGCCGGGCTCTCAGCACGTCGACGATCTCAGCACGTCGATCTCGCAGCCTGGTGCCCACGGGTCGAAGCCGTGTTCGACGAGCCAGCGGACTGCCAGCAGGCTTCGCAACGACCACCACGCGCGGATCACGTCGAGGTCGACGTCGGCGCGGTAACCGGCGAGGACGTCGCCGAGGTGCTCCTCGTGGCCGAGCGTCAGGGTGGCGAGGTCGAAGAGGGCGTCGCCCTGGCACGCCTCGGACCAGTCGAGCACGCCGGTGACCTCGTCGCCGTCGACGAACACGTGGGTGATCTGGAGGTCGCCGTGCGTGAAAACCGGGGTCCACGGGCGGAGCGCCGCCTCGGCGACCTGGCGGTTGCGCGTGACCAGGTCGGTGGGGAGGACGCCGTTGCCGACGAGCCACTCGCACTCGGCGTCGAGCTGCGATGTCAACTCGTCGCGGCTGCGGCCGGGCCATGGCGGTAGGGGCGCGTCGTGCAGCTCGCGAGCGGCGGCGCCCGCCGCGGCCCACGCCGCCGGCGAGGCGGTCGACGGCTCGCCGAGGCGACCGAGCGCCAATCCGGGCAGGGCGGCGAGCGCGAGCACGGGCGGCTTGCGCCAGAGGACCTCGGGGGTCGGGACCGGCGCCAGCGCCATCGCCTCGACCTCGACGTCGGTGCGCCCCGGATCAGCGTCGATCTTCAGGAACACGTCGCCGACGCGCAGGGTCGCGCGTTCCTGATGGGCGACAACGACTTCGACCTCCGGCATGACGGCCATTGTCGCGACACGGCCGTCGACATCCCAGCGGTTTGTCGGGGACGACTGGCGTGGTTGGCCAGGTGCCCTGGGTGACCCGGGAAGGGTCAACCCTGGGCACCCGGGCGACGAGAGCCGGGCGGCTGGTCAGAAGGGCGGGGCGTCCTCGCCCATCAGCGCCAGCACGACGCCGCCCTTGCCGCTCTTGAGGCCCTGGACCACGACCTTGCCGGTGCTGCCGTCGGGCAGCTCCAGGGTGAAGGTCTTTCCGACCGCGTTCTTGGGGCCGTTGCCGGCGCTGTTGGCGGGACGGAAGTCGCCCGCCCAGGGCGGAGTCCCGCCCCTACGGGCCGGCTCGGCGAAGAGCGCGGCGGTGCCGGGGGTCCTGGTGCCGTCCGAGGAAAGGAGGACTGAGGCGCTGCGAAAGGTAGCCATATGCGCCAAGGCTAACCCGGAAAGTGCCCGACCGCGGCACCACAGCTGCCCGTGACGGCGATTCGGGCACCACCCGTTGTGCCAGAAGCTATACCTAGCAGTACTATGCATCGTACTTCTAGGTTTAGGGGACGGGAGGTTTCGTGAAGGTCGCCAAGGATCTGGTCGCCGCCTCGGCGACGCCGATGGTGCTCGGCATCCTGGCCGAGGGCGAGAGCTACGGCTACGCCATCATCAGGCGGATCAACGAGCTGTCCGGGGGTGAGCTGGACTGGACCGAAGGGCTGCTGTACCCGTTGCTGCACCGGCTCGAGCGCCTCGGCTACCTGGAGTCCAGCTGGCAGGCGGTCGCCGGCGAGCGGAAGCGCAAGTACTACCGCGTCACCGACCGGGGCCTGGCCGAGTTGGCCGAGCAGCGCCGGCAGTGGGACACCGTGGTGGGCGCGCTCAAGGAGATCTGGCATGACCGCGCGCCGCTGACGGTGCACCCGTTGGAGGGCCTCGCATGACGGCACACGACGGGCCCGAGGAACTGGACGCGCAGTTCGAGCAGTGGCGCCAGTACGTGCTGCGCCGCAGGGAGCTGCAGGCGGTGGACGCCGACGAGCTGGAAGACCACCTCCGCGGCTCGGTCGACGAGCTCGTCGCCGCCGGCCTGAGCCCGGACGAGGCGTTCCTGGTCGCGGTGAAACGGATGGGCAGCCTCGACGAGCTCTCCCGCGAGTTCGCCCGGGAACATTCGGAACGGTTATGGAAGCAGTTGGTGCTGACCGGTGACTCCGGCAGCCCGGTCGGCGGCACGCGCTCCCGCCGGGACCTGTGGGTCATGCTCGCCTGTGCGGCGGGTGCGCTGGCGTCCGTCAAGGTGCCGGCGCTGTTCGGGCTGAGCTTCGACGACGACGGCCCGTTCTACGCGCGGAACTTCACCCTGTTCGCGCTGCCCTGGCTGGCCGCGTACCTGGCCTGGCGCCGGGGAGCCCGACGGACGGTGATCGCGGCACTGGCGGTGCTCTTCGTCCTCGGTGCCGTGGCGGCCAACGCCTACCCCCTGGCGGACGATTCGCAGTCCGTGGTCGTCACCAGCGTCCACCTGCCCATCGCCCTGTGGCTGGTGGTCGGTCTGGCCTACGTCGCCGACGACTGGCGCTCCTCCCGTCGACGCATGGACTTCATCCGGTTCACCGGCGAGTGGTTCATCTATCTGGTGCTGATGGCCCTCGGTGGGGGCGTGCTCGCCGCGTTCCTGTTCAACACGTTCGCGGCCATCGGCATCGTCCCGGAGGAGTTCGTCTCGCAGTGGCTCCTGCCCTGCGGCGCGGCGGCGGCGGTCGTCGTGGCCGGGTGGCTCGTCGAGGCCAAGCAGAGTGTCGTCGAGAACATCGCGCCGGTCCTGACCAGGCTGTTCACCCCGCTCTTCACGGCCGCGCTGCTTGCCTTCCTCGTCGCTGTCGTCTGGACCAGCCACGGCATCGACGTCGAGCGGGAGGCGCTGCTCCTCTTCGACCTCCTGCTGGTCGTGGTGCTGGGGCTGCTGCTCTACTCACTCTCGGCCCGTGAGCCGCTGGCCCCGCCCGGCCTGTTCGACAAACTCCAACTCGCGCTCGTGGTCAGTGCGTTGGCCATCGACGTGCTGGTGCTGATGGAGATCACCGGGCGCATCACCGACGAGTACGGCGGTACGCCGAACCGGGCGGCCGCGCTCGGCGAGAACGTGATCCTGCTGGTCAACCTCGCGTGGTCGGCGTGGCTCCTGCTCAGCTTCATCCGTCGGCGCACGCCGTTCGCGACGCTCGAACGATGGCAGACCGGCTACCTGCCGGTGTACGCCGTGTGGGCCTGGATCGTGGTCCTCGTCTTCCCGCCGCTGTTCAGCTTCGCCTAGACGAATAGTCCCTAACCGTGCGCTCGGCTGGCTCGTCATGTCGATCTGCCGAGGAGCGGTATACCTCAGAGGCATATTTATACCTCTGAGGTATACCGCTTAACGCCGCATCCGCCCCGACGAAGGTGACCGACGGTGGTCGCCCTCGCCGGCCCGCGGGTCACTTGCCGGTGACGATGCCCGGGTTGATGCAGAGCCCCGGGTTGGCGCCGTTCTTCTCGGCGATCTCCAGACAGCGGGTCACCTTGTCGACCTTGGCGTTGGTCTCGGTGATCTGCTTGGAGATCTCGGCGTTCTTGCGGTCCTGCTCCAGGTTGCGGGTCTGCGCCAGCTTGTCCTGGAACGCCTTGATGTTGCCCTCGGTCTTGTCGTCGTGGTTCACCCGCGTGATGGTCACCGAGAGGATGTCCACGTCGGTGGCGAGGCGGGTCTCCGCGCTGGTCTTGATGTTCGCGGCGAACGGCTTCAGGTCGACGTTGAGGTCACCGGTCTGGGCGTCGATCTTCTCCAGCGGGTTGTACGCGGCGAAGGCGTCGTTTACCGCGCTGTCGAGCTGCACACCCACCCGCTGACCCCGGAAGCTGGCGAAGTCGCCCTTGTAGTCCATGAACTGCTTTGGCGCGTTCTCCGGCTTGACCTGCCATTCGACGAGCACCTCGACGCAGGCGTCGGCGAGGGTGCCGGTGCGCACGCGTACGCAGTTGTCGCCGCCGATGTGGTCGTACTTCTGTCGGCCCGCGTCCCACTCGCCGACCTTCTGCCAGGGCGCCACCCACTTCAGGCCCGAGCCGGTCACCTCGCCGGTGGGCTTGCCGAAGCTGGTGACGATGCCGACCGAGCGGATCGGCACCGAGTGGGCGCTGGAGGCGATGCCGACCACCAGGGTGAGGGCGAGGAAACCGAGCGCCGCGAGGGCGGCCATCCGCTTCAGTGACCGTGCCGGAGCGACGAGGGCGACGACGGCGCTGACCGCCAGGGCGACGGCGAAGACGATCGCCATGGTGAAGCCGACGGGCATGGGGTGGGGACCTTCCGGTGGGCTGTGTGGATCATCAACCTAGGGGGTCCGGTCAAGTCGACGGCACAGGGGAGTGGAGTTCACGCACGTCAATCGTGGGTCGAATATGGAGCCCATCGACATGGTTCGACTCTGGCGACCCGCCGTAGGTTTCGTCCACGCGACGGGCCTGTGACCACGGTCACCGAACCGACCGTCGCCGCGACGTGCGGAGGATGAGGCGATGGCCGGGCAAGCGCTCCTGTCGGCCCGTGGGCTGACCCGCGACTTCCGGGGCTTCCGGGCGGTCGACGACGTGGACCTCGACGTGGCGTCGGACAGTGTGCACGCGCTGGTCGGCCCCAACGGCGCGGGCAAGACCACCCTGTTCAACCTGCTCACCGGCTTCCTGCGACCCAGTGGTGGCCGGATCGAGTTGGACGGGCGGGATGTCACCGGACTGCCCCCGGAGCAGGTGGCCCGGCTAGGCGTGGCCCGTTCGTTCCAGATCACCAGCCTCTTTCCGCAACTGTCCGCGCGCGAGCACGTCGCGCTGGCGTTGCAGTCGCCCAGCGGGCTGGGCTGGCGGTTCTGGCGGTCGTCGAAGCTGATGGGCCGCTACACCGAGCGGGCCGACGAACTGCTGGGGATGGTGGGGCTGGCCGAGCTGGCGCACGCCCCCTCCGCGGCCCTGGCGTACGGCCGCAAACGCGCCCTGGAGCTGGCCATCGCCCTGGCGCTGGACCCGAAGGTGCTGCTGCTCGACGAGCCGACCGCGGGCATGGGCCTGGAGGACGTCGACCGCACCGTCGAGCTGATCGGCCGGGTCCGCCAGGGCCGGACCGTGGTGATGGTCGAGCACAACATGAGCGTGGTCGGCCGTCTCGCCGACACCGTCACCGTGCTTCAGGCCGGCAAGGTCCTCGTTGAGGGCCCGTACGAGCAGGTCCGCGCCGACGAACGCGTGATCACCGCCTACCTGGGAGTGGCCGATGCTGCGCATTGAGAACCTGTCCGCCTTCTACGGCGAGGCGCAGGTGCTGCGCGACGTCAGCCTCGAGGTCTCCGCCGGCGAGGTGGTCACCCTGGTCGGCCGCAACGGTGCCGGCAAGTCCACCCTGCTGCGCTGCGTGATGGGGCTGCACCCCGGTCAGCGCGGCACGGTGGAGCTGGACGGGCGGGACATCACCAGGCTGCCGGCGCACAAGCGGGCCCGCCTGGGCCTGGGCTGGGTGCCCGACGACCGGGGCAGCTACGCCACGTTGACCGTCACCGAGAACCTCACGCTGCCACCCACGGTCGGCCCCGACCCGTGGTCGCTGGAGCGGGTGTACGAGGCGTTCCCGGCGCTGTACACCCGGCGGGACTCGGCGGCCACCATGCTCTCCGGCGGTGAGCAGCAGATGCTCGCGCTGGCCCGGGTGCTGCGGATGGGCGCCCGCTTGCTGCTCTGCGACGAGCCCACCGAGGGGCTGTCGCCGCTGCTGGTGCAGCAGGTCGGCGACCTGCTGCGCGAGGCCAAACGGCACGGGGTGACCGTGCTGCTTGTCGAACAGAACCTGCACTTCGCCACCGGGGTCGCCGACCGGCACTACCTGCTCGCCGAGGGCCGGGTCGCCGAGGCGATGGACAACTCCGAGGTGCGTTCACGCGAACGCGAACTGCTCGCGTACCTCGGGATCTGAATTCTCTCAACGACGACCCGCGCGACGACGCGCGGGATGGATGGAGTGGGCATGCGCAGGACGATGGGTGTGGCCGCGGCGTCGGCCGTGGTGGTGCTGGTCGCCGGATGCGGCGGCGGTGGCCCCCAGTCGAGTGGCGACCAGAAGCTGACCGGCGACAAGATCGTGCTGGGCGTGCTCAACGACCAGTCCGGGGCGTACTCGGAGTTGTCCGGGAAGAACTCGGTGGCGGCGGTGGAGATGGCCATCGCCGACTTCACCGCGAAGTACGGCGACAAGGCGGTGACCACTGACATCACCGTGGAGACCGCCGACCACCAGAACAAGCCGGACGTGGCCAACTCCAAGGCCCAGGAGATGTACGACCGCAAGGGCGTCGACCTGATCCTTGACGTGCCCACCTCGTCGGCCGCGCTGAAGGTCGCCGACGTGGCCAAGGAGAAGAAGAAGCTCTACTTCAACATCGGTGCGGCGACCACCGACCTGACCGGCAAGAGCTGCAACAAGTACACCTTCCACTACGCGTACGACACGTACATGCTGGCCAACGGCACCGGGAAGACCACTACCGAGCAGATCGGCAAGAACTGGTACATCCTCTACCCGAACTACGCGTTCGGTCAGGACATGGAGAAGAGCTTCTCCACCGCGATCACGGCGGCCGGCGGCACGGTCGTCGGCAAGGACGGGGCGCCGTTCCCCAACACCAGCGGTGACTTCTCCACCTTCCTGCTCAAGGCGCCGAACCTGAACCCGAAGCCGAACGTGCTGGGCACCATGCAGGCCGGCGCGGAACTGGTCAACGTGGTGAAGCAGTACAACGAGTTCAAGCTGCGGGACAAGGGCGTCGGCCTGGCGGTGGGGCTGATGTTCCTCACCGACATCCACTCGCTCACCCCGGCCGCGCTGGCCGGCACCACCTACACCGACGCCTGGTACTGGAACTTCGACGCGAAGAACCGGGAGTTCGCCGACCGGTTCCAGCAGAAGGCCGGCACCCGGCCGACCTTCGCGCACGCCGCCAACTACTCCGCGGCGTTGCAGTACCTGGAGGCGGTGCAGGCCGCCGGCACCGACGACGCGGACACCGTGGTCAAGGGCCTGGAGGGCAAGACGGTCGAGGACGTCTTCCTGCGCAACGGGAAGATCCGCGCCGAGGACCACCGGGTGGTGCACGACGCGTACCTGGCCCAGGTGAAGCCGCAGGCCGAGGTCACCGAGCCGTGGGACTACGTGAAGGTGCTCAAGACGATCCCTGCCGCGGAGGCGTTCCGCGCGCCGTCCGCGGACTGCCAGCTATGAGCGGTTTCGCGCAGAACACCTTCAACGGGCTGGTGAGCGGGGCGTTCTACGCCCTGCTCGCCCTCGGGCTCGCGGTCATCTTCGGCATGCTGCGGGTGGTCAACTTCGCGCACGGCGCGTTCTACATGCTCGGCGCGTTCGGGGCGTACGTGCTGCTCGCCGAGGCGGGCGTGCCGTTCTGGGCCGCCCTGGTGATCATGCCGGTGGGGTTGGCCCTGCTCGGCATGGCGCTGGAACGCGCGGTGATCCACCGGCTGACCAAACTGGACCCGCTCTACAACTTCCTGCTCACCTTCGGCCTGACGCTGATCCTGCAGGACCTGGTGAAACTGCGCTACGGCGTGCAGTCCAGCCCGTACGAGACGCCGTCGCTGCTGAGCGGGTCGGTCGACTTCGGGCTGTTCGACTTCCCGACGTACCGGGTGTTCATCCTCGGCTTCGCGGTGCTGCTCTGCGTCGCGGTGTGGTGGGTGCTGACCCGGACCCGGATCGGCATGGTGGTCCGCGCGTCCACCGAGCGACCGGACCTGACCCGCGCGTTCGGCATCGACGTCGGACGGTGGGTGACCCCGGTCTTCGGCTTCGGCATCGGGCTGGCCGGCCTCGCCGGTGTGCTGGCCGCGCCGATGCGCGCGGTCAACCCGTTGATGGGCGCCGACCTGATCATCGTGGTGTTCGCCGTGGTGGTGATCGGCGGGCTGGGCTCGATCTTCGGGTCGGTCGCCGCCGGCTTCGGCATCGGGCTGGTGCAGGCGTGGGGTGAGGCGTACCTCTCGAACTTCCCGCTCGTCTCGCAGACGATCGTCTTCGTCGTGATGGCCGGCGTGCTGCTCTGGCGCCCGGCCGGCCTGTTCGGTCGGGAGGAGGCCCCCGCATGACCAACACCGTGGACACTCCCACCGACGCGTCCCGCTCGACGCCACCGTCCGGGCTGATCGCCGTGGCCCGGGCCCCCGGCTGGGTGCGGTACGCGCTGCTCGCGGTCGGCCTGGCCGTCGCGGCGTGGCTGCCCAACGGCCTCTACCCGGCGGTCGCGGTGGATATCCTCTGCTGGGCGCTGTTCGCCGTGGCGGTGGACCTGCTGCTCGGCTTCACCGGGCTGATGTCCTTCGGTCACGCAGCGTTCTGGGGCACCTCCGCGTACGTCACCGGGTTGGTGGCCATCCACGCCGGCCTGCCGTTCCCCCTCGCGGTCCTGGCCGGGGCCCTCGCCGCGGCCGTGCTGGCGGTGCCGATCGGGTACCTGGCGGTCAAGCGGACCGGCATCTACTTCGCCATGGTGACCCTGGCCTTCGCGCAGATGGTCTACTACGTGGCCAACGAGTGGCGCTCGGTGACCCAGGGTGAGAACGGCCTCCAGGGGGTGCCCCGCGAGCTGTTCGGCCTCGACCTCACCGACGACTACTTCTTCTACTACGCGATTCTGCCGATCGTGCTGCTCGGGCTCGCCGCCGCCTGGCGGATCGTGCACTCACCGTTCGGGCGGGTGCTGGTCGGCATCCGGGACAACCCGGCCCGGGCGCGGGCGCTGGGCTACCCGGTGCACCGTTACAAGCTCACCGCGTTCGTGCTCTCCGGGTTCATCGCCGGCCTCGGCGGCGGGTTGTTCGCGGTCGGCCACCGGTTCGTCTCGCTGGACGTGCTGCACTGGACCACCTCCGGCAAGGCGGTCATCGTGGTGGTGCTCGGCGGGATCGGCACCCTCTGGGGTGGGGTGCTCGGCGCCGCCCTCGTGGTCCGGCTGGAGGACTGGTTGTCGTTCTCCGGGTTCGAGGCGATCGGCCTGGTGACCGGCGGCATCTTCGTCCTGGTCGTGGTGCTGTTCCGGCGCGGCATCTGGGGCAGCGTCGCCGCGCTGGCCCACCGGCTGGCGGCCCGCCGGCGCTGAAATTCCGCGACGGCGCATCCGCCGCGCGCCCTCCGAGCGAACCCCCGGGTAGAGAACGTCTACCCGGGGGTACGTCTGGTGCTGACCGATCCGATGCCGGCGGAGGCCGTGGAGATCGCGCACAAGCAGGTGTCGCTGGCGGCCGAGGACCTGGACGCCAACGGCGTCGCCTCGGTGCTGCTGGAGTTGGTCGAGGCGTGGGGCGTGCCGGCGCTCTGGGAGCAGGTCTGCCGTCCGCTGCTGGCCCGGCTGTCGGGGCGTACCGCCGCCGAGATCGTCATCGAGCACGCCCTCTTCGAGGGCGTCCGGGTCGGGTTGGACGCGTACCGCCGGGAGCCGGGCCGGTCACTGCCCACCGGCGGGGTGCTGCTGGCCGGCGCCGAGAAGGAGGCGCACGGCCTCGGTCTGCTGGCGCTCGCCGCCGCGCTGCGTGAGCAGGGCCGCGGCTGTCTGAACCTTGGCCCCGCGCTGCCCTGGTCCGCGCTCACCAGCGCCGTGTACCGGGCCCGCCCGCGCACCGTCGTGCTCTGGTCGCAGACGCCGCTCACCGGCCGTGCGTACCGCCTGGTGCGCTTCGCCCGGGACTTTCCGCTCCTTCGGGTGCACGGCGCGGGGCCGGGCTGGATCGAGCCGCTCGGCGGTCCGGCGGTTCGTCTCGACACCCTGGCGGACGCCGTCAACGCCTGCCTGGCGGTCGTGCCCGGGCGTGACGCTGGCCACATACGATACGGATCGGTGCCGTATCGTTAATACGCGTCGTAGGCTGACCCGCGTTACGAGTCTGACCCGTATCGTATTTCGTCGCGGGTGATCACGTGGGGGGAAAGCAAGGCATGGAGCTGCACAACAACACCGGACACCCGAGGCGGTGGGCGATCCTGGGGGTACTGGTGATCAGCCTCCTCGTGGTCGTCCTCGACAACACGATCCTCAACGTCGCCCTGCGCACCCTGGCCGACCCGGTGCACGGCCTCGGCGCCAGCCAGGGTGAGCTGGAGTGGTCCATCAACTCCTACACCCTCGTCTTCGCCGGGCTGCTGTTCACCTTCGGGGTGCTCGGCGACCGCGCCGGCCGCAAGCGCTTCCTGATGATCGGTCTGGTGCTGTTCGGCCTGGCGTCGCTGCTCTCCGCGTACGCCCAGAGCCCCGGACAGCTCATCGCGGCCCGCGCCCTGATGGGGGTCGGCGGCGCGGCCATCATGCCGGTGACGCTGTCGATCATCTCCAACGTCTTCGACCCGCGCGAGCGGGGCCGGGCCATCGGTGTCTGGGCCGGCGCGGTCGGTCTCGCCGTGGCGATCGGCCCGATCCTCGGCGGCGCGCTGCTGGAGCACTTCTGGTGGGGCTCGGTCTTCCTGATCAACGTGCCGGTGGTCGCCGCCGGTGTGGTGCTGGTGGCGCTGCTGGTCCCCGAGTCGCGTGACCCGCGGCCCGGCCGGATCGACGTACTCGGCGTGCTGCTCTCCGTGGTCGGCCTGGTCGCCCTCTCCTACGGCATCATCGACGGCGGCGAGCACGGCTTCGACCGCCCGGTGGCCTGGGGCTCCATCCTGGTCGGCATCGCGGTGCTGGCCTGGTTCGTGCAGCACGAACGGCGCAGCGACCACCCGTCGCTGGACGTCCGACTGTTCAAGGTGCCCCGCTTCGCCGCGCCGGTCGCCATCGTCGGCCTGGTGTTCTTCGCCGCGATGGGCTCGATGTTCTTCGGCTCGTTCTACCTGCAACTCGTACGCGACTACAGCCCGTTGCAGACCGGCCTGCTCTTCCTGCCCTTCGCCGGCGCCCAACTGGTCTTCGCGCCGCGCAGCGCCGCGATGGTCCGCCGCTACGGCGGTAAGGCGGTCGCCACCGTCGGGTTGGCGCTGACCGTGGTGTCCCTCGGCGCGTTCGTCTTCATCGGCGCCTCCACCCCGATCTGGATCGTGCTGCTCGTCTTCCTCATCCAGGGCGCCGGGATGGCCAACATCATGCCGCCGGCCACCGAGTCGATCATGTCGGCGCTGCCCCGGGAGAAGGCCGGTGTCGGCTCCGCGGTCAGCAACACCATCCGCCAGGTGGCCGGCGCGCTCGGTGTGGCCGTCCTCGGCTCGGTGCTCTCCGCGGTCTACCGCAGCGACATCGGTGACGCGCTGACCGGTCTGCCCACGCAGGCCCAGGACGCGGCCAACGAGTCGATCTCCGGGGCGTACGCGGCGGCGGGCCAGCTCGGCCCGGCGGCGCCGGGGCTGATCTCGGCGGCCAACGACGCCTTCGTCACCGCCATGCACTGGGCGGCCGGGCTCTCCGCGGTCATCGCCGCGCTCGGGATCATCGTGGTGCTGCGCTGGATGCCGGGCAAGGAGGAGACCAGCGTCGCCCCGGCGGCTCCGGTCGCCGAGCCTGAGCTGGCCGGTACGGCATAGGTTCGGGGAGAATGGCGGACATGACGTCCACTGCCGATGCTCCGCGGTCGCCCGGGCGACCGCGGAGCATCCGCGCCGACGAGGCGATCATCGAGGCCACCCTCGACCTGCTCGCCGAGGGCAGCACCATCGAGGCGCTCTCGATCGAGGCGATCGCCACCCGCGCCGGGGTCGGCAAGGCCACCATCTACCGCCGCTGGGCCGGCAAGGACGCGTTGCTGCTGGACGCGTTGCGCCGCCTCAAGGGCGTGATGGCGCAGCCGGCCGGCCACTCCGTCCGCGACGACCTGGTGCTGCTGGTCGGCGCGATCGGCAAGAACGTCGACCCGCGAGCGGCCAAGATCATGCCCTGCCTGGCACCCGCCGTGAACCGCAGCGCCGACCAGTTCCAGCTCTACCAGAACATCATCTCGCCCCGCCGGCAGCTGATGCGCGAGGTGCTGCGGCGCGGCATCGACGAGGGGGTGCTCCGCGCCGACATCGACGTCGAGGTGACGATGGCGCTGCTCACCGGGCCGATGCTGATCCAGCGGGTGCTCCAGTGGAACCCGGACCTCGACGAGCAGTCCCTGCCCGAACGGGTCGTCGACGCCGTGCTGGAGGGCATCCAGGCCCGCTGACACCGGGCGCTCGGTCAGTGGCTCTTGTGCCCGTTGACGCCGGACGCACGGCCGGGGGGGCCTTGGGCCCGCTGGTCGGCGGCGGTCAGCCGGCTGGTGCGCGCAGCCGGTGCAGGCGCAGCGCGAGCTGCACCTCCAGCGCGCGCTCCGGCCGCTGCCAGTCGACGCCGAGCAACTGCCCGACCCGCTCCAACCGCTGGGTCACCGTGTTGACGTGCACGTGCAGTTGCTCGGCGGCCCGGGCCAGGCTGCCACCCACCCCGAAGTACGCCTCCAGCGTCTTCACCAGAGCCGTGCCGCGCCGGGCGTCGTAGTCGAGCACCGGCCCGACGGTGGCGCTGAGGAACTCGGTCACGTCCTTCTCACCGCGGTCACCGACCGTGCCCAGCAACAACCCGACGAAGCCCAACTCCACCGTGCTCGCGCCCTGCCCGGCGCGGCCCAGCGCGCCCAGCGCCGTCAGGCACCGGTCCGCCTCCTGGAACGTCCCGGCCAGCGCCGCCGGCGTCGTCGACGGGCCACTCGCCCCGGCGGTCACCGGTCGGCCGGTCACCCGGGACAGGTCCCGGGCCACCGCGCGGGCGCTGCCACCCGCGTCCAACCCCGGCAGCATCAGCACCACCCGGCCGTCGCGCGCCGCGGCCAGTCCGCCGCGCGCCGAGGCGTACGTGGTGGCCCAGGAGAGCACCCGCTGCCGCGCCGAGCCGGTCGCGGCGATCGCGTCGTCGCCCACCGCCACCAGCACGTGCGGCGCGTCCAGGTCCACCCCGAGCCGACGGGCCCGGCTGCGCAGCGCGTCGGTGTCGCGCAGCGGGCGGGCGATCAGGTCGTCCAGCAGCTCGCCACGCACCCGCCCCTCCGCCTCCGCGACCGTCCGGCGGAACAACAGCAGCAGCGCGGTCACCAACGCGGCCCGCTCCAGGATGCGCTGGTCGGCGTCGACCAGCTCGTCGTCCGGGCGCAGCACCAGGGCGCCCAGGTTCTCCGCACCGGCCACCACTGCCGCGTACCACAGTGGACCCCGGCGTACGCTGCGCCCCTCGGTCCGGGACGCGGCCACCGCCTCGACGATGTCCGCCCGGTCCGGCTCCTCGATCTCACCCACCCGGGCCAGCAGACGGCCCTCGGCGTCCAACGCCAGCAGCGCGCCGCCCAGCACCTCGGTCACCGCCGCCGCCACGTCCTCCACACCGCCGCCGCGCAGCACCAGCGCGGTCATCCGGTCGTGTGCCGCCGCGGCCCGCTCCACCGAGCTGCTGTGCGCCCGGATGGTGGTGTTCGCCGCCGACAACTCGGCCAACGCCGAACGGGTCTCGGTCAGCAGCCGGGCGGTGTCGATCGCCACCGCGGCGTGCGCGGCCAGCGACACCAGCAGGGCCACCTCCTCCCGGACGAACGGCCGGGCCGAACGGTTGGCCGCGTAGAGCACCCCGATCGACGTGGAGCCGAGCCGCAGCGGCACCCCGAGAATCGCCACCAGGCCCTCCTCGCCCACCCCGGCGTCGATCTCGCCGGTGTGGTGGAAGCGCGCGTCCTCGCCGTAGTTCGCGGTGACGTACGGGGCGCCGGACTGTGCCACCAGGCCACCGAGGCCGGCGCCCATCGGCAGGCGCAGCCGCTGGAAACGGGCCGAGACCGACCCGTCGGTCACCCGCATGTAGGTGTCGCCACGCTCGTCGTCGTTGAGCGTCATGTACGCCACGTCCGCGCCGAGCAGGTGGCGGGCCCGGTGCACGATCGCCCGCAGGACGTCGTCCAGGTCGCGCAGCCCGGCCAGGTCGCTGACCGTGTCGTACAGGCCGGACAGCTCGCTCTCCCGGCGGCGCCGACGCTCCAGCAGCGCGCGGACCCGCAACGCCACCGACTTGGCCTGCTCCAGCTCGGCCAGCCGGTCCGGTGGCAGCCCGGCGGCCCGCGCGGCCACCAGCGGTCCCTCGAACTCGACCGCCGCGGCCTCTCGGGCGAGCAGCTCCAGGAACTCCACCGGCGAAGACATGGTCGACATTGTGCTCAACCCCACTAGTTGGCCGTCCAGCCCCCGTCGAGGGCGATCGACGCGCCGGTGATGAACGCCGCCGGCGGCGAGCAGAGGTACGCCAGCAGTTCGGCCACCTCCTCCGGCTCGATCAGACGCTTGATCGCCGCCCGGGCCAGCATGATCTTCTCGATCACCTCGGTCTCGTCGATGCCGTGGCTGGCCGCCTGGTCGGCGATCTGGCTCTCCACCAGGGCGGTACGCACGTACGCCGGGTTGATGCAGTTGGCGGTCACCCCGTGCGCGGCGCCCTCCAACGCGACCACCTTCGACAGCCCCTCCAGGGCGTGCTTGGCCGAGACGTAGGCCGCCTTGTACGGCGAGGCGCGCAACCCGTGCACCGAGGAGATGTTGATGATCCGTCCCCAGCCCCGCGCGTACATGTGCGGCAACGCCCGGCGGATCAGCAGGAACGGCGCCTCCACCATCACCCGCTGGATGTACTCGAACCGCTCGACGGGAAAGTCCTGCAACGGCGCGACGTGCTGGAGCCCCGCGTTGTTCACCACGATGTCCACGTCCACGTCGAGTGAGTCCACCGCCGCGGCGTCGGACAAATCCACGCCCTCGGCCCGGCCACCGGCCTCGGCGGCCACCGCCTTGGCCGCCTCCAGGTTGCGGTCCACCACGAGCACCTTGGCGCCAGCCGCGCCCAGCCGCAGGGCACACGCCCGCCCGATGCCGCCGCCGCCCCCGGTGACCAGGGCGGTCCGACCAGAGAGGTCGACCTGTACGACGTGGGGGACCACCACGGGTTCTGCCGTCATGGCGCAAGAAGTTACGAGCTGTGTGCTCCCCGGCACATGGGCCAGCGACACATACTCCGTACCAAAGCTGTGTGGCCCCACCCGCCCCCGCCGCCCGCTCCCACCCCGCGTTCCACCCGTTCCCGCCCCATCCCGCCGTGCCTCGCGCTGCCGCGCCCCCGCCGTGCCTCGCGCTGCGCCCCGCCACTGCTGTGCCGTGCGCCGCCACTCCTCGTGCCGCAAGATCGCGCAACATCCTGGATGTAGTGGCTTCCCGGCTCGTCGTTGCCACTACATCCAGGTTCGAGCGTGACCTTGGCGGCGGCGCCGGTCGCCCGCCCCGCGCGCTGCCCCAGCCCTCGCCGCTGGCGCTCGGTCCCCGCTCCCGTCTCAGCCCTGCTCCCGCCCGGTCGCCGCCGCGCCTCGCGCCGCAAGATCGCGCAACATCCTGGATGTAGTGCCCGTGCTCAGCTGGTCGTAGCAATCGATCTTGTCGTTCGTTGTCCTCTTGGCGGGGCGAATCGCTGAGAGGTCGGTGGCACGTGGCGGGTCGTA
>NZ_JBIAFG010000016.1:0-207542 GCF_042869175.1 Micromonospora sp. NPDC007208 | reverse complement strand
ACCACGAGCCCCATCCCCCCCTGGCCGCCCTGGTCGGGGTGGGCTAGCCCGGCCAGCCCCACCGATCCGCCCGCGCCCCCGCGGCCGCCCGCCCGGGGGGCCGGCCGCGCCCGCCACCCCGCCCGCGGGCCCCCCCCCGCCCCCCGTCGATGAACAGATCCCAGGGGTACGCGTCTCAGCCGCCGATCGGCGCGGTCTCCCTACCGCCCTGCGGCTGCTCGGGCTTGACCGAACGGAGCAGCACGCTCGCCACGTCGATCACCTCGACCTGTTCGCCGGCACCCTTGCCGTTGACCCCGTCGTTGAGCATGGTCGAGCAGAACGGGCAGCCGACCGCTACCGTCTTCGCGCCGGTGGCCATGGCCTCCTCGACCCGGTCCACGTTGATCCGCTTGCCGATCTTCTCTTCCATCCACATCCGGGCACCGCCAGCACCGCAGCAGAAGGAGCGCTCGCTGTTGCGCGGCATCTCGGTCAGGTCGCCCGCGATGGCGTCACCGAGGACCTCACGGGGGGCCGCGAAGATCCGGTTGTGCCGGCCCAGGTAGCAGGGGTCGTGGTAGGTAACGCCGCCGTCGACCGGCTGCACCGGCGTGAGCTTGCCGGTGGCGACCAGGTGCGCGAGCAGTTGGGTGTGGTGGACCACCTCGAACTCGCCGCCGAGCTGGCCGTACTCGTTGCCCAGGGTGTTGAAGCAGTGCGGGCAGGTCGCGACGATCTTGCGCTTGGCCTTCTCCCGGCCCTCGAACGCCTCGTTCAGCGTCTCCACGTTCTGCTGGGCGAGCATCTGGAAGACGAACTCGTTGCCGATCCGTCGCGCCGGGTCACCGGAGCAGGTCTCGCCCTCGCCCAGGATCGCGAACGTCACGCCCGCCTCGTTGAGCAGCGTGGCCACCGCGCGGGTGGTCTTCTTGGCCCGGTCCTCGAACGCGCCGGCGCAGCCGACCCAGAACAGGTACTCGAAGTCGTCCACCTCGCCGACCCGGGGCACCTCGAAGTCCAGGCCCTTGGTCCAGTCCTCACGGGTGTTCTGCGGGGCGCCCCACGGGTTGCCCTTGTTCTCCAGGTTGCGCAGCATCACGCCGGCCTCGGAGGGGAAGCTCGACTCGATCAGCACCTGGTAGCGGCGCATGTCGACGATGTGGTCCACGTGCTCGATGTCGACCGGGCACTGCTCGACGCAGGCGCCGCAGGTGGTGCAGGACCAGAGCACGTCCGGGTCGATGACACCGCCCTCCTCGGCGGTGCCGATCAACGGCTTGTCGGCCTCGGCGAGGGCCAGCACGTCCAGGTGGGCGAGCTGCGCCTGGGTGGCCTTCTCCTCGCCGGTCAGGTCCTTGCCGCCGCCGGCCAGCAGGTAGGGCGCCTTCGCGTACGCGTGGTCGCGCAGGCTCAGCACCAGCAGCTTCGGCGACAGGGGCTTGCCGGTGTTCCAGGCCGGGCACTGCGACTGGCAGCGACCGCACTCGGTGCAGGTGCTGAAGTCCAGGAGGCCCTTCCAGCTGAACTGCTCGACGTGGGCGACGCCGAACTGGTCCTTCTCCGGGTCCGCCTCCTCGAAGTCGAGGGGCTTGCCCTGGCTGGTCATCGGGCGCAGCGCGCCGAGACCGGAACCGGCCGGCTTGGTCGGCTCCCGCTTGAAGAAGATGTTGGGGAACGCCAGGAAGCGGTGCCAGGCGACGCCCATGGTCACGTTCAGGGAGATGACGATCAGCCACGTCATCGAAATAATGATCTTGATGGCCGCGGCGACGCTGACGCCGTCCGACCAGTCGGGCAGCACCGCACCGACCGCGTGGCTGACCGGGGTGGCCCAGAACGGGAACTCGAAGTGGTCGGTGGCCACCTTGAAGCCCCGGATCACGAAGCCGAAGATCAGGACCAGCAGCACGATCCACTCGACGAAGTAGCCCTGCCACATGGTCGAGCCGGTGAACCGGGACCGCCCACCCGGGCGGGTCGGCCGGTTGCGCAACCGGATCGCCATCAGCACCAGGATGCCAACCAGACCCAGCACCCCGATGATCTCGGTGACCAGACCGAATATCGTCCAGTGCCCGATGATCGGCAGACCGCCGTCGGTGGTGACCACCTCGAAGTACGCCTCGAGCACCAGCAGCGACAGCACGACGAAGCCGACCATCACGAACCAGTGCGCGGCGCCCACCACGCCCCACTTGAGCATCCGGGTGTGGCCGGCCGTCTCCACCAGCATCGTCCTGGCGCGGGCGACCTTGTCGGAGAACCGCTCCGGCGCGGGTTGCCCGAGCCGGATGACTGCCACCATCTTCAGGACCGCACGCACCGCAAGCCACACCGCCACGGCGGTGATGGCGGCCGCGAGGATCGTGGTGACGATCTGGACGCTGCCCATCGAGTTGGCCTCCCCGGTCTGCTGCCTGATGACCTCGCTCTGCTCGGTCATGCAGTGCAGCCTACGCGAAGGTTACCCAGCGGTAACGTGAGTCATCTCGCAGTAGGCCGCGCTGCCTGCGGACACCATAGGGGGCCCCACCCGGTCCTGCCGGGTAGGGGCTCGACGAGGTGACGTCAGAGACCGCCGACGCGGCGGCCTGAACGGATCAGCGCCAGCGGGAGAGCAACGCCAGCGAGGCGACCATCGCGCCGAAGCCGACGGCGAGGTTCCAGTAACCCCACGCCATGACCGGGTACTCCTGCTCGGACAGGTAGTAGAGCACCAGCCAGCCGATCCCGAGGACGATCAAGGCGACCGCGGTGACCGGCAACCACACCGGGCTAGGCTTGCGCGACGACGCCGTCGTCGTCGGACGGACGTCCGTCGGCGGGGTGTACACCTTCTTCTTACGGACCTGAGACTTGGGCACGGCGCTCTCCAGAGGGGTGACGACCTCGTCCGGCCTGACAACCGGGCGCGGGGGCGACGGTCCATGGCCAATAATGTTCGAGAGCTAGCGTAGTCCCGATTGCCCGCCCGGACCACGAATGGGGTCAGGCAGGTGCACGGAGTGACCGAAAGAGGCGGGACTGTTCGCACCGGCCCGGCCGGCACGGACCGATCCCCGACACGCGGAAGGAACGCTCGGTGGAGTACACATCCGGCGCAACCTCCTGGCAGAAGGTCCTCCGACGGGCCGCCGCCGGGCTGCTGCCCCGGCGACCGCGTCAACGCCGTCCGGGCTGGTCGATAGGGGTGCCCCTGATCGCCGCGGCGGCCGGGTTGCTCTTCACCACCACCGCGACCACCGCGGGCGGCACCGCTCTCCGGGAGGACCGGCGCCCCCAGCTCAACCAGCTCATCGAGGACCGACGCGAACAGGTCGCCGCCAGCGAGCGCCGCGCCGCCACGCTGCGCGGCGAGGTCGAGCAGCGGACCAACACACTGGCCGGCTCGGACGCCCCGATCAAGGACCAGCAGAACCGCGCTCAGGGCAGCCTGCAGGACGCCGGGTTCACCGCCCTCAGCGGGTCCGGGGTCACGGTCGAGCTGAACGACGCGCCGCAGCTCGACCAGACGCAGTCGGACGCCAGCAACGACGACCTGGTGGTACATCAGGGAGACGTACAGGCGGTGGTCAACGCGCTCTGGGCCGGCGGAGCCGAGGCCATGTCAATCATGAACGTCCGCGTGCTATCCACCAGCGCGGTACGCTGCGTCGGTAACACCCTGCTACTCCATGGCCGGGTGTACTCCCCACCGTTCAAGATCGTAGCAATCGGCGATCCCGCTGCCCTCCAGCAGGCCCTCGCCAGCTCTGAGGGAGTCCGGTTGTTCAAGGACGCGGTCGACGACTACCAGCTCGGCTACAAGGAGACGGCCTCCACGGTGCGAGTTCCCGCATTCGAGGATTCCACCGCCCTGCGCTCGGCTACGGTGCCCAAGTGAGCGAGCCGGACGAGCGTCGCGACGGGCGACACCGGGACCAGACCGAC
Organism: Micromonospora sp. NPDC007208; assembly: GCF_042869175.1. NCBI lineage: Bacteria > Bacillati > Actinomycetota > Actinomycetes > Micromonosporales > Micromonosporaceae > Micromonospora > Micromonospora sp. NPDC007208. Next base: position 203,630 of record NZ_JBIAFG010000016.1, on the reverse strand, counting down.
GACCCGACCGACTTCCTGCCCAAGTACGACCGGCCCGAGCCGGCACCCGCCCGACCGTCCCCGGCCAGCAACTGGCCCGAGCCGGTGCTGCACCCTCCACGAGCCGAGCAACCGACGCGGCCGAGCACCACTGGGCCCGAGCCGACCGGCACCCCGGGCCGCCCGGGTGTCGAAGCCCCGCCGCCCTGGCCGGGCGCCGCAGCCGCCGGGCTGGGCCCGCGCGGCGGCGCCGGGGTTCCCCCCGCGAGCGCCACCAACCAGGGCCCGGTTCGGCCCGCTGCCCCCGGCAACGCCCCGACCCGACCCCCCGCGCCCAGCGCCGCATCCACCCGACCGACCACGCCCAGCGCCGCCCCGACCCGCCCGCCGACCGGCGGCGGTCCACCGGGTGCCATTCCGACCCGACCGCCGACCGCCGGCAACCCGCCGAGTGCCGCCCCGACCCGCCCGGCCACGCCCGGCGGCCGGCCGACGGCCTCCGGCACTCCGGGCCGGCCTGCCTCCTCCGGGCCCTCGACGCCGCCGCTGGCCGACTCGCCGACCGCGTACATTCCGCAGGTCACCGCCCGGCCCGGCCGACCCACCGGCTCCCCGGCCACCCCGGTCTCACCGGCCGCCCCCGACCGCGTCGCAGCGGCCGGGCAGGGAGGCTTCGCCTCGGCCGGGCCGAGCCGGGTCCCGCCGACCGGGCCGAGCCGAGTCCCGCCGAGCGTCGCGGACCCGGCGGCCACCGCGCTGATTCCGGCCGTGCCCGCCACACCCGCCACCAGGCCGCCGACCATGGACTCCACCGCGTTGATGGGTGCCGTTCCCCGCACGGCGGTCCCCGACGAGCCGGCTGGCGGCAACCCCACCGACCCGCCCCAACCCCGCCGCGGCGAACGGGTGGTCCAACTCCGACCGCACCAGACCGGCGAGGGCTACAAGAGCGTCTACTCCGAGCTCACCCGCCCGTCGTTCGGCTCGCGGCTGCGTACCGGCGTCCGCGTCACCGGCGAGATCCTGATTACCTTCGGCCTGGTGGTCCTGCTCTTCGCCGGCTACGAGGTCTGGGGCAAGTCGGCCATCGTCGACGCCCACCAGAACGACCTCAACAACGAGTTGGCTCAGGCGTGGGCCCCGACCGACGACCCGACGGTCGTCCCGTCGGTGGGGCCGAGCGTCAAACCCTCCCCACCGGTACGCGGCAAGCCGCTCGCCGGCCTCTACATCCCGAAGCTGGACAAGAACTGGGTCGTCGTCGAGGGCGTCACTCAGGAGGACATCCGCTTCGCCCCGGGTCACTACCCGACCAGCGCGCTCCCCGGTCAGGTGGGCAACTTCTCCGTCGCCGGCCACCGCAACCGGGCAACCTTCTGGCGGCTGGACGAGCTGGATGAGGGCGACCCGATCGTGGTCGAGAGCAAGACCGACTGGTACGTCTACCGGGTGTCGCAGTCCCGTATCGTCCGGCCGACCCAGGTCGAGGTGGTGGCGCCGGTGCCCGGCGAGCCGGACAAGAAGGCGACCAAGCGGATGCTCACCCTCACCACGTGCAACCCGAAGTTCGACAACTACCAACGCCTGATCATCCACGCCGAACTGGACCGCACCCAACCCAAGTCCGCGGGCCGCCCGGCGGAGCTGGGAGGCTGACCCGATGTACGCCTTCATCTGGCGCAAGCTCCCGTTCGGCCTCGTCGGAAAGTTGACCGGCTCCGTGCTGCTGGTGGCCGCCACGGTGGCCCTGCTCTGGTACGTCGCCTTCCCGTGGGCCGAGCCCTTGCTGCCCTTCGACGACGTGCAGGTCGAGTCCGGCGTACCCGCCGAGACGGGTGGCGGCGACCCGGTGACCGTGGAGACCCCGGCCGGCGACGAGCACGAGCTGCCGTACGACACCGACCAGAACAACCCCGCGCCCCCCTCCCCGAGCAGGTGACAATGCGCGTCCTGGTGATCGACAACTACGACTCCTTCGTCTTCAACCTCGTCCAATATCTGGGTCAACTCGGCGTGGACTGCGAGGTCCGCCGCAACGACGAAATCGAGGTCGCCGAGGTGGGCACGGTCGGCGCGGACGGCATCCTGCTGTCGCCCGGTCCGGGCAGCCCGGACCGGGCCGGCATCTGCCTGGACGTCATCCGGGAGTACGCGGGCAAGCTGCCGATCTTCGGTGTCTGCCTCGGCCACCAGGCGATCGGCGAGGCGTTCGGGGCGACCGTGACGCGCGCCCCGGAGCTGCTGCACGGCAAGACCTCCGAGGTACGGCACCACTCGGTCGGCGTACTCGCCGGCCTGCCCGACCCGTTCACCGCCACCCGGTACCACTCGCTCGCGGTGTTGCCCGAGACGCTCCCCGACGAGCTGGAGGTCACCGGCTGGACCGGCTCCGGCGTGGTGATGGCGATGCGGCACCGGACGCTGCCCATCGAGGGCGTCCAGTTCCACCCGGAGTCGGTGCTCACCGAGGGCGGTCACCTGATGCTGGCCAACTGGCTGGCCAGTTGCGGTCACCCGGAGGCGCTGGAGCGCGCGCCCGCGCTGGCCGCCGAGGTCGACGCCCGTCGTCGCGCGGCCTTCGCCACCGCCTGAAGGCCCGCACCACCCCACCCCACCCCACCCCCACCCCACCCCACCCCACCCCGCCGATCTTGCAGTTTCGGTCGTCGATATGGGTGGGATGCCCTATGTGTCGCGACAGTAAGTGCAAGATCGCGGAGTAGGGGCTGCTGGGTCAGCCCCGCAGCGCCTTCTGGACCGCGGGGTCTGCGGGCGAGCGCACCGCCGGTGGTCGGTCGCGTACCGCGTCCCACGCCGCCTTGCCACTGGCGAAGTAGTCCCGAACCGACTTCTCGGCGAGCAGGGCGGCGCCACAACCGTCGCAGCGGGCGGTCACCCCGTCCACGTCGAGGCCGAGCTGCCGGCACAGTGTCACCGCCCGGGACAGGTGGTACGACTGGGTGACGATCAGGGCCCGCTCGACGCCGTACACCTCGCGCGCTCTCGCGCAACTGTCGTAGGTGTCCAGGCCGAACGGGTCGGCCACCACCCGACGCCTGTCGACACCGCGCTCGGCGAGGTACGTCGTCATCACCGCCGGCTCGTCGCCTGACGCGCCACCGCCGTCGCCCGACACGAGGACGACAGTGGCCCGCCCGCTGGCCACCAACTCGGCGGCGGTGTCCAGGCGGCCGGCGAGACGGTCCCCGGGCCGCTGCCGATCGGCTGCCACCTCGGTGCCGAGCACGATCACCACGTCGGCGGCCGGCGCGTCGGCGGCGGCGTACACGTGGCCGCGTGCGGCGAACGTCGTCCAGAGCCACGGAGAGCTGGCGAGCACCAGCACGACGAGGCCCGAGACGGCCAGGCGGCGGAGGCGTTTAGGCCACCGCCGCACCGGCCCGACCGGGGGCGTTTCCGCCTCGGTCACGCCGTTGCCCACGGGGCGCCTAGTCCTGGGGGCGGCCCGGCGGGGGCGGGAACGGCAGACCGATGCCGCCCCCGTTGCCGGGAGTGGTCGGCGTACCCGTCGGCGTGCCCGTCGGCGTCACGGTGGGCGTCGGGTCGGTCTCCGGCTCCGGCTGACTCACCTTGATGGTCACCTTCGTGCCGGTGGGCTTCTTCTCGTTGCCGTTCGGGCTCTGGTCGGTGACATTCCCCGCCTGGGCGGCCGGCACCTCCGGCCCGTCCTGCACAGAAACCGTGAAGCCGGCGTTCCGGAGGACGCGGGTGGCCTCCTCCTGGCCCAGTCCGACGACGTCCGGCACCTCACGAACCTTGCCGTTCGAGACCGTGAGCTTCACCTTCGTGCCTTCGGGAACGCTCTCGCCCTCGGGCGGCTCGACTTTGAGAACCTCGTCCTGGCTCGCCTCGTCGTTCACCGTCACGACCTCGAACGTGAGGTTCGCCTCCTTGAGCCGGGCGATGGCGCTGTCCTGCTTACTGCCCTTGAGCCCGGCGGGTACGCGCACCTCGGGCTTGCCGCCACAGATCTGAATGATGACCGTGCGGTTCTGCTCCACCTGGGTGGTCGGCGCCGGGTTCTGCTTGACGACCGTGCCCTCGGTGCAGTCACTGGCCAGCACCGCGTCACCCACCTGGGCGGACAGACCGGCTCTCTGGATCTCGGCGATCGCCGCGTCCCGGGTCTTGCCGGTGAGGGTGGGCACTGACTTCAGGTCCTTGTCCTGCTGCATGTTCCAGAGCAGGGCGGCGACCAGGGCGATCACCGCCAGCACGCCGACCGCGCTGAACGTCGCGATCAACCAGGAGGACGCCTTGCGCTGACGCGGGTCGCCCACCCGTGCCGGGATCTGCCGGGTCTGCTGCCCGCCGGCGGGAGCCGGATAGCCGCCCCCACCGCCGGCCGGGGCCATCGCCACCGTCTCCGCCTCGCGCAGCACCGGGGTGGCCAGCACGGGCCGGCCGGCGGCGGCGCGGAGCAGGTCGGCCCGCATCTCGCCGGCGCTCTGGTAGCGGTTGAGCGGGTTCTTCGAGAGCGCCTTGAGCACGATCGCGTCGACGGCCGGGGTGACGTCCGGGTTGATGTCGCTCGGCGTCGGGGGCGTCTCCCGTACGTGCTGGTACGCGACGCTGACCGGGCTGTCCCCGACGAACGGCGGGTGCCCGCAGACCAACTCGAAGAGCACGCAGCCGGCCGCGTACACGTCGGAGCGCGCGTCGACGGCCTCGCCGCGTGCCTGCTCCGGGGAAAGATACTGCGCCGTGCCGATCACCGCGCTGGTCTGCGTCATGGTGGTCGCACCGCTGGCCAGCGCCCGGGCGATGCCGAAGTCCATCACCTTGACCTGGCCGGTCTGGGTGAGCATCACGTTGCCGGGCTTGATGTCCCGGTGGATGATGCCGTGCCGGTGGCTGAACTCCAGCGCGGCGCACATGTCGGCGCAGATCTCCAGCGCGCGGCGCGGCTGCAGTCGCCCCTCGGCGCCGAGGACCTCCTTCAAGGTCCGCCCGTTGACGAACTCCATGACGATGAACGGCAGCGTCTCGCCGGTCGGCGCGGTCTCCTCGCCGGTGTCGTAGACCGCCACGATGGCCGGGTGGTTGAGCGAAGCGGCGTTCTGCGCCTCCCGACGGAACCGCATCTGGAACGTCGCGTCCCGGGCGAGGTCGGTGCGGAGCATCTTGATCGCGACGTCCCGACCGAGCCGGAGGTCGCGACCACGGTGCACCTCGGCCATGCCGCCATAGCCGAGCAGCTCGCCGACCTGGTACCTGCCACCGAGCAGGCGGGCCTGCGCTGTCATCGCGTCTGTCGTCCTTCGCTCGTCGTCGTCCCGCCGTCGCCCGGCTGGAGTCGTACCTCTCGACGGTACGACGTCCGGGTCGGATCGTCGCGCCCGTCGAGTCGTAGCGCGCCGGACGCCACGGTGCGCGGCGTCAGCCCGGCGGATACGCCGGCCTGCGACTGCTTCCGTAGGTTGTAGGAAATCACGCCGGAGCAGAGCAGGACCAGCACGGCCAGCAGGATGGCGAGCAGCACCATTCCGGGCCGGGACCGCTGCGGCTGGGTTGACGGCGTCGCCGGGCCGGCCGGTCGGGCGTACGCCGGCGGGTGTTCCTGCCGGGGCGGCCCGGACGGCACCGCGGCCGCGCCGCGTGGGTAGCCGTTCGGTGCGCCCTGCGGCCGGGCGGCCTGGACGGCCGGCGCGACGGCGGTGGGGCGTGGCTGTTGGGCGGGCGCGACCGCGGTCGGCCTCGGCCCGGCCACCGGCGGGCGGGCGGTCGGCGGACGCATCTGGTGCGCCTGCGGCACCTGGGCCCGGCCGGGTGCGGCGGGTGAGGCGGGCGCCGCGGAGACCGGCCCGGAGTTGCCGCCGGCCCGGGCCTGCTGGGAGAGCACGGCCTTGAGCTGACGGGCGGCCCCGGCGAGTGCGGCGGCGCTCGGCCAGCGGGCGGCCGGGTCCTTGGCCAACGCGCGTTCCACCAGGGCGCGCACCTGCGGAGGGATGTCGGCCGGCAACGGTCGGGGCGTCTCCCGGACGTGCCGCATCGCGATGTCGAGCGGGTTGTCGCCCTCGAACGGCCGCCGACCGGCCAGGCACTGGTAGGCGACCACGCCGAGGGCGTACACGTCGGACGCCGGGGTGGCCACGCCGCCGGTGGCCTGCTCGGGCGAGATGTACGAGGCGGTGCCGAGCACCGAACCGGCGGCGGTGAGCTGGCCGACCAGATCGGAGCGGGCGATGCCGAAGTCGGTCAGCACCAGCGTGCCGTTCGGCCGGACCAGCAGGTTGCCCGGCTTCACGTCGCGGTGGACGATGCCCTTCTCGTGCGCGGCGTGCAGCGCGTCGGCGGCCTGCGCGACGAGGGCCATCGTCCGGGCCGGAGTGAGCCGACCGACCCGGCTCAACGTGGACGACAGGGCGTCACCCTCGACGTACTCCATGACCAGGAAGGCGATCTGCTGGTCGTTGCCGAAGTCGTAGACGTCCACCACGCCGGGATGGTTGATGGTGGCCATGGTGCGGGCCTCGCCGCGGAACCGCTCGCCGAAGTCCGGGTCGTCGAGCAGCGCGGGGAGCAGGCTCTTCACCGCGACCGTCCGGCCGAGCACCTGGTCGGTGCCGCGCCAGACGTCGCCCATGCCGCCGCTGGCGATCCGCTCGTCGAGACGGTAGCGGTTGCCGAGCTGCACGCCGGGGCTGAGCATGTCAGCGACCCCCAGGGTCGGCGATGGCGGCCCGCATGATCTGGCCGGCGATCCGGGCGGCCTCGCCGCTACCGCCGGGGCCGGCCTGCTCCAGCACGACGCAGACCGCGGAGACCGGGTTGCCGTTCTTGTCCAGGGCGAAGCCGATGAACCAGCCGTGGTCGGGCCGGTCCGGAGCGGACTGGGCGGTGCCGGTCTTGCCGCCGACCGTGTAGCCGTTGATCGCGGCCTTCCGCCCGGTGCCGTTCTGGACCACGCTGACCATCATCTCGCGCAGGTCGGCGGCGACCTGCGGCTCGACGGGCTGACGCAGCTCCCGCGTCTTCGCGGTGTAGTAGCTGGTGGTGCGGTCCGGAGCGAGCAGCTGCCGCACCAGGTACGGCCGCATCTGGCTGCCGTTGTGGGCGATCGAGCCGGCGATCATGGCGCCTTCGAGGGGCGTCATCCGGACGTTGTTCTGACCGATCGAGGACTGGGCCAGTGCGGCCGGGTCGGTGCTGCCGTCCGGGTTCTGCATCGTCCCGGTCTGACTCGCCGCCGTGGGCAGGCCGCCCTCGCCGAGCTGGCCGACGGTCAGGTCGTCCTGCTCGAACCCGAACTGGCGGGCCTTCTCCTTGAGGGTTTCCGCGCCGAGCCGCACGCCGAGCTGGGCGAAACCGGTGTTGCACGACTCGGTGACCGCCGCCAGCAGGGTGACCTGCCGCTCCGGGCAGATCGACGGTTCGGCGTTGCGGATCGGGGTGCCCGAGGTGGGCGCGGTGTAGCTGGGACCGGCCGGGATCTGGGTGGACTTGGTGACGCCGTTCTCCAGCGCCGCCGCGGCTACCACGATCTTGAAGGTGGAGCCCGGCGGCAGCGTCTCGGAGAGCGCACGGTTCTTCAGCGGACCATCCGGGTCCTGTTCCAGCTTGTTGTACGCCGCCGATGCCTCGTTGGTGTCGTGGCTGGCCAACGGGTTCGGATCGAAGCTCGGCATGGAGACCAGCGCCTGGATCGCACCGGTACTCGGGTCGATGGCGATCGCCGCGCCCCGCTTCGCGCCGACCTGGTTGTTGCGCAGCTGGTCGTACGCCACGTCCTGCGCCCGCTTCGAGAGCGTGAGCAGCACGTTGCCGCCGCCGGTGTCGTCGCCGGTGAACATGTCCTTCAACCGGTCGCCGATCAGCTGGTCGCTGGTGCCGGCCAGAAAGTCGTTCTCCACCCGCTCGATGCCCTGGTCGGCCAGGTTGACCGGCTTGTAGCCGAGCACGTGGGCGTACTTGGCGCCGCCCGGATAGGTGCGCAGGAACTTCAGGTTGCCCGTCGTTTCCTTGCTCGTGGCCAGGGCCGTGCCGCCGGCCTCGATGTTGCCGCGCTTGCGGTCGTACTCGGCGACCTGGACCCGACCGTTGTAGTCGCTGGTGCGGTATTCATCGGCCTTGTAGGCCTGGATCCAGTTGAGGTTGGCGAAGAGCAGACCGAACAGGACCATGACGACGACGCCGACGCGGCGCAGGGGTGCGTTCACGGCTTGATCACCTCCGTGGGAGCACCGTGCAGCTGCTCGGGCGGGCCACCGCTGGGACGGGCCGCCTTGCCGCCGCCTCCGGTCACCGGTCGGCGGGCGCCGTCGGAGACCCGCAGCAGCACCGCGATGAGCAGCCAGTTGGCCATCAACGACGACCCACCGGCGGACAGGAACGGGGTGGTCTGGCCGGTCAGCGGGATGAGCTTGCTGATCCCGCCGACGATCACGAAGACCTGGAGGCCGAGGGTGAACGCCAGACCGCCGGCGAGCAGCTTGCCGAACGAGTCCCGAACGGCGAGCGCGGCGCGCAGCCCGCGCTCCACGATCAGCAGGTAGACGACCAGCAGCGCGGAGAGACCGAAGAGGCCGATCTCCTCACCGATGCCGGCGAAGATGAAGTCGTTCTGCACCTCGGGCAGGATCTCCGGCTGACCACCGCCCGGCCCGGCACCGAAGAGCCCGCCCGTGCCCAGGGCGAGCAGGCCCTGCACGAGTTGGTAACCCTTGTTGGTCGGGTCGGCGAACGGGTCGAGCCAGATCTCCGCCCGCACGTAGAAGTTGGCGAACGGCCCGCCGACCGTCGAACCGAGGAAGTAGGCGAGGTACGCGCCGCCGAAGAAGAGCACCAGGCCGATCAGCAGCCAGCTGACCCGTTCGGTGGCGATGTAGAGCGTCACCACGAACATGCCGAAGTAGAGCAGCGAGGTGCCCAGGTCCTTCTCGAAGACCAGCACCAGGACGCTGATCAGCCAGACGCCGACCACCGGGCCGAGGTCGCGGCCGCGCGGGAAGTCGATGCCGAGGAAGCGCCGGCTGGCCAGCGACAGCACCTCACGCTTGCGCACCAGGTAGTAGGCGAAGAAGACCAGCAGCGCCAACTTGGCGAACTCACCCGGCTGGATGGAGAAGCTGCCCACCCGGATCCACAGCTTCGCGCCGTTGATCTCGGAGATGCTCGACGGCAGCACCGCCGGGATCATCACCAGCACGATACCGGCCAACCCCAGGGTGTACGCGTACCGCGAGATCGACCGGTGGTCGCGCATGATGGCGAGCAGGCCGGCGGCGAGGATCACCGCACCGAGCGTCCAGGCCAGCTGGCGCCCGCCCTGTCCGGCGAAGACGGCCAGGCTCTCCCGCTCGGCCACCGGGGCGTCGCCCAGGTCGATCCGGCGGAGGAAGCCCACCCCGAGCCCGTTGAGCAGGGCCACCGCCGGCAGCAGCGCCGGGTCGGCGAACGGGGCGAGGAACCGGATGACCAGGTGCAGGCCGAGGAAGACCGCGCCGAGCGCGGCGGCCGGCATCCAGAAGTCCGGGGTGACCGTGTCCAGCAGGTTCGCCTCGACGGTCGCCCCGTACGCGGCCACCAGCACCATCGCGAGCAGCAGTAGGGACAGCTCGGCGTTGCGGCGCGACCGCGCCAGGCGTACGCCGGATTGCTCGCCCGCGGTCGCGGGCGAGGGTGCCGGTGTGGCCGCTACGGTCACGGGTGGAGTCCTCAGGATCTCAGCCGACGCTCACTCAGGAGACCGGCAACCGGCCGGGTCGAGCGCCGGCGTGGCCGAGTCGGAGGGCGTGACGTCGGGTGTGGTGGTCGCGCCGGCCCCACCGAGAGCGGTGGTGGCACCGACGGTCGGGCTTGCGCTGACGACCCCGTTGGGGGTCGGCGACGCGTTGGCGCTCGGGCTGCCGTTCGAGGTCGGCGTCGAACCGATCGGAGTCGGCGTGGGTGTGGACGTGTTGCCCCCGGTGACGCTTGGATCGAGCGGGCAGAGCGGCTTCAGGTTGGGGTTGCTGGGCGTGTCGCTGGTCAGCTCGGCGAGCTGACGCTCGGCGTCCGGCTCACTCTTGGCCCGGATGCCGACCTTGACGGTGTCCTGTGCGGCGACCGTGAGGTCGTCCAACCGGGTGCCGCTGCGGCGGTGCACGCTGGACAGGTCCATCCCGGCGATCTGACCCTGGACACCGCGGAAGACGGCGACCTGGCCCTCTTCGGTGGCTCCCACGTAGTACTGCCGCTGGGTGTACGTCCAACCACCGAACGCCGCACCGCCGACGATCACCAGCAGGGCCAGCGCCATGGCGGCGGTCCGGACCGGGCGTCGCTTCGGCCGGTCGGCGTCCTCGTCGGAGGCCGCTGGCTCCTCGGGCGCGGCCGGACGCGGCGCGGAGAGCGCCGAGGCTCGGGCGGCCGGAGTCGAGTCGTCGGCGGAGGTCGCCATGCCCCGGTCCCGGGCGGCGGCGCCGCCCACGATCGGGGTCGCCTCGACGATGTCCTGGTCGGTGGCGTCGGCGATGATCACCGTGATGTTGTCCGGCCCACCGCCGCGCAGCGCGAGCTGCACCAGCCGCTCGACGCACTGCTGCGGGTCGGGGTACTCCCGCAGGGTCTCGCCGATGGTCTCCGCACTGACCACGCCGGAGAGGCCGTCGCTGCAGATCAGGTACCGGTCGCCGGGCATCACCTGGCGGACCGAGTATTCGGGGTCGATGTCCCGACCGTCGAGGGCACGGGTGAGCAGCGACCGCTGCGGGTGGCTGCTCGCCTCCTCGGCGCTGATCCGGCCTTCGTCGACGAGCATCTGGACGTACGTGTCGTCCTTGGTGATCTGCGCGAACTCACCGTTGCGCAACAGATAGGCCCGCGAGTCGCCGATGTGGACCATTCCCAGCTTGCTGCCGGTGAAGAGGGTCGCCGTCAGCGTGGTGCCCATCCCCTCCAGCTGTGGGTTGGCGTCCACCGTGTCGCGGAGTTGTTGGTTGGCGGTGCCCACGGCCGAACGCAACGCATCGACGAGAGCGTCCCCCGGGACGTCCTCGTCGAGCGGCGCCATGGCACCGATGACGATGTTGCTGGCGACGTCACCGGCGGCCATACCGCCCATGCCGTCGGCAACGGCGAGTAACCGCGGCCCGGCGTAGACGGAGTCTTGATTGCCGTCTCGGATCAGACCGCGGTCGCTGTGGGCCGCATAGCGCAGGGTCAGAGTCATGGCCGTAATTCGAGGGAAGTGCGGCCGATCCGGATCGGCACGCCGAGGGGGACGGGGGTTGGTCCGGAGACCTTAGCGCGATCGAGGTACGTGCCGTTAGTCGAGCCGAGGTCCTCGACGTACCACTGCCCGTCACGCGGCACGAGCCGGGCGTGTCGCGCGGAGGCGTAGTCGTCGGTGATGACCAGGGTGGAGTCCTCGGCCCGACCGATGGTGATCTGCGCTTCACCGAGAGTGATCCTGGTGCCGGCCAGTTGACCGGCGGTCACCACCAGCTGGTGCGCCGCTCTGCCCCGCTTCACCTTCGCTGGTTTGGACGCCTGCCCCGTCGAGGCGCCCACCGCGCGTGGCGCGGCCACCAGGCGACCGGACCGGGCGCCCGCGAAGAGGTCCCGGCGGATCACACCGACCACCGTGAACACGAAGATCCACAGCAGGATCAGGAATCCGAACCGGGCAACGGTGATGACCAGTTCCGGCAAGGCGGGTCAGCCGTCCACGCGGAAGGTCAGCGTCGTCGTCCCGAGCTGGACCATGTCACCGGGGTTGAGCGCGACGGCGGAGACCCGCTGCCCGTTCACCATGGTGCCATTGGTCGAACCCAGATCGGTCAGCACGACCTGGCCGCCGTCGAAATCCAGCCGGGCGTGTCGCCGGGAGATGCCGACGTCGGGCAGCCGCAGGTTGGCCTGGTCGCCGCGACCAATCACCGTCGACCCCATCTGGAGGGGGTAGGTGCGACCGTCCCCGGAGACCAGCCGCACGTTGCGACCGCCACCGTGCCCGGGCGGCGGGCCGTAGCCACCGCCCTGGTCGTACGCGGGGTAGGCGGGCGGGCCGGCGTCGTAGCCGGGTGCCGACACCGGGGCGACCTCGCCGCCGGTGTAGACCTCGGCCGTGACACGGAACATGCCCGTGTCCAGGCCCTCGCCTCGCTCGATCTCGACGATCACGTCGCCGTAGACCGTCCACGCCTGCTCGCCGATGAACTCCGCCTGCGACTGGGCCAACTCCTGGGCCAGCGCGGCGGCGTACGGCGCCAGCCGACTGTGGTCGAACGGCGAGAGATCGATCACGTAGCGGTTGGGCACCAACGTGCGCCCACCGGCCAGGATCGCCTTGTGCGCCTCGGCCTCCCGCTGCATGGCGTTGAGGATCTCCACGGGGTGGACCACCCCTTTGAAGACCTTGGCGAAGGCCCCTTCGACCAGGCCTTCCAGACGCTTCTCGAAGCGTTGCAGCACGCTCACCGGCTCCTCCTCGGGTCCCGAGGACATGATGGTATCCGGCCGGCGCGCGCGCAGCTCACACGCCGCTCGGCCGGCTGCTCTCGACCCGTTCGGAAGGGCCGCGACTGTCGTGCTAATCTTTCGTCCGCCACGAACGGTAATCGCTCGTGGCGAGCGCCAGGGACAGCGTAGTATTCCCGGGGCCTGTTGGAGACAGCGGGGCCGGGGCGGCTAAAGTGTTCCGGGTTGTGCCACGGGGATGTGGCGGAATGGCAGACGCGCACGGTTCAGGTCCGTGTGCCCGAAAGGGCGTGGGGGTTCAACTCCCCCCATCCCCACCACCGACGAGGGCTCCGCTTGATGCGGGGCCCTTCCGTCATATCGGGGCGTGCCGGACGTCACGCTATGCTCCGATGGATTCTGCCTCCGATGGACCAGGAGTGGCGTGTGAGTGTCGCGTTGGTGACAGGGTCGGGCGGTCTGATCGGCTCCGAGGCGGTCCGGCATTTCGCCGGCCTCGGTCTGGATGTCGTCGGCATCGACAACGACATGCGCCGGTACTTCTTCGGCGAGGACGGCTCCACCTCGTGGAGCCTGGAACGGCTCGGCCGTGACCTGGGTAGCGCGTACACCCACTTCGCGGTGGACATCCGGGACCGCGACGGCCTGGAGCAGGTGTTCAAGAAGTACGGCTCGGACATCGCCGTGGTGATCCACAGCGCCGCGCAGCCGAGCCACGACTGGGCGGCCAAGGAGCCGTACACGGACTTCGACGTGAACGCCGGCGGCACGCTCAACATCCTGGAGAACACCCGCCGGCACGCGATCGAGGCGCCGTTCATCCACTGCTCGACCAACAAGGTCTACGGCGACCGGCCCAACAGCCTGCCGCTCGTCGAGTTGGAGACCCGGTACGAGCTGCCCGAGGACCACCGCTGGTACCAGGGCATCACCGAAGAGATGTCGATCGACAACTCACTGCACTCGATCTTCGGCGCCTCCAAGGTCGCCGCGGACGTGATGGTGCAGGAGTACGGGCGCTACTTCGACATGCGGACCGCCTGCTTCCGCGGCGGCACCCTGACCGGCCCGGCGCACTCCGCGGCCGAGCTGCACGGGTTCCTGGCCTATCTGATGCGCTGCGTCATGGAGGGCCGGACGTACAACCTGTTCGGTTACAAGGGCAAGATGGTCCGGGACGCGATCCACTCACACGACGTGCTGACCGCGTTCGAGGCGTTCTTCCGGGCCCCGCGATCCGCGGAGGTCTACAACCTCGGCGGTGGCCGGCACTCCAACACCTCCCACATCGAGGCGTTCCGCATCGCGGAGGAGATTACCGGCCGCGAGGCGCGGATCAACTACGTCGAGCAGAACCGCACCGGCGACCACCAGTGGTACGTCAGCAGCATGGCCCGGTTCGAGGCGCAGTATCCGGACTGGAAGATGACGTACGACGTGCCGATGATCCTGCGGGAGATCTACGAGGCCAACGTGGACAAGTGGGTGGCCCAGTCATGAGGACCCGAACCAAGCGCAACGTGCTCGGCGTCCTGGTCGACGCCACCGACTACGCCTCGGCGACCGACGCGGTGGTGACCGCGGCGCACGAGCGGCGTCCCCTCGCGCTGACCGCGCTGGCCGTGCACGGTGTGATGACCGGGGTGCTCGACCCGGCGCACAACGCGCGGCTCAACTCCTTCGACGTGGTCACGCCGGACGGGCAGCCGGTGCGGTGGGCGCTCAACCTGCTGCACCACGCCGGGCTCAGCGACCGGGTGTACGGGCCGACCCTGACCCTGCACGTGCTGTCGCGCTTCGCCGACGAGGGGCTGCCGGTCTACCTGTACGGCTCGACCGAGGAGACCCTGGCCCGGTTGATCCCGGCCCTGGAGCGGATGTTCCCCGCGCTGAAGATCGCCGGGGTGGAGCCGTCCAAGTTCCGTGCCGTCCAGCCCGGTGAGGACGCCGAGATCGCCGACCGGATCCGGTCCAGTGGTGCCCGGTTGGTCCTGGTCGGGCTCGGCTGCCCGCGCCAGGAGGTCTTCGCGTACGCCATGCGGCCGCTGCTCGACATGCCGTTGATGGCGGTCGGCGCGGCCTTCGACTACCACGCCGGGCTGCTGCGCCAGCCTCCGCCGTGGATGCAGCGGGCCGGCCTGGAGTGGTTCTGGCGCCTCGGTCTGGAGCCGAAGAGGCTGTGGCGCCGCTACGTCATCCTCAACCCGGCCTACCTGAGCCGGCTCGCCGCGCAGAAGGTCGGCCTGTGGAAGGCCCGTCCGCCGGCACCGGCCACCGAGCGGCCGGCCACCTTCTCGGTCTGAGCCCGACCCGTACGACGCGAGGCCCCACCCGGCGTGTCCGGGTGGGGCCTCGGTCGTGAGTGCGGTCAGACGGTCAGGGTCCAGGTGTTGATGTAGCCGGTGTCGGCCGAGTAGGTGTCCCGCACCTGAAGTCGCCAGATGCCGTCGGCGGCCTCACCGGACACGTTGGCCGTGTACGTGGCGTTCACGTTGTCGGCGCTGTCCGAGGTGCTGCTGTTCTTCAGCCGGTACGCGCTGCCGTCCGGGGCGAGCAGGTCGATGACCAGGTCACCGCGGTAGGTGTGCACGATGTTCACCGCCACCGTGGAGGCCGAGGAGGCGTTGCGACCGCAGCCGGAGATGGTGATCGAGCTGGTCACCGCCGCGCCGGCGTCCGGGATCGACACGTCGGTGCCGTTGGTGCCGGTGCAGCCGGTGGGCGGCGGCGGGGTGGTGCCGGTGCCCACGTAGAGCAACAGGTTCGGCGAGCCCGAGCCGGGGTTGCCCACCACGTTGGGGGTCGCGTTGGCCACCAACTGGTTGCGGACCTGAGCCGGGGTCCAGCTCGGGTTGGCGCTGGCCACCAGGGCCGCCGCCCCGACCACGTGCGGCGTGGCCATCGACGTGCCGCTGATCGTGTTGGTCGCGGTGTTGCTGGTGTACCAGGCCGAGGTGATCGACGAGCCGGGCGCGAAGATGTCCAGGCAGGTGCCGACGTTGGAGAACGACGACCGGGCGTCGGAGCTGGTCGTCGAGCCGACCGTGATGGCCTCCGTGGTACGCGCCGGCGAGGTGTTGCAGGCGTTCGCGCCGTTGTCGTTGCCGGCCGCCAGGCCGTACGTGACACCCGAGGCGATCGAGTTGCGGACGGCGTTGTCCAGTGAGCTGTTCGCGCCGCCGCCGAGGCTCATGTTCGCCACGGCCGGCTTGATCGCGTTCGCGGTGACCCAGTCGACGCCGCCGATCACACCGGCGTTGGTGCCACTGCCGGAGCAGTTCAGCACCCGTACGCCGACGAGCTGGACGGCCTTGGCCACCCCGTACGCGGACCCGCCGACGGTGCCGGCCACGTGCGTGCCGTGCCCGTTGCAGTCGTCCGCCGACCCGCCGTCGACCGCGTCGTAGCCGGAGGTGGCCCGGCCGCCGAAGTCGTTGTGGGAGAACCGGATGCCGGTGTCGATGATGTAGGCGTGCACGTTGCTCGCCGTGTTCGGGTAGGTGTAGGAGTTGTCCAACGGCAGGTTGCGCTGGTCGATCCGGTCGAGGCCCCAGGAGGGTGGGTTGGCCTGCGTGCCGGAGATCGAGACGGTGTGGTTCTGCTCGACGTACGCCACCGCCGGGTCGGCCGCGATCCGCGCCGCCGCGTTCGCGTTCACCTTGACCTCGAAGCCGCGCAGTGCCGCGCCGTAGGTGCGGGCCACCGTGCCGCCGTGGCGGCCGGAGAGCCGCTTCGCGGTGTCGCCGACCCGGTCCCGGGCAACGGCGCTGTCCTTGAGTACGACGATGTAGCTGTCCGGCACGGCGGTCGCTCCGCCGGCGGCCCGAACCACACCCACGGGTTCGGCGGCCAGGGCCGGGGTGCCGACGGCCAGCACGGTCGCCGCGGCCACCCCGATCAGTACGGACCTTCGTGGAAGACCCATCTCCTACCTCCCTCTGACCGGTGGTGGAACGTGACCACCGGTCGCAAAGCCAATCGACACTTGCCGATCTAGCTGAGGGTAAGTCAGGCGTCGGGGAGTTGAACATGTCGAAACGGCCATAACCTTCGAGTGATGACCCCCTACGGGCCCGGCGTCCGGGGCGAACGGGGGACCGGCCCCGATTCGCCCCGCCGCGATTCGGGAAAGACTTTCGAGCATGGAGAGTCAGCTCACCATCCTGCTCCCGGTCGCCGCCGTCTGGCTGGCCGCCGGCGTCGTTGCCGACGGCCTTCCCCGGCTGCGCAACACCCGCATGCTGCGCCGGCGTACCGGATGGTTGCTGGTGCTGGCCCTCACCGGCCTGGCGCTCACCGCAGCCGTGCTCGGCGGCGGGCTGTTCAGCGCCGGCACCGCCCCGCTCGACCAGGCCGCGGCCGGGCTCACCCTGACCGCCGGTCCGGCACTCGTGGCGACGGTCTGCTCGGTACGACGGATCCGCCGGCTGCGGGCCGGTGCGGGCGCGTTCGCCAGTGCCCCCGCCACCCCCGCGCCGCACGGGCTGCGCGCCGCCGCGGCCCACCCGCTCGTCGGGCTGCCCCTGCAGGTCACCGCCCTGGCCACGGTGCCGGCGTTGATCGCGGCGACCGGCACCGACCTCGGAGCCGACCCCGGTGTCACCGGTCCGGCGATCACCGTGGGCGCACTCGCGGTGGTCGCCATCGGCGTCCGCCACGCACTCCGCCACAACCGCTTCGCCGAACGGGCCCAGCCCGTCGCCGTACGGTCAACGCGGGCGGCTGGCGCTCTGCACGTATAGCAACTCGAGGATCGACCTGGTCGCCTCGAACCAGCGGTCCAGCCAGTCCTGCGAGGGCACGGTGCCCTTCGGCGGCAACTCCATCAGCAGACCCCGCAGCAACGGGTGGTCGGCCAGGGACTCGGGCGGCTCCATCGGCCAGCCCGCCGGCGGGAACGACGGCTCGATCAGCGGGTTCGGGTCCAGTGAGGGCAGCGAGAGCGGCGGATCCGTCGTCTCGGAAGCGCCCTCACGCCCGCTCAACTCCTGGTCGGTCGAGACCACCTCGGTCAGAACCGTGTCCCGACGAGCGCCGCGGTACTTGCCACCGAACCGCTCCGGCTTTGCCGGACCGGTGGTGAGGTTGTCTGAACCGATCGTCGTCATCCGTCTCGCCTACTCGCTCGGTTGCGGGTCGGTGCGGCAGGTCGTCGACCAGCGCCGTACCGACCGGTTCAACGAGACGGGGGCGCTCTGGCGACGGGAATCCCGACGGAACCTCGCCGGGCAACGCCGCGACGCGAACGTTCGCGGCGCCTCCTGCCGGCACGGCAAAGTCCCCGTCCGGCGAACCGGACGGGGACTCCACTGACCAGTCGGTCAGACCGCGCCGAACACACCACCCCGGGTGCCGGCAACGAAGGAGTGCCAGTCACCCGGGGCGAAGACCAGGGCGGGGCCCGCCTTGTCCTTCGAGTCCCGCACTCCGACGGCCCCCGTCACGTACGCCACCTCCACGCAGTTGTCACAGTTCGGCCCGCTCTTCGAGCTCTTGAACCATGCTGCCTGCGTCAGGTCCACGGGGAACCCTTTGGTCGCCATTTCCACAACGGCTCCTCTGCCAGTTTTGCGATGTGTGCGACGGACTCCTCCGGACGTATGGCCGCAGCGCGGATGTGATCGAAGATGAAGCTGTACTTCTGTAGTTCGTCGCTCTTCTCGAGGAAGAGCCCACCCGTGGCGTTCTCCGCGTACACAACATCCGGATCACCGGGCTCAGGGAAGCTGAGGATCGTGAACGTGCCGTCCATGCCGGCATGCGCACCCACCTCGAAGGGCAGGATCTGCAGCGTCACGTTCGGCAACTCGGCCACCTCGACCAACCGTTTGAGTTGACCGCGCATCACCTCGTCCCCGCCCACCGGCCGACTTACCACCGCCTCATCGAGCACCACCCACAGATCGACCGGATCGTCCTGGGTCAATAACGACTGACGGCCCAAACGGACACGCACTCTTTGGTGCACCTGATCGGCGGTGAAGTCCGGCCGTGCGGCGCGGATCATGGCCCCGGCGTACTCCTCGGTCTCCAGAAGACCCGGAACGACCTGCTGTTCGTACGCCCGGATCGAACTCGCCGCCGCCTCCAGCCCGACGTACGCGCCGACGAGCACCGTGCTGTACGGATGCCACCAGCCCTTCTGGCGGGCCTCCCGGGCGATCTGCACCAGCTCGTCGCTCTCGGCGCCGACCACGCCGTAGATCCGCAGCATGTCCCGCACGTCCCGTGGGGTGGCCGTGGTGTGCCCGGTCTCGATCCGGGAGACCTTCGACGCCGAACACTCCAACTGTTCGGCGACCACCTCGATGGTGATTCCGGCGGACTCCCGCTGCCGGCGCAGCTCGGCCCCGAGCCGCCGCCGTCTGATGGTGGGACTGCGCCGCTCACTCATGGCGCAACCCGTGAGCCACTGGTTCCCGCCGCTGGCTGCTCGACCCCACTCGGGCTACCTCCGGTAACGCGCCACTGGGTGACACCCGCCGGGGGCGCGACCGTCGACCGGCGAGCGTTCGCGACGAAGGGGATGGTGCCGGTCCTCGGCCGGCCGCGACGGGCGAAACCGGCCCTCAGTGTGCCGCCCGGACGCGGATGGCTTCAATAGGCCTTTCGCGCGACACGCTCACGTATCGGCAAAAGTCGACGTGCAACTTGCATGTAGCACGTCCCTGATGCAGTCTGTCCGTATGGCACGGATCACTCAGCGTCTCCGTTCGGTCCCTCGGAGTGGTGACCCCACCGATCCGGGGACGCCGGGCACGACGCGGGCCCGGCCGACGACAACGAGACCTGCTCCGGGGTAAGGACCCCGCCGCTGCAAGCCGGCAAGCTGCGGCGGCGGGCGCGGTTCCCGGAAGCAACCGGGTGGTGGTCGGGTGGCGGCACGTCACCAGCGGGGTACGGCCCGACCACCGCCATCCGCACCACCGGTTCACGAGGCACGACCCCGTCACCGGCCGAGACGTCCCCCGTTCAGGCACCGCCGGCGCAACCGCCGGCCAATCCTCCCCAGGAGCCAATGTGCTTCCCCGCACCGGTGACGTACTGCACGTGACTCGCGCGGCGAGTGTCCAGTTCCTCAGGCCGATCAAGTTCCGGGTGATCCGGGTGCTCGACTGGCCGACCTATGACGGCTGGCTCTGGCTCGACGGCTACGAGTTGAACGCCGCGGGCGACGCGGTCACCCGACGGTCGATCTTCGTCCAGCGGGAAGGGCTGCAGCAACTGCAGGCCGCCCCCGAACCCCGCCCGCACACCGTGCGGGCCCGCCGCCCGGTCGCGCGTACCCCGCTCCGGGTGGGCTGACCGACCCGAACCGCCGCCGGTGGGCGTGCCGTCGCCATAGAATTGGTACGCCCACCCCGGCACCGTTCTACCCGCTCGTCCAGGACCCTGACCCTGGGATGGTCATGGTCAATCAGCCTGCCCTGCGGCGGCGCCACCGCTCCCGTATCGCCTACGCCTTCGGACTCCTCGCCCTCCTCGGGGCGATGACGACACTCCTGGTCCTCGTCCGCGACCCGGCGATGTCGTCCACCCGGCTGACCGCTCCGGTGCCCGCACCGGAGATCACCGTGCTCGACTCCGACCCGCCGACGGGCGACGGCCAGTCGGTCTACCAGCAACCCGACTGGATCGACACCGACGCCCCGGCCGACCACGCCGGTGGCGCCGACCCGACCGGATCGGTGTCCGGCCTGGGTGCCGGCGGCCAGTCCGGCGGCCGTCAGGAACTCACCGAGGCAGCTCCGGCCGGGCACAGCGCCACGGACATCCGCCGCTCCCTGTTCTGGTCCGGCATCTTCGGCCTGGCCATCTCGCTGGCCGGCATCGGCCTCGTCGGCACCCGCCGCCGGATGTGGTGACCAGCGGTCACGGCGTACTCGTCACCGTCGGGCTCGGCGTGATCGGGCTCGCCCCGGTCGGAGGCTCGGCCTGGGAGATGATCAACAACACCTCGTCGTCGGTCGACACCGACGTGCCCGCCCCCGGCTCGGTGCCCACCACCGTCCCCGGTGGCAGCTCCGACGGGCGGTACACCACCCGGTAGGTCAGGCCGAGCCGAGCCAGCAGCCCTTCGGCGGTGGCCTGCGGCAGGCCGGCGAGCGGTGGCACCGGCACCTCGTCCGGTGCGTCCGTGGTCGCCGCCGGGCTACTCGGCGACTCGCTGGTGGGCGCCGCCGACGTGGTGGCTGCGCTGGTCGGCGGGGCGCTCGGGGCACTGGTCGGCGGAACGGACGGGGTGGACCCCGGATCGTCCCGGTCGTCATCCTGCTGGGAACGCACCAACCAGAGCGCGCCCCCGAGCAGACCGGCGAGCAACAGCGCCAGTACGCCCCAGAGGATCGGCAACCACCACCGCCGACCACCCTGCTCCTCGACGTACCACTCGCCGGCGGGATCGTCCGGCCGAGGCGAGCGCACCTCGGCCCGCCCGGACCACGCAGGGGGAATCGGCGCCGTCCGGTCGGCCGGCGGACCCGGCCGGGTGCCGGCGGACCGGTCGATCGGCATGGTCTGGTCGGGCGACAGGTCGGAACGAGCCGGGACGGTCCGGTCGATCGGCGCCGTCTCGTCCGGGTCGGCGGCGGGAGGCTCCTGGCGGTCGTCGCTCATCGCACGTCCTTTCCCCAACCCGGACGGGCGTCATGGCCCTCGACCGCCAACCTAGTCGCCCACACCACGATCGGTGGGGATCAGCGTGCCGAGCCGCGCCGGGCGCCGGCGCGGCAGAGCGGCGGGTACGCGTCGGGAGGCTCGACCCGCCGGCCCGGACTCAGGGCGTGGGTTGCGTGGTCGGCTGGCCGGCGGAGCCACACCAGATGCTGACCTGGTCGTTCCACCGGGCCGGGCCGTCCTCGGCGGGCTCCTGCCGGCTGACCTTGCCAGTGCGTCCGCTGACGTAGCGCGGGTAGAGGCCCTCGTCGACCAACTCGTCGGCGGCGTCGGCGCAGCTCTTGCCGACCACGTCCGGCACCTCGGCGGCCGGCGCCGGTCCGGCTACCTGGAGTTGCACAGTCGTCCCCCGGGCGACCTCGGTGCCCACGGCCGGTGTGGTGCTCTCGACCGTACGACCGACGCCGCCACCGAAGACCAGCCGCCATCCCAGCCGCTGCTTGCGCAGGGTCTCCCGGGCCTGCTCGAAGTCGGTGCCGATCACCGGTGGCACGGTCAGGCCGGTCCCCTTGGTCGAGGTGGCGGAGGTCTGGACCTCCGACGGTGTCGGCCGTCCGCTGCTCGGTCGGGGTGCGGTGGCCCGACTGGTCGGCGCGCCAGCCGTGGTCGTGACGGCCAGCGGATCACCAGAGGGTGCGTCGTCCTCGCCGGCCAGCAACCAGCCACCTGTCGCGCCGACGGCGGCGAGCAGCACCGCCGCCAACCCACCACCGAGCACGACGCTGGCACGGCCCGCACCGCCACCGACGGCATTCTGCTGGCCCGTGTTCGTGTCCGTCATAACGCCCACCGCCTCATCACCGGCGACCGTACCGCCCGCCGCCCAATCCGCCGCACCGGCGGTCCACACCGGCGGGTCGTTGCGACTCGCCGCGCCGACGACGGGACGTTACGCTGCCCGGCATGGCCAGACAGGGCTGGGGAGTGTCGATCGCGACGGCGATCGGGGTCGCTGCCGGCGCGGGTGCCGCACAATTGGGCTTCGGCTACGGGCTCGGCGTCATCACCTGGACGCCCACCGATGCCGGTGCGACCGACACAGCCTGGGCGGACGGCCTCGCCTGGGCCACCTGGCTCGCCGCCAGCTCGACGGTCCTCGGCGCGGTCTGCGCGCAGCGGCTCCACCAACGGAACGCCCCAGCGCGGCCCGCGATTTCTCCGCCGTCAACGACTGACGCGCGCCAACAGGGCCCGCAGACCGCGACTGACGCGCGCCACGAGGGCTCGCAGCTCGGCGATCGGGCGCCGGAGCACGAGACTCCGGGTGACGAGCGCCCATTGAACGTGGAGGCCGCCCCACCGGGGGTGCCGGAAACTCCACCGCCAGCAGCCGAACCACCGGTCCACGACCGTGGCGGCCTGCTGCGGCGGGTGGCCCTGGCGCTCGGCGCCGGGTTGGGCGGGCTGGTCACAGTTCTGTTGATCGCCGTACCCGCGCGGGTCGCGACCGGCGCGGACACCGGCGCGCCGCAACGGACGGCGGCCGTACAGGCGGCGCTGGGCATCCTGATCGGCGTCCTCGTCGCGATCTGGGCGCTTCGCTCCCGAGCCGCCGCGGCCAACGTGACCGCGACGGCCGCCTGGCTCTGGCTGCTCGCGGTGGTCTCGGTGATCGACGGGGTACGCGTCGGACGAGGGTTGACCGGCGCGCAACTCGGCACCTGGCAGTTCGACCCGGACCACGCCCGGTACTGGATCGGGGGCCAGCTCTACTGGCCCGGCGCGCTGCTGGCACTGGTGCCCGCGCTGCTGATCGGCGTGCTGGCCGCCCGGCGGTCGGCCCGCTCGGTCGGGCACCGCGTGGGCGCGGCGGCCTCCGGCGCGGCTGGCCCGGTGCTCGTCGCGCTCGCCTACCTGACCACCCTGCCGCACTGGTCGACGCTGGGCCCCGCGCAGTTGTCCACCCAGCTGATCGCCCCGTACGCGGTGATCGCCGGCATCGGCGGCTCGGTGCTGGCCGCCCGCCTCGGCGAGCGAGCCGAGCGGAACCACCCAGCCGAGCCGAACCAGGCAGCCCGCCGGAGTGCAGCCGGCCGGAACCGCTGGGCCGGCCGGAGTGCGGTTGCTCGGGACACGGTGGCCGACCCGATCCCGGTCGCCGAGACCGACCCCGCGCCGCCGATCCCCGGCTCGGCAGCCGGACCCACGGCCCCGACGACCGGACCCGCGTCGCGGCGCCGGAAGGCCGACGCTGCACCGCAGACGCCCCGGACGGGCTCTCTGCCCGGGGAGGCCACCGCCGCACCACAGGTACCCGCCCCACGTACGGACCCGGACCTAACGGAAAAGTCCCGTCCCACCGAATCGGCAACGGCCGAGAACCGCGCCCCCGCCAACCGGCAAACCCGAGCATCCCGCCGCACCATCCGCCCCACCACCGACTAGCCCACCCAGGGCCCAGCCCTCCCCCGTTGATCATGAAGTTATTGCCATCTCGCCCGGCGTGTCATGGCAATAACTTCATGATCAACCCGCGGTCGGGGGGGTGGGGGGGGGCGGGGGGCGGGGTGGGGTGGGGTGGGTTAGGGGACTGGCCAGGTGTGGACGGGTTGGTTGGTGCGCTGGAGTTCGGCGTAGCGCTGGACCATGTGGTGTAGCGCGGCTGTCCGGTCCATGCCGTGGTGCCGCTCCGCCGCCCAGACCGCCTCGGTCTGCCAGACGGCGCCGTTGCGGCCGGTACGGCAGCGCTGCTCGATGATGCCGAGCAGCCGGTCCCGCTGCGCCGGGGCGACACCGAACCCGTCCAGACCGGCGGCGGCGGTGGGCAGCAGTTGCTCCAGGACCAGCTTGGTTACCGGCACGTCGCCGAGCCCGGGCCAGTGCAGCACGGCGTCGAGGCCACGTCGGGCCGCGGCGTGGAAGTTCTCCTCTGCGGAGCTGAAGGTGAGTTGGCTCCAGATCGGTCGGTCGGCCTCGGCCAGACCGCGTACCAGCCCGAAGTAGAAGGCCGCGTTGGCCAGCATGTCCACCACTGTCGGACCGGCCGGCAGCACCCGGTTCTCCACCCGCAGGTGGGGGCGGTCGTCCATGATGTCGTACACCGGCCGGTTCCAGCGGTAGACCGTGCCGTTGTGCAGCCGCAGCTCCCCGAGCTGTGGCACACCGCCGGCGTGCAGGACCTCCACCGGGTCCTCGTCCTCGCAGATCGGCAGCAGCGGCGGGAAGTACCGGACGTTCTCCTCGAACAGGTCGAAGATCGAGGTGATCCACCGTTCGCCGAACCACACCCGCGGCCGTACGCCCTGGGCCTTGAGTTCGTCCGGGCGGGTGTCGGTGGCCTGTTGGAACAGGGCGATCCGCGTTTCGGCCCACAGTTGGCGGCCGTACAGGAAGGGGCTGTTGGCTCCGACCGCCACCTGCACCCCGGCGATGGCCTGGGACGCGTTCCAGTAGTCGGCGAAGCTGTCCGGGGCGACCTGGAGGTGGAACTGGAGGCTCGTGCAGGCGGCCTCGGGGGCGATCGAGTCGGTGTGCGTCCGCAACTGCTCGACGCCGCGGATGTCCAGCTCGATGTCCTCGCCCCGGGCGCCGACGATCTGGTCGTTGAGCACCCGGTAACGCTCGTTGGTGGAGAGGTTGTCCTCGATCAGGTGCCCCTCGGTGAGGGTGGGCAGGATGCCGACCAGGACGATCTTCGCGTCGGATCTGGCGGCGCGCTCGTCAGCCCGGGAGAGACTGCCGCGCAGGTCGTGCTCGTAGTCGGCGAAGCCGGTGCCCTCGATCAGTCGGGGCTCGGCGTTGAGTTCCAGGTTGAACTGCCCCAGCTCGGTCTGGAAGAGGGGGTCCGCGATGTCGGCGAGGATCTCCTCGTTGCGCATCGCCGGCTCGGCGGCCGAGTCGACCAGGTTGAGCTCGATCTCCAGGCCGGTCATCGGCCGGTCGGCGTCGAAGCCGAAGTCGTCGAGCATCAGGGCGAAGACGTCCAGGCACCGCCGCACCTTCTGCCGATACCGGACGCGATCATCCCGGGTGAAGGCGCCCTCTGAGACGTCCCTGCCCATGTGTCCTCCCGACAGCCGGCGCGGTCGGGATCCTGCCGTCCCGGAAGCGCTTTGTGAAGCATCCACGGTAAGAGCGCCCACCTGACGGGGCCAGAGGCCGACGGCGGTGATCCGACGTCGACCGCGTGGACGCGCTCGTGGCGCCATCTCTACCCCGTCGTCGACCGGCTGGATCCGATGGCGGTGCGAACAGCCCGTGACAATTACCACGAGCGGGTACGACGCAGGGCCCGCGCCGACGTACGGCGCGGGCCCTGCGTACCGGATCACCGGGAGGATCCCCCCTGGCCCTCCGGCGATCCTCGGGGATCAGGCCTGGCGAACGGCCTCGCCCTCGATCTCAATCTTGATCTTGCGGCTGACCAGCACGCCGCCGGTCTCCAGGGCGACGTTCCAGGTCAGGCCGAACTCCTCGCGGTCGATCTCGGTGCTCGCGGAGAAGCCGAAGATGTCCTGGCCGAACGGGCTGCGACCGACACCCTCGAACTCCACCTCCAGCTCGACCGGGCGGGTGACGTCCTTGATGGTGAGGTCGCCGGTGAGCACGAACTCGCCGCCGCGACGGGACTTGACCCCGGTGCTGCGGAACTCGAGCGTCGGGAACTTCTCGGCGTCCAGGAACTCGGGGCTGCGCAGGTGCGCGTCCCGGTCGGCCTGGGTGGTGTCGACGCTGGCGGCCTGAATGGTGGCGACGACCGACGACTGCAGCGGGTCCTCGGCAACGGTGATGGTGGCGGTCGCCTCGTTGAACTCGCCGCGGACCTTGCTCACCATCATGTGCCGGGCAACGAAGCCGACCCGCTTGTGCGCCACGTCGAGCGCGTAGGTGCCGGCCGCCGGGATGGTGAGGCCGTCCCAGTCGCGGGTTACCGCATCGATGCTGCTGGTCATGGTGCTGTCCTCCAGAAGATTGTTTAATAGCCCAACGACTGCTTGAGCAACTATAACTGCAACAACATTCCCCGTGTCAAGCACTGGTATGCTGGACGGGTGACCAACGTCTTCGACGATCCCCGGATCACCGCCGTCGGCCTGCTCTTCGAGGCGCACGCCGGGCTGTCAGCCCGGTTCAACGCCCAACTTGAGGAGCACGGCCTCTCCGCGGTCGAGTTCGAGGTCATCACCCGACTGGCCCGCTCGCCGGGCAACCAACTACGCATGACCGACCTGGCCGCGCAGACCTCCCTGTCGACCAGCGGGGTGACCCGGGTGGTGGACCGGATGGAACGCGACGGGCTGATCACCCGCCGGGCCTGCCCGAACGACCGACGCAGCTCGTACGCGGTGGTCACCGCCGCCGGGATGCAACGGCTGAACGAGACGCTGCCCGGGCACCTGCAGATGATCGAGCAGTGGTTCACCGGGCAACTCGACCCCGAGGCGCTCGCGGCCCTCCTCGACGGGTTGCGCCGAGTCCGCGACGCCGCGCATCCGTGCGCCACCGCCGGCAGTGACGACGCCAGCCCGGAGCAGTTCGCCGCCACCGACGGCGCCCCCCGACGGCACTGAGAAGCACCCGCTGCCTGGCGATGGCAGCGGCAGAAAGACCGGCAGAACTGGCCCAGCCAAGCTGGAGGATTCGGTCCAAGGCGACTTTCTGCCACCGCGCCGGTGGCAGGCTTCCTGCACCGGGGATCACCGGGGGGTGACGGCGCGGGCGATCAGCGAGGGGTAGCACCAAAGGGGGCTCTTCGCCCGCGCCACTCTCCCGTCGCGATCGGGGCAGGCGCAGGCTACTGAGCCGGTCCGCCCCGGGCGGCGGTCAGCGCGTAGAGCAGGCCCGACTCCTGCGGCAACAGCCGGATGCCGCTCTCCACACAGACCCGGTCCAGTCGATCGAGCACCGCCGGGTCCGCTGTGCTCGCGGCCAGCCCCACCAGCGCCTCCACCGCGTCCCGACGATCCTGCCCGGCATGGTCGGCGGCGGCGGCGAACCACTCGGCTGCCAACTCCCGGTCCCCCCGGTGCAACGCCAGGTTGCCCTCGATCAGCGCACAGAGCCCGACCTCCGGCCCACCCCAGGCCAGCACCGCGTCGTCCGAACGCGGTCGCGGCACGGTCGGACGCGCCGGCACCGCCTCCACGCCCCCGGCGCGCAACTCGGTCAGCACCTCGGTCGCCTCCGCGACCCGCCCGTCCTGGGCGAGTGCCAGCCCGACGGTCCCGAGCACCCGACGGCGGCGCCCGGGATCACCCAGCTCGGACAGGGCCACGATCGCCCTCCGGCCACGGTCGATGGCGTCCGCGTACCAGCCCTCCAGGCGTGCGACCTCGGCGCGATTGGCCCAGCCCAGCACCCGCAGTCGCTGCTCCCCGCTCTCGGCGGCAAGGCGGTCCACCGCCGCGAGCCGGCGGCGGGCCGCGGCCAGGTCGCCCGCGCGGATCTCGTGCCAGGCGAGGCTGTTCTGGGCCACCGCCAGGTCCCGGGTCCGACCGTTGCGGGCGGCCAACCGCAGCAGCGCCTCGGCCTGCTCGCGAGCCTCGTCCTGCCGCCCCACCGAGATCAGCAGAGTGCCGAGCACGTTCCGCGCCTCCAACTCCCCGGTGACGTCGCCGGCCTGCCGGAAGGTGTCGAACGCCGCGCGGGCCGTCGACAGCTCCTCGGCACCCGCGCCGTGCTCGGCCGCGAGCCGGGCGACGCCGAGGGTGGCCCAGCCACGCAGGAGAGGGTCGGCGTCGGCGGTACGCGGGTCCGCCAGCAACCGCCGCAGCCACTGCCGCCCGACGACATCGCGCCCGCGGAACCGCCACCAGCGGGTCAGGCAGGCGGCCAGCCGCAGCGCGGTCAACGGGTCGTCGGTGGCCGCGTGGGCCAACGACGAGCTGATGTCACTGCTCATCTCGTCCAGCCGGTGCACCGCGTCGGGTACCCGTGGGCCGATCAAGTCGCTGGCGGTCCGGGCCACCAGGCGCGCGATGACCTCCGCATGTCGACGCCGGATAAAGGTCAGCTCACCCGCACCGGCCGCCTGCTCGACGGCGTAGTCACGGACCGCGTCGAGCAGCCGGAACCGGAACGACCCGGTTCCGCGTACGCTCAGCAGCCCCAGCTCGACGAAGCGGTCCAGCAGCGGAACCGGGTCGATCGCCACCGTGCCGTCCCGGTCGGCCTCGTCGGCGAGCATCTCCTCGGCCAACTCCACCGACCAGCGGTTACCGAAGACGGCCAGTTGCCGCAGCGCGGCCCGCTCGTCCGGCGCCAACAGGCGGTAGCTGAACGCCACCGCGTCCCGCAGGGTGACCGCGACGGAGACCGCCGCACCGGAGTCTGGTCCGCTCGTCCGGCTGGTGAGCGCCTCCGGCGCGTCCCAGCCCGGGTGGGCGGACGCGTCGGCGGGAGTGGCCAGGTCGAGCACCCGGTCGCCATACCGGTCGAGGAGTTCGGTGAGGTCGAGGAGTCGGCCCCGGGCGGCCATCAGCTCGATGGCCAACGGCAGCCCTCCCAACCGGCGCACCAACGCGGCGAGCGCCGGCAGCTCAGCGGGGGTGGGTGGCTCCCGGCGGACCTGGGCGAGCCGGGCGGTGAACAGCGCGACCGCCGGCCACGATTCGAGTCCGGAGTGTTCGGCCTCTGGTGGTGGCACGTCGAGCGGTGCGACCGGCCACACCCGCTCACCGGGCAACCCGACCGGATGCCGCCCGGTGACCAGCACCCGAAGCGACGGCAGTGCGCCCATCAACCGGTGCAGGGTCGCGGCCACCGGGCCTGGGGCGTGCTCCACCGCGTCCATGACCAGCAACGTCGGGCGTCCGGCGAGCAGCGCCACGAGTTCGGACAGGCGCGCCACGCCGAGCACGGACATCGAGGCGGCGAGGACGTCCGGACCGTCCGAGCCCTCGCCGACCAGCACCCCGGCAACGCCGGCCGGGTGGGCGGAGGCCACCAGGTGCGCCACCGACGTGGCCAGGGCGGTCTTACCGACGCCGGCCAACCCGACGAGGCTGACCAACCGGGGCCCGCGCTCCGCGGTCAGCATCCCGGCAAGCTCGGTGAGGTCGCGCTCCCGGCCGATCAGCGCGACCGGCGGCGGGAGCGCGACCGACGGGTCGGCGGGTGCGTCCGCCGACGTGGCGTTGCCGCTGACCGCGAAGGTCGTGGAGGTGGCGTCCGGCAGGGCCTGCTCGGCACCGGCGCCGCGGGCCGCGGCCAGGAACGCCGCCAGGCTGGTGCCGGTCAGCGCCAGCGCCCCGGCGAGCAACTCGACAGTCGTGCGTTGCGGCCGGATCGACCGACCACGCTCCAGGTCACGCACCGTCCGCACACCCACCCCGGCCCGGGACGCCAGCTCGGCCTGGGTCAGGCCGGCGGCGCGCCGATGCGCGCGGAGCAGCTCCGGCAGAGGGGTACGTCCAGCCGGGCTCCGCGACCGGTCATGATCCGGAGTCATGGGCACGAAGAGTACGGATGGACTCCGACCGTCGGCAGTCGAACGTCGGGCTACTGACGCCCGCTCGCCGAAACCCGACAGCCGTACGGACAGTCCGTCCGGAACGACTGGCCGATCAGTTCGGCCGGAGCACTCAGAGACCCAGATCCCGGGCGATGATCATGCGCTGCACCTCGCTGGTGCCCTCGCCGATCTCCAGGATCTTGGAGTCCCGCCAGAACCGGGCCACCGGGTACTCGTTCATGAAGCCGTACCCGCCGTGGATCTGGGTGGCCTCCCGGGCGTTGTCCACCGCGATCGTGCTGGCGTGCAGCTTCGCGATGGCGGCCTGCCGCTTGAACGGCTCGCCGGCCAGCATCCGCGCGGCGGCGTCGTAGTACGCCAGACGGGCGGTGTGTGCCTTCAGCTCCATGTCGGCGATCTTGAACTGGATGGCCTGGTTGGCGCCGATCGGCTGACCGAAGGCGTGCCGCTCCTTCGCGTACTTGATCGACTCGTCGACACAGCCCTGCGCGAGGCCGACGGCCAGCGCGGCGATGGCGATCCGGCCCTCGTCGAGGATCCGCAGGAACTGCGCGAAGCCCCGCCCCCGGGGGCCGAGCAGGTTGGCGGCCGGCACCCGGCAGTCGTCGAAGGTCAGCTCGTGGGTGTCCGAGGCGGTCCACCCCACCTTGGAGTAGCCGGGCGCGACGGCGAACCCGGGCGTGCCGGTCGGCACGATGATCGTCGACAACTCCTTGGAGCCGTCCGGGTTCGTGCCGGTCACCGCGGTGACCGTGACCATGGCCGTGATGTCGGTCCCGGAGTTGGTGATGAACGCCTTCGAACCGTTGATCACCCACTCGTCGCCGTCCAGCACCGCCCGGGTCTGCGTGCCGGCGGCGTCCGAGCCGGTGCCCGGTTCGGTGAGACCGAAGCCGGCCAGCGCCTCGCCGCTGAGCAGCCGGGGCAGCCAGGTCGCCTTCTGCTCCTCGGTGCCGAAGCGGTAGATCGGCATCGCGCCCAGCGAGACCGCCGCCTCCAACGTGATGGCCACGCTGGAGTCGACCCGGGCCAACTCCTCCAGGGCCAGACAGAGCGCGAAGTAGTCGCCGCCCATGCCGCCGTGCTCCTCGCCGAAGGGCAGGCCGAACAGACCCATCTTGCCCATCTGCCGGATCACCTCGTACGGGAAGGTGTGCTGCTCGTAGTGCTCGGCGATGACCGGGGCGACCACCTCGCGGGCGAATTCCCGCACGCTCTCGCGCAGCGCCGCTTGTTCGTCGGTGAGCCGGAAGTCCATCTCATCCTCCTGTAAGGACGGTCCGCCTCGGCGCTCGTGACGCCGGGGGCGGGTCGCTGTGCGGGCCTGAGTCGATGATCAGACCGGGGTGACGCCGTGCCGACGGCGGGAGAAGTGCCGATCCTTGGTACGCGCCGCCGCGAATCGACGGACCAGCTCGGTGCGCAGGTCGTGCGGCTCGACGATGGCGTCCACCACCAGTTCGCTGGCGAGCCGGACGACGTCGATGTCCTGCTCGTACTCGGCGCGCTTGGCGGCGACGAAGGCGGCCCGCTCGTCCTCGTCCGGAATGGCGGCGATCTTGTTGGCGTAGACCGCGTTCACGGCCGCCTCGGCGCCCATCACGGCGATCTTCGCGGTCGGCAGCGCGATGGTGGCGTCCGGCTCGAACCCGGGACCGGCCATCGCGTAGAGACCCGCGCCGTACGCCTTGCGGACCACCACGCAGATCTTCGGCACTGTCGCCTCGGAGATCGCGGTGATCATCTTGGCGCCGTGCCGGATGATGCCCTGCTTCTCCACCACGCTGCCGACCATGAAGCCGGGCACGTCACTCAGGAACAGCAGCGGCACGTTGAACGCGTCGCAGAGCTGCACGAACCGGGTGGCCTTGTCGGCCGAGTCGACGAAGAGCACCCCGCCCTTGAACATCGAGTTGTTGCCGACCACACCGACGACCTGACCGTCGAGACGGCCGAAGCCGATGGTCAGCTCCTTGGCCCAGAGCGCCTGGATCTCGAAGAACGAACCCTCGTCGAGCAGGCCCTTGACGTACCGTCGCATGTCGAACGCCTGCCGCTCACTGGCCGGCACCAGCGCGGCCAGGTCGGCCTTCGCGGGCGCGGCGACCGCCGGTGCGGTCGGCGGCGCCTGCGTCCAGTTCGCCGGCAGGTACGACAGGTAGGTCTTCACGACGTCGAGCGCGTCGGCCTCGGTCTTGCAGAGGAAGTGCCCCACACCGGACTCGGCGGTGTGCACCTTGGCCCCGCCCATCGCCTCCAGGGTGGTCTTCTCGCCGGTGACCATCTCGACCATCCGGTCGGAGCCGAGATACATGCTCGCGTTGCCGTCGACGAGCGCCACCACGTCGCAGAACGCCGGGATGTACGCGCCACCGGCGGCGCTCGGACCGAACAGCGCGCAGACCTGCGGGATCGAGCCCGAGGCGCGGACCTGGTTCCAGAAGATCTTCCCGGCGCCACGCCGGCCGGGGAAGAGATCGACCTGGTCGGTGATCCGGGCACCGGCCGAGTCGACCAGGTAGACCATCGGCACACCGGCGCCGTACGCCCGCTCGATGATCCTGATGATCTTCTCGACGGTGCGGGCGCCCCAGCTGCCGGCCTTGACGGTGGAGTCGTTGGCCATCAGACAGACCTGTCGGCCGTCGATCGTGGCGGTGCCGGTCACGACGCCGTCGGCGGGCAGCCCCTCGGCGAGCGCGTTGGCGTAGAGGCCGTCCTCGACGAACGAGCCCTCGTCGACCAGGAGCGCGACCCGCTCACGGGCGAAGAGCTTGCCCTTGGCCGCGTTGGCCGCGTGGTACTTGTCCGCGCCGCCGGACCGGGCCCGCTTGCGCAACTGCTCCAGTGCCTCACCGTCGAGCGTCACGCCGACTCCTCCGCCATGCTGACCTGAACGATCGTTAGGCTAGCGCATCGACGCGGCCGTCGGCGACCTACGAGCGAACCAGACAGCCGGGCCGAGAGCAAGACATTGAAAAACATGAATCAATATCGCTAGGCTCCTGGCACCCCCTCCTCCCGGATTGGAGTCAGCGATGACCTCACGACTCAGTCGGCTCGCGGTCGCCCTGGTGGCGACCGCAGGTGCCACCCTCGGCGTCACGGTCGCCAACCCCGCGCCCGCGTCCGCCGCCATGACCATCTGCTACAACACCAGCCAGGCGGGCAGCTACGCCGGCATCGCCGGCCAGGCCGCCTCGATCTGGAACAACGCCACCGTCAACCTGACGCTCTCCGCCAACTGTGGCTCCAACCTGCGGATCTACCAGATCACCGGCGGCGGCTCGTACGCCCAGCGGACCAGCCTCGGCAACGGCCGGGTCTACATCGACACCCAGCAGGCGGCGCAGTACAGCCCGCTGCGGATCATGACGCACGAGATCGGGCACATCCTCGGCCTGCCGGACAACTACAACGGGAACTGCTCGCTGCTGATGTCCGGTGGCAGCGCCGGCACCAGCTGCACCAACCCGTACCCGAGCACCGCCGAGGCGAACCGGGTCAGCAGCCTCTTCGCCGGCACGTTCAGCGCCACCGACCGCAGCGCGGACATCTTCCGCGACAGCTGGCCGAGCGTGCTCACCCCGGTGAGCTGACCAACCTGGCACGTGGAAGGGGCCGGCGCGTGCGCCGGCCCCTTCGTCGCGCGGACGGTCAGCTCGGCAGCGGCGTCAGCCGGGTACGCGGGCCGGCCCGCAGCACACCGGACGGCAGCTTCTTGCCGAGCAACTCCTCGGCCAACTCCGCCACCTCGATGAGAGCCGGCAGGTCGATGCCGGTGTCGATGCCCATGTCGTGCAGCATGTGCACGGCCTCCTCGGTGGCCAGGTTGCCGCTCGCCCCCGGCGCGTACGGGCAGCCACCGAGGCCACCGACGCTGGCGTCGAACTCGGTCACCCCCAGCTCCAGCGCGGTCAACAGGTTGGCCAGTGCCGTACCCCTGGTGTTGTGGAAGTGCAGCAGGACCGGCACGTGCGCGTTGCGGTCGCGTACCGCGGTCAACAGCTCGCGGACCCGACGCGGGGTGCCCATGCCGGTGGTGTCACCGAACGCGACCCGGTCCGCGCCGTCGCGGACCACCCGGTCCACGATCCCGGCCACCCGCTGCGGGTCGATGTCACCCTCGTAGGGGCAGCCGAAGCTGGTCGCCACGATCACCTCGACCCGCGCCGACGCACCGTGCAGCAGGTCGATCAGCTCGGCGATGTCGTCAAGCGACTCGTCGGTGGACCGGTTGACGTTGCGCCGGTTGTGCGTGTCGCTGGCCGAGACCACCACCTCGATCTCGGCGAACCCGGCGGCGAGGGCGCGCTGGGCGCCCCGGGTGTTCGGCACCAGGGCGGAGTACCGCACCCCGTCGGCCTTCACCGCCCGCTGCCACACCTCGTCGGCGTCGGCCATCTGCGGAATCGCCCTGGGGTGCACGAACGACACCGCCTCGATTCGGCGTACGCCGGTGCCGGAGAGGGCGTCGAGCAGCCGCACCTTGGCGTCGACCGGGATCGGGTCCTCGTTCTGCAACCCGTCCCGCGGCCCAACCTCGCGGATCGACACGGAGTTCGGCAGGTCCGTCACGGGGTCACCTCACTGTCTGCTCTGTTGCGGCAACGGTAGCGACACCGGCACGCGTAGTCGCAACCACCAGGGGCGGCACGACACGATGCGCGATGGCCACCCGCTCGGATGGCCCTTTTGGCCAGCAATCGACCACCCTTTGGCGGATGAATCAGGTCAGAAGGATGTCATCACCGGCAGCGCCATGGATGTGCGGGCGGCAGGGTGGCTACGTTGGTGCCGGCGTGACGACAGGGCCGGCCATCGGCTCGACCCCATCGTCAGGACGCCTCCGGTGGTCAGCGCTGCGTCGGTCCTTCCAAGAGCTCCGCAGCGCATCGGAGTGCGGTCGAGAGGGCGCTGGCGCATGCGGCGGCGTCCTCCCGACCCACGATCAGGGCCATCACCACGGCACCATCGGTGCCGAGCGACGCTTTCCGCAAGGTTCCGACCATACGTCGTTCCGTGCTCGGCGACCGCCCACCATTACCGTTCATCCGTCTGCCTCCCCGGCGTCAGTCGACAATTGCGATGGGGTTATCAGTCGCTGGAACTTCCACGACTGTTCCCGCAATCCGGATTGAGCGCGGGACGTTTCCCATCCGCTACGACAACGACGTGATCCGACGGACATGACGATCTTCTGACCGGGTTCTCGCCAGGCCGCCCGGCCAACCACCAGGAGCAAGCGGCAGTCCAACAAGGACCGAGCCAGAACCGTTCCGATACAAGGGTTCAGCCCCCGGCCAGCGACCCGGCCAGAATCTGACTGGCGACACAGCGCGCAATACCCGGATGGTTGATCGGAGGCGGTACAAATACTGGTCCGAGTCATGTGAGCTCTTGGAAGGACCCGCATGACCACCGCATTGAGGGGACCGACGTGACCACCGAAGCCGATCCACCGCTCCCATCCGAGGAACGCACCCAGAGACACCGACTCGTCCCCCGAGCCATACTCGAAGCGCAATACCGCAAGCGCTATCACAACCTTGCCGTGTCGGCGTACGGGCTGGCGGTCCGCGAGATCGTGGAGGCCTGTCCCGAGATCGGGCCGATCGACACCTGGCAGAAGTTGGCCGACCGGAGCTTCCCACCCCGACCCGATCGGGACGGAGCCAGTCGGGCCAAGAAACTGACCCGACTGCGTAAGAAGCTGTCGCGCCACTTCACGGCCGAAAGCAAGGGCCCGCCCTGGCAGACGGTGATGCTGGTGGTGGATCACGCACTACCGGCAGAGCTCCGGCGGGAGAAGCTGGCCCAGCTCGCCGATCTGTACGAGCTGGCGCGCGGGGAGAAGCCGCCGATCGGGACTCGCGACGAACGATCCGAGGAGGCGACCAGGGCGCAGGGCGGACAGGATCTCGTACAACGACTACGCCAGAGGATCGCCGAGCTGGAACGGCGCGAGCTGGCCCTCATGGTGGAGGTCAGCGAGTTGCGGGGCGAACAGGTCGGCCAGCCGGTCAGCCATGCACCGAGGTCAGACGAACTGCCCCGGCAGCGCGAGCCGTTGAAAGGCCCGCCTACCGGGACTCCCAACACGAGGCACTTCCCGACCAGCCAGACCAGAACGGGCGATCCAGCACAGGGCCACTATCGAGGGGCACCATGGCTGGACACCAGCTTCGTCGCGCTACGCGAGCAGAGCAGAGTGGAGCCGCCGAGTCTGGTCGATCGGCCCTGGCACAGCCAGCGGCCGAAGATCGACGGCGCCAACGACTTGCGCCACCGCCGGTAACCCGACCACTCGACGGCCGTACAGCCCGCACCGCCTCGTCGATCACGGAGTTGTGGTGGGTGACAAAGTGCCCGCATCACAACAATTCAGGCAGCACAACTCCATGATCGACGGACCGCCCCCGCGATCTTGCACTTACTGTCCCGACTGAAGGGGCATTCAGCGCTTTTCGACGACCGAAACTGCAAGATCGGCGCGGGTGGGCGTTGATCAACAAGGACGGGTCAGCGCATGCGGGAGACGATTCCGGTGTCGTAGGCGCCGGAGAGGAACTCCTCGTTGGTCAGCAGCTCGGCGAAGAAGGGGACGTTGTTCTTCGGGCCTTCGATCTGGAAGGCGGCCACCGCCTCCTTCGCACGTTCGAGCACCTCGTCGCGGGTCGCGCCGCTCACGATCAGCTTGGCCAGCAGGCTGTCGTAGAACGGGGTGACCGTGTTGCCCTCGGTGTAGCCGGAGTCCACCCGGACACCCTCGCCCGTCGGCTCGACCCACGTCCTGATCACACCAGGGCCGGGCAGGAAGCGCTTCGGGTCCTCCGCGTTGATCCGCATCTCGACGGCGTGGCCGCGCGGGGTCAACGCGTCCGGGTCGAACGTCGGCGCCAGCCCGGAGGCTACCCGCAGTTGCTCCTCGACCAGGTCGATGCCGTAGACGTACTCGGTCACCGGGTGCTCCACCTGCAACCGCGTGTTCATCTCCAAAAAGAAGAACTCGCCGGTGGTTGGGTCGAGCAGGCACTCCACAGTGCCGGCGTTGCGATAGCCGACCGCCTCACCGGCCCGCACCGCCGCCGCCAGGAGACGCGACCGCAGCTCCGGCGAGACCGCCGGCGACGGGGACTCCTCGACCAGCTTCTGGTTGCGCCGCTGCACCGAGCACTCCCGCTCGCCGA
Source organism: Micromonospora sp. NPDC007208 (assembly GCF_042869175.1). Lineage (NCBI taxonomy): Bacteria > Bacillati > Actinomycetota > Actinomycetes > Micromonosporales > Micromonosporaceae > Micromonospora > Micromonospora sp. NPDC007208. Next base: position 166,949 of record NZ_JBIAFG010000016.1, on the reverse strand, counting down.
GCGCCACCACCCGACCATCGGCCAGGCCGAGGATCTGCACCTCTACGTGCCGTACCCGGGGAAAGTACCGCTCGATCAACACCGAACCGTCGCCGAACATCCGCTCGGCGAACGCGCGCACCTTGTCGTACTCGGTGCGCAGCGCCGCCTCGTCGACGGCCACCCCCATGCCCATGCCGCCACCGCCGGCGGCGGCCTTGACCATCACCGGGTAGCCGATCTCGGCGGCGGCGGTCACCGCCGCGTCCAGGTCGGCCGCCGGGTCGGTGGTGCCGGGCGCGACCGGAACGCCGGCCGCCGCCATCAGGTTCCGGGCGTTGATCTTGTCGCCCATCGCGGTGATCGCGTCCGCGTCGGGCCCGACCCAGATCAGGCCGCTCGCCTCGACGGTACGGGCGAACTCGGCGTTCTCCGACAGGAAGCCGTACCCGGGGTGGATGGCCTGCGCGCCCGTCGACTTCGCGGCGGCGAGGATCGCCTCGGTGTTGCGGTAGCTCAGCGCCGGGTTCGGTGGACCGATGAGGACCGCCTCGTCCGCCTCCGCGACGAACGGCAGGTCGGCGTCGGCCTCCGAGTGCACCGCGATCGCGCGGATGCCGAGCCGCTTGGCGGTCCGGATGATCCGGCGTGCGATCTCGCCCCGATTGGCGACCAGCAGTGACTCGATCATGTTTCCTCCCGGCGTCCGGATGGTGGGACGATGTCAGGGAATCATGACCGGCACGGTTCTGACGAGTCGGCTCAGGCCAGCAGTGCGGCCAGGGTCGCGCCGCGCAGCAGCTCGGCACGGCGTCGCCGGTCCACCTCGCCACCGAGGAACGGGGTCGAGTTCATCAGGCCGAACGCCGCGTGCGCGAGCACCCGCGCCTCACCGTCGGGCATGCCCGGGTGCAGCGCGGTGAGCACGGTCACCCACTCCTCGACGTAGAGCCGTTGCAGGCGACGGATCCGCCGCCGCGGCTCCTCGGGCAGGCGGTCCAACTCGTGCAGGTGCAACGCGATCACCGCCGGGTTGGCCAGCGCGAACTCGACGTGGTAGTCGATCAGCGACTCCAGTACGCCGCGCGGGTCGTCCGAGCGCCCGGCCGCGCGTTCCCGCCCACCGGCCAACAACCCCTCACTGACCGGAATCAGCGCGGCGGCCAGCATGGCCTCCTTGCCGGCGAAGTGGTGGTAGAGCGCCGGACCAGTGACTCCGGCGGCCGCGCCGATGTCGTCCATCGACACGCCGTGATAGCCACGCGCCGCGAACAGACCTACCGCGATCTCCAGGATCTCGTCCTTGCGGGACCTGCGCCGGCCCGCACCCGCCGCGCCCCGTGCCTGCTGCTCCACCGTCACCGGACAAGCCTAGACCGCGAGGAGCCCGCGATGGTTGCCGGTCAGTTCCGCCCACCCCGGGCCGGGCCGCCCCTGACCTGGCCAGGGGCGGCCAGCGAGGGTCAGTCGTCCTGGTCCAGGTCGTGCTCCGCCCGCACCGCGGCGGCCTCCGTGGGCCGATCGAGCAGATCCAGCGCCCGAGCCAGCAGCCAGGCCGTCTGGCGGACCTGCCGCGATCCGGCCGGCAGCCCACCGAGTACGCGGCGCAGCAGCGGTTCCGCCTCGGCCGGCCGGTCCAGGCGCAGCAGCAACTCACCGACCAGGACCTCAACCTGGGCGGCCTCGCCGAACGCCTCGATCGACCGCAACCGGTCCGGCACCCCGGTAAGCCGGCCCAGCGCCTCGTCCAGCCGGTCCTCCCCGGTGAGGACCCGCGCTCCGGCCTCGGCCGCCATCGCCAGCTCGTACGTCACCGGCGGCTCGGCCTGCCCGGCCAGCTTCGCCGCCAACCCGTCCACCACCTCGACGGCGCGCAACGCCGCGTCCCGGTCGTCGGCCCAGAACCAGGCGTACGTCTCCCGCCGGCGGGCGCGCAGCTCGTCCAGCGGCAGGTCACCGAGCCGGTACGCCTCAGCGGCGGCGGCGAACCGCTCGCCCGCCGCCGCGTCCCGGTCGGCGTCGTAGAGGATCCCGCCGGCCTCCTCCAACACCTGCGCCCGGTGCGGAAGGTTGTCCGGTCCATCCAGGTTGCTGGCCAACTGCTCCAGCAGCGCCAACGCCGGGTCGATCTCACCAAGTCCGGCGTAGACGCCGGCCAGCAAATGCCGGCAGCGATCGGCCTCCGCCTGGGCGCCCAGCCGATCCAGACCGAGCACGGCCTCCTCGGCGACCTCGGCGGCCTCGGCGAGCCGGCCCACCATCCGGTACGCGTTCGCCAGCTCCCACCGCAGGAACGCGTCCCCCTCGGCGCCCCGCTCCACGCACAGCGTCACCGCCTCGACGAAGTCGTCCACCGCGTCGACGGCCCGGCCGGCCGACAACAACGCCCGCGCTCGGGCGACCCGCACCGGCAGCTCCGCGTCGGCCGGTGCCGCCTCCAACGCCTCGTCGCAGGCCGCCACGGCGTCCGCCGGATCATCGACCAGCCGCGCGTACGCCAGGCAGGCACCCGTGATCAGCTCGTCGACGCCCAGCTCCCGGCCGATCCGGCGAGCCTCGTCGACGACGGCGCGGGCCTCGTCGACGCGGTCCAACTGCTCCAGCAGGTGCCCCCGGTGCAGTGCGATCCGGGCCATCAGGTGCCGGTCACCGCCCGCGTCGGCCGGTACCCGGTCGAGTGCGGCGAGCGCGTCCGCCCAACGCTCGCGATGCAGCAGCGCCAACGCCACCCGGTCGTGTCCGGCCGCCCGCTGCCGGGCGTCGCCGAGCCGGTCCAGGACCTCGGCCGCCTCTCGGGCCAGCAGCAGCCCTTCCTCGCCGGCCTCGTCGGTGCGGGTCAACAGCACACCGAGCCGCCCGGCGACCGTCTGGGCGGGCACCTCCTCGCCCGCCTCCCGGTACAGCTCCAGCGCCGCCCGGTTCAGCTTGACCGCGCCCTCGATGTCGTCCTCGTCGCCACGCTCCGCCGCCCGCAGCGCCAGCCGGTGCGCGGACGTGCGTGCCGGCAGCTCAGCGGAGCCGAACCGGTCGTCGAAGGCGACAAGCGCCGCCCGGAAGGTGGCCCGGTCGTGCCGGCCCCAGCTCTGCTCCGCGAGGTCCAGCAGCTCGTCCGGGCCGGCGTCGGCGGGCACGGTCACGGCGGGTCGTTCACCCTTACCGGTTCGCACGCGCTCGGTGGACGACACCGGTGTGCCCGGCCCGACGATCGGCTCGTCCCCGACCGGGCGTTCCGGGCGGCTCGGGCGGCGGCGGATGCTCGCCGACAACGGCACATGTTCCCCGCTCGCCTGCACGGTCAGCCGGCGGGCGATCCACTCCGACTGGTGGGTGGTGCCGTTACGGGCGTCGAAGCGGGCGGCCAGACCGGTCGCGGTGTCGGCCAGCTCGTCCGCCAACGACGCCGCCGCCACCTCAGCGGCCGGCCGCCCCTCGGCGGCCCGGCGGTACACGGTCGACGCGCCGGCCTGGCGCAGCGCCGCGGCGGCGGCCGCGGCGAAGTGCATGGCGGCGGCCGGCGACGGCGGCCGGTCCAGCCAGTCCAGGTGCCGCTCGACCAGCTCCAGCGCCCGCGCCCCGTTGCCGGTCAGCGTGCAGAACTCGACGTGGTCCGCGATGTCCCACAGGTTGGCGAGGTTGCCGCGCAGCCGGCGGTACGCCTCCCGGTGCGCGTCCCGCGCCTCCTCGGCCCGCCCGGTCCGCAGGTACGGCAGAAGCAGCGCGGTGAGGATCGACTGCGGCTGCTCGTTGCAGTTGAGCCGGCCGGCGAGCACCGGCTCGGCCAGCTCCACCGCGTCGGCGTCCCGCCCGGTGTCGGCGAGGTAGCCCACCTGGCTCGTCGGGTCACAACCGGCGCAGTCGGACAGGTCGTCGCGCGGGGTGGTCTGCCAGAGCCGGTACCAGTGTGCGGCCACCTCGGCGTCGCCCACGTGGTCGGCGACCCGGAACCGGTGCTTGTGGACGGTCTGCAGGCTGTGCCCGCCAGCCCGGTAGCGGCGTTCCATGTCGTCCAGCACGGCGTACGTGCGGTCGAGCGGCACCTCCGGGAAGTTCAGCAGGCCGTTGACCATGTACTTGAAGTGCCAGAGCAGGTTGTGCAGGTGACGCTGGTGGTACGGCTGCGGGTCCCTGTCGAACTCGGACAGGCACCAGGAGAAGGTCACGAAGGACTTCGCCGGTTCGCCGCCGTAGATGTAGCCGGTGGTGGCCTGCATCCGGGTGACGAACGCGAGGTGCCGGTCGTCGGCGGCGTCCACCCGGCGCAGCAACTGCTCCAGCGCGGCGATCTGCCCCGCCCCGTACGGCATGTCGGAGATACCGCGCAGCACCCGCCACAGATCCTCGTCGCTCATGCTCACTCCCGTCCCGGGACAGCCCGGCCGAGCAGGCCGAGGAAGGAATCGTTCAGCAGCGCGGCATCGGCCGCGCGGATCGGATGGTGGCCGAGCAGCAGGGCCTGCCCGTACAGCGCCTCGACGGCGAGGCCGACCAGCTCCGGGTCGCTCAGCATGGCCACCCGTCGGACCAGCGGGTTGCGGTGGTTGAGCACCAACTGCGGACGGTCCGGTGGGGCGGTGGCGGCGAGCGCGTCGAGCACTCCACCCCACAGCTCGTCGGCCCGGTCCCGGCTGGCCGCGAGCTGGTCGTTGAACGCGGCCGACCTGCTGACCAGGTAGAGCGCGGGCAGCGACACCGGGTCGTACGCCCGGATGACCACCTCGCAGCCGGAACGCTCGACGGCCCGCTGCGCCGCCGCGAGGAACGGTCGCAGCGCCAACTCCACCTGCGGGTCGAGCGCGTCGAACCGGGTGGTGAGGTCGCTGGGCTCCAGCCGCTCGATCAGCACCGAGCGGTCCACCGCCGGCAGCCGCTCGATCAGCTCGGTGTCGTAGGTGTAGCCGGCGTTGACCACCGCCAGGTCCTGCGCGGCGGCCACCGCGGCGAGCTGACGGAACTCGTCGAGGCTCGCCGCGTAGCGGACCACGCCGTAGCGCTCGCGGAACTCGGCGAGGGTGAGTGTGCCGACGTTGGTGTCCATGGGCCACCACCTGTCGACCAGCCGGAGCATCTCGTCGTCGTGCAGCGCCAGGGCCTTCACGCCGAGGTGGTGAACCTGGAGGAACTCGGCCAGCCGGTGCGGGTCGTGCCGGGCCAGCCGGACCAGCCAGCCGCGGACCTGGTCGCCGAGCGCCTCCCGGGTCGCGGTCAGCAGAGTGTCCTCGTAGAGGGCCTCCCGGCTCGCGGTCGGGCGCAGCTCGGTCGCGTCCACCACGCAGTGCGCGAAGAACGCCCACTCCGGCAGCAGCCCGTCGGCGTTCTCGGTGAGCAGCATCCGCTTGAGGTAGACGCGGTGCCCGGCCCGGGCCGCCGGGTTCACCGGGGTCGGCAGGATGACGGCGACGCCGGTCAGCCCGGCCTCCGGCACGGCCAGCGGCAGCACGTCGAACGGGTCCACGCCGAGCGTCTCCCGGGCGTACCGGATCAGCGCCGCGCGGTCCAGTGGCGCACCCGGCGTGGTCGGCCAGGGCGGTTCCCCGGTGGTGGTGACGACGTCGCCGACGCGGACGGTGACCGGCAGCAGCGCGCCGAAGAGCCGGGCCAGGTCGGTGACGGTCGGGGTGGTGAACCACTGGTCCGCGTCGCGGCGGGGCACCAGCGTGACAGTGGTGCCGGGCTCGGCGCGGGCGGCCTCCGGCGGGGCCACCGTCACCGCGTAGCGGCCGTCGGCGTACCCGGTCCAGCGGACCGTGGGGTTGTCGCCGTGCCGGGTGAGCACCTGGATCTCGTCGGCCACCAGGAAGCAGGAGAGCAGGCCGATGCCGAACTGGCCGAGGAACTCGTGTCGGGAGAAGCCCAGCTCGTCGCGCTTCGAGCTGCGGCCGATGGTGGCCAACAGCTCGTGCACCTGCGCCTCGGTCAGGCCGATGCCGGTGTCGTGTACCCGGAGCGTGCCGTCGCCGGTGCTGTCCGGGGGTTCGATGCGGACCAGCGCCGGCGCGTCCGGTTCGGCCCTGCGCCGGGCGGTGATCGCGTCCACCGCGTTCTGGAGCAGTTCGCGGACGTAGACCCGCGGGCTGCCGTAGAGGTGATGACTGAGCAGGTCGACCACGCCACGTAGGTCGACCTGGAAAGTGTGGTCCACGCCTGATGTCTCCCCGGTCCCGATGCCGGCGCTCACCGTACCCATGATCACCGACAGGCGCGGTCCCCTTTTCGCCCGGCGACTTGACCCTCGACCGGGTCGAACCGGCACGGTCGCCGGCATGACTTCCCCCGCTCTGGGCCGGGACTTCCGGCTCCTGTGGTCCGCGGCCGTCTCGTCCCGGTTCGGAGACGCGCTGCGTACCCCGGCACTGGCCCTGTTGGCCGCGACCGTGACCCGCGACCCGCGGGTCATCGCGGCGGTCACCGTGGCGGCGCAGTTGCCGCCGTTGCTCTTCGGCCTGCTCGGCGGCGTGTACGCGGACCGCTGGGACCGCCGTCGGACGATGGCAGTGGTGGACGGGGTCCGCGCTGTCGTGGTGGCGGCGCTGGCCGTGGTGGTCGCGCTCAACCGGGTCAGCGTCCTGCTGCTGCTGGTGGCGGCGTTTCTGCTCGCCACGTTGGGCACTCTCTTCGACTCGGCCTCGTTCGCGCTGCTCCCCGCGTTGGTGCCGCCGGACGCGCTGCCCCGGGCGAACGGCCGGCTCCAGGCGGGGTCCGCGGTGGCCGGTGGCTTTCTCGGGGCACCCGCCGCCGGTGTCCTGTTCGCCGTCGCCCCGACCCTCCCGTTCGCCCTCGACGCCGTCACCTTCGCGGCGGCCGCCCTGCTCGTGCTGGCCCTGGCCCCGGTCGGGAACGCGAACGCACGGCCGAGGACCCGGCGCGGCTCGGTGTGGAGCGAGATCGTCGAGGGGCTGCGCTGGCTGCGGGCGCACCGGACCCTGTGGCGGGTCACGGTGCTCACCGCGGCGAGCAACCTGGCGATCAGCGGAATCATGGCGGTGCTGGTGCTCTACGCGCTGGACGTGCTGCGGGTGCCGCCGGCCGGGTACGGGCTGTTCACCGCCGCCGCCATCGTCGGAGGTGTGGCGGGGGCGCTCGGTGCGGGTCGGCTCGCCGCCCGGCTCGGCACGGTGCCGGCGCTGCGCGTCGTGCTGGCTGTGGAGACCGTGGCGCTGACCGGCTTCGCGCTGGCCCGGCACCCGGTGTCGGGCGGGATCGCACTGGCCGTCTTCGCCGCCGGCACGGTGGTGTGGAACAGCCTGTGGGCGTCGTACGGACAGCGGAACGTGCCGAGCGAACTGCTCGGCCGGGTCGGTGCGGCCCAGCGGATGGTCGGTCTGCTCACCGCACCGCTCGGGGCGGCGCTCGCCGGGCTGGCCGCCGCGGCGTACGGCACGGTGCCCGTGGCGGGCGCGGCGGCGGGGACGTTCGCGCTTGTCACGCTCGCCGCGTGGCGGACGCTGCGACCGGTCGCCCCCGCCGTGCTGAGCGGCGCGGCCTAACCCGGCGTCCGCTCCCGGTGCGACAGCCCGGACAGGCGCAGCGCGATGCGCCGACGGGCCGGTGGGACGGCACCGAGCAGCCGGAGCAGCACGTCCCGGGCGGGCCGACGGGCCGGGGAGACGCCGGCCAACCTGGTCAGCCCGGCGGCGAAGCTCAGCACGTCCTCGGCCATCGGCCGCTGCCGGGCGGTGTAGTCGTCGAGCAGCGTCTCCGGGCCACCGTCGAGCACGTCCGCCACTGCGGTGCCGAGCGCGACCGCGTCGCAGATGCCGAGGTTCATGCCCTGCCCGCCGGCCGGGCTGTGCACGTGACCGGCGTCGCCGGCCAGCAGCACCGGCCCGGCTCGGAAGGTGTCGGCGATCCGGTGGTGCACCCGGAACCGGGAGCCCCAGAGCACCTCGGTCACCCGGTCGGGTCGTCGCGCCGGGCCGCGCTCGTCGAGCAGCGCCTGGAGGTAGGACGCGTCGGGTTCGGCCGGGGCGGTCTCCACGGCCGCTACCAACCGGACCACCCCACCGGGGAGAGGTGCCCAGACCAGCGGCCCGGATCGGGCGAGGAAGAGCGCCGCCTCGTCGCGGGGCAGCACGCTGCGCACCCGCACGTCGGCGAGCACGAAGGACTCCTCGTCGCTGCCGCCGGTGAAGCCGATGCCGGCCAACCGCCGGACCGTGCTGTGCAGGCCGTCCGCGCCGACCACGAACCGGGCGCGCAGCGCCTCCCCGTCGACCTGGGCGAGTATGCCGTCGCCGGCGCGGCTCAGCCCGGTGAGCTGGCACGGCCGTCGTATCTGGACACCGAGTTCGGCCAACTCCTCGGTGAGCACGGCCTCGGTGACCGCCTGGGAGACCAGCAGCGCGTAGGGGAAGCGGGACGGCAGCTCGTGGAACGGCACCGACAGCAGCACCCGGTCCCGGTCGCGCACGGTGAAGCGCGGCGTCCGCACCGCCTGGGCAATCAGCGGCGCCGCGGCGCCGATCCGGTCCAGAACCTCCAGGGTGTACGCGTGCACGACGGCGGCGCGGGAGGTCGTCGGCGGCTCGGCCAACCGGTCCAGCACGGTCACCTCGACCCCGCGCCGGGCCAGTGTCAACGCGGTGGCGAGACCGGTGGGGCCGGCGCCCACCACCAGGACGTCGGTGCTCGTGGGCAGCATGGCCACCTCCAGAAGACCTTTGCCAACGCCTGTTGGCAAACACTTGTTGGCAAAGCTAGAGCCCGCTCGATTGTGTGTCAACAGTTGTTGGCATACGGTCGTTGGCATGCCCCCTTCCGCCCAGACGACCCAGCCCCGCCGCTCCGACGCCACCCGGGCGGCGATCCTGCGGGCGGCCCGGGAACGGTTCGCGGCGGACGGCTACGAGCGCGCCACCATCCGGGCCATCGCCGCCGACGCCCAGATCGACCCGTCGATGGTCATGCGTTACTACGGCAGCAAGGAAGGGCTCTTCGCGGCGGCGGCCGAGTTCGACCTACGCCTGCCCGACCTGGCCTCGGTGCCGCCCGCTCGACTCGGTGAGGTGCTGGTCCGGCACTTCCTGGCCCGCTGGGAGGGTGACGAGACCCTGGTGGCGCTGCTGCGGGCCGCCAGCACCAATCCCGGCGCGGCCGAACGCATGCGCGGCATCTTCGCCGACCAACTCACCGCCGCCGTGGCCACGTTCGGCGGCGATCCCGCGGTGACCGCCCAACGAGCTGGCCTGGTGGCCAGTCAGGTCCTCGGCCTCGCCTTCACCCGGTACATCGTCCGCCTGCCCCCCATGGTGGACACCACGCCGGAGGAGTTGGTCGCCTGGATCGCGCCGACCCTCCAGCGCTATCTGACCGGAACGCCACCGAGCTGACCCAACCTTTTCCCACCTCCCGTGCGTCTGCCAGGTGACGCGTACACCGCGACGGCCGGGAGGGGGGCGGATGGCGCCGACGAGGGACGACGGACGCGACGGCTACCTCACCTTCGTGGAGAACCACCAGCACCGGCTGCTCCGCGCGGCCTACCTGATCTGCGGCAACCGGCACCAGGCCGAAGACCTCCTCCAGGACGCGCTGCTGAAGCTGGCGCTGCGCTGGTCCTCGGTCCGCGACGGCGACCCCGCCGCGTACGTGCGGGCCATCCTCTACCGGGACTCGGTGTCGTGGTGGCGTCGTCGACGGCGGGAGTGGCTCAGCGCCGCGCCGCCGGACCAGGTGGCCCACGACCGGGACGGCGCGCTACGGCTGACGATGCACGACGCGCTGGGCCTCCTGCCGCCACGGCAGCGGGCCGTACTGGTGTTGCGCTACTACGAGGACCTGACCGAGGTCGCCACCGCCGAGGCGCTCGGGGTGACCGTCGGCACCGTGAAGAGCCAGTGTCACGCCGCGCTGCGCCGACTCCGCGAGGTCGCCCCGGACCTCGCCCGCGATGCCCGACCGAGCCGAGGCTCGGCCGATCTGGCCAGCGGTCTGGAGGTGAACCCGTGAACGAGCAGGAACTGCGCCGACTGCTGACCGTCACCGTCGAGGACGTGCTGCCCAGCCAGCCGGCCGCCGCCGGGTGGGAGCGGGCTCGACGGACCCGGCGTACCCGGCGGGCCGTCGGAGTGGTCGCCCTGGCCGTGGTGCTGGTCGGTGGCGGCACGGTGGCGGCGCTGCGACCGCCCGCCGATCCGGCGCCGGTCCCTCCGGTCGGCCCGACGGTGACCCCGACCGTCGACCCCACCCACGCGGGTCCGGTGCAGAAACCGCCCGCCGAGCTGACCTACCCGCCCGATCCGTTGGCCCGGCTCGGTGACCCGGCGACCGTGCCGCTCTCCGAACGACCGGTCCAGCGGGCACTGGCGCTGTTCCAGCCGGTGGACGAGGAGTACCACGCGAACGGGCCGGTCCGGGTGCTCGGCAACGACGGCGTGGTGCGCAGCCTCGACGTGGTGACACTGGCACCGACCCGGGACGCGGGAGGCAACGAGGCGCCCGCGCTGAAGCCGGGGGTGCTGTCGCCCGACGGCCGGTCGGCCGCGTTCGCGCAGACCAAAGAGCTGATCATGATCGACCTCACCACGGCGGCCGTCCGCCGGATACCGCTCGACGGCTACCTGGAGCAGGTCGTGTGGGCGCACGACCGGGTGCTGGTCGGGGGCGACGACCGGACGTACGCGGTGGACCGGGCCACCGGGGCAGCCAGCACGATCGACGTGTCGACCTGGGAGTTGATCGCACCCGACCCGGCGGCCGGCCGCGAGGCCCCGTTGATCGACATGTACGGCGAGGGGACCGGCCTGAAGCTACGCACCCGGACCGCCCGGGAGGGCGAACTTCGCTCCGAACAGCCGGTCAACCGCTCGGCGCTGCCGTCGCCCTACCAGGTCAACGAGTTCTACGGCCGGGGCTGGCTGCACGGCGAGCGACTGGCCCGAGCAGCCTGGATCACCAGCAGCGAGATCGACGGTGCCGAGGGGGCGGCCGTGCTGGACGCGCGAACCGGCGCCGTGCTCCACGTGCTCGACCTGGGCCGGGACCGCGCCAAGGGCTGCTGTGTCGTCCTGGGCTGGGACAACAAGGGTGCGGTGCTACTCCGACTGGAACCGGCCGCCCTGGCGCGCTGGCATCCGGAGACCGGCGAGATCACCGGCATCGTCCGCGACCTGCGCGGCGTGATCGCACTCGCGGGCTGAGACACCGTCCCCGCGCGACGTTCACTGTCACGCGGAGACGGTGGTGCCGCTCAAACGGCCAGGCCGCCGGGCTGGTCGCCCTTGACCACTGGTGCCCGGACCAGGTTGCCCCACTCGGTCCACGAGCCGTCGTAGTTGCGCACCTGCGGGTAGCCGAGCAGGTGCCGCAGCACGAACCAGGTGTGGCTGGACCGCTCGCCGATCCGGCAGTACGCGATCACGTCGTCGTCGGGGCTCAGCCCGAGCTGGTCGGCGTAGATCGCCTTCAGCTCGTCGGCGGACTTGAACGTGCCGTCCTCGTTGGCGGCGGACTTCCACGGTTTGCTGACCGCGCCCGGGATGTGCCCGCCGCGCAGCGCACCCTCCTGCGGGTAGTTCGGCATGTGCAGCGTCTCGCCGGTGTACTCACTTGGCGACCGGACGTCGACAAGTGGCCGGCCCGAGGCGACGTGCGCCATGACCTGCTCACGGAAGGCCCGCAGCGGCGCGTCGTCCCGGAGCGGCACCGGATAGTCGGCGCGCGGACGAGCCGGCTTGTCGCGGGTCAGCTCGCGTCCCTCGGCGATCCACTTCTGCCGGCCGCCGTCGAGCAGCCGCACATCGGCGTGGCCGAAGAGCGAGAAGACCCAGAGGGCGTACGCGGCCCACCAGTTGAAGTTGTCGCCGTAGAAGACGACGGTGTCGCCCCGGCCGATGCCCTTCGCGGCGCACAGCTCGGCGAAGCTCTTGGCGTCCAGGTAGTCCCGGGTGACCTGATCGTTCAGCTCCAGGTGCCAGTCGACCTTGACGGCGCCGGGAATGTGACCGGATTCGTAGAGCAGCACGTCCTCGTCGGACTCGACGACGACGAGACCCTCGTCGCCCAGATGCTCGGCCAGCCACTCGGTGGTGACCAGCCGCTGCGGGTCCGCGTACGACTGGAGGCGGGGATCGGGATCGTTCGGCACAGACATGATCCCCAAGGTACGCCGGATCGCCCTCGACGACCGCTGTAACGGGACCGGCCCACCACCCGCACGGGGTGGTGGGCCGGCCGGCCGGTCGGTGGGTTACTGATCGCCCGCCTGGCCCGGGCCGCCCACCACGTTGCTCGGCGGCTGGTTGCCGACGAAGAAGATGAAGGACGCCGAAGTCGACTGGGTGCCGTTCCGGTCGATGCTCCAGACGGAGAGCATGGTCAGCCCGGCCTTGGTCGGCGTCCAGGTCACCGACGCGGTGCCGTCGGCCGCCGCGGCCACGGTGCTGGTCGCCGTGTTGAAGCTGTAGCGGTAGCTGACCACGTCAGGCTGGCGTGGGGTGAAGGTGAAGACACCCGGCACGCCCGGCCCTCCACTGGTGCCACCCTGCCGATAGACCGTCGCGGTGATCTTCGGGGTGGTGGACAACGCGAAGGTGCTCGTCGTGGTGGCGGTCACACCGTCGGCGGTCACACTGGTCACGGAGAGCGTCCGGTTGCCGCCCCGGGTCGCGGTGACGGTCAGCGTGGCGGTGCCGTCGGCCGCCGCCTCCACCGTCTGCTCGGGGTCGCCGTCCAGCTGGAACCGGTAGCGGACCACCCCTGCCATCTGCGGCTGCACAGTGAACGTGGTCGGCACGCCGATCTCGGTGAGTCTGCCGGTGATGATCGGCGCGACGTCGCTGGCCCGGAACTCGTACCGCGCCTCGGGCGACCTGTTCCCGGCCGCGTCCAGGCTCCACACCATGAGGGTTTTGGGTCCCGGATTCGGGCGGAGCGTGACCGTGGCCGATCCACCGGGTTGGTCTGCCAACACCGTGTGGACGCCGTCGCCGCCGAGCAGCTCGTACCGGAAGCCGACCGCGTCCGGGGTCGCCGCCGCGTCGAAGGTGAACTGACCCGGCAGGGCCGGGTGCCAGCCCTCGACCGGGAAGTCGGTGGAGGTGACGACCGGCGCGACCTCCGGACCCTGGAAGTCGGTTCGGAGATAGCAGAGGCCACTCCACTCGCCGGTCGCCTGGCTGTCCGCCGACCGGACCTGCCACGCGTACACCCGGTCGTGGGTGAGCGTTTCCCGTTCGAAGAGGGCGCTCTCCCGATCGCCCTCCCGGCCGTTGAACCCGAGCCGCTCGACGCGAGCCGCCGGCTCGTCCACCGGCCAGAGCGCGAAGGTCGCGGTCAACCGGTCGGTGCCACCGTTCACGTCGACGTCCGGGTCGTGCAGGATGGCGGAGAGCGTCAGGTCGTCGTTCTGCCACAACTGGTACGGCTCGGCCGTCGTGCACGGCTCGCCGGAGGTTTGCAGCTCGGTCGGCACACCCGGCGGCTGGTTGTCGCCGGCGGAGAGCGCGTACCGGACGTCGTTCGCTGCGGCCGGCGCGGCCGTGAGCGTGAGCGTCCCGGCGGCGACCGCCACGGAGAGCCCCGTGGCCAGCAGTGCCCGGACCTGTCTTGCGGATGCCGTCGTGCCAGGTATGAGGGTCATCCCTCATCCACCTTTCCCCGATGTCCCCGCCTTCCGATCAGCGGGGGCAGCGGATGCTATCGAGGACGGCGGACATCGGGCGACCCCGATTCGATCGACATGATCCACAGTGGAGGCGAATCGACCTGTTCAGGCGCGGCGGTGGACGATCCGACCGGCGACCACGGTCACCAGACAGGTGCCGTCGACGTCGTGCACCGCGAGGTCGGCCCGCCCGTCCGGACGCAGCGTCGGTGCCACGGCGGTGGGCAGCACCAGCAGGTCGCTCCGCTCGGCGGCGGCGCGCAGCGCCGGGTCGGCCAGGTGTTCGGCAAGCACCGCCGTCACCCCGGTACGCAGCAGCGCGTGCACCCGTTCGCGCGGGGTCGGCGCGGGCGGCAGCGGCCGGTCGTGCAGCAGACCCGGCCCCAGCGTGCCGGGCCAGCGGCGAACCCGGGCACCGGCGTACGCGGACCTCAGCTCGGCCAGCGGACCGACGGCCTCGACCCGGTCGCCACTGACCAGCACGGCGTGCTCCGGTACCGGCTCGCCGTCCCGGTCGCGGCGCAGCAGTGCGGCGGTGTGCAGGGTGAGCACGCTCAGTCGACGAGCGGGCCGAGTAGCGGGCGCTTCGCCGTCACCGTGTCGCCGGACGACCGACCGGTCAGCCGCCGCTTCACCCAGGGGGCGAGGTGCTGACCGGCCCACCGCAGGTCGGCGGCGCGGGCGGCCAGCCACGGCGAGGGCGCCGGGTGCGGCGGGACCATCAGCCACTCCTCGTCGCAACCAACCCCGAGGGCGTTCAACACCTGCCCGGCGACCCGACGGTGGCCGGCCGGGGAGAGGTGCAACCGGTCGGTGCTCCAGAGCATCGGGTTGAGGAACGTGTCGTCGGCGTACAGGTCGACCATGATGGCGCCGTGCCGCTCGGCGGTCTCGCCGACCGCCTGGTTGAGCAGCTGCACCCGGGGGGCGACGAGGCGTTGGCCGGGCAGTCGGGCCATCACGTCCGCGAACCGGAAGAGGAGCACGTCCGCGCCGCCCGAGCGCAGTTGCCGGACCACCTCGTCGAAGCGGGCGACGAGCGTGTCCGGGTCGAAGGTGCGACGCAGCACGTCGTTGCCACCGGCCGCGAAGCTGATCAGATCCGGCTTCATCGCCACGGCGGAGGGCACCTGCTCGGCGACCACGCTGGGGAAGAGCCGGCCCCGGATGGCCAGGTTGGCGTACCGGAAGTCGGGCCCCGCGTCGGCGGCGAGCCGGGTCGCCACCAGGTCCGCCCACCCCCGGAAGGTCCCGTCCGGGTACGCGTCGTCCATACCCTCGGTGAAGCTGTCCCCGACCGCGACAAAACTGCGCCAGCGCACCCGCGCCTCCCTCACGCCACCCGTTGCCTGCGGCGACCAGTCTGTCACCGCAGGAACGCCTGGCACCGCCCCGATTCCACGACGTGTCGGAGGTCATGGCGCACACGACGGAGGGACCGGCCACCCCCGTGAGTGGCCGGTCCCTCGTACCCGGTGGCAGTGCACCGGTGGCTCAGCCCAGCAGTGCGCCCCACCGCTGGCCGTCGGGCCCCGACGCGGCGGCCAGCACCCGGCCGCTGCGGGCGTACCTGACCAGCCGGTACGCCGGCGCGTCGTCGCCCGCCGCACCCGTGCTGACCTGGACCACGAGGCCGCCGTCGGCCAGGACGACCCCGTCGGTGGCTTCGCCGTGCCCGGTCGGCTGCTTCCACGCCGGGTCCAACGGCGTCAGCTCGGTGACGGCTCCGCTGGCGGCGTCGAGCCGGTAGTTGCGGAACCGCCAGCCGCAGCTGCATCCCCCGGGGCTGGTCGTGTGTGCGCTGATCACCAGCGTCCGGCCGTTGCCGGAGATCGCAGCCACTTCACCGATGACGAGGCCGGCCGGGATGCGCGGGCTGATCGAGCGGGTGTCGCCACGTTCGTTGCGGATGCGCACCGTCCGATCGGTGAACTGGGCGATCCATCCGCCGGACACCGTCGGGCACTTCGCCTGGCGGTTGGCGAGCACCTTCCGCCCGGTCCCGTCGGCGTTGACCGCGATGAGGGTTATGTCCTTCTCCCGGCCCAGGCCGTACAGCACCCGACCCGAGTCGAGCCAGCTCGGCGCGCAGGCCTGCTGACCCTGGGTCGCGATGGCGTGCCGCTTCGTGCCGTCGAACCCGCTGATCACCAGCCGACCGGCGGACTCTTCGAGCCAGGCCGCTCGCCGGCCGTCCGGCGAGATGGCGGGCGGGCTGATGATGGCCTTGCCGTCGTAGGGGCGGCCCTCGCGCACCAACTGCCAGCTCCCACCGGGGGTACGCCGCCAGATCCGGGCCGGGTCGTTCTGCTTCTGGCCGTTCTCCTCGGCGGTGTACCAGGTCAGCTGCGGCCACTGCGTCGAGCCGACGGCCGGGCGGGCCGACGCGACGGCCGGCGCCGCCGAAGCCGTATCCGGCACGGAGCCACCCGTGCCGGCGGCCGAGGTGTCGCCGGTCGTGGGAGCGGGGGTGGCGGTGGCGGTGGCGGTGCCGGTTTCGGTTTCGGCCGGAGCGGGCGCGGCCTTCGGGTCGGCGGTGCCGCAGGCCGCGGCACCTAACGCCAGGAGCAGCAGGGCGGCCGTACCGGCGAGCGCGCCGGAGCGGCGGGACGAGGCGGGACGGGTGGTGTGGGTGAACGGGCCGAGGCTCATCGTTTCCATCCTTTGTGGAGGTTTACCGTGCCTGACACCACCCAAGACGAGCCCCTGGCCGTGGCGAGTTGCCGCCGCAGGGCGCTACTACCGGACAGTCGGATCCGCTCGCACCGGCAACCTTTTCCGCAGTTCACCGACGGTGATCAACACCGGCCCGCCGACGGTGCGCGGACGCGGAAAGAGCGGGCCACCCGAGGGTGGCCCGCCCTTCTCGCGCTGATCGTCAGTCGACGACGGCCAGGATCTGCATGTCCTTCAAGCTCGCCGGCTCGGCGGTTTCGGAGACCTTCTTCCCGTCCTCGTCGACGAGCAGCACCGCGTACCCGCTGCCGGCCTTGACCCGCACGACCATCGACCCGTCCGACTGGAAGTAGACCTGTTCCAAGGTGCGCCCACCCAACGGCAACGAGACCTGCTTGCCCGTACGGGTGTCCAGCACCGCGTTGACCCGCAGTTCACGAGCGATGTCGCCGGACTCCTCGCCGGGCTTCCTCCGCAGCAGAGCGATCTGAGAGCCGTCCGAGGACAGGCTGGCAATGTCGTGGGTGAGCCAACTGTTCATGGAGAAGCCGGGAACAACCCGCTTCTTCGTGCCGTCAGTGGCATAGAGGGTGACCCCGATGTCGACGGCCACGGCGATGGTTCGACCGTCCGCCGACCAGAGGGCGTGGCAGCCGCGGACTTGACCGGGCCACCAGGTGACGGTCCGCTTGTCGCTGCGGGTGTCCAGCACTCCGCGCCGAACGGGCTCACCTGTCGCCGTGGCGGCCTCCACGAACAGCAGGTGCCGCCCATCCGGCGACCAGACCGGGGAACAGCTGCTCGCCACGTCCGAGCGCATCTCCTGCCTATCGGAGCCGTCGGCGTCGGCGACTACGAGGGTGCTTTCGTTGCTGTCGTCACTCTCCACCCAGGCCACTCGGCGCCCGTCCGGCGAGATGCTCGCGTTGCTCGCTGCCGGGCCTGCGGGCAGAGCCAGCAGTCGCACCGGACTGTCGCCAGGTCGCCAGGACCGCAGGTTCGCCGTCTCCGCCTCGACAACCGTGGCGGGGCCGTAGAAGAGCTTGCCGAACTGCACGGACGGGGTGTTCGTGCCCGTCCCGCCGCTGGGCGGGATGCCGGCCGGGTCGCCGGCGCTGGTGGAGGGCGTCGGGGTGGGCGACGAACTCGGCGTCGGCGATGCGGTGACCGACGGGGTGTCGGCGGGCAGCGGGTTCGGGGACCGGTCCGGTCGAATGGCGAAGGCGGTGCCGGTCGCCACGGCGATCAGCACCAGCGCGGCGGCCGACGTGGCCACCGCCCGTTGGATACCGAGCCGGCGGGACGTACGCAGCGTGCGGTCCCGCAGGTCGACCGAGGTGACCTCGTCGGCCAGGGCGGTCAGGTCGAGCCGGAGGCGCTGGTCGTTCATCGGGTGCTCCCTTCCAGGACGTACAGCTCGGCGAGTTCGGGTGCGACGGCGCGCAGCCTGGCCAGTGACTTGGCCGTCTGGCTCTTCACGGTGCCGACCGTGACGCCGAGCAGGTCCGCCGCCTCCGCCTCGGTGCGGTCCTCGAAGAACCGCAGCACCAGCACGGCACGTTGCTTCGGGGAGAGCTTCGCCAGCGCCGCCCGTAGGGTGAGCCGCAGACTGGTCTGGTGGGCGTGGTCCGGGGCCGAGTCGCCTCCGCGTGGCTCGGGCAGGTCGCCCGGCATCGACTCGGGTACCCGGCGCCGTCGCCACCAGGACACCTGTAGGTGGTACATGATCTTGCGGGTGTACGCCTCGGCGTTGCCGCTGTGGTGCAGGCCGTTCCAGGAGCGGTGGGTCCGGGCCAGGGCCGACTGGACGAGATCCTCGGCCAGGTGCTGGTCGCCGGTGAGCAGGTAGGCCGAGCGCAGCAGCGCTGGCGTGCGGGTACGGACGAACGAGTCGAACTCACTCAGCAGAGGGTCCACACGGGCCGATCCTTGGGGTCAGGGTGCAGTGGGCTTGGTGTCATTGCAGACGTCGGCAACGGTGCCGATGGTTGCCGGCGGTGGTTGCCGCGCGGATCGAAATGGATCGCTCATCCTGTCGCACCGGTCGTAGGCTGCTCGGATGCTGCTACGCATGTCGACCCTGTTGCTGCGGACCCTGCGCGAGGATCCGGCCGACGCGGAGGTGCCGAGCCACCGGCTGCTGCTGCGCGCCGGCTACATCCGTCGTGCCGCACCGGGCGGCTACACCTGGCTGCCGCTGGGCAAGCTGGTGCTGGATCGGATCACCGAGGTGGTCCGGGGCGAGCTGCTCGCGATCGGTGACCAGGAGGTGCACTTCCCGGCGCTGCTGCCCGCCGAGCCGTACCGGACGAGCGGCCGGTGGACGGAGTACGGCGACGACATCTTCACCCTCGCCGACCGGCGCGGCGCCGAGCACCTGTTGGCGCCCACCCACGAGGAGATGGCGGCGCTGCTGGTCAAGGATTTGTTCACCTCGTACCGGGACTTCCCGGTGACGCTCTTCCAGGTGCAGACGAAGTTCCGCGATGAGGCGCGCCCGCGTGCCGGGTTGCTGCGCGGCCGGGAGTTCCTGATGAAGGACGCGTACTCCTTCGACCTGGACGAGGCGGGGCTGCGGGACGCGTACGGACGGCATCGCGCCGCGTACCGGCGGATCTTCGACCGGTTGGGGTTGGACTACACGGTGGTGCAGGCGATGTCCGGCGCGATGGGCGGTTCCGCGTCGGAGGAGTTCCTGGCTGCGACACCGGTCGGCGAGGACACCTTCGTGGGCTGCACCTCCTGCGCGTACGCGGCCAACACCGAGGCGGTGGCCACCCGTGCGCCGAGCGCCGGTGACCCGAACACGCAGCCGGCCGTCGAGGTACACGACACTCCGGAGACCCCGACTATCGCGAGCCTGGTGGAGTTGGCCAACGCCCGCCGGTTGGGCGGTCGGGACGGCTGGACCGCCGCCGACACCCTGAAGAACGTCGTCTTGTCCGTTCGTGAGCCGGGCGCAGACCGGGCCGAGCCCCTGGTCGTCGGTCTGCCCGGTGACCGGGAGGTCGACCTGAAGCGGGTCGCTGCCGCACTGCACCCCGCGCAGGTGACCGTCTTCGAGGAGTGGGCCGATCATCCGGAGTTGGTTCGCGGCTACCTCGGGCCGCAAGTGCTCGACAAGCTGGGCATCCGTTACCTGGTCGATCCTCGGGTGGTGGCCGGGTCGGCCTGGCTGACCGGGGCGAACGAGCCGGGCCGACACGCGACCGACGTGGTGTGCGGCCGGGACTTCACTCCCGACGGCACGATCGAGGCGGCCGACGTCCGCGCCGGCGACCCGTGTCCGGACTGCGAGGCGGGCGAGCTGACCATTCGGCGGGGCATCGAGATCGGCCACATCTTCCAGCTCGGCCGCCGATTCACCGACGCCTTCGCGGTCGACGTGCTCGGGCCGGCCGGCAAGCCGGTCCGTCCGACCATGGGCTGCTACGGCATCGGGGTCTCCCGGGCGGTGGCGGCGGTCGCCGAGCAGCACCACGACGACCGGGGTCTGGTCTGGCCGGCGGCGGTCGCGCCGTGTGACGTACACCTGGTGGTTGCGGGCAAGGGCCCGCAGCTCGACGCGGCGCTGGAGCTCGGCGGGCGCCTCGCCGCCGCCGGCCTGCGGGTGCTTGTCGACGACCGCACGCACGTCTCCGCCGGGGTCAAGTTCACCGACGCCGAGCTGATCGGCATCCCCCGGGCCGTCGTGGTCGGCCGCCGACTCTCCGACGGGTACGTCGAGCTGCGCGAGCGGGCCGGTGACGGGCGCACCGAGCTGCCGTTGGACGGGCTGGTGGATCGACTCGTCCGCGAGGTGGCCCAGGAACGTGCGAGCCTGGTGTAGCTGCGGTGTCACGGGGTAGTGCAGTCGGATCGGGTGGATACGTCTTCGGAGGCTCTCATGACCGGTTACCGGGTCAGTGACGTGATGACCAAGCAGGTCGTTTACCTGCCGGCCGAGACCACCCTGGACGAGGCGGCCAGGGTGATGAAGGAGGCCGACATCGGGGATGTGGTGGTCACCGACGGCGCCAGCCTCGCCGGCATGCTCACCGACCGCGACATCGTGGTGCGGGCCGTGGCGGAGAACAGCTCCCCTGCGGCCACCACCATCGGCTCGATCGTGACCCGCGAGGTCGTCATGATCGAACAGCACTGCACGGCGGGTGAGGCGGCGGCGCTCATGCGGGATCGGGGCATCCGACGCGTGCTGGTCTGTGACAGTGATCGCAAGCTGGTGGGGATCGTCTCCCTCGGTGACCTGGCCATGCAGCTCGACCCCACCAGCGCGCTCAGCGAGATCAGCGAGCAGTCGCCCACGGTGTGACCGAGGCTCTCCCACGACGGCGGTAGCCTCGACGCATGGCTGACATGCCGGCCCGACTGGCCGAGATCGTCGACGAGTTCGCCGCCGCGCCGCGCGACCTGGTGTTGGAGATGCTCCTGGAGTACGCGGACGTCATCCCGGCACTGCCGGAGGGTGCCGCGGAGCGCGAGGGCATGGAGCAGGTGCCCGAGTGTCAGACGGCGTTCTTCCTGCGCGCCCGGGTGACCCCGGAGGGCACCGTGGAGACGCTCTTCGACTGCCCACCGGAGGCGCCCACCACCCGGGCGTTCGCCGGGATCCTCGCCGAAGGGCTGTCGGGGGCGAGCGCCGAGCAGGTGCTGGCCGTGCCGGACGACCTCTACCAAAGGATGGGGCTGGCGCAGGCGATCAGCCCACTGCGGATCCGCGGAGGCACGGCGATCCTGGGCCGGCTCAAGCGGCAGATCCGGGAACAACTCGCCTGACCGCGAGGTTGCCACCGATCATGGAGATCGAGATCTACGCGGACGTCATCTGCCCGTGGTGCTACATCGGCAAGCGCCGCCTGGATGAGGCCCTCGCCAGCTACGAGGGCGACGTGACGGTCCGCTACCGACCGTTCCAGCTCGACCCGTCGCCGGTGCCGCAGCCCGTTCCACTGGTGGAGGCGCTGGCCGGCAAGTTCGGCGGCCCGGAGCGCGCCCGGCAGATGGTCGACCACGTGACCCAGGTCGCGGCGGCGGACGGGCTGCGGCTCGACTACGACCGCGCGGTGATCGCCAACACGTTCGAGGCGCACCGGCTGGTCTCTTGGGCGACCGACCAGGGCAGGGCGGCCGACATGGTGGAGGCGCTCTACCAGGCGCACTTCAACCACGGGGTCGACGTGGGGTCGCGGGAGGCGCTGGCCACCCTGGCCGGCGAGATCGGCCTGGACGCGGCCGACGCGCGCCGGTTCCTCGACTCCGACGAGCGCGTCGCCGACGTCGCCGCCGACCTGGCCGCCGCCGGGGATCTGGGCATCACCAGCGTGCCGACCTTCGTGCTGGCCGGGAAGTACGCGGTCTCCGGCGCGCAGGAGGTGC
Organism: Micromonospora sp. NPDC007208; assembly: GCF_042869175.1. Classification (NCBI taxonomy): domain Bacteria; kingdom Bacillati; phylum Actinomycetota; class Actinomycetes; order Micromonosporales; family Micromonosporaceae; genus Micromonospora; species Micromonospora sp. NPDC007208. The sequence goes on along the minus strand of NZ_JBIAFG010000016.1, from coordinate 145,318 downwards.
AGACGTTGCTCGCCGCGCTGGCCGAGGTCGAGCAGCGCGAGTCCGCCGCCCACTCACACTGAGTAACCAACTACCGGTAGTCGGCATCGATGATCACGATGTTTCACGTGCAACAACATCGATGCCGATGGCTGGTCAGGCCGGCCTGGCCAGCCCTTCCACCACCTGCGCTCCCGGCAGCGCGCCCAACGCCGGCCCCGGCAGCGCGATCTTGCTGTGCCGTACGCCGGACCCGACGATCACGTGCGGTGTGGCGATGACCCGCGAGTCCACCAGGATCGGCCACTGCGCCGGCAGCCCGATCGGGGTGATGCCGCCGTACTCCATGCCGGTCAACTCGACCGCGTCCGCCATCGGAGCGAAGCTCGCCTTGCGGACGTCCAGCGCCCGGCGAGCCACCCCGTTCACGTCGGCCCGCGTCGTGGCCAGGACGATGCAGGCCGCGTAGCGGACCACGCCCTCACGCTTGCCCGCCACCACGACGCAGTTGGCCGACACGTCAAGCCCCACCTCGTACGCGGCGCAGAACGCCGCCGTGTCGGCGAGGTCGGCGTCGATCGGCGCGACCAGCACGTCGTTGACGTCCACCGGCGCCTCGGCCGGCCACTGCGCGATGGCCTCCGCGACCGGCGGGGCGAGCAGATCCAGGCGGGCGCGGGCCGGTTCGGTCTTCAGCGTTCCCATCACGGGTGCGATCCTCGCATCCGCGGCGCTGAACCGCCCGGCGGCTCCCCGGCCGCCCGGCGACGCCACCGGCCCGGGCCGGATCGATCCGGCGCTCAACTGCCGGCGAGGAAAGCGTTGTCGCGCATGAAGGAGCGGTCGCGGGCAGCCGCCAACTCCTCCTCGCGCTGGGCCTTGGCCCGTTGCAGCTCCAGATCCTCGAACGCGTGCCGGACACCCAGCCGGATCACGCCGTAGAGGAAGACGAAGCCGAAGACGTAGAGGATCACCGTGGTGACGACAGCGAACATGGCGTCACGGTAAGACGAACGTGAACCGTTGTTGCTCTCATTTCCGCCCCGTTCCCCCGTACGTGTCGGCCAGGTGGTCGGCCAACGGGACGCGGCCGAATCCACGGATCACCCGGCCGGTCGCACGCCCCCACCCACCACGACCCGGCCCGCCAGCAGCGCTCCGAGCAGCGCCAACCCCGCGGTCACCACAAGCGTCGTCGTGTAGCTGGCCGGGCCTGGCGCACTTCCCGCCGCCAACACGGCCCCGGTCAGCGCGAGCACGGTCGCCGCGAAGAGAGAGTCGCTCAGCTGCAGTGACGAGCTGTTGCGGCCCTGCTCACCCGGCGCGGACAACTCCAGGGTGAGCACCGACAACGACGGATAGAGCAGCCCCATGCCCAGACCCGCGACCGCCCAGCCGAGCACGGCGACGGCCACCGGCAACTCGGGCCGGACGGCCAGCGCGACCGTCGCGGTGCCGACGGTGATGCAGATCAGCCCGGCGCGCGGCAGGCTGGCCCGCGACACCGGCACCGGGATCCGGCCCTGCAACCAGGAACCCGCCGACCAGGCCAGCGCGCCGACGGTGAGGACCAGCCCGGCCGCGGTCGGCGAGAGACCCCGTTCCCGGGAGAGCATCAACGGGATGACCACCTCGGCACCGACGAACGCCGCCGACGCCAGGCCACGCAGTCCCACGACGGTGGGCAACCCGCGCGCGGCCCGGAGAAACCCGGCCGGCAGCAGGCGCGGGCCACAGACCAACAGGCCGACCACGGCGAGCGCCACCAGCCCCAGGGCGGTGGCGCCGCGCTGCTGTCCCCCGATGTGCAGCAGCGCGGCACTCACCGCGGCCCCGCAGGCCCAACCGATCCGCGCGGCCGCACCCGCCGGCGGGCTCGTTGCCGCACTCCGGGCCAGCGACCGCAGGCCGGGATGGATCAGCAGCACCGCCGGCACGGCCACCGCCGGCACCGCCAGGAACACCCACCGCCAGTGCAGGTGCTGCACGATCAGGCCGGCGACCGCCGGCCCGACCAGCGACGGTACGACCCACGCCGCCGCGAACGCCGCGAAGATCCGCCGGTGCAGTTCCTGCGGGTACGCGTGCCCGACGATCACGTAGAGCGCCACCGAGAGCAGCCCGGAACCGAAACCCTGCACGACCCGCCCGACGACCAGGGCGCTCATCACGGGGGCGGTCCCGGCGATCAGCAACCCGACCACGAACCACCCGACGCCGTGCCACATCGGCCCCCGCGGACCCCGCGCGTCGCACCAGATGCCGGAGACCACCATGGCGAGCACGCCGGTGGCGAACGGGCCACCGAATGCGATTCCGTACAGCGCCAACCCGTCCAGGCTGCGCGCGACGGTCGGCATCGCCGTACCGACCGCCAACGCCTCGAACGCGAGGAGTGAGATCAACGCGACGCTGCCCACCGTCATCGCGCGCAGCCGGGGTGCGAAGAGTCCGGGTGCGGCGGGTAGGGCGGTGACGGCTGTGCTCGGCATCGACCGAGCATGCGACCTCAACCCTGATTCAGGTCAACCGTCAGGTGAGCCGGCTCTCATCAGGCGTCCTGCAGCGCCTCCCCGACACCGCGCACCAGCCCGGAAAAATGCTGGTCTGCCAGCAGGTGACCAGCGGTGATCACCACGGCGATCGGCCACTCGATGACCTGTAGCGCGGCGAGCACCCCGAGCCCGGCGTAGTAGGCGACCTTGTCCGGGGGCGGCACCGCCACCTCACCCAGCATCGGCAGTTGAACCCGCCGGCTGTACATCTTGACGTTCTCCCGTGAACCGTTGAGATGTCGCGTCAGCGTGCTCATGCCGGCCTCCCCATGTCCGGTGATGGTCGTCGGTTTCCACGGCCCACCCCGTCCATGCGCCAGCGACGGCGGAAAATTCCGCCGGTCAGGGGGCATAACGGATGGCAGGTCGGGAAGCCAGGCCGCCGGACGTGAGTGCGGTGGGAGGACGACATGGCCAAGGTCAGGACCAGCGGCAACAGGGGCCCGTCCAGCCGTACGCCTCGATGACGGCGGCGGGTCGCGCTGCCGGCCGCATTCTGCCGACCTTCGGCGTACCGCACCTGGTCGGCGAGGCGTCCCGGTCGGTCAGTTCGGCCGCGACCCGGCTGGCCCGGACGGCCGGGCTGACGCGGCGTCGGGTCTGGTCCCGGCCGGGCCGCCACCACATCGAGGTGCACGGTGTCTGCCAGGACGGCGGGAACCGGCTGGCCCGTCAGGTGGAGGGCGCGCTGGAGCGGATGCCCGGGGTTGCCTGGGCCCGGGTCAACGCACCCTCCGGCCGGGTGGTGGTCGCCGTCCAGACCCCCGAGCCGACGATGCGCGACCTGATCGCCACGATCGACCGGGTCGAGCGGACCTGTGACCACGAACCCGACCCGGAGATCCCACCGCCGCACCCACCCGAGGAAGGGCCGCGCACCCCGCGAACCCTCGGCGCGCTCGCCTCGGACGCGCTGGGTCTGACCATCTCGGCGGCCACCCGGATCCTCCCGTTCGCGCCGCTGCCCGGCGAGGTGGCCGGTCTGCTCTCCGCAGTGGATCTTCAGCCGAAGCTGCACGAGTTCATCGGCAGACGGCTGGGCTCCGACCCGCGCGCGGACGTCCTCTTTCCACTGGCCGAGGCCGTGGTGCAGGGCCTGACCGGCCGCTGGACGGGGATCGTCCTGGACGGTGCGCAGCGGGTGGTGCAGTGGGGCGAGGCGCGGGCCCAACTCTCCGCCTGGGAGCGGGCCGAGCCGCGACTGACCGGCGACGCCGAACGCGCCACCGCCCGCTGGCCGGTGATCGACCGCCCCCGGCCGAAGCCGGACGGCCCGGTCGAGCGGTACGTCAACCGCATGCTCGCCGCGGGCGCGGCCGCCGGCGCGGCGGCGGCGCCGTTCGCCGGCCCGAAGCGGGCCATCGCGCTGGGCCTGTCCGCGCTACCCAAGGCGCCCGGCAGTGGCCGCGAGGGGTACGCGGCTCAGCTCGGCCGGATGCTGGCCCGGCGCGGAGTGATCGCCATGGACCGGAGTGTGCTGCGGGAACTGGACCGGATCGACACGCTCGTGCTCGACGCCGCGGTGCTGGGCTCGGACCGGGGCGTACTGGCCGATCTGGCCCCGGCGTCCGACGCGGACGTCGACCAGGTGGCCGAGCGAGCCTTCGCGTTGTTCGACCCGGACGACCCTGCCGCTTCCCGTGCGGCGGACGGCTGGCGGCTCGCGCCGCTGGACCGGATGCCCGCGAGCGACCCGGACGACATCCCGGACGCGGCCCGGCTGCGCTCCGCCGGCGGCCAACTCCTCGGCCTCGCCCACGGCGACCGGCTCGCCGCCCTGTTGCGGGTCGAACCGGAACCGGCGCCGGGCGTCGACGGCCTGCCCTCCGCCGCCCGACACGCCGGCCTACGGCTGGTCGTCGCCGGCGGTGACGAGCAGCGGTACGGCTTCGCCGACGCGATGCTGCCCGGCGGGGACCAGTTGGCCGAGTCGGTACGCACGTTGCAGCGCGACGGCGCGGTGGTGATGCTGGTTTCCGCGGACCGGAAGGCGCTCGGCGCGTCCGACTGCGGTCTCGGGTTCGCCGCGCCGGAGGAGCTGCCGCCGTGGGGCGCGCACCTGCTGGTCGGCGCCGACCTGCGGGTGGTGGCGCTGGTGATCGAGGCGACCGGGGTGGCCCGGCGCACGGCTCAGCAGAACATCCGGCTGTCCATGGCCGGCACCGGTCTCGGGGCATTGGGCGCGTTCACGGCCCCGCCGCCCCAACTGCCGCACCGGGCGCTCGTGGCGGTCAACGGCGCGGCCGGGCTGGCCTTCGCCAACGGGGTCTGGCAGGCCCGCCGGTTGCACGACCAGTCGGACACGCCGGCGCCGGTGGCAACCGCCTGGCACCTCATGCCCGTCGGCACCGTGCTCGACCACCTACGCTCCACCCCGGACGGGCTGGCCAGCGCCGAAGCGCAGCGCCGACGCCACGGCTCCGGTGACAACGGCGGCGCCGCACCAGGTGGTGGGCTGCTGCGCGCCTTCGTGGACGAGTTGTCCAACCCGCTCACTCCGGTGCTGGTCGCCGGGGCGGTGCTCTCCGCGTCGTTCGGCTCGCTCGTCGACGCCGCGCTGGTGGGCAGCGTGGTCGGTGGGTCCGCCCTGATCGGGGCGGTGCACGAGCGCAACACGGAGCGGTCGCTGGCGGCGCTGCTGTCGCGGTCGGCGGTGACCGCACGGGTCCGTCGGGACGGCGCCGAGCAGGTTCTCGCCGCCGAAGACCTGGTCCTGGGGGACGTCATCACCCTCGAACCGGGCGACTCGGTGCCCGCCGACTGCCGGGTGCTCGAGTCGGTGGGCCTGGAGGCCGACGAGTCGTCGCTGACCGGCGAGTCGCTGCCGGTCGCCAAGTCCAACCGACCGGTGGTCGCCGCGGCCATCGCCGACCGACACTCGATGCTCTACGACGGCACCACCGTCGCCGCCGGGCACGGCACCGCCGTGGTGGTGGCGACCGGCAACGACACCGAAGCCGGGCGCAGCCTGGCGTTGGTACGGCAGGCACCCCCGACCAGTGGGGTGGAGGCTCGGCTCGGCTCGTTGACCAGCGCGGCCATCCCGGTGGCGGCCGGTTCCGCGGTGGCGGTGGCCGGCGCGGGTCTGCTTCGGGGCGTACCCCTGGCCGAGACGGCGGCGACCGCCGCGAACCTCGCCGTGGCGTCGGTGCCGGAGGGGCTGCCGTTCCTGGTCAGTGCGGCGCAGCTGGCCGCCGCCCGGCGGCTGGCCGAGCACGGCGCGTTGGTCCGTAACCCGCGCACCATCGAGGCGCTGGGCCGGGTGGACGTGCTCTGCTTCGACAAGACCGGCACCCTCACCGAGGGCAAGCTGCTGCTCGCCGGGGTCGGCGACGGCGTCGGCGACCGGTACGCCCCGCTGGACCGGTTGGACGACCGGCTCCGGATGACGTTGGCCGCAGCACTGCGGGCCACCCCTGCCGCGAAAGATCCGGAGGAGTTGGCGTTGCAGACCGACCGGGCGGTCCGGCGGGATGCCGGTGAGGCCGGGGTGGTGGAGCAGACCGGTGCGGCCGGGTGGCGGGCTGCCGGAGGGCTGCCGTTCGAGCCGTCCCGCGGCTACCACGCGAGCGTCGGGCAGACCGATGGTCAGCTGTTGTTGAGCGTCAAGGGCGCTCCGGAGACGGTGCTGCCGCGCTGTTCGTCCCGGCGCACCGACGGTCGTCAGGAGCCGCTGGACGACGCCGGCCGTGCGGAGCTGGAGCGGATGCTCGCCGACCGGGCCGGGGCCGGAAACCGGATCCTGGCCGTCGCGGAGTGCCCGGTGAACGACCCGAAGGTGACCGACGGGGACGTTCGAGGGCTGACCTTCGTGGGTTTCCTGGCCCTCGCCGACGGTGTCCGGGAGAGCGCCGCCCCGGCGGTACGCCGGATCCGGCAGGCCGGTGTGCACACCATCATGATCACCGGTGATCACCCGGCCACCGCCGAGGCGATCGCCGCCACCATCAGCGAGCACGACGAGCAGCGGGTGGTCACCGCCGGCGAACTCGACCAACTGGACGACGACGCGCTAGCCGAGCGGTTGGCCAACACCGATGTGGTGGCCCGCTGCACCCCGGCCCACAAGGTGCGGATCATCCAGGCGTTGCAGAAGTGCGGCCGGACCGTGGCGATGACCGGCGACGGTGCCAACGACGCGCCGGCGATCCGGCTGGCCGACGTCGGCATCGCCCTCGGCCAACGGGGCACGCCGGCCGCCCGCGCGGCAGCCGACCTGGTGGTCACCGACGACCGGCTGGAAACCATCATCGCGACCCTGATCGAAGGACGGGCGATGTGGTCGTCGGTGCGGCACGCGCTCAGCATCCTGGTCGGCGGCAACCTCGGCGAGATCGCGTTCAGTGTGCTCACCGCCGCGGCGACCGGCCGCTCCGCGCTCACCGGACGACAACTGCTGCTGGTCAACCTGCTCACCGACCTGGCACCGGCGCTCGCCATCGCGGTCCGGCCACCCGCGTCGGACCGCACCGACGCGCTGCTCCGGGAGGGCCCCGACACAGCGCTCGGTGAGAGCCTCACCAGGGAGATCGGGCTGCGGGCGGCAGCCACCACGCTGGGCGCGACCGCGGGCTGGACGTTGGCCCGCTACACCGGACGCCGTCAGCGGGCCGGCACCGTCGCCCTGGTGTCCCTGGTCGGCACCCAACTCGGGCAGACCATCCTGGCCGGCGGCACCAGCCCGGCCGTGCTGGCCTCCACAGCGGCGTCCCTGGGCGTGCTGGTCGTGGTGGTGCAGACGCCGGGGGTGAGCCAGTTCTTCGGCTGCACCCCGCTCGGGCCGGTGGGCTGGACCATCGGGGCCGGGTCGGCGCTCGGCGCGACCTTCGCCAACGGCGCGCTCACCAAGCTGGTGGAACGTCTCCCGGCAGCCCGCCCCAACCGGACCGGATCCGGTGCCGAGCCTGCGGCGGACGGCGGTTCCGCCGACTGACCGGCGGCACGCGGTGCCGGGTGAAAAGCCGATTTCTCGGTGCTGGTGGTCACGACCCACCAGCACCGAGGCGGCTTCATGCGGCGGCGATCACGTCCGTGGCCCGTAGGTCAGGCGGCGCAGGACGACCTCGGCGGGGCCGGGCCGCTTGCGCTTGTCGAGCTGACGCGCGATCAGGACGGTGGCGAGCCAGACGGCCACCGCGATGATCAGACCGGTCACCGTGGGGCTGCCGAACCGGTCGCCGAGGGCGAGCGTGAAGGGCGCGAGGAGGACGAGCCAGGCCACGGACTGGAACAAATATCCCGACAGGGAACGCTGGCCCAGGGCTGCGAGAGCGCCGACGACCGGGCCGGATCGGCTGACGCGCATGGCGATCAGGCCGAAGACGGCCACGTAACCCGGTCCGGCGAACATGCCGCTGGCCCCGTGGAGCAGCAGCATCAGACTGGCCGCCGACTCGTCGACGTGCAGCCATCCGGCGCTGACCAGGGCGGCCGGGAGGCCTCCGGCGACTGCGCTGCCGAGGCCGAGGACGGCGGTCCAGGTGAGCAGGGTCCGGTGTCGGGCCGGCTCTTCGAGGACACGGCGGCGAGCGGCCCACATGCCCAGCCAGGCGATCATGATGAAGGGCAGGACGGTCAGCGTGTGCACCGGCCATTCGCCGAGGCGGTCCAGCATGGACGCGACGTAGTCGGGCGCGGCGAGAGAGTCGACGTGGCCCGACGGCAGTGGCGCCGACCCGCCCGGCCCGCCGAGGATCCCGCTCACCACCATGGCGCCGATGACCAGCAGTTCGACCGCCGCGAGCGCCCAGAGCACCAGCACGACGCGGTGGAACCTGTCGCCGCGGCGCAGCAGCAACAGGGTCATCGCGATCCCGACGATCCCGTACGCGCCGAGGAAGTCGCCGTAGTACAGCAACGCGGCGTGCGCGAACCCGAACACGACGAGCCAGAGGTTACGACGCAACAGCACGGAGCGGACCTGCTTCGCCGTGGCACCGGAGGCGTCCTGACGGCGGGCGAGTTGGACGAGGCCGTAGCCGAACATCACCGCGAAGACGGGATAGCCGCGGGCGTGGACGAGTTCGAAGAGCAGGAAGTTGAGGCCTCGGTCGATGCCTTCCGGCGTGGCGTCGAGGCCGGGCTCGCCGGCGAAGACGACTCCGGCGACGTTGGCCAGCGCGATGATCAGCAGCATCGCTCCTCGGGCCAGGTCCGGCGCGAGGGCACGCTCGGCGCGTAGCACCGGCCCTCTCGATGTCCGCGGTGCGGTGTCAACGCTCATGGTCGTCTCCCCGTGACTCGGCATTAGTTTCAGCGAGAAAGTATCACGCGTACACTAATCCTGTCTGTCATGATGTTGACGTAACCTTCCGGGCGAACGTGGGAGCCCATGACCAGCGACGATTTCGTTCCGGCGCCGCTGCGCCGGCTGTGGGGAATGTCAGAGTCGTCGCGTCTCGGACGGCCCGCGTCCCTCGACGTCAACGTGGTGGTCGCCGCGGCGGTGGAGATCGCCGACCGCGACGGGCTCGACGGCGTGACGCTCCCCAAGGTCGCCAAGAGCCTCGGCTTCACGAGCATGTCGCTCTATCGGCACGTCGGCTCCAAGGACGAACTGCTCACCCTCATGGCCGACGCCGCCCTGGGCCCACCGCCGGACATCGCCGCCCCCGACTGGCGGGAAGGGCTACGCCGTTGGGCCTTCGCGCACCGCGCGGTGCTTCAGCGTCGGCCGTGGCTGGCGCGCGTGCCCGCCGCCGGACCGCCCTCCGGTCCGCACCAGATCGCCTGGATGGAGGCCGCGCTGGCGGTCATGTCCGGCACCCCCCTGGACTGGGCGCACAAGATCGGTGCGATGTCACTGATCAGCGGCTACGTGGTCCAGTCGGTACGGCAGTACGGCGAACTCGCCGAGGGCAGGGCCGCCGGCCAGGGTCAGGCCGACGCCGAACGCGACTACGGCCGGGCGCTGGCGCGACTCGTCGACCCCGACCGCTTCCCCGAGACAGCCCGGCTGTTCTCCTCGACGCTGTTCGAGGCGCCACCGTCCGACACTCCTGACGAGGCGATCGCCGACGCGGACTTCTCCCTCGGGCTGGAGTTGATCCTCGACGGCGTCGCCGTCCGGATCGCGCGCTCCGACCCCTGAAACCACCCGCGTGCTCTGGCCGGCCCGTCAGCGGCGCCCGGAGCTGGGCCGCATGCCGACGGCGCATCGGGGTACCGGAGCCGGAGGAGGTGGGCACGATGGCGGAGCAACCGCAGGTGACGTTCATCGGTACCGCGACGACGGTGCTGCGGATCGGCGGCTTCACCCTGTTGACCGACCCGAACTTCCTGCACCGGGGTCAGCGGGCGTACCTGGGCAAGGGGTTGTGGTCGCGCCGACGCACGGACCCGGCGTTGCGGATCGCCCAACTCCCAGAACTGGACGCGGTGGTCCTCTCCCACCTGCACGGCGACCACTTCGACCGGGTGGCCCGTCGGGAGCTGGACCGTGAGCTGCCCATCGTCACCACCCCCGCGGCAGAACGAAAGCTGCGTCGCTGGGGCTTCCGGGCCGCCCAGGGCCTGCCGACGTGGTCGTCCCGGGAGCTGCACCGCGACGGTACGACCCTGCGCCTGACCTCGATGCCCGGGCAGCACGGCCCAGGTGCGCTGGACCTGTTGATGCCCGACGTGATGGGCACGATGATCGACGTGGAGCGTTCCGGGCGGCGGGAGTTCCGGCTCTACGTCACCGGCGACACCCTCAACCAGCCGCTACTCAGCGCCATCCCCGAACGCTTTCCGGACATCGACGCGATGCTGATCCACCTCGGCGGCACGAAGGTCGCCGGGATCCTGCTCACCATGGACGCCCGCCAGGGTGCGGACCTGGTGGAGCTGATCCGTCCGCAGCTGACCGTGCCGATCCACTACGACGACTACCCGGTGTTCCGCTCCCCGCTGGCGCACTTCGTCGACGAGGCCCGCCGCCGAGGTTGGGCGAAGCAGGTGCGCACCATCGCGCGCGGCGAGACCGTCCCGCTCGTCCAGCCTGCCTGACCTGCCCTGCCGGTTCCGGCGGCCGAATGACTAGGCCGACCTGCCGACACGGTTGGCCGGCCTACGCGAATCGCCGCCGCCCGGCGAACCGGCGGCGGCGATCATTGACAGGCGCGATGGTCAGCCGCGCTCGGAGATGGCCTCGATGAGGTCACCCACGGGGCGCTCCGGCAGGGAACGAGCCACGTCGGCCACCGCCACGATGCCCACCAGCTCGTGGCCATCGATCACCGGCAGTCGGCGTACCTTGTGCTGGCCCATGGTGCGCAGGATCTCGGCCGCGTCGTCGTCCGCGCCGATGGTCACCGCCTCGCCCTGGGCCAGCTCACCGGCCGTCACGTTGGCCGGGTCGCGACCCTCGGCCAGCACCTTCACCACGATGTCGCGGTCGGTCAGCATGCCCTTGAGTCGGTTGTCGTCGCCGCAGATCGGCAGAGCGCCGACCCCCAGCTCGGCCATCCGCTTCGCGGCCGACTTCAGGTCGTCCTGCTCGCGGACACAGGTCACGTCGTTCGTCATGATCTCGCGTGCCGTAGGCATTGGTCTGACACCTCACTTCCGGGGGTTGTTGCCGTTTCTCCTACCCCGGTCGGTCACCGCCATGCCGCCTGCTTCGCTGTTACCGCTCGTCGGCGTGGAAACGATCCCGGGCCGGGCCCTGCTCGGCCCAGCAGTGGCCGCCCCTGAACTCCACACCAGGGATGCCGTCGACGAGCCGGCTGATGTCCGCGACACTGGCCAGCGAGGCGGTGAGATCGGCCCCCAACTCCTCGACGGCCGTGTCGACGTCGTCCTCCTCAGTGGACCAGTCGATGTCGGCGGCGCGCAGGTCGGCAACCGCGTGGCCGGTCACGGCAGAGGGATCAGTGACGATCACGTCGACCCGGCAGTAGATGTGCATGGTGATTGCCGGTGACTGTTCGCTCATCCATGGATGATGGCAGCTGGCAAAAAGGTGCTGGTGGAGCCCAGGGGACTCGAACCCCTAACCCCTGCCTTGCAAAGGCAGTGCTCTGCCAGTTGAGCTAGGGCCCCGTGAGTGGCCGCGGCGACGATTCCTCGCCGCTGGGCCGAACGATCAGCGCAGGTCGGGCGCGGTGGTCGCCTCGTGCCACAGGGCACGCTCGTCGTTCGATGCCTTGATCTTGTTGAACACGACGGCGGCCACACCGACGACGCCAGCCAGAATCAGCAGCTTCTTGAACATGGGGCAACCCCTCAAGCTCGACTACCGTCGGACGACATGCGGTGGGGCTAGATGGAATCGAACCATCGACCTCAGAGTTATCAGCTCTGCGCTCTAACCGACTGAGCTATAGCCCCGCGTTGCGACGAGCAAGATTAACCCATCCGCTCTGCCGGCCCCAAATCGGGGTCCGCGCCTGCGAGCCGGGCCCGTCGCCGCCTGCAAAACCTACCCGAGTACGGGACGCCGGAGCGACCGCTTTCCGCGGTGCCCCGGCGTCCCGGTCGCTCAGTCCCGCTCGGCGAGAGTCAGCTCGATCCCGCCGACCAGGTCGGCGCAGACGTTGTAGACGAACGCGCCCAGCGTGGCCAGCGCGGTGAACAGCACCACGTTGACCAGCCCGATCAGCGCCGAGCTGAGAATCACGCCCTTCGCGGTGATCTGGAAGCCGCTGGTGCTCTGCCCGCCGCCGGCGTTGACCAGGTCGCTCAGGCTCCCGTTGACGCTCTCGAACACACCCATCGCGTCCAGCGCCAGATAGAGCACCGAGGTGGCGACCACCACGACGATGAAGAGCACCACCGACACCGCGAATGCGAACTTCATCACGGACCACGGGTCGATCCGCTTCAGGTTCAGCCGGGCCCGGCGCGGTCCGCGGGAGGCGGCCGAGCTGACCGACGTACGCGCCGCGCGCACCGCGTCACCGACGCGGGCGGCCCCGACGGCGGACGCGTTGCCGATCCCCGGTGGCAGGCCACCGCCGCTGGCCGGACGGCCGGCTGCGGCACCACGTGCGGCGTCCGGCTGCGGCTGGGTCATCCCGGGTGTGATCCGCGGCTGGGTGCCGGTGGACCCGGTTGAGGTCGCCTGACCCGGCCGGACACCGATCGGCTGGGTGGTCGTCGGACGGGCCGAGGCTGCCGCCGCCGGACCCGGAGGATTGGCGGCGGCAGACGTCGGCGCCTCGGCGCTGGGCGCCTCGGTCTGGTCGCCCGACCCGCCATCCTCGCCCGGCTGCTCCGGCGGGGGTGTCATACCTGGAGCCCTGGTGAACTTCGGGGCAGGCGCGTCGGCGGGGACCGTCGCCCGGCCCACGGCCGCGCGGCCGGTCGCTGGTGTGCCGCCCTTGGCGGCCTCCTCGTCGACCGGTTTGGCCGAGGTCCCCGTGTTCCCCGACTTCGCCTGTGTCTCCGTCATTCAACTAGTCCTGTTCGTCAGGCTCGTCGGCATTGCGAGCAATCGCCACGATAGTCACGCCGTCCGGGAGGTCCATCAGCTTGACCCCCATTGTGTTCCGGTCACGCGTACGGCGTACAGGCTTCACCGGAGTCCGAATGACACCACCATTGCTGGTGATCGCGAACAGCTCGTCGTCCGGATCGATCACCACCGCGCCAACCAGACCACCGCGCCGTTCGGTGATCTTCGCGGTCAACACGCCCTTACCTCCCCGGCCCTGCACCGGGTATTCCTCGATCGGGGTGCGCTTCGCATATCCCCCGTTCGTGGCCACCAGAACGTCCAAACCTTCCCGCACGACTTCCATGGCGAGCAGGACGTCGTCGTCCGTGAAGCGCATGCCGATCACACCCGAGGTGGCCCGGCCCATCGGCCGCAACGCCTCGTCCGAGGCGTTGAACCGGATCGCCTGCGCCTTCTTCGAGACCAGCAGCAGGTCGTTCTCCGGCGCAACCAGCGCAGCACCGACCAGCTCGTCCTCATCGCGCAGGTTGATCGCGATGATGCCGCCGGAACGGTTGGAGTCGAACTCCTCGAGCCGCGTCTTCTTCACCAGGCCGTTCTTCGTGGCCAGTACCAGATAGGGGGCTACCTGGTAGTTCGGGATCTCAATGATCTGCGCTATCTGCTCGTCGGGTAGGAAGGCGAGCAGATTGGCCACGTGTTGGCCCTTGGCTACCCTACTGGCCTCCGGCAACTCGTACGCCTTGGCCCGGTAGACACGGCCCTTGTTCGTGAAGAACAAGATCCAGTCGTGGGTCGAGCAGACGAAGAAGTGGCTGACGATGTCGTCCTGCCGCAGCGTGGCGCCGCTGACGCCCTTACCGCCGCGCCGCTGCGAGCGGTACAGATCAACCTTGGTCCGCTTGGCGTACCCGGTGCGGGTGATCGTGACGACCACGTCCTCGCGGGCGATGAGGTCCTCCATCGAGACCTCGCCGTCGAACGGGATGATCTGCGTCCGGCGGTCGTCGCCCCACTTGGCGACGATCTCGCCCAGCTCCTCCGAGACGATCTTCCGCTGCCGCTCCGGCTTGGCGAGGATGTCCTTGAGGTCGGCGATCTCGATCTCGAGCTTGGCCAGGTCGTCGACGATTCGCTGACGCTCCAGGGCGGCGAGCCGGCGCAGCTGCATGTCCAGGATCGCGGTCGCCTGGATCTCGTCGATCTCCAGCAGCCGGATCAGGCCCTGCCGCGCGTCGTCCACGGTCGGCGAGCGCCGGATCAGGGCGATCACCTCGTCCAGCGCGTCCAGCGCCTTGCCCAGACCGCGCAGGATGTGCGCCCGCTCCTCGGCCTTGCGCAGCCGGAACGCGGTCCGCCGACGGATCACGTCGATCTGGTGCTCGACGTAGTAGCGGATGAACTGGGCCAGGTTGAGCGTGCGCGGCACGCCGTCGACCAGGGCCAGCATGTTGGCGCCGAAGGTCTCCTGAAGCTGGGTGTGCTTGTAGAGGTTGTTCAGCACGACCTTCGCGACCGCGTCGCGCTTGAGCACCAGCACGATCCGCATACCGGTACGCCCGGAGGACTCGTCGCGGATGTCGGCGATGCCGGCGAGCTTGCCCTCCTTGATCAGCTCGGCGATCCGCTCGGCGAGGTTGTCTGGATTGACCTGGTAGGGCAGCTCGCTGACGACCAGGCAGGGGCGGCCCCGCTTGTCTTCCTCGACCTCCACCACGGCGCGCATCCGGATCGAGCCGCGACCGGTGCGGTACGCGTCCTGGATGGCGGTGGTGCCGACGATCAGGCCGTGGGTCGGGAAGTCCGGGCCCTTGACGATGCCGAGCAGGGCTTCGAGGGTGGTCTCCTCGTCCTCCTCCGGGTGCTCCAGGCACCACTGCACCGCCGCGCCGATCTCGCGCAGGTTGTGCGGCGGGATCTTGGTGGCCATGCCGACGGCGATGCCCTCGGAGCCGTTCACCAGGAGGTTGGGGATCCGCGACGGCAGGATGGTGGGCTCCTTGGCCCGGCCGTCGTAGTTGTCCTGCAGGTCGACGGTGTCCTCGTCGATGTCCCGCAGCATCTCCATGGCGAGGGGGTCGAGCTTGCACTCGGTGTATCGCATGGCGGCGGCCGGGTCGTTACCCGGCGAGCCGAAGTTGCCGTTGCCGTCGACCAGCGGGTAGCGCAGCGACCAGGGCTGCGCCATCCGCACCAGCGCGTCGTAGATCGCCGAGTCGCCGTGCGGGTGGAACTGACCCATCACGTCACCGACGACGCGGGAGCACTTCACGTAGCCGCGGTCCGGACGGTAGCCGGAGTCGAACATCGCGTAAAGGATCTTGCGGTGGACCGGCTTGAGGCCGTCCCGGACGTCCGGCAGTGCGCGACCGACGATGACGCTCATCGCGTAGTCGAGGTAGGAGCGCTGCATCTCCACCTCGAGCCCGACCGGTTCGATCCGGTCGTGCGCGACCACCGCGGCGATGGCCTCGGCGGGGACCTCGGGCTCGTTCGGTGTGGACTCGGGAGAATCGGTCACTGTATACCCTTATCAGACTCAGAGTCGTTTTCGTGCTGTGGATAACGGCTGTGGATACCGGCCAAGCTGTGGATAACTCTGTGGACCGCCGGATCGGCCGGGCACTGCCCGGCCGATCCACCGCAGTCCGTCAGATATCCAGGAACCGCACGTCCTTGGCGTTGCGCTGGATGAACGACCGGCGCGCCTCGACGTCCTCACCCATCAGCACACTGAACAACTCGTCGGCGGTCGCCGCGTCGTCGAGAGTGACCTGACGCAGGGTACGCGTCGCCGGGTTCATCGTGGTTTCCCACAGCTCGGGATAGTTCATCTCGCCGAGGCCCTTGAAGCGCTGGATGTCGTCCGGCTTGGCGTTCGGCTTCTTCTGCTGGCGCAGCGCGATCAGACCGTCCCGCTCGCGGTCGGAGTACGCGTACTGGGCGTCGTCGCCCTTCTTGTTCCACTTGATCTTGTAGAGCGGCGGGGCGGCCAGGTAGACGTGCCCCATCTCGACAAGCGGACGCATGAAGCGGAACAGCAGGGTGAGCAGCAGCGTCTGGATGTGCTGGCCGTCGACGTCCGCGTCGGCCATCAGCACCACCTTGTGGTACCGCAGCTTCTCCATGTCGAAGTCGTCGTGGATGCCGGTGCCCAGCGCGGTGATCAGCGCCTGGACCTCGTTGTTCTTCAGCACCCGGTCGATCCGGGCCTTCTCCACGTTGAGGATCTTGCCGCGGATCGGCAGGATCGCCTGGGTCCGTGGGTCGCGACCCTGCTTGGCCGAGCCGCCGGCCGAGTCACCCTCGACGATGAACACCTCAGACTCGCGGGGGTCGGTCGACTGGCAGTCGGCCAGCTTGCCCGGCATCGAGCCGGACTCCAGCAGCGACTTGCGCCGGGCCAGCTTGCGCGCCTGCTGCGCGGCGATCCGGGCCCGGGCCGCCTGGGAGGCCTTCGTGATGATCATCTTGGCCTCGGCCGGGTTGCGGTCGAACCAGTCGACCAGCCGGTCGTTGCAGACCCGCTGCACGAAGCTCTTCACCGGGGTGTTGCCCAGCTTGGTCTTGGTCTGGCCCTCGAACTGCGGATTGGCCAGCTTGACCGAGATGATCGCCGCGAGCCCTTCGCGGATGTCCTCACCGGAGAGCTTCTCGTCGCCCTTGAGCAGCTTCTTGTCGGTGCCGTACCGGTTGACCACGCTGGTCAGCGCGGACCGGAAGCCCTCCTCGTGGGTGCCGCCCTCGTGGGTGTTGATCGTGTTGGCGAAGGTGTAGACCGACTCGCCGTACGACTCGTTCCACTGCATGGCGATCTCGAGGGACATGCCCTCCTCCTCGGCCTCGAACTCGACCACTGTCTTGTGGATCGGGCTCTTCGAGGCGTTGAGGTGCCGGACGAAGTCCGCGATGCCGCCCTCGTAATAGAAGGTGACCTCGCGCTGCCGGCCGTCCTCCTCCTCGGCCACCCGCTCGTCGAGCAGGTGGATGCGGAGGGCACGGTTGAGGAAGGCCATCTCCTGCAGGCGCCGGTAGATGGTCTGGAAGTCGAAGTCGACGGTCTCGAAGACGTCGGGGTCGGGCCAGAAGGAGACCGCCGAGCCGGTGCGGTCGGTGGTCTCGCCCTTCTCCAGTGAGCCGGGCTTGGAGTTGGTGTAGTGCTGCCGCCACACGGAGCCGGACTTGTGGATCTCGACGAACATCTTGGTGGAGAGCGCGTTCACCACCGAGACACCGACGCCGTGCAGACCGCCGGAGACCGCGTACGCCTTGCCGTCGAACTTGCCACCCGCGTGCAGGATGGTCAGCGCGACCTCGACACCGGGCTTCTTGAGCTTCGGGTGGAGGTCGACCGGGAAACCACGGCCGTTGTCGGTGACCCGGACGCCGCCGTCGGCGAGCAGCACCACGTCGATGGTGTCGCAGTATCCGGCCAGCGCCTCGTCGACCGCGTTGTCGACGACCTCCCAGACGAGGTGGTGCAGACCGCGCTCGCCCGTGGACCCGATGTACATACCGGGCCGCTTGCGAACCGCCTCCAGCCCCTCGAGAACGGTGATCGACTCTGCGCCGTACTCCTGCTTGTCCTGCGCTGCCACCCTCGGCCACTTTCTCGCGTCCGCCGCGCCGGTAGGGGCGCGTCGGGCGCGGGTTCGGCGGACAGGACGCGACGTCGGCGCGCGGACCGGTGCCGGAGACCTCCGGACAGCGGGTCGAACGCGCCGGTCGCCGCGGTTGCCCGCGGATCGCGATCGGCTCGACCCGACGTGGAGAATGAATCTGGGGCCACCGGCCCCGTCCCACTCCCGCACCGGGTCTTCGTCTCGCTGTCAATCCTACTGTGCCCGGAGGACAGAACCACCACTCGGCACCCTCAGAGAGGCGGCTGAGAAGTCCGTAGCCGGCAGAACCCCGCCGCCCACGACTCCCCCCACACGCCATGCCCCCATCGCACGCGCCGCCCCGGAACGGGTTGACCCGCGGTCGGGCGGGTCGGGGGTCGCGGCCGAAGCGTCCGTGCCGTACGTTTGCGGCGCCCCGGAACCAGCCTTGATCTTTACCGGTTGGAACCGGGACGATCGACCCGATCGACCCGACACGTGCTCTTTAAGAGGTGACAGATGGGGCTGGACAACGTCGCGGTGCACTGGCCGCGGACCGGCCGCTTCTACGATCCGGTCGCGCCGGCCGAGTTCGTCGACTTCGGCGAGATCGTCGATCTGCCGCGCATCTCCGCGCCGACCGCGGCGCTGGCCGAGCTGATCGCGAAGACCGGCACCATCCGGGCGACCGCGTACACCGAGTTGGTGGATCTGCTGCTCGGCCTCGAAGGTGTGTTGTATGCCACAGACGCCGCCGCCGAGGACGAGGACCCGGTGATCGACCCGGACGGGTGCTCCTGGATCGCGGGCGGCATCGAGCGCTTCGTGGCCGCGCACCGCCCGAACGGCGAGGCGGTCACCTTCGAGTCGGTGAGCACCGTGCTGCGCTCCCTGCTCGGCGACGGTCGGTTGGCCGAGCAGCAGCTGCGCTGGCTGGAGAGCCGACTGGACGCGCTGCGCGACGAGCGCGGTGACCCGCCGCAGTGGAACTTCACCTGCGCCGAGCTGGGCGTGCTGGCCGCGTTCTACCGGCGCTGCGCCGAGCGCGGGTTCGCCGTCTACGCCGACGCCTGAGTCGCCGCGTCGGCCGGTCGGTTGGCGGCCGAGATCAGCTGCGTGAGCACCGCGTGCAGGTGTTGCAGGTCCTCGACGGGCAGCCCGAGCCGCTGCACGATCGCGGCGGGGATCAGCTCGGCCTGACTCCGCAGCGCGGCACCGCTGGCGGTGAGGGTGACGGCGAGGCTGCGTTCGTCGCTCGGGTCGCGTTCCCGGCGCAGGTAGCCGGCCGCCTCCAGCCGCTTGAGCAGGGGTGACAGTGTGCCCGGGTCGAGCTGGAGCAGGCGACTGAGGTCGCGACCGGACAACGGCGCGTGCTGCCAGAGCGCCAACAGCACCAGGTACTGCGGGTGGGTCAGCCCCATCGGCTCCAGCAGCGGCCGGTAGACGGCCACCACGCTGCGCGCGGCGACCGAGAGGGCGAAACAGACCTGCTGCTCCAGGGCCAGCGGGTCGACGCCGTCCGGTCGTTCGCTCATCGGTTGCCCTCTCTGCGCACGATGACTATCGTACCGATCATTGGTACACCAACCATTGGTGCCCCAATGGTCTGCTCGTGCAACGGGCGAGCACCGGCGAGGCGACGCGGGAAAGAGGGCGGCAGATGAGCGAGGACGGCGCGGTCACCAAGGCCCCCGGCGAGGGCGGCCGTTTGATGCGGTGGGCCTTCCGGCACCTCGCCGGCCCGGCCGAGGGTGTGCAGGGCGCGGTGCAGGGCGGCTCGGCCGAGGCCCGCGAGGCGTGGAAACACGACCTGGCCGAGCGCAAGCGCTTCACCCGGGAGCAGCGGGAGCGCAAGCGGGCAGCCCGCGAGGCGACCCGGCGCGGTTGAACGGCCGGCTCAGCCGTAGGTGTCTCGTGGGCCCCGGCCGCGTACCCGGCGTGGGCCCTTCCCCCAGGAGGGCGCGGCCGGGCCGTGGATGTGCAGCTTGCGCACCACGTTGTGACCGACCTCGCTGGCGATCTGCTTGAGCAGCGAGCCGGCGAGCAGCCGCAGCTGGGTGGCCCAGGCGGTCGAACGCGCCTCCACGGTCAGCTCGCCGTTCTCCAACTTCACCGGGCGGCTGTTCTGCGCCACCTCCGCGCCGACCACCCGCTCCCAGGCCCCGAACACGGTGGCTTCGGCCGCCGGCTGCTGCCAGCCACGCGCCTTCACCAGCCGGTTCAGCACGGCACTGAGTGGCTGTGGATCGCGCGGGTCGGGGCCGGGGCCGGAGTAGCCGCGCAACCGCCGCCCCGAGCCGCCGGTACCGTCGCCACCGCCGGGGGAACGCCGGGCGCGGGCCGCCGCCTGCCGGCGGGACAGCGCCGCGTCGAGCACCGCCCGGGCCAGCTCCGGCCCGCTGGCGGCCGCCGCCGGCTCACCGCCCGCCGCTCCTTCCGCCGCCTTCGGGGTACGCGCAGCCGGGCCGTCGCCGGCCGCCGGTCGTTTGGGGCGTGGCTCATCCGACACGGCGTACCGTCCCTTCGCCGACCTCATAGCGGGTGCCGCGCAGGGCGGCCGGCACGTCATCGTCCACCGCGCAGGTGACCAGCAGCTGACTCGCCCCGCCCACCAGTTCCGCCAACCGCTGCCGGCGGCCGGTGTCCAACTCCGCGAAGACGTCGTCGAGCACCAGCACCGGCTCGATGCCGTCGGCGCGCAACAGGTCGTACCCGGCCAGCCGCAGCGCGAGCGCGAACGACCACGACTCGCCGTGACTGGCGTACCCCTTGGCAGGTAGCGGACCGAGGCTCAGGGCCAACTCGTCGCGGTGTGGGCCGACCAGGGTGGTGCCCCGCTCGATCTCGGCGGAGCGGGACGCGGCCAGGGCCGCCGTCAGCGCCTCGGCCAGCGCGGCCCGGTCGGTGGTCGGCTCGGCCAGCTCGATCGACGGCCGGTACGCGATGCTCGCCGCGCCCCGACCGGCGGCCACCGCGTCGTACGCCTTCGCCACGTGCGGGGTGAGCGCGGCCACCAGCTCCAGGCGGCCGGCGAGCAGCTCCGCGCCGTGCTGGGCCAGGTGGGTGTCCCAGACGGCGAGGGTGCCGAGGTCACCACCCCGGGACCCACCGGTCTTACGGGCCAGGTACGCGGTGCGCAGCAGAGCGTTGCGCTGCTTGACGACCCGCTCGTAGTCGGCCCGCACGCCCGCGTACCGGGGCTGGCGGTTGACCAGCAGGTCGTCCAGGTAGCGACGGCGCTCGGCCGGATCGCCCCGAACCAGCTCAAGATCTTCCGGGGCGAACAGCACCAGCCGCAGCGCCCCGAGCACGTCCCGGGCCCGCCGCGCCGGCGAGCGGCCCAGCCGAGCCCGGTTGGCCTTGCCGGGCACGATCTCCAGCTCGACCAGGAGTTCGCGGCCGTCGTGCACCACAGCGCAGCGGATCACCGCCGACGTGGCGCCCATCCGGACCAGCGGGGCGTCGGTGGCGACCCGGTGTGAGTCCAGGGTCGCCACGTAGCCCAGCGCCTCGACGAGGTTGGTCTTGCCGACGCCGTTGGCGCCGATCAGGACGTTCGCCCCCGGCTGGAGGTCGACGGCCACCCGCTCGTACGAGCGGAAGTCGACCAGTTCCAGCCGGTGAACGTACACAGGTTGTGGATACCGCTCAGCGCTTGTGGACGGCGTGGCCACCGAACTGCTGACGCAGCGCGGAGACGGCCTTCATGGCGGGCGAGTCGTCCTGCCGCGAGGCGAACCGGGCGAACAGCGAAGCGGTGATGACGTTCAGCGGCACGGCCAGCCGGACCGCCTCGTCGACCGTCCACCGGCCCTCGCCGGTGTCCTCCGTGTAGCCACTCAGGTCGGCCAGCTCCGGGTCCTCGTCGAGCGCCCGGTCCAGCAGGTCCAGCAGCCAGGAACGGACGACGGTGCCCTCCCGCCAGGACTTGATGACGCCCGGCACGTTGGTCACCAACTCCGAGGCGGCCATCAGCTCGTAGCCCTCGGCGTAGGCGTGCATCAGGCCGTACTCGATGCCGTTGTGCACCATCTTCGAGTAGTGCCCGGCGCCGACCGGCCCGGCGTGCACGAAGCCGAACTCGCCCTCCGGCTTGAGCGCGTTGAAGATCGGCATCAGGCGGTCCACGTGCTCCTGGGCGCCGCCGACCATCAACCCGTAGCCGTTCTGCCGGCCCCAGACGCCGCCGGAGACCCCGACGTCCATGTAGCCGATGCCGCGCTGGTTGAGCCGCTCGGCCCGGGGAGCGTCGTCGCTGAAGCGCGAGTTGCCACCGTCGATGATGATGTCGCCCTCGCCGAGCACCTCGGCGAGCTCGTCGATCGTCGCGTCGGTGACACCGGCGGGCACCATGACCCAGACCGCGCGCGGCGACTCAAGCTTCTCCGCCAGGCCGGCGAGGGTCGTGACGTCGCTGATCTGCGCGTTGTGGTCGAAGCCGACCACCTCGTGCCCGGCCGAACGCAACCGCTCCCGCATGTTGCCGCCCATACGGCCGAGTCCTACCAGGCCGAGCTGCATGTGTTTCTACCTCCGTGGATCTGGGTGTTGCTGGGCGCGATCAGCGCGAGACGCGGATCGGCATGATGAGGTACCGGTACCCCGGAATGACCTCGCCATCCTCGCCAGCGGGAGAGATCACCGCGGGCTTGAAGGCGTCGACGAAGGAGAGCACGGCCGTCTGGGCGCCCAGGTTTGCCAGACCGTCGATGAGGTACTGCGGGTTGAAGCCGATGGTCAGCGGGTCACCGGTGAAGGTGGCCTCCATCGCCTCGCTGGCCCGGGCCTCCTCGGAACCGCCGGCCTCGACCACGAGGCCGTCGGCGCTGAAGCTGAGCAGCACCGGCGTGGTGCGTTCGGCGACCAGCGCGACCCGCTTGACCACCTCGATCAGCGTGCTGACCGGCACCCGGGCCGCGGCGTTGTGCGTGGCCGGGAAGAGCGAGCGCACCGGCGGGTAGTTGGCGCCGTCGAGCAGCCGGCTGGTGGTGCGTCGGGTGCCACCCGCGAGGCCGACCATGCCCTCGCCCGCGGCGCCCTGGGCGAGGGCGAGGATGACCTCGCCACCCAGCGGACCGAGGGCCTTGGCGGTGTCGTTCAGGGTGCGGGCGGGCACCAGGGCGTTGATGCTCACGTCGGGGTCGTCCGGCCGCCACTGGATCTCGCGCAGCGCCAACCGGTAACGGTCGGTGGCGAGCATCGACAGCGTGTTGCCGGACAGCTCGACGCGGACGCCGGTCATCATCGGCAGCGTCTCGTCGCGACCGGCAGCGATGGCCACCTGGGACACCGCGGTGGCGAACGCGGCGGCGTCGACCGTGCCGGCGCTCTGCGGCATCTCGGGCAGCGCGGGGTAATCCTCCACCGGCATGGTGGGCAGGGTGAACCGGGCGCTGCCGCAGACCAGCTCAAGGTGCGCGCCGACCGCGGCGATGTCGACCGGCTTGGCCGGCAACGCCTTGGTGATCTCGGCGAGCAGGCGGCCGGAGACGAGCGCGGCGCCGTCGGCGTCGCCCTGCACCTCGACGGTCACCTGGCTGGAGACCTCGTAGTCGAACCCGGAGACCCGCAGGTTGCCGTCGGTGACGCGGAGCATCACCCCGGCAAGCACCGGTACGGATGGCCGGCTGGGCAGGCTCTTCGCGGTCCACGCCACAGCCTCGGCGAGCGCGTCGCGCTCCACTCGGAACTTCATCAATGCCTCCGCGTCGACGTCAGCGACAACTCTCTCATGCCGACCGCTGCCTACCGTCCCGCCCGACCGTGCGGGTACCCATCGCACCTTAGGGCGCGGGGGTATCGGCTGTGCGCCCGACCCCATGGATCGTGTCGATGCTGACCGGCTGATCCGACAGCGTTCGGCCCGATCCACAGAAAGCCCAACGGTGATGATTGGTTTTTGTTCTCTTAGAAGAGATAACTCATCGTCTTCATCGCACCTGTGCAAACTGTGGAAAACCGAGGTCTTCGCAGGTCAGACAGGTTATCCACCGGTGATTTAGCTGTGGAGAACCGGGGGTACAACCGGCTTGTGTGTCCACAGCCCGGCGACGCCGGCCGGTTGTCCACCGTTGTCCACCGGTTGTCCACCGGTAATCCACCGACTTTCTCCCCAAGCCTGTGGATCGCGGGGAAGATCACCATTGCCGTCATCCCCAGAACCTTCAACAGCCCGTACACAGGTTGATGATGATCGGTGGATAACTCGACCGTCGTCCCCAGGCGTCCACAGCTTCGTACACAGGGTTTCTCCACAGCCTGTGGGTAACTGGCTGAGGACGGACCGTAGTTATCCACCGACGGTGGATAACGAGCTGTGGACAACGAGTGGAAGGCGAGGCGGTCACGGCCTCGATGCTGTGGTCTCCACCATGTCGAGAGTCCAGCTGACGGACCAAAAACAACGCCCGACCGGAGATCCGGTCGGGCGTGTCCTGCGGCTGTGCGCCGCCGTACGGCGGTCGTACGCCTCAGCTGTTCTGCTTGATCCGGTTGGTCAGCTCGGCGATCTGGTTGTACAGCGAGCGTCGCTCCGCCATCTGCTGACGAATCTTGCGGTCGGCGTGCATCACAGTGGTGTGGTCCCGGCCGCCGAACGCCTGCCCGATCCGGGGCAGCGACAGCTCGGTCAACTCCCGACACAGGTACATGGCCACCTGGCGGGCGTTGACCAGCACCCGGGACCTGGACTGGCCGCGCAGGTCCTCCAGGCTCACCCCGAAGTAGTCCGCGGTCGACGCCATGATCTGGTCGGCGTTGATCTCCGGACCGGCGCCGTCGGGCATGAAGTCCCGAAGCACCTCCTCGGCCAGCGACAGCTCGACTGTCGACCGGGTCAGGCTGGCGAAGGCGGTCACCCGGATCAGGGCGCCCTCCAGCTCCCGGATCGAGTTCGACACCCGGGAGGCGATGAACTCCAACACGTCCGGCGGGGCGTACATCCGCTCCTGCGCCGCCTTCTTCTGCAGGATCGCGATCCGGGTCTCCAGATCCGGTGGCTGGATGTCGGCCAGCAGCCCCCACTCGAACCGGGTTCGCATCCGGTCCTCGAGGGTGGCGAGCTGGCGCGGCGACCGGTCCGAGGTGATCACGATCTGCTTGTTGGCGTTGTGCAGCGTGTTGAAGGTGTGGAAGAACTCCTCCTGGGTGCGCTCGCGGTTCTCCAGGAACTGGATGTCGTCGATCAACAGGATGTCGACGTCGCGGTAGCGCCGCTGGAACGCGCTGGTCTTGTCGTCCCGAAGCGAGTTGATGAAGTCGTTGGTGAATTCCTCGGTCGAGACGTACCGGACCGAGCGGGCGTTGCCGAGTGTCGTGGCGTAGTGCCCGATGGCGTGCAACAGGTGCGTCTTGCCCAGCCCGGAGTGCCCGTAGATGAACAGCGGGTTGTACGCCTTGGCCGGCGACTCCGCCACCGCCACGCTCGCCGCGTGGGCGAAGCGGTTGGACGAGCCGATGACGAACGTCTCAAACATGTACTTCGGGTTGAGCCGGTTACCACCGGTGTCGGCACCGGGCAACCGGCGGTCGTCGCGGCCACCTGTTCGGTGGTCCACCGCGCTGCGACCCGGGCCACTGTCCGTTCCGCTATCCCGGGGAAGCGATCGGATCACGTGCTGGTCGCGCGGCGACGCGGAGTCGTCCCGGTAGCGGGGCTCGTAGGGCCGGGTGTCCGGGCCGGGTGGGTCCAGGCGGGCGGCCTGCTCGTCGTAGCCGCGCCGGTCCGGGCCCGGTCGGGGCGAGCGCATGGGCTCCGCGAAGGAGGCGCTGAACAACGCCTCCTGCCCGTCCCTGCTGGCGGGGATCAGCCCCGAGCGGTGCCCGTCGACGGGCGGCGCGAGCGGCGGACCCGCCGGTGCGGGCGGCGGACCGGGATCGGGCGTACGCGGCGCGGGCGACTGCTCGGGGATCATCGCGTCGGCCGACGGTCGAGAGCCCTGGTCGTCGTCGAAGGGTGCGACGCCCGGGCCGTCGAGGTCGAGCGGGCCGGGCTCCGGGGCGCTGCGGTAGACGGTGCCGGCCGGTCGGCCGGAAGCGTCCTCGGCCACCCGGACGGTGACCGCGACCTGGATCGGTCGGCCGAGCCGGCGGGTCAGTGCCTCGGTGATCGCCGGGCGCAGCCGTGACTCGATCACGTCGCGGGTGAACGCGTCCGGAACGGAGAGCAGTGCGGTGTCCTCGACGATCGCTCGCAGCCGGGTCAGTCGGAGATAGGCACGCTGCTGGGCGGAGATGATCTCGTCGGCGAGCTCGTCGGTCGCCGCTAACCACACTGCGGCAAGGTCGGTCGTACCGGCCACCGTCGTGCCACCCCCTCGCTTCTGCTCCCGGCCGCCGCTGTCTGCCAGCCGGCCGTCCCGGGCCCGCCGCGTTCGCGGGTGGAACAACACCCACCCGGACGGTCGACCGGTGGTCATCCACAAGTTATCCACAGCCTGTGTACCGACCGATTGTGGCCGCCGCCGGACGCGGGTGGGACCTGCCCCTGCCTGAACGGGCGCTGAAGCGGGTTCACCGTGCCGAACGATTCACTGCCGTGTCCGGTCTTGCCTGCGCGACGACCGGAGCTTCCGACGCTCACCGCAATCGGGCACGGTAACAGCGTTGTCCCTGCGCCATCAACCGGCGACGCGGCGGCGCCCTTGTCGGCATCAGCGAAAACCGCCCTCCGGCCTCGGGCGCGTCCCGTTGTCCCCTGCTCGGGGTGTTTGACGGTCATTGCCCCCCTGCGTAGGCTGGAACGGCTGCTTTCTCGCCCTCTGCTAGGGTGATGGGTGCTTGCTGTCCGCGGTCGCATCCCCGCACCGCCGAGGTCCCGCTCCGCCGGACAGCACCGATCGTGGGCCACCCTCGAGGTGGCCTGGACCACCACACGACCCCGGCGATCCCTTCGCGCGGGGCGCGTACGAAAACGGAGAGCCTGACGTGAGCAAGCGCACCTACCAGCCGAACAACCGCCGGCGCGCGAAGACCCACGGCTTCCGGCTGCGCATGCGCACCCGTGCCGGCCGTGCCATCCTGTCGAGCCGTCGCGCCAAGGGTCGCACCACCCTGTCGGCCTGAGCCGACCGGGCCGGTCCAGGGGACGTGGGCAGTCGTGCTGGCCGCCGCACAGCGACTGCGGCGCAGCACTGACTTCGCCGCAGCGGTTCGCGGTGGCCGACGCGCCGGACGTGGCGCCGTCGTGGTCCACCTGGCCATGCCGGTGACCGCCGACCCCAGCACACCGACCTCGCCGGAGCCGGTACGGGACAACAGTGCGGAGCAGTCGTCCGTGCCGTCCCGTGCCGGCTTCGTCGTGTCCAAGGCGGTCGGCAACGCGGTGACCCGTAACCGGGTCCGGCGCCGACTGCGGGCGCTGGTCCGGGAACGGCTGACGGCCCTGCCCGCCGGCAGCACCCTGGTCGTCCGGGCGCTCCCGGCCGCGGCGCAGGCGTCGTACCCTCGGCTCGCCACCGACCTGGACGCCGCCATCGCGGTCGCCAGATCCCCCCGCGAGCGGCGGTCCCGATGAGCGGCACCGAGCAGAGCAGCCCACGCCCCTCGACAACCGGTGCCAAGGTGCTGATCGCGCCCATCATCGCGTACCGTCGGTGGATAAGTCCGGCACTGCCGGCTCGCTGTCGGTTCTACCCGTCGTGCAGTGCGTACGCCCAGGAGGCGGTCGCTCGGCACGGCGCGCTCCGGGGAGCCGTGCTGGCGGTCCGGCGGTTGTTGCGCTGCCACCCCTTTCACCCTGGTGGATATGACCCGGTGCCGGAGCCGGGCGGCCGCCGCCGTGCTGATGTGACTGGAGCCCCGAATTGAGTCTGAGTCTCGACTGGATCTACTACGCGATTTCGTGGATCCTGCTGACCTGGCACTCTGCCTGGGACGCCATCGGGGTGCCCGTCGGCGCGGTGATCGGCACCAACTTCGCCTGGATCCTGTCCATCATCTTCCTGGTGGTCACCGTCCGGGTGATCCTGTTCCCGGTCTTCGTCAAGCAGATCAAGTCGCAGCGGGCGATGCAGGCGCTCCAGCCCAAGGTCAAGGAGCTTCAGGAGAAGCACAAGGGTGACCGGGAGACGCTCCAGAAAGAAATGATGGAGCTCTACAAGAAGGAGAAGGCCAACCCGCTGATGGGTTGCCTTCCGATGTTCCTTCAGATCCCGGTCTTCCTGGGTCTCTTCCACGTGCTGCGCCGGCTCGATCCGGACAAGCAGAACAAGACCCTCTACGGCTGGACCGTCGACCAGTTCCAGAGCGCCTCGCAGGCGAAGCTGTTCACCGCTCCGATCGCCGGCAAGTTCGGCTCCACGGCCGACGAGCTGGCCAGCCTCGGCGCCAACGGCAGCACCGTGAAGATCATTGCTGGTGTCCTGGTCCTGGTCATGATCGCGACCACCTACCTGACCAGCCGTCAGATGATCCTCAAGACCGGCTGGGCCGAGGACCCGCAGCAGCGGATGATCCAGCGACTGATGCTCTACGGCATCCCCGCCTCGCTTCTGATCTCCGGTGCGATCTTCCCGATCGGCGTCATCATCTACTGGGTCACCAACAACCTCTTCACCCTCGGCCAGCAGCAGTGGGTGCTGCGGAAGTTCCCGCCGCCGGTGACCGCCAAGAAGGCCGTCGCCCCCGCCGCTGCCCGCAACCCGGTGCAGCCCGCCAAGTCCGGTGGCCTGTTCGGTCACGGCAAGGCTGCCCCGCCGGCGCCGGTCAAGGCGACCGCCCCCAAGGTGGCCGGGCCGAAGCCGGGCGCCAAGCCGGTGAACAACCCGAAGAAGAGCCGCCCCGCCAAGCGGCAGGGCTGACCTGCGAGGGCCGCCGTCGGTGATCCGACGGCGGCCCGTTCCACACCGCGCAGCCGCCGTACGGCCGGCGCCGGGTGGAACCGACCGCGCACCGCGCGGCCACGGGCGACACTGCCCGTACAGACGTGCCCGTGGGCACCGGCGACCTCCCGCCGGCCCCGGGAAACCAGTCGGACCCGACGGTCCGGCCGAGCGAGTACGGAGATGAGACCGTGACCGAGACCAGCATCCCCCGCGCCGAGCAGTCCCTGGACGAGGAGGAGACCGCCACGCTCGCGGTGGACGGCGACGACACCGAAGCCGATGACACCGAGGCGGACGACGACACCGACACCGCCGCCGGCACCCGGGTGAAGAAGGCGGTGGGCGAGGGCGACCTGTTCCGGCAGAGCGAGATCGCCGCCGACTACGTCGAGGGCCTGCTCGACATCCTCGACTACGACGGCGACATCGACGAGCTGGTCGCCGCCGGTCGTCCGATGGTCGAGGTGGTCGGCGAGCGGCTGCAGAATCTGGTCGGTCAGCGCGGGGCCACCCTGGAGGCGCTCCAGGAGCTGACCCGCCTTGCCGTCTTCCGGCAGACCGGTACGCCGAGCCGTCTGCTGCTCGACGTCGGTGGCTACCGCGCGAACCGCCGCAAGGAACTCGCCGCGGTCGCCAAGAACGCCGTCGAGAAGGTCAAGGAGTACGGCGAGCCGGTCCGCCTGGAGGCGATGTCCGCGTTCGAGCGCAAGTGCGTGCACGACGTCGTCAACGCCATGTCCGGCGTGGCAAGCGAGTCCGAGGGTGTGGAGCCGAACCGGCGCATCGTCGTACGGCCGGCGGACTGACCGGGTGACCCACGACGACATCACGGCCGACGCCGTGTCCGGCCCGGGCGGCACGCCGCCCGGGCCGTCCGCTGTCCGCCCCGCCGCCGCCGACACCGATGCCGAACCGACCGGGCGCGACACCGCCCCGTCACCGGCCGACGCGGCGCTGCCGCCCGAGCTGGCTCCGGCCGCGCTGACGCTCTTCGGCGATCGTCTCGACCTCGCCGCCGCGTACGCCGAACTGCTGGCCACCGACGGGGTGGTCCGCGGCCTGATCGGCCCCCGGGAGGCACCCCGCATCTGGGACCGGCACCTGCTCAACTGCGCGGCGGTCGCCGAGCGGATCCCGTCCGGCGCCACGGTGCTCGACGTCGGATCCGGCGCCGGCCTGCCGGGTCTCGTCCTGGCCATCGCCCGCCCCGACCTCACGGTCACCCTGATCGAGCCACTCGCCCGACGGACCTCGTTCCTGATCGAGGTCGTCGAGCGACTCGGCCTGGCCAAGTCGGTACGGGTGTTCCGCGGCCGGGCCGACGAGGCCGCCAGCGGTTCGAGCGGCCGGGATCCGATCAGTGGAGACGTGGTGACCGCGCGCGCGGTCGCGCCCCTGGACCGGCTCGCGGGCTGGAGTCTTCCCCTGGCGGTTCGCGGTGGTCGGCTGCTGGCGCTCAAGGGCTCGTCCGCCGCGGCCGAGATCGAGGAGCACGCCGAGGTGGTGGCGCGACTCGGCGGCGGGGAGCCGACCGTGCAGCTCTGCGGCGTCGGGGTGATCGATCCGCCCACCACGGTCGTGGAGATCGTCCGCGAGCGGATGGTCGGCCCTGCCCGCCCGGCGGCCAAGAAACGCGCCCGGGGCGGACGCGCCCGCCGAGGGTGACACTTCGCGCCATCGGGCTTCCGGCCGGTGGGTTGCCTCGTTGTACCGGTACGGATGGACGAGGGGATGAGAACCCGACGTGGACCGGCCGCGCCCGTCCGCCGTAGGCTGACCGCGCGTCGATAGTGTGGAGCGGGTGACGGACGTCGCGGGTCTCCGACCGCTCCCGTGGGCCGTACGCTCCCGGTTGCGGGCGTGGATGCGGCCAAGTTGACCGGGGCGCGGACCGACCATCCGAAGCGGGCAGGGATGACAGGTGCATGACGACGGCAGGTACGACGATCCACGCGTGACCGGGTCGACCAGCGATCCCGTTTCACGTGAAACCGACTACCCGAGCTGGTCGCCCGGCGCGACCGGGTCACCGACCCGACCTACCGACAGCGATCCGCCAGCAGCGCTCGACCCCCCGTCGGGCTCGGTGCGGCCAGAGGGCTCGGCCATTCCGGAGCCGGCGAGTGTTCGCCGGACGTCGGAGGCGTCGGGCCGGCCGGTCAACGCCGCCGAGGTGCGGTCGACCTCGGGTCGCCGCAACACCGCCGCGGCGGTTCGCTTCGAGGCGGCCGTGCCGCACCAACCCACCGCGGCCGTCGTTCGGGACGCCGCGCCGGTGGTCGCCGACGCACCGGTCGCTTCGACCGAGTCGTTGGCTGCCGTGGCGGCCGACCCCACGTACGTTTCACGTGAAACCCCGACGCGCGAAGAGGATGACCCACCGTTGGCTATGGAGGCGATGCGCGCCGTGCAGATCCTGAATCCCAGTGGCGAGGTGACCATGCCTCGGCCGGACCGGACCCGGGTCATGTGCGTCGCCAACCAGAAGGGCGGCGTGGGTAAGACCACCACCACCGTCAACCTTGCGGTGGCGCTCGCCCTGCACGGCAACCGGGTGCTCGTGGTCGACCTCGACCCGCAGGGCAACGCCTCGACCGGGCTCAACGTCCCACACCACACCGGAATCCCCGACGTGTACGACTGCCTGATCAACAGCGTGCCGCTGGCCGAGGTAGCACAGGCGGTCGAGGGCATCCCCAACCTCTGGTGCGTACCCGCGACCATCGACCTGGCCGGCGCGGAGATCGAGCTGGTGTCGGTAGTGGCACGGGAGTCGCGCCTGGACCGGGCGATCGCCGCGTACCCGGGCGAGTTCGACTACGTCTTCATCGACTGCCCGCCCTCGCTCGGTCTGCTCACGGTCAACGCTCTGGTTGCCGCGCAGGAGGTGCTGATCCCGATCCAGTGCGAGTACTACGCGCTGGAGGGGCTCAACCAGCTGATCAACAACATCAACCTGGTACGCCAGCACCTCAACCCGAAGCTCGATGTCTCCACCATCCTGCTGACCATGTACGACCGTCGCACCCGGTTGGCCGACGCGGTCGAGCAGGACGTCCGGAACCACTTCGGCGACAAGGTTCTCCAGGCGGTCATCCCCCGCAACGTCCGGGTCTCCGAGGCGCCGAGCTACGGCCAGTCGGTGATGACCTACGATCCCGGTTCGCGGGGCGCCACGAGTTACTTCGAGGCCGCCCAGGAAATCGCCGAGCGGGGCGTCAAGGAGCCGGTGGGCCGGAATGCGTAGTGCGGACGAGTCGCTGGGAGGCGTGGCATGAAGAACCGTCCTCGGGGCGGCCTGGGTAGGGGCCTGGGGGCGCTGATCCCGACCGGGCCGGCGCCGGGTGCCGCTGGCACCGCGACGGCCGAGCCGGAAAACGAGTACGTGGAAGAGGCAGGCAGCGTCGCCGTCGCCACGGTGCCCGCTGGGGCGCCGGCCCACGAGCCGGAGCCCGTGCTCAGCCCGGTGCCCGGTGCTCGATTCGCCGAGATCCCGGTCGATGCGATCATGCCCAACCCGAAGCAGCCCCGCCAGGTCTTCGACGAGGAGGCACTGGAGGAGCTGAAGACCTCGATCCAGGAGGTCGGCTTCCTCCAGCCCATCGTCGTTCGGCAGCTCGACGACGAGAAGTACGAACTGGTGATGGGCGAGCGGCGCTGGCGGGCCGCCCAGGCGGTGGGCCGGGACAGCATCCCGGCGATCGTGCGGGACACCCGTGACGACGCCATGCTCCGCGACGCCCTGCTGGAGAACATCCACCGGGCCAACCTGAACCCGCTGGAAGAGGCCGCCGCCTACCAGCAACTGCTGGAGGAGTTCGGGGCCACCCACGAGGAGTTGGCCCGCCGGATCGGCCGGAGTCGCCCGCAGATCTCCAACACCATCCGACTGCTGAACCTGCCCGCACAGGTGCAGCGCCGAGTTGCCGCCGGCATCCTGTCCGCGGGGCACGCCCGCGCTCTGCTGAGCCTCGATGAGGCGGAGGCGCAGGAACAGCTGGCCCTGCGGATCGTGGCCGAGGGCCTGTCGGTTCGGGCGACCGAGGAGATCGTGGCCCTGGCACTGAACGATGGGCCGGCGAAGGGTCAGGCCGCGAAGCGCCGCCCGAAGGCGCACGCTCCGGCCCTGACCGATCTCGCCGATCGGCTGTCCGACCGGTTCGACACCCGGGTGAAGGTGGACATCGGCCGGAGCAAGGGCAAGATCACGATCGAGTTCGCGACGGTGGACGACCTTGAGCGGATCGTCGGGATCATCGGCGTACAGCAGGAGGAGAGCGGGGAGGACTGAACCCGCCCTCTCGCCGACGGCCGCGCTACCCACCGGGAGCGCGGCCGTTCCGCATCCCGGGGTCGTCGCGTTTCACGTGAAACAGCGGTCGGCCTGATGCCGGGATCGGCCTGCCCTGCGGACCGTCGTCGTCCTCGGCTCTTCCCGCCAACCCGGCGTCCCCTCTGACCGCAGGATGAGTGGGCGGGAGTGATGGGCGGATGGGGCGCGCTGGCTTGGAGGTTGCGAAGCACAAGCCGCAGCCGCAGCCGCAGCCGGCGGGTGGCGGGCGATCGGCGGAGGCGGCGGACGGACGCGGCGGTGGCGAGCGCGGACGTGGCGAGTGCCTTGCGGCCTCCGGCTGGCACCCCTGGACCGACGCCCCACCTACCGCGGCACCGAATCCACCGGCGCCCCGTCCGACGGGTCGAGGGCGCTGTACTTCCGGTAACCCGCCGCCGTCCGCTGCGGCGCCGACGACGTATGCCCGGCGGCCCACGGTCGCGGACGTGGTGGCGGGCGGCGAACGGGGTGGCGGGCGACGCGAAGCGGGCGCCGGGGTGGGTGCGGGTGGCGGGCGGATCCGCTAGACGCCTCGCAGAAGACTCCGGGATGGTCCACTCGACCGCAACCACCCCCTGCTCGGCCCGAAGCGTCAGCGAGCCACTGAGTGGCGTGTAACGACGCCTCCGCCGTCCCCCTCGGGCGGGCCGAAGCTCTCGGTCGCGGTCAGTCTGGTCGGAGCGTGCCTCACCGCGACTTTGGCGGGAGGTTAGCCGAGTCGACGACCCGCCGGCTCGGGCTCGCCGCCCTGCGCCGTTTCACGTGAAACCGCGATAGCGGCTCGGTCGGACCGGATCGAAACCCCTTGGGTTCGGAGTGGCGGTACAAGCGGAGTCGCCCCCGGCTCTCAGGCGCTAGACGCCGGTGCTCCGGCTCGAACTGCCCGTCCCGTCCACAGCCTCCGGCGTCCAGAGGTCCAGAGTCCGGGCGCAACGGGGCGCACGGGCGCACGGGCCGTGGGTCGGGCGGGTCCGCGTACGAGCGAGGCGGTCGTCCGCCCACGGATGCCAAACGAGCCAGCGGGCGGTGGGGGCAACGCGTCGGCGGCGGCATGCGGTGCCGATCGGAGTGCGCCCGTCCAATTCCGTCCCCCCGGGGCCGTCGACCCCGCCGATTTGGCGGTTCGCGGACAACGACCGACCGGCCGAAAAGTTATCCACACCGGTTGTCCACAGGCACCCCCCGTTTCACGTGAAACAGCGCGTGGGAGCGGGTGTGAGCCTGTGGATGACGGCCTGTGTTCAGGATCTCGGCAGCCTGTGGATATCGCCTCTCGCTGCCCGCGCGACCGCGCCGGCTCGGTCGACGACGGGCACCGATCCGGTGGCCCGCGACCGCTCAAACAGGTAGGGACAGCGGTGCCAGACTCGGTTAGGGTCAGCGTCGTGCACGACACCCCTCCCTCAGTCCCGGACTTCACCCAGTGGCCGTCATTTCCCTTCGAGGGTGACCTCCACGTGAAGCAACTCGATGATCCGGTCCCGGTCGAACCGCCCCGGAAGGGCGAGGGTCTCCGGGAATGCACCGCCTGCAACGCACCCGACGACGCCTACATCTGGGTGGGCGAGCGGTGGCGGGTCCGTGCCATGGACCGGCCCACCGGCCTGCCCATGGTGCTCATCCTGGAATCGCGGACTCACCTCGACCTCGGCGACCTGCCGAACCTGCTGGCTGCCGAACTGGGGGTGATGACCGTACGTCTGGAGCGAGCCATCCGGTCGCTCGACGGCGTGGCGCGGGTGCACGTCAACCGCTGGGGCGACGGCTCGGCTCATCTGCACATGTGGTTCCTCGCCCGTCCGTACGGCCGCCTTCAGTTGCGGGGCACGTTCCTGTCCCTGTGGGATTCGATCCTGCCGCCGATCTCCGAGGCGCAGTGGCGGGAAAATCTGGCACTGGTCGCTGCCTGGCTCGCCGAGTTCGGTGGCCGCCCGCTCGCCGAGCCGCCCCGCATCCAGTGGCAGGCGCCGTCCAGTCTGCTGGCCCAGTCCGCTGCCGCGGATGCCGCCGCCGCAGCGGAGGCTGCCTCAGCGGCAGCAGCCGGGGTGGAGGCGGTCTCGGTCATCGAGGCGGCAGAGGAGATCCCGGAGCCGGCGCTCGACTCCACTCCCGATCCGAACCACGCCGACACCACGCTCCCGGCCGAACCAGCCGCGGACCCGGACGCCGCTGCCGGCTCGACGGCGACCACCGTCACCGACCGGACAGCTGAACCCGCTCGGACGGCCACGGTCACCGGACCGGCGACCGAGCCCGCTCAGACGCCACCCGCCACCGACCTGTCCGGCACCCCGGCGTCCGGCACCCCGGCCTTCGACACCCCGGCCTCCACCGCCGCAGCACCCGGTCGCACAGCGTCCGGCATCGCCGCCAGGGTGGGCACGCCCGCCGAGGGACCCCACCTCGGCCCGGCGGAGACGCCCGGCGGCGGACCCCAGGCTGGCCCGGCGAAGGTCCCCACCGACGGGTCCCACGTCGATCCGGCGGGGACGCCTACCGACGGGTCCCACGGCGGCCCGGCGATCGGCACCGCCGACAAGGCTGTCTCGGGTCCCGCCAACCCGGCCGCGTACGACCCCACCGACGGGGACACCGCCGGGGAGGCCGTCACGAAGACCGTCCCCGAGGACGGCGTCCGGGGCACCAGCGCTCCGGGCACGGCCGCGCGCACCAACGGCAACGACGCACCCGACGTACGCGCGAGCCACTGATCTGGAACCGACCATGAGGTTGGCCCCGACCGGCCAACCTCATGGTCGACCGGGGGCGGGTGCGCTCGACCGAACGGGTTGCCGGGTAGGTAGGTCAGTGAGTGGTGAGGCGGGCCGCTGCTCGGGCGACCAGGGTGCCGAGGAGTCGGCCGAAGTCCAGGCCGGCCGCCTGTACGGCGAGCGGAAGCAGTGACGTCTCCGTCATGCCCGGCGAGACGTTGACCTCCAGCACGTGCGGCTGGCCGGCCGCGTCCACGATCACGTCGACGCGCGAGAGGTCCCGTAGACCGAGCGCGGTGTGTGCGGCGAGGGCCACGTCAGCGACCGTGGCAGCCACCTCGGGGTCCAGCCGGGCGGGGGCGTGCCAGGTGGTCCGCCCTGCGGTGTAGCGGGCGGCGTAGTCGTACACGCCGTTGCGCGGCACGATCTCCACCGGCGGTAGCGCCTGCGGGCCGTCGCCGAGGTCGACGACGGAGACCGCCACATCCATCCCCGGCACGTACCGCTCCACCAGCGCGGTGGAGTAGTACGCGAAGCAGCCGACCATCGCGGCGGGCAGCGCGGCGGCGTCCCGGACCACCGCTCCGCCCAGCCCGGAGCCGCCCTGCGCCGGCTTGACCATCAGGGGTACGCCCAGCCGGTCGACGATCCGGTCCAGGACGGCGACCGCGCCCAGCTCGGAGAAACGGTCGTGCGGGAGCGCCACCCAGTCCGGGGTGGGGATGCCGGCCTCGCGGAGCACCGCCTTGGCCGAGGGCTTGTCCCAGGCGACCCGGGAGGCCCGAGCGTCGCAGCCGACGTACGGGATGTCGCACAGATCCAGCACCCCGCGCAGTGAGCCGTCCTCGCCGGTCGCGCCGTGCAGTGCGATCACCACCGCGTCCGGTGGGTCGGCCGCGAGCGCCGGCAGCAGGGCCACGTCCGCGTCGCGCAGCTCGGCCTCCACCCCGACGGCGCGCAGCGCGTCGAGCACCCGACGACCGGAGCGCAGCGACACGTCCCGTTCGTAGGAGAGCCCACCGGCGAGCACCACGACGCGCAGGTCGGCCGAGATGGCGGAATCGGTCACGAGGAGGTGCTCGGCGGTCGTACCCATGCCGGCATCATGCCAAGTCGGGCCCGGGCACGTCGGAGCCGGCCCGGCCGCGTCGGCCGGCGGCGCCACCCACGGCGCCGAAGACCCGGCGCATGGCGATCTCCTGCTCCATGACCCCGGCCAGCCGGCGGACGCCCTCGCGGATCCGCTCCGGCGGCGGGAAGCTGAAGTTGAGCCGCATGGCGTCGGTGCCGGTGCCGTCGGCGTAGAACCCCGTGCCGGGAACGTAGGCGACCCGGGCGGCGACCGCGCGCGGCATCATGGCCTTCGAGTCCAGCCCGTCGGGCAGGCTGGCCCACACGAAGAGCCCGCCGGCCGGGGTGGTCCAGCTGGTGCCCTCGGGCATCAGGTCGGCCATCGCGTCGAGCAGGGCGTCCCGGCGTTCCCGGTAGACCTCGCGGTAGACCTTGAGCTGCTGCCGCCAGGGCATGGTGCTCAGATAGGTGGCCACCGCGGCCTGGGCGAAACCGCTGGGGCAGAGGATCTGCGCCTCGCTGGCGATGACCAGTTTGTCGCGGACCGCGTGCGGCGCCAGGATCCAGCCGACCCGCAGCCCGGGGGCGAAGGTCTTGGAGAACGTGCTGAGGTAGAAGACGCCATCGCGGCGGCGGGCCCGCAAGGGGGCCGGGGCCTCACCCTCGAACCCCAGTTGACCGTACGGGTCGTCCTCGACGACCAGCAGGCCGGCGCGCTCGCAGATGTCGAGCACCCGCTCCCGGCGCTCCTCGCTGAGCGTCACGCCGGTCGGGTTCTGGTAGGTGGGGATCGTGTAGAGGAACTTGACCCGCCGGCCCGCGCGGGCCAGGTCGGCGATGGCCGTCTCCAGCGCCTCCGGGATCAGCCCGTCCGCATCCATCGGTACGTGGACGACCTGCGCCTGGGCGGCCTGAAACACGCCGAGCGCACCGACGTACGTCGGCCCCTCGGCGAGCACCACGTCACCCGGGTCGAGGAAGAGTCGAGCCACCAGGTCCAGGGCCTGCTGCCCGCCCACGGTGACCACGACGTCCTCCGGGGAGGCCCCGCACGCGGCGTCGATCCCGGAGAGCGACATCACCTCGCAGATCCGCTCGCGCAGTTCGAGGGTGCCCTGGCCGATGCCGTACTGGAGGGTGGTCACGCCGTGCTCGGAACCGAGCCGGCCGAGCATCTCGCCGACCGCGTCCAGCGGGAGCGCGGCGATGTACGGTGCGCCGCCGGCGAGCGAGACGACCTCCGGGCGACTGGCCACCGCGAACAATGCTCGGATCTCGGAGGCGGTCATCCCGCGTACCCGCCGGGCGTACCGGTCGGTGTAGTCGTCGAGTGTCGTGCCGGTCATGACCTCACCTCGATCGCTGCTCGGGTGGCTCCCGCCCCGGGTACCCCGCACACCGCTGACCATGGCGGCGGGCACACCGATTGTCGATCCTAGTCCGCCACAGTCGTGCTGCCGCGGGGCCGAGGCAGATCGACCACATGGCGGACCGTCCTCGGCGTCCCCCACTGCGGTGAGCATTCGCGCGTCCCCTCCCGTATCGCCGATCGGCGGCGTACGATCGCTCGTCGGGGGCAGGAAGGCGGCGCTGTCGTTCCATGCCGGTCTCACCACCGAGCCTATTGTGGGGATGCGCCATATGTCGCGACGTCTGGTCAGCCTGACCCTCGACACGTTGGAAGACCTCCCGCGCCCGTGCCGGCAGTGCGTCTACTGGGAGCTCGATCCAGTCTCCGCGGACCGGGCCTGTGCCGCTGGCGACCCAGGCCTGGAGAAGGAGGCGTGGGTCTCCCAGACCCTGCTGGAGTGGGGCTCCTGCGGCAAACTCGCGTACGTCGACGGAATGCCGGCCGGCTTCGTGATGTACGCCCCGCCCGCCTACGTGCCCCGTTCGATGGCGTTCCCGACCTCACCGGTCTCTGCGGACGCGGCACTGCTGATGACCGCCAACGTGGTCGCCGCGTTCTCCGGCGGCGGGTTGGGCCGGATGCTGGTGCAGGGTGTCGCCCGGGATCTGACCAAGCGCGGGATCAAGGCCATCGAGGCGTTCGGCGACGCCAAGTTCGGCGACGCGGACGACCCGGCCGGCGGTTGCGTGGCCCCGGTCGACTTCTTCCTCTCCGTGGGCTTCAAGACCGTACGTCCGCACCCGCGTTTCCCCCGGTTGCGCCTTGAGCTGCGGACGGCGCTGAGCTGGAAGTCCGACGTCGAGTACGCGCTGGAGAAGCTGCTCGGGTCGATGAGCCCGGAGACCCTGCTTCGGCCGGTCCGTCCCGCCCCGGCCACCCGCTCCACCAACGGCTGACGCCCAGCGGCGGATCAGTCGACCACCGTGCCGGCGGCCACCACGGCACGCAGTTCGCTGACGTCGAGCGACCCGGTCGGGACGTCCCGTTCGATCGGGTAGTACATCCGCTGCACCGCGGCCACGAGCGCCTCCACCACCCGGTCCCGGAACCGGGGGTCGACAAGGTGGGCGCGGTCCGTCGGCGAGGTGAGGTAGCCGACCTCGACCCGGACGGCGGGCATCCGGGTCAGTCGCAGCAGCTCCCATGTCTTGGCGTGGGTACGGCAGTCCCGCAGCCCGGTGCGGGCGACGATCTCCCGCTGCACCAGCCCGGCCAGGCGTTCACCGGTCGCCGAGGTCACCCCGTTGTCGGTGCCGTAGTGGTAGGTCGCGACGCCCTCCGCATCCGGGTTGGCGTGGCCGTCCAGGTGCAGCGAGATGAACACGTCGGCGCCGAGCGAGTTGGCGAGCAGGGCCCGGTCGGTGTCCGGCAGGCAACTGTCGGGCGACGGGCCCCGGGTCAGTTGCACCCGCACCCCGGTGGCGGCGAGTCGCCCCTCCAGTCGGCTGGCCAGGTCGTGCACCAGGTCCGCCTCCGTCCAGCGCAGCGAGCCGTCGGGCACCACCATCCCGGGGTCGGTGCCCCCGTGCCCCGGGTCGATGACGACCGTCTTGCCGACCAGCGCCGGCCCGGACTGCCGGATCGCGTCGGATTCACGGAGCCACTGCGGGCGGCCGCCGACCACCTTGCGACCGATCCGGCGGAGCGCGTTCATGGTGTGTGGGCCGCAGGAGCCGTCCGGGGTGAGCCCGACCTCGCGCTGGAACTGGGCCAACGCCCGGGACGTCCGGACACCGTAGATGGCGTCCGCGCGGCCCACGTCGTACCCCATCTCCAGCAGTCGCTCCTGCAGCGACCGGACGTCCTCGCCGGTGAGCGGCTCGGGGACCGCGTGGTAGAGGGTGCGGGCACCGAGCCGCCAGCGGGCGGCGTCCAGGGCGCGCCAGGTCTCGGCTCCGACCCGGCCGTCCACGCTGAGCCCCCGTGACTGCTGGAACGCGCGGACCGCCCGCTCGGTGTCCAGGTCGAACTCGTCGGTCTGCGGGCCGGCGGCGGCGAGCAGCTCAAGGCCGGTCAGGATGGTACGGATCTCCGTGACCGCGGGTCCCTGGTCACCGGGTCGGATCGGACGCACG
Organism: Micromonospora sp. NPDC007208; assembly: GCF_042869175.1. Classification (NCBI taxonomy): domain Bacteria; kingdom Bacillati; phylum Actinomycetota; class Actinomycetes; order Micromonosporales; family Micromonosporaceae; genus Micromonospora; species Micromonospora sp. NPDC007208. Next base: position 105,378 of record NZ_JBIAFG010000016.1, on the reverse strand, counting down.
CACGACCCCCTCTGCACGACGCTGGCTGGCCGGGCGGCCCAGGCTTGAGGCTATGCGCTCCGGGGCGGCGAGGTGGCTCGGCCGGGAAAAACGCGGCCGGGAAGACACCGAACCCCGCACCCGACGAGCGGGTACGGGGTTCGGTTGATGTTTCTGCTGGTCAGAGGGCCGACTCGATGAGCCGGACCAGCTCGCCCTTCGGCTTGGCACCGGCGATCGACTGCACCGGCTGACCGTTCTTGAAGACGGTGAGCGTCGGCACCGACATCACCCGGTAGGCCCGGGCGGTCTCCGGGTTCTCGTCGATGTTGAGCTTGACGATGCTGACCCGGTCGCCCATCTCGCCGGCGATCTCCTCGAGCAGTGGCGACACCTTGCGGCACGGCCCGCACCACTCGGCCCAGAAGTCCACCAGCACCGGCCTGTCGGCCTGCAGTACGTCAGCGACGAAGCTCTTGTCGGTGACCGCCTTGGTATTTCCCACTATGCCCCTCCTCCGGGATGTGTTTCCTTGCTTCAGCTGAGCGTCGCGATGAACCGTTCGGCGTCGAGCGCTGCGGCACAGCCGGTGCCGGCCGCGGTGATCGCCTGACGGTAGGTGTGGTCGACCAGGTCACCGGCGGCGAAGACGCCGGGCACGTTGGTGCGGGTGCTGGGGGCGTCGACCTTGACGTAGCCCTCGTCGTCCATCTCGACCTGGCCCCGGAACAGCTCGCTGCGAGGGTCGTGACCGATGGCGACGAAGACGCCTGTCACGTCCATCACCTTGGTCTCGCCGGTGTGCACGTTCCGGACGCGTACGCCGGTGACCTTGCCGTCGTCGCCGAGGATCTCCTCGACGGCGCTGTTCCACTCGACCTTGATCTTCTCGTTGCTCAGCGCCCGCTCAGCCATGATCTTGCTGGCCCGGAACGAGTCGCGGCGGTGGATGATGGTGACCGACTCGGCGAAGCGGGTGAGGAAGCTGGCCTCCTCCATCGCCGAGTCGCCGCCGCCGACGACCACGATGTGCTGGTTGCGGAAGAAGAAGCCGTCGCAGGTGGCACACGAGGAGACGCCGTGGCCCAGGAATTCCTGCTCACCGGGCACGCCCAGCGGACGCCAGGCCGAACCGGTGGAGAGGATGACGGATCGCGCCCGGTAGGCGGTCTCGCCGACCCAGACGGTGCTCACCGCGCCGGAGCCGGCGTCGCCGGTGTCCACCAGCTCGACCCGGGTCACGTCGTCGGTGAGGAACTCGGCGCCGAACCGCTCGGCCTGCTTGCGCATGTTGTCCATCAGCTCGGGGCCGAGGATGCCGTCGGCGAAGCCGGGGAAGTTTTCCACCTCGGTCGTGGTCATCAGCGCGCCGCCGGACTGCACGCCCTCAATGATCAGCGGCTTCAGGTTGGCGCGTGCGGCGTAGACCGCCGCGGTGTAGCCGGCCGGCCCGGAGCCGATGATGATCAGGTTGCGGACCTCGTCCACTGCCGTCTCCCGAGTTGTGTGTGTTCGGCGTCGGCGCGAGCACCGATGCTGATCCGAGTTGCCGACGCCTGGGTGGGGCCGGCAGCTGACTTCCAGAACGTCATCGTACGAACCGGGGATTCCCGAGCCGGGCATCCGGTGGGTCAGGTCACGTGGGCGGTCATCGTGCCCTTGACCGTGGATTCACCCTACCCGCGCCGAATACCGGCTGTCCGAGCCGGACCCAGGCACTCCGCACTCCGGGCCGCTCACCCAGGCCCACCGGGCTCCGGTCGCATCGGTGAAGTGGATGACCAGCGCCTGATCGCCCTGGAACCGCGCGTAGTCGACCACCTCGACCACCAGTGGGGCCGATCCGTGCTCTGCCGCGATGCTGGCCAGACAGGTGGTCAGCGCGGCCTCGTCGGTCAGCCGGGCCAGCTGGTCCGACCCGTCGGGAGAGGGACGGCGTCCGCCCTCGGCATCCACCTCCGGCTGCTCGCCCGGAGTGTTGCCGGTGGCCCGGCTGGCAGCCGGTGCGCTCGGCACGTTCGTGTCGTAGGCGTTGCCGAGGGTCTGCGGGGTGTAGTTCGTACCACTGCGCAGTCCCGGCCCGGTGGTGCGGACCGTTCCGGCCCCCGCGGCGCCCTCGGGCGCGCTGGCCGGCTGGTTCATGGCGTTGGTGCCGCCGGAGTCGTCCGACGTGCGTATCGACAGCTGGTTGAGGCCCAGTGCGACGGCGATCACGGCGATCGCGGCGGCGGCCACGGGTGCGCCACGGCGGGCCCAGCCGCGCCGGCGGCGGCCCGGGCCGGTGGACGCCTGGCGCCCCGACCCGACGGGCGTGCGGACAGGCGGCCGGCGATCGGCACCGCCCTGCGCCGGTACGACCACCGGCGTCACCGCGTCGCCGTCCGGATCGGCGGCGGATGCCCCCTCGATCGAGGTGTCGTTCGTCGTCTCCACCGAGGCCAGCGCGGCCAGGAGGCGGTCGGTGATCGCCGACGGCATCTCCGGGGACGGCTCGGCCCAGCGGGTCAGGTCCGTCCGGACCTCGGCCAGGGCGGGGGCCAGCAGCGCGTACGCCTCGGCCCAGGACGGGTCCGCGGAGACCAGTTGGGCTACCTCGTCCTGCTGCGGGGTGCCGTCCAACGCCCCGCCGAGGTAGTCAGCGAGGAGGTCGGCGTCGACCTCCCGGAACCCCTCGGTCGTCACGTGTCCTCCTGGTTGGCGTCCCGCCGATACCGGCCTGACCCCGATCCGACGCCCTCCACCGGGCCGGGGTTCCCCGGCGTGACGCCCGGCACGCCCGTGATCGGGGCGGCCGGGTCCGGTCGGGCCGAAGGCGTCGCGACGGCGGTGGGGCGGAGGTGCCCGAGCAGCACGGCCAGCCGCGCCCGGCCCCGGGCACAGCGGCTCTTCACCGTTCCCTCGGCAACGCCGAGGATGCGGGCCACCTCGGCGACCGGATAGCCCTGTACGTCGACCAGCACCAGCGCGGCACGTTGCTCGAGGGGCAGCGCGGCGAGCGCCTCGCGGACCACCAGCACGGTGTCGTGGTCCGCTGTCGGTGCCGCCGGCTCCAGCCCGCCGGTGCCGTCCTCGGCCCGGTTGCCGTCCGGCAGCGGCACAGTGGGGTGTGCCTGCCGGCGCCGGATCCGGTCCAGGCAGGCGTTGACGACGATCCGGTGCAGCCAGGTGGTGACGGCGGAGTCGCCGCGGAACCGGGCCGCCGCTCGATGCGCCGACAGCAGGGCGTCCTGGAGTGCGTCGGCCGCCTCCTCGCGATCGCCGAGCGTCCGCAGGGCCACCGCCCACAACCGGTCACGGTGCCGGTGGAACAGCTCGGCGAAGGCGTCCCGGTCTCCGGCGACGTGCGCGCGCAGCAGCTCCAGGTCACGTGCGGCGGCACGCCCGTCCATCACCGCGTCCAGTGAGTGCGGTGCCCGGATCGTGGTGCCCGGCTCACGACCCCTGGACCGTAATCTCCTGCACCCCCAGCTTGAACCCACCCTCGGCCGGAGCCAACTCGGTGATCCAGAACAGCAGGTACTGGTATTTCTGGTCGGCGTCGAAGCCGTTGAACGTCATGGTGGTGCCGTCGTGGTCCTCGAACGGCTGGCCGATGGCGGTCTTGTAGCTCGCGACCAACTGCTTGTCACCGTTGGAGCTGGACGGCGGGTTGGTCGTGCCGGCGAACAGTTGGGCGGACGCGTTGGTGGCCGACAGCACTGCCTGCACCGACTTGACGGTGTGCGGCTCGCCGAGGTCGATCCAGACGCCCATGCCCTTCTTCAGGTTGCCGAAGTTGGGCCGGTCCCGGTAGGTCTCGGTCTCCCAGCCCTTGTCCTCGTCACCGTCGATGACCTTCTCGGCGCCGTCGACCTCGCTGCGGTTCTTGCTGTCCGGGTCGATGATCCGGACGTCCTTCACGGTCAGCTTGCGCGCCGTCGCGGCGGCCGGGGTGGCGTCACCGGCCGGCGCACTGGAGGTCGGCGCGGCGACCGGGTTGGACTGCGGGTCCTTGTCGTCGCCGCCCAGCGCGACGATCCCGATCAGGAGACCGACCAGGGCGACGGCCAGCAGACCGGCGATGCCGACGGCGACCTTGCGACCGCCGGCCGCGGCCAGTGGCGACGGCTCTTCCCCGGTGTCGGCGGCGAACCGCAGCGGCCCGGTGTTGTCGAGGTAGTGCTCCTCCTCGGCCGGCACGTCCAGTCGCGCCAACTCGGCGGCGAGCACGTCGGACGACGGCGGCGCGATCTCGGCGTCGAGGAGGTCCATGGTCAGGTCGTCCAGGTACGCGGGAACGCCCGCGCGGACCTGGCGCGGTGCAGCGATGGCACCCGCAGCGTCCCGGACAGCGTCCGGAATGGCGGCGCGGCCGTGGCCGGCGGTGGCGCCGCGCAACGGTGCCTCGGCGTGCGGCCAGGAGCCGGTCAGTGCGAAGTAGAGGACCCCGCCGACCGCCCGGATGTCGTTCTCCTGGCTGTCGGCGCCGTCGGTGCGGGCGTCGGCCAGGACCACTCGGCCCTCGTCACTGATCATGACGGTGCCGGGGTGGACGTTGCCGTGCACCATGCCGGTGGCGTGCACCGCGGCGAGCGCGCTCGCGACGGCGTTGCCGATGGCGGTGGCCCGAGCCGGGTCCAGGGGGCCGTCGGTCGCCAGGTCCCGCAGGGACTGCCCGTCGACCCACTCGCGCACCACGTACGCCCGGTCGGCCTCGTCGATCGCGTCGTAGACGCCGACCAGGTTGGGGTGGATGACCCGGCTGGCCGCGACGGCGGCCTGAAGCATCTCGGTGGCGGAGTCGCCACCCGGGTAACGCAGCACCACGGCGACGGGACGGCGCAGGATGACGTCGACCCCGCGCCAGACCAGCCGACCCGCACTGTCGTTGTTGATGTGCTCAACCAGTTCGTACCGCTCGGCGAGGACTTCACCGGCCGTGGGAGCACCGAAGGTCATGACCGGAGGAGCGCTTTCGTCCGCCTCCTGACCCTCGCCGACCTGGGTCACCCGTCCTCCCTCGGTGATCGTGTCGATCGATGAACCCGAACTGCTGGGCATGTGGCTTCCCGCTCTGCCGTTGAAGGAACCGGCCGACCGGTGTCGACGCCCAGCGTCGGCCCCTGCCGTACCCGTCGAGAGCGACCTTACCCGGGTTGCCCGTCTCTCCGACATGTCATCTTCCCGCCGTACCTGGCGGGGTTCCGGCAGTCGGCGAACTCGTCCGGTTACGACCGTTGTCAGCCACGTTGCTGGCACATGTACTAGCTAATCTACGGCTTCACCGCAAGTGACCGACGCCGGGGCTGGGCTGGCGTGGCGCTCGCGCTGCCCCGTACGTTCCCACCGATCGGGTTGCCACCCTCAGCCGTACGGTTGGTTATCCACAAGCTGAAGGGGTGGTTGACCCGCGAATCGCGGAGTTATCCACAGGTGCATCCCCAGCCTGGTGATCCGTGGTCACGGTCCGTATCAGTGCGAACTTGTTGTAATCAGGTGCGGACGTTCAGCGACCGAGACGGCGGCGAACCATTCCGACCACCTCGGTGATCTCGCCGATCTTCAGCAGCATGGCCAGACCCAGGTAGGTCCCGCCGATCACCACGCCGCCGATCACGAGCTGCACGACGGCCTGCATCCAACTTGGCCTGTCGCCGCCGGGCAGAAGACTCACGACGAGGAGGCCGACCAGGGCGGCCCCCAACGCGGCGACCGCCACCCGGCCGAGCGTGCGCAGGATGGCACCCATCCCGATCCGGCCCACGCGGGGCCGCAGCAGCCACGCGGAGGCGAAGGCGGCCGCCAGGTAGGACACGGCGTTGCCGATCATCATCCCGGCCGCGGCGAAGTGGGCGGCGAAGGCGACGTAGAGCACCACCTGTACGCCGATCCGCAGGGCGACCACCGGGATGTTGATCAGGGCCGGGGTGCGGGTGTCCGGCAGGGCGTAGAAGGCGAAGGTGAAGAGCTGGCTGATCGCGAACGGCACCAGTGCCAGCGCCGCCAGGAGCAGCACCAGCGAGGTGTCCGCCGCGTTCTCGTCGGTGAACGCGCCGTAGCGGAACAGCGTCACGGCCAGCGGAGTCGCCAGTACCGCGTAGCAGACCGCGATCGGGGCGAGCACCGCCGAGACGGTGCGCGTGCCCCGGGACAGGTCGGCGGCGACGTCGGAGTACCGGCCGTCGGCGGCGGCCGCGCTCATCCGGGGCATCAGCGCGGTGATGATCGACACGGCGATGATGCCGTGCGCCATCATCAGCAGCAGGAACACGTTGTTGTAGATCAGTGGACCGGCAGCGTTCTCCCTGCCTGCCCGGTTCAGCAGGTTGAACAGCACGATCAGGCCGACCTGGCTCACCGCGACGTAGCAGAACATCCAGCCGCCGAGACGCCCCAGCTCCTTGAGCCCGAGGGTCCGGAAGTCGAACCGGAACTTCCACCGGAAGCCCACCTTGCGCAACGCCGGCAGGAGGCCAGCGGCCTGGATCGCGACGCCGAGCAGGGTCCCGCCACCGATCAGCAGAATCCGGCCGGGGGTCATGTCGTCCGGCTTGACGATCTCCGCGCCGAAGATCGCGATGTACAGGCCCGCGGTGGCGATCACCACGATGTTGTTGAGGATGGGCGCCCACATCGGCGCGGCGAAGTGCCCCCGGGTGTTGAGCACCGCGCTGATCAGCGCGCTGAGACCGGTGAAGAAGATCATCGGCAACATCAGGTACGACAGTGCCTTGACCAGGCCCCGGAATTCTTCTCCGGTGTCTTCGCCAGCGTAGAGCTTGGTCAGCAGACCGGCCGACAGCACGGCCAGCAGGGCCGCTCCCGCCAGGGTCAGCACCGCGAGGGTCAGCAGCCGCTGGGCGTACGCCTGGCCGCCGTCGGTGTCGACCCTGCGCCGACGGACCAGCACCGGGATCAACACGCTGGTGAGGATGCCGCCGAGCAGGAACTCGTAGACCATGCCGGGCAGGATCTGCGCGGTGGTGTACGCGTCACCCACCAGCGCCCCACCCAGCGCGGCGGTCAACGCCAACGTGCGTAGGAAGCCAGTACCCCGGCTGACCAGGCTGCCGATCGCCATCACCGCGCTGTTGGCCGCCGCGCTCGCCTCACCCACCTGCTCCTGCGGTGGCGCGGTCGACTCCATGGCCGGCTGGTTCAGCGGCTCGGCGGAGATGAACGTGGCGCCGTCCCCGGGACGGGCGCCGGCGCCGCCATCGTTCGCGGCGTTGGCGCTGCGGTAGAGCCCGCCGCTCATCTCCAGCCTCCCAGGGGTACGTCGAGCCGGACACCGACCCGCACGCCACAGACCATAGTCAACCCCCACCCGTTACCCGCGCCCGGCGGATCGGATCACACCCCGGCCCGATAAGCTGGCGATCCCATGTCCGAAGCCTCCGCTCCTCACGCCGCCGACCGCCGCGAACTCACCGCCGCGCAGCGCAACGCCGTCGCCGAACTGCTCCGGGTGTCCCCGGTCGCCGACGAGTTGGGCCGCCGCTTCGTCCGCGCCGGTCACGAGTTGCACCTGGTGGGCGGTTCGGTGCGGGATGCCCTGCTCGGTCGACTCGGCGACGACCTCGACTTCTGCACCGACGCGCACCCCGACGAGACCCTGCGGATCATCAAGGGCTGGGCCGAGTCGATCTGGGAGACCGGTCGGGAGTTCGGCACCATCGGCGCGCAGCGCGACGGCCTCCGACTGGAGATCACCACCTTCCGCGCCGAGTCGTACGACCAGGTCAGCCGCAACCCGGTGGTGGTGTACGGCACAAGCCTCGACGAGGACCTGAAGCGGCGCGACTTCACGATCAACGCGATGGCGGTCAGCCTGCCCGACCACCGGTTCACCGACCCGCACGGCGGGCTGGACGACATCTCGGCCAAGGTGATCCGTACCCCGAGCACGCCGGCTGAGTCGTTCGGCGACGACCCGCTGCGGATGCTGCGGGCCGCCCGGTTCGCCGCGCAGCTACGGTTCGCCGTGCACCCCGACGTGCACGTGGCGATGACCGAGATGGCCGCCGACCTGGACCGGATCACCGCCGAGCGGATCCGCGACGAGTTCACCAAGCTCCTCTGCGGCGCCGACCCGATCACCGGCCTGCGGTTGTTGGTCGACACCGGGCTGGCCGAGCGGTTCCTGCCGGAGCTGACCGGGCTGAAGCTGGAGATCGACGAGCACGCCCAGCACAAGGACGTCTACGAGCACACGTTGACGGTCGTCGAGAACGCCGTCTCCTACGAGGATGAGGGCTGCGACTTCATCCTGCGGATGGCCGCCCTCCTGCACGACGCGGGCAAGCCGGCGACGAAGGCGGTCGGGTCCGACGGTCGGGTCAGCTTCCACCACCACGAGGTGGTCGGTGCCCGACTGACCAAGGCCCGGATGAAGGCGATGCGGTACCCGAAGGAGGTCACCGCGAAGGTGACCGCGCTGGTCGCGCTGCACCTGCGCTTCTACGGGTACGGGCGGGGTGAGTGGACCGACTCGGCGGTGCGGCGTTACGTCGCCGATGCCGGTGACCTGCTGCCCCGCCTGCACAAGTTGACCCGCTCGGACTGCACGACCCGCAACCGGCGCAAGGCCGCCCAGCTCGCGGCCGACTACGACGCGTTGGAGGATCGGATCGCCCGGATCGCGGCCGAGGAGGACCTGGCGCGCGTTCGACCCGACCTGGACGGCAACGCGATCATGGAGTTGCTCGGCGTACCGCCGGGGCCGGTGGTCGGGCGGGCGTGGAAGCACCTCAAGGAGCAGCGCCTCGAGCACGGCCCGCTGGACCGCGACGCCGCCGAGGCGGAACTGCTGCGCTGGGCCCGCGCCGAGGGCCTCATCGGTTAGTCACGCCGGCCGGGCGCGAGTTGATCGACTCGGTTTTGGTGATGTCGCGGGGTCCTCGCAGTTCGGATGCCCCGACTTCAAGGAACCCGAGCGGATCTGCGAGCCGGGACGTTTCGACGGGCGCCACCCCACCGGAGAGCGGCGCCCGTCGGCGTACGGAGTCAGCGGCTTTCGACGGCCTTCCCGTCGACGGACGCAGTGCCCTTGCCGGCCGGAGTGGACGTCGAGCCGAGCCGCGCCAGCAGCCCGGGCAGGTCGATCCCGGTGAGGTCGCTGCCGAGCTGGAGGCCCTGGGCCACGTTGCCGGCCACCGACTTGGTGAGCGACGACGCGCCGTCGGTGGAGATGACCGTCATCTTGTCGATCGCCCCGATCGGCGCACTGGCCGCCTCGACGACCTGCGGCAGCACCTTGACCAGCAGGTCCAGCACGGCCGCCTCGCCGTACGCGGCGAACGCCTCGGCCTTGCGGGCCATCGCGTCCGCCTCGGCCTCACCCTTCGCCAGAATGGCCGCGGCCTCGGCCTGACCTTCCCGCTCGACCGCCTCGGCGATGGCGGAGCGCCGCCGCTGCTCGGCTTCACCTTCCTTGGCGCCCTCGATAGCGTTCGCCTCGGCGAGTGCGGCGCGTCGGGCCCGCTCACCCTCACCGGTGAGGCGGGCCTGCTCGGCGGAGGCCTGCGCGGCGGCGATGACGGCCTGGCGCTGCGCGTCGGCGTGCAGCACCGCCGCGTTGCGGGCCGCCTCGGCCTCCTGCTCCACCTTGTACCGGGCCGCGTCGGCCGGCTTGCGAACCTCGGTGTCGAGTTGGCGCTGCTTGAGTTCGGCGTTGCGCTCGGCAACCTTCTGCTGCTCGGAGAGGATCGCCTGGTCCCGCTCGGCCTGGGCGAGTGGTCCGGCCGCTGCGGACTTCGCCTTCGCCGCGTCGATCTCGGCCTGGATACCGGCCTGCTTGAGGGCCAGGTTGCGGTTCGCCTCGGCGATGGCCTCCTCGGCGAGCAGCCGCTCCTGCTCGGCCTGCTGCCGGGCCCGCGCCTCGGCGATCGCCGCGTCCTTGAGCACCCGGGCGGCCTCGGGTCGGCCCAGGTCCTGCAGGTAGGAGCCTTCGGCGAGGATGTCCTGGAGCTGGAAGGTGTCCAGCACCAGACCCTGGTTGGTCATCGAGTGCTCGGCCTCCTCCGCGACCGCGCTGGCGAACGCCGCCCGGTCCCGGATGACCTCCTCCACGGTGAGCCGGCCGACGATCGAGCGCAGCGCGCCGGCCAGCACCTCCCGGGTGAAGTTGTCGATCTCGTCCTGCTGGTGCAGGAACCGTTGCGCGGCAGCCCGGATCGCGTCCTCGGTGCCGCCGACCTTGACGATCGCCACCCCGTGCAGGTCGGCGCGGATGCCCTGCTTGCTCACGGCGCCCCGGATGCCGACGTCGATCCGCCGGCTGGACAGGTCGAGCGACTGGAGCTTCTGCACCACCGGCAGCACGAACACCGAGGCGCCCAGCACGACCTTCTGCCCGGAGTTGTCGGTGGATCGCCCACCGTCGGCGGTCTGCGTGGTGCGGCCCTTGCGACCGGTGACGATGAACGCCTCGTTCGGGCCCGCCACCTTGATCCGGGAGAGCACGAAGAGCACCAGGATGAGCGCGAGGAGGACCGCGCCACCGATGGCGATGAGTAGGGCCATATAAGGAGTCCCGTCTACGAGGGGGAGGTCAGTAGGTCTCTACGTGCACGCTGGTCTCGCTGAGCGCCTGCACGACGAAGACCTGGGCGCCGATCGGGATCGGCTGGTCCGCGCGGGCGCTGAGCTTGACCGGTTGGCCGGCGAGGCGGATGCGGACCTCGCCGTACCCGTTGGCCGGCACCGGGGTGACGACCAGGCCGAGCGCGCCGACCAGATCGTCACGGGTGGGGGTGGGGTCGGTGCGCATGTTCCGCGCCGCCCGGCTCAGCCGGGACGCCAACCACCCCGTGGGCACGGCCGCGAGCACACCGCCGGCCACCGACCCGACGACCATGCCAGGTGTACGCGCACCGAGCAGTTCGTTGACGATGGCCGCGCCGAACCCGAACGCCCCGGCGAAGCCGGCGACCGTCTCGATCGAGATCGGCCCGTCCACGTCGGCGTGCCCGAAGTGGAGCATCTCGGTGCCGAGCAGGGCGAGCGCGAGCACACCGATGCCCGCCCCGCCGATGATCAGAAAGATGAGCGTCCCCGTTGCCACGACCAGCACGGTATCGACGTACCGCAACGTTTCGGTGGCGTGGTTCTGTCGCCGAACCGACGACGACACGGGGGCGTATCGACCGAAAAGCCGAGGCGCGCGCGGCCGGTGATCGTCCATCATGACGGAGCGCCCGCCAGCAATTACGCACGTCTATGCGGCACCGGCGGCGCATGTCTGACCATCCGCGGGGGATGGTCAACGAGACACGGGGAGATCCATCTGTGAAACGTCGTGGCGTCATTCGCCGCTCGGCGGTGGCGGGCCTGGCGCTCGCCTCCGCAACCCTCATCGTCAGCGCCGGCACCGGTGGCGCTGCGCTGGCCAGACCCTCCGTCCCTGCCTCGGCGGAGCCCGCCCAGAAGGTCACGGACACGCACACCAAGCCTTCCAAGGCCAAGCCCAGTGCCGTCGTGCCGGACAGCTACATCGTTGTCCTGGACAAGAAGGCGACTCCAGGGCAGCGCAGGGCCGCCGCCTCGGCGTTGACCAAGAGCAACGGCGGCACGGTCCGTCAGGTCTTCGAGAAGGCGCTCAACGGTTACTCCGCCACGATGACCCGTCAGCAGGCGGCCCGGTTGGCGACCAACTCGGACGTGGCCTACGTGGAGCCGGTACGGACCCTGTCGACCAGCGGGACACAGACCGCGCCACCGTCGTGGGGCCTTGATCGTGTCGACCAGGTCTCGCCAAAGTTGAACGGCTCGTACTCCTATCCGAACACGGGCGCCGGCGTCACCGCCTTCGTGATCGACACCGGCATCGACGTGGCCCACCAGGACTTCGGTGGCCGGGCCGTCTCCGGGTACGACTTCGTCGACCAGGACGACGTCGCCGAGGACTGCGACGGGCACGGTACCCACGTGGCGGGCACCATCGGCGGTACCCAGTTCGGGGTGGCCAAGGAAGTCGAGCTCGTCGCTCTGCGGGTCTTCGGATGCGACGGTGGGGCTCGTACGGACCACATCGTCGCCGCGATCGACTGGGCGACCACGCACAAGACCGGTCCGTCCGTGGTCAACATGAGTCTCGGTGGCTTCGACAACGGCACCGATCAGGCCATCGCCAACGCGATCAACAACTCCGTCGCCAACGGCCTGACCTACGCGGTCGCCGCCGGCAACGACTATGACGACGCCTGCTCCTACACCCCGGCGAACGTGTCGGCCGCGATCACCGTGGGCGCGACCGACATGGTCGACTACCGGTCCTGGTGGACCAACTACGGCAGCTGCATCGACATCTACGCGCCAGGTATGAGCATCGTCTCCGCCGCGGCCGGCACCGGCAACGGATCGGTTTCCTTCAACGGCACGTCGATGGCCAGCCCGCACGTCGCGGGGGCCGCGGCGCTGCTGCTCCAGGCCAATCCGACCTGGAGCCCGGCGCAGGTCCGGGACACCATCGTCACCAAGGGCATCGCCGGTGCTGTGCACAACCCGTGGGGCGGTACGGACCGGCTGTTGAACGTTGCGGCTGTCGTCTCGCCAGCGCGTGACTCGCACGGGTTGCGGGCACGCTCCAACGGAAAGTTCGTCTCCGCCGACGGGGCTGGCACCAAGCCGCTGGTCAACAATGGCCCGGCGCTCGGCGGTTGGGAGAAGCTCGACATCGTCGACGCCGGCGGCGGTCTGGTCGCGCTGCGGGCGAAGGTCAACGGGAAGTTCGTCTCGGCTGACGGCGCGGGCACCAAGCCGCTGATCGCCAACGGGCCGGCGATCAGTTCCTGGGAGAAATTCCAGCTGATCAACAACTCGGATGGAACGGTGAGCCTGAAGGCCACGATCAACGGTAAGTTCGTGACCGCACCAAACACCGGGGGTGCGTTGATCGCCAGCCGGCCGAGCGCGAGCACCTGGGAGAAGTTCGACGTCGAGGCGCCGAACCCGATCGTCAGCATCAAGTCGGCCGCCAGCGGCAAGTATGTCTCCGCCGACGGTGCGGGCTCGAAGCCGCTCATCCCGCTGGCCGCCTCGGTCAGCACGTGGGAGAAGTTCGAAATGGTCGACGTCGACTTCGGCTACTTCGCGCTCCGCTCGCTGGCCAACGGCAAGTACGTCAGCGCCGAGGGCGCGGGCAGCAAACCAATGGTCGCATCAGGCCCCGCCGTGGCTGACTGGGAGGTCTTCGACTTCCGCTGGTATCGGGGCGACGGATCGATCTGGTTGCGGACGTATGTCGACGGGCAGGCCGTCAGCGCGGGCAGCGCCGGCACCAGCCAGCTCATCCCGAACAAGTCCTTCAACGACGCTCTCGATGACTTCGGCCTCACGGCTGGCGAGCGCTTCTTCGTCAACCCGGCCTGATCGGCCTTCGCGCCACCGAATTGGTCCTCGGTGCCCGTCGGCGTCGCCCCCTACCGGGCGGCTCCGGCGGGCACCGCCCGTCTGGGCCGCTTCGAGCGCAACGGGCGGCACTCCGACCGCTCTTGGCCGGCGACGGGACCGGGTAGGCAGTCCAGCGGAACAGGAGCATCGGGGAGAATGGGTGGATGCGCTGGGCTGTGCTCGACTCACCGATCGGTGAGTTCTCCGTCGCCACCGACGGCACGAACGTCTGCGGCGCGCACTTCGGCCGGATCGAGGCGGCCACCGAGGAGCCCGACCAGGCGCTGTCCCGGCAGGCCGTCGACGAGCTGCGGGCGTACTTCGCCGGGGAGCTGACCGCGTTCACCGTCCCGGTGTCGGTGCCGCGCGGCTCCGACTTCGAGCGCGCCGTGTGGCGGGAGATGACGCGGATTCCGTACGGGGAGACGCTGACGTACGGCGAGGTTGCGCGACTGGTCGGCGATCCCGGAGCGGCACGGGCGGTGGGGGTCGCCTGCAACCGCAACCCGGTCCCGGTGATCGTGCCGTGTCACCGGATCGTCGGCGCGGGCGGCAAGCTGGTCGGCTTCGGTGGGGGCCTGCCCCGCAAGGTCAAGTTGTTGGAGTTGGAGGCCGGGGTCGCGCTGCGACAGGCCTGGTCTTGAACCGTCCCGCAGTAGCCGTCCCCTCGGGACCTCACCCGGCGCTAGCGACCCTTCCGTTCCGGCGGCGGGCGAGGTCCGGCCGGGCCACGGCGGGTCGACCGGGGTCCGCGGCCGGAAGAAGGCGTCGGCCGGTGGCAGGGCCAGCAGTACCAGCGCGACGAGTATCGCCACCGGCGCGCCCAGGCCCAGGGTGAGCAGCAGGGGCTCCAGCCACGCCGGCATGCCGTCTCGCGCCATCGCGGTGATCCGGTCGATGTTCTCGGCGGAGTACATGGAGGAGAGCGGCCGCGGGGATCGGACCGTTCCGACGGTGGCGCAGCAGGCGAGGAGGGGCGCCGTGGTCCAGGAGGCGATCCGCGCGCCGTTCACACCCACGACGTTGGCGGCAGCGAGCGCGAGGAGCCCCGATCGACAGCAGGCGGTGATCACCGGACAGCGTCCGTACCCAGGGAGTCGACCTATGCGAAAGGGCCGGGTCCGCACGGACCCGGCCCTTTGACGTGCTTGGTGACTCAGCGCGTCAGCGCGTGACCTCACCGGCGATGAACTCCTCGACGGCCTGGTGGGCGTCGTGGTCGGCGTACTGCACCGGCGGGGACTTCATGAAGTACGACGAGGCCGACAGGATCGGGCCGCCGATCTTCCGGTCCAGGGCGATCTTCGCGGCCCGGACCGCGTCGATGATGACGCCGGCCGAGTTCGGAGAGTCCCACACCTCGAGCTTGAGCTCGGCGTTGAGGGGAGTGTCACCGAACGAGCGGCCCTCCAGGCGGATGTACGCCCACTTGCGGTCGTCCAGCCACGGCACGTGGTCCGACGGGCCGATGTGCACGTCGCTCTTGCTCATCTCGTGCGGGATCTGCGAGGTGACCGACTGGGTCTTCGAGATCTTCTTCGAGACCAGCCGCTTGCGCTCCAGCATGTTCATGAAGTCCATGTTGCCGCCGAAGTTGAGCTGGTACGTGCGCAGCAGCTCGACGCCGCGGTCCTCGAAGAGCTTCGCGAGGGCGCGGTGCACGATGGTGGCGCCGACCTGGCTCTTGATGTCGTCACCGACGATCGGCAGGCCCGCGTCCTCGAACTTCTTGGCCCACTCGGGGTCGGAGGCGATGAAGACCGGCAGGGCGTTGACGAACGCGCAGCCGGCGTCGATCGCCGCCTGGGCGTAGAACTTGGCGGCCTGCTCGGAGCCGACCGGCAGGTAGCAGACGACGACGTCGACCTGCGCGTCGCGCAGGGCCTGCGCCACGTCGACCGGGGTGGCGTCCGACTCCTCGACGATCTCGCGGTAGTACTGGCCCAGACCATCGAAGGTCGGACCGCGCTGCACGCTCACGCCGGTCGGCGGCACGTCGCAGAGCTTGATGGTGTTGTTCTCGCTGGCGACGATCGCCTCCGCGAGGTCCATGCCCACCTTCTTGGCGTCCACGTCGAATGCCGCGACGAACTCCACGGCGTTGACGTGGTAGTCGCCGAAGGCGACGTGCATGAGACCCGGGACGCGGTCGTTCGGGTTGGCGTTCCGGTAGTACTCGACGCCCTGAACCAGGGACGAGGCGCAGTTACCCACACCGACGATGGCGACGCGGACGGAGCCCATAGCGTCTGCCTCCTTCTTTTCTGTCACGGCCGCTCATTCCTGGTCTCTCCAGGCGGAGGCGGGCTGTTGTCTTCTCGTCGGCCGCCGGCTGTCCCGATGTTCGGGACCGTCGGGGCTCGGCCGGAGCGCTCGTTGGCGATGAGCTCCTCCAGCCAGCGGACCTCGCGCTCACAGGCATCAAGGCCGTGGCGCTGCAGTTCCAGCGTGTAAGCGTCGAGGCGCTCGGCCGCCCGGCCCAGCACGTCACGAAGCCCTTCGCGACGCTCCTCGATCTTGCGGCGGCGACCCTCCAGAATGCGTAGTCGGGTCGCCTGGTCGGTCCGGGCGAAGAACGCGAAGTGCACCCCGAAGCCCGTGTCGTCGTACGTCTCGGGCCCCGCCTGTGCGATCAGCTGGGCGAAGCGTTCCTTGCCTTCCGCGGTGATTTTGTAGACCACCCGACCTCGTCGGCTGGTCAGCGCGGGAACCTCCTCGGCAGTGGCGGGTGTCTCAGCAGCTTCGGTGATCCATCCCGCCGCCTGCAGCCTGCGTAGCGTGGGGTAGAGCGAGCCGTAGCTGATCGCCGCCCGGATCGCGCCGAGTTTGGCGGTCAACTCCTTGCGCAGCTCATAGCCGTGCATCGGAGACTCCTGCAGGAGGCCGAGGATGGCGAACTCAAGCACTGGCCACCCTCTCTTTACCCTCCGGCGTGGAGTGGTAACCGCCGCGATGTATCGGACCGATACATCGCACGTTAGCGGGTCGTGCCGGCCAGGGCAAACCCCCGTTCCGAGATGCTGCCGTCACGGATTGTGAGCGTGGTCGCCTGCTCGGGCCGGACCGCGTACCCTTCTTCGCATGCGTACGCAGCGCCAGGTCGTCGACTACTCGCTACAGAAGCGAGCAGTGCTGCGTGAGCTCCTGGCCGGCCGCGTCGGCACGTACGACGTCTGCGACGCGTCGCCGTACCTGAAGAACGCCGCTCGGTTCCACGGTGAGCCGACCGACCGGCGCTGCCCGATCTGCCGCAGCGAAAACCTGACCCTCGTCCACTACATTTACGGTGACGAACTCAAGCAGTCCGCCGGGCAGGCCCGGACACTGACCGAGTTGCCCGTGCTGGCGATGACGCTGCGTGAGTTCCAGGTCTTCGTGGTGGAGGTGTGCCTCGGGTGTGACTGGAACCATCTCGTCGAGCAGTACCTGCTCGGCCGGGACGGGCTGACCGGCGACAGCGACGGCACCAGCGAGCAGGACGCAGCGGGCGCCGAGGGCGGCGGTCGGCGGAGGCGAGAGGCGCAACGGTGATCTCAGCTGGTTGGACCGGCCCCGGGGCCGTAGACGAAACCCGGGACGGTCGACCGCTTGTTGGTCCGATTGGCCCCATTGATACGGCAATGCCCCCGGTCGCCTGGCACCCTCGTGCCGGCGTCCCGGGTGAAGCAACTCACGGCAACCCGGTGGCGGCGCAGCCGCGCCCCACCGCGACCGGCAGGGTGTGAGGAATGAACTCGTACGGCGATCCCAGTTCTGCGCGCGGACGGGCCCAGTACTCGGGTCCGAACGGTGACCCCGGACCGGGCGCGGACGACGCGT
Organism: Micromonospora sp. NPDC007208; assembly: GCF_042869175.1. NCBI lineage: Bacteria > Bacillati > Actinomycetota > Actinomycetes > Micromonosporales > Micromonosporaceae > Micromonospora > Micromonospora sp. NPDC007208. The sequence continues at coordinate 88,209 of NZ_JBIAFG010000016.1, read as the reverse complement.
ACCGACGATCCGGCGGTGACTCCGGCGGAAGCGGCTGGTCGGCCTCGGAGGGCGGCGCGGCGACCCCGGGCCGCGCCTCGGTGACGCCGCGGGCTGCCGGTGGTCGCGCCACGGTCGGCGGTTCGGCTTCGGTGCCGCCGCGTGGTGGCGCGGCCGCCGGGTCCGCCTCGGTGGGTTCGGCAGCGACCGGCCGGGCCGGTCGGGCCTCGGTGCCGGTGTCGCCGGCACCGGGCGTGGCCGCTGGCCGCGCCGGCGCCGGTCGGGCCTCGGTGCCCGTCTCCCCGGCGCCGGGCGCACCCGCAGGTCGGGCCGTGGTCGGTGCCGCCGCCGTCGGTGCGGCCTCGGTCGGATCCGCCTCGGCGGGTCGGGCCAGCGTCGGCTCCGCATCGGTCGGTGGTCGTGCGGCGGTCGCCCGAGCGAGCGTCTCACCTGTCTCCGGTGGGCCGGGCGGTCCGAGTGGGCCCGGCGGGCCGGGCGGTCCGGGCGGTCCCGGTCGGGGCGGTCGTGGCCCGGGTGACTCGGGTGCCGCGCGGGCGAAGAAGCGCAAGCGGATGAACCTGCTGATCGCCGGGATGGCCGTCTTCATCATGCTCGCCGGCATCGGCGTGGTCGGGTTCACCTACTACTCGACCAACGTGGTCATGCCGGACGAGATGCCGCTGCCGCTCTCCACCACCGTGTACGCCAAGGACGGCAAGACGCCGCTCGCAAAGCTGGGCAGCGAGAACCGCACCTTCGTGACCATCCAGCAGATCCCGCAGCACGTGCAGGATGCGGTCGCCGCGGCGGAGGACCGGAACTTCTACCGGCACTCGGGCGTCGACTACAAGGGCATCGTCCGGGCCGCCTGGAACAACGTCTCCAACGGCGACAAGCAGGGTGCCTCGACGATCACCCAGCAGTACGCCCGCAACGCGTTCGAGAACCTCAAGGACGACACGTACGGCCGGAAGGTGAAGGAGGCCATTCTCGCCTCCAAGCTGAACGACAAGTACGACAAGCCGACGATCATGCAGCACTACCTGAACGTCATCTACTTCGGTCGCGGCGCGTACGGCATCGAAGCGGCGGCGCAGACCTACTTCGGCAAGCCGGCCATCAAGCTCACCGTCGCGGAGGGAGCGGTCCTGGCCGCGCTGATCAAGCAGCCGCAGGCGACCGACACCCACATGGGGTACGACCCGGCGGTCAACCCGACCGACGCCAAGACCCGCTGGGACTACGTGATCGGCGGCATGAAGAAGGAGGGCTGGCTCGACGCCCCCGGTCGGGAACCGGCACCGACCGAATACCCCAAGGTGCTGCCACCGAAGAAGGGTGGCAACGGCTTCGGTGTCGACAGCCCGCGCGGCAACGTCATCAACTACGTCCGGCAAGAGATGGACGAGATGGGTCTCTGCTCCGACAGCGGCGCGGAGGGCAAGACGAGCTGCGTCGACGCGCTGCGGGACGGCGGCTACCGGATCACCACCACCATCGACCCGAAGCTGCAGGCCGCCGCGGAGAACACCGCGATGCAGTCGAAGAAGGGTTCGGAGCTCTACGACCAGCCGAAGAACCTGATGGCGGCTGTGGTGTCGATCGACCCGTCGAAGGGTCGGGTGCTCGCCTACTACGGCGGTGACAGCGGCGCCGACTTCGACTACGCCGGCAAGAACATCGACAAGAACGGCGACCTGACCGGCGGGCACCAGCCGGGCTCGTCGATGAAGGTGTACACCCTGGCCGCCGCGATCGAGGCCGGTATCTCGGTCAAGTCGCACTGGGACCCCACGCCGTACAAGCCCAAGGGCTCCGACGTCGCAATCGGCAACGCCGGCCGCACCAACCTCAAGTGCGGCAAGTACTGCACGCTCGAAGAGTCCACGGTCCAGTCGTACAACGTTCCCTTCTACTGGGTCGCCGACACGATCGGCGCCGACAAGGTCGTCGACATGGCCAGGAAGGCCGGCGTGACCACCATGTGGGGCGTCGACCCGCCGCAGGCCTTCGACCTGTCGAAGAAGGGGCCGAAGCCCTTCGACAACTACACCGCTTTCGGCAAGTACCCGATCACGGTGTTCGATCACGCCAATGCCCTGGCAACCTTCGCGAACGACGGCAAGTACATCAAGGCCCACTTCATCATCAAGGTGGAGCAGCAGGAGAAGGAAACCGGCAAGTGGAAGATCGTCGGCCCCAGCGAGCGCATCAAGCCGGAGCAGCGGATCCCCAAGAAGGTCACCGATGAGGTCACCGGCGTCCTGAAGCAAATTCCCAAGCCGAACAACATCTCCCTGGAGGACGGCCGCCAGGCCGCCGCCAAGACCGGCACCTGGGAGTACGACAAGGACGACAACTCGCACGCCTGGACGGTCGGCTACACCCCGCAGATCGCCACCGCGGTGTGGGTGGGCAGTAGGGACCCGAAGAAGCCGGAGATCCGGCTCACCGGCGGCAAGGACATCGGTGGTTCGACGCTCCCCGGCCCGATCTGGGAGAAGTACATGGACGCCGCCCTCAAGGGCCAGGAGGAGATCCCCCTGCCCAGCGTCACCGGCGAGGGCGACGTCACGAAGGGCAACGGCAAGGAGCCACCGCCGCCGCCACCGCCGACCAACCCGGGTGGTCAGCCGGGCCAGGGCCTCCCTTGTAACCCGCTGATCGACCTGTTCTGCAACAACCCCGGCGGCAACCCGGGGGGCAACCCTGGGGGCAATCCGGGCGGTAACCCCGGTGGCAATCCGGGCGGCGGCGGAACAGGTGGTGGCGGCGGCGGGCTGTTGCCCAGCCTGCCACCCAACCGGGACTGACCCACACCAGCGCACGACGCCGCCGCCGGCCGGACGACCTGTCCCGGCCGGCGGCGGCGTTTTCGTACCCGGAACTGCGCGCCGGGACAGGACGGGCACCCCTGTCGTACGGCAGGATGCCTCTTCATGAGCACCCAGTCGACGCCCGGCATCGACGACGCCGGAACCACTGATCACCCGTCTCGCTCCGACGGGTTCGTCCGCGGCATCTCCGGCGTCATCGGCGGGCCGCTCGGCGACCACGCGACCGCGCTGGACCGGCCGGCCGGTCGGGAGCCTCGCTTTTGGACCGCCGTGCGGATCGTGCTGGCGCTGGCGTGCCTCACACTCGCGCTGCACTGGGTGCAGAAATCGCCCTGCCAGGACGGCGCCTGGCAGAACAACGTCCAGTACACCCGGTTCTGCTACACCGACGTCCTTGCCCTCTACTACGCCGAAGGGCTCAACGAGGGCAAGGTTCCCTACCGCGACCACCCGGTCGAGTACCCGGTGCTGACCGGCTACTTCATGGGGGCGCTCGGTCTGCCGGTGCACGCCATCGGTGACGGCGACCCGAGCATCAACCAGGGCCAGTGGTTCTACAACCTCAACGCGCTGGTGCTGGGCGCGCTCGCGGTGGCCACGGTGGCGGTGATCCTGGCGTTGCGCCGCCGACGACCATGGGACGCGGCCCTGTTCGCACTCGCCCCGGCGCTGGTGCTCACCGCCACCGTCAACTGGGATCTGCTCGCCATCGGGCTGGCCGCCTTCGGTCTGCTGGCCTGGGCCCGAAAACGACCGGCGGTGGCCGGCGTGCTGCTCGGGTTGGCCGGCGCGGCGAAACTCTGGCCGCTGTTCCTGCTCGGGCCGATCCTCATCCTGGCGCTGCGGGCCGACCGGGTTCGTGCCGCGCTCATCGCCATCGGTACGGCGATCGCCGCCGTGGTGCTGGTGAACCTGCCGGCCGCCCGCGCGTACCCGGAGAACTGGGACCGATTCTTCGAGCTGAACACCACCCGGCCGATCGACTGGGGCACGCTCTGGTACATCGGGCGCTACCTGGACGGCAAGGTCGGCAACGACCCCGCCAAGCTCGGCCCGTTCGAGTGGCTCAACGCGAACATCCCGACCCTCAACACCCTCTCGTACGCGCTGTTCGGGCTGGCCTGCCTCGGCATTGCCGTGCTGGCGCTGCGGGCACCGCGCCGACCGCGGCTGGCTCAGCTCGGCTTCCTGGTAGTGGCGGCGTTCCTCATCTTCAGCAAGGTCTGGTCACAGCAGTTCGTGCTCTGGCTGCTCCCGCTGGTGGTGCTGGCCCGACCGAAGTGGGGCGCGTTCCTGGCCTGGCAGATCGCCGAGGTCTGCTACTTCGTCGCCTTCTACGGGGAACTCCTCGGCGCGGCAACCAGCAAGCCGGTCTTTCCGGAGGGGGTGTTCGTGCTGGCCTCGACGTTGCGACTGGCCACTGTGGTGGTGCTCTGCGTGTTCGTCGTCAAGGAGATCCTGCACCCCGAGCAGGACGCGGTGCGGGCCACCTACCCGGACGACCCGGATGGCGGCGTGCTCGACGGCGCCCCGGACGCCCCCTGGATAGACCGCTGGCGTCGCCCCGCGAGAAGCGAGCCTTCCGTGGAACCCATCACCACCTGACCCCTTTAGGCCGAACGCGGCCCGGACCTGAAGCCTCAGAGGCGGTAGACGACGGCCTCCCCGACCTCCTGCCGGCTGATGCCGAGCGACTCGACCGGCGCGTCGATGCTGATCTCCCACGGCGTGCCAGCCACCTGATCGCGCAGCAGCACCACCGTGCGGACGCCGAGCGTGCGGAGGTAGTCGACGCTCGTCTGGTCCGGGAACGACTGGCTCACCCGACGGACGTCGTCGAGCTGGCGCGGCGTGAAGCCGCTACCGCCGTTGACCACATCGGGGAACCCGTCGGTCGACCAGAGCATCACGTGCTGGTCCAGGCTCTGATTGCTGGGCAGCACCAGCATCGGCCCCTGCGCCGAACGCATCGCGGCCGGTGGGGTCGGCACCACCGGATGCGGGGTGGTGTTCAGGCCCTCGACGGTGACCAGCAGCAACGGCAGCAGGGTGGCCATCCGCAACCACGGCCCCGGCCACGACGGGATCCGCTGCGCGGTCAACTCGCGGACCCGGTCGGTGAGCGCGGTGACCGCGCCCGCCGCGAGCAGGCCCAGCAACAACGTGGTCCACAGCATCAACCGCCCGGGGGTACGCAACCCGCTCCAGCCCGGCAGATGCTCGAAGAGCGGCACGTAGGTGAAGGTGCCGTCGAAGAAACGGGTGCCCATCGCGAAGGCCATCGTCACCAGCACCCCGGCGAGCAGCAGCAGTCGGTGCCGCAACCGCCAGACCGAGAAGAACAACCCGCCCGCGGCGAGCGCGTAGAGCACGAAGCCCGGCAGCAGGGTCATCTCCGGGTGCCACGGCAGTGCCGCCCGGGCTCCCTCGTGCAACCCACCCCAGATTCGAGACTCCCCGGGCGCCGTCACGAAGCCCGTGGCCGGCGGCGAGAAGAGGCTGATGTCGCCGATGGTGCGCTCGGCGTACGGGTGTAGTTCGGTCACCTTGAAGAACGGGAACGCCATCAGCAGACCGACACCGGCGAACAACACCCCGCCGAGCACGTCGGCGACGAACAACCGGCGACCGAACGGAACGGCCTGGCCGGTGCGCAGCCGCCGCACGAAGAAGAGGACAGCAGCGACCAGCACCGCGCCGGCCAGGAAGTACGCGAATGGCAGCCCGATGCCGAAACCGAGGCTGAGCTGCCAGGCGGCCACCAGCCAACCGGCGTAGACCCAACCGTCGTGCCGGCGCTCCGGCCGGTAGCCGTGTCGGAGGGACCACCCGTGCCCGCGTGCCAACATCGCCAGGGCCAGCGGGATCCCCCCGTTGGAGAGCACGTGCAGGTGCCCGGCCTGGGCCAGCAGCCACGGCGCGTAGGTGTAGCTCACCCCGGCGACGGCCGCACCGATCCGGCCTGCTCCGAGCTGTCGGGCCAGCGCGTACGCCCCGAGCGTGGCGAGCGCGTGCGCCAACACGAACATGATGTTGTAGCGCAGGATGGCGTCCTCGGGACCGCTGCCGAGCATCCCGGCCGGGGCGTACCCGAGCAGCGTGTCGGAGAACGCGAAGCTCCACAGCTCGGGGAAGAACGTGTTGGACTGCCACAGGCGCGCCGGGTCGGCCAGCAGGATGTGCCCGGACCAGGCCATCTGCCAGGCCTGCAGGCTCGGGTCCCAGTAGTCCTGCGGGAGGGTGTAGCGCGGATAGCGCAGCGTCGGCCAGGTCATCAGCACGGCCAGTGCCAACGCGCCGAGGGCGGCCAGGGTCCACTCGTGGATCAGGAACCGACCGACGGCCCGGCCCACCCGAGTGAAGATGGAGGGCCGCGGCTCGGGCGCGGAGGCGAACGCCTCCCAACGCTCCGGGCCGACCGGCTTCGCCTCGCCGTCGGCCTTGTCCGGACCGTCAGCGTCGCTCGCCTTCGCGTCCTTGGCCGGGTCGCCGTCCTTGGTCGCGCCACCCACCGGGTCGCCGTCCTTGGTCGCGCCACCCACCGGGTCGCCGTCCTTGGTCGCGCCATCTACCGGGCTGCTGCCCTTGGATGGGTCGCTGCCCTTGGTGCTGTCGCTGGTTTCGGTGCCGCCCTTTGCGGCGTCCTGCTTGACTGCGGTGCCCTGCTTGACTGCGGTGCCCTTGTCGCCGCGCCGGGACGCGCCGTTCTTGGCGGCACCGCTCGTCGCGAGGTCAGCCTCGGCGTCGCCGTTCGGGCCGGCTCCGGTCAGTCCACCGTCAGTTGATGACGGATGGTCCACGGCGGTCTCGGCGGGGGCCTGGTCAGAGGTGCGAGCCGACTGGGTCGGGGCGCCCGCTGCGGTCGTGGTGTCGGGTCGACTCTCGGCGTCCGCGCCGGTGGGAGTGGGCCGGGCGTTGCCGGTCCCGGGCTGTCCGCTCGTCATGCCGCCGGGCTCTCCGCTCCGAGCTGCGCACGCAGAAAGTCGATGTCGGCGGCCTGGCCGGTAACACCGCCCGGTGTCTCGACGACCACCGGCGCGCCCGCTGCCCGGATCAGCGCCACCACCAGCTCGGGGTCGATCGTCCCGCCGCCCAAATTGTCGTGTCGGTCCTGGCCGGAGTTGAACGCCCCCTTGGAGTTGTTGGCGTGCACCAGGTCGATCCGCCCGGTGATCGCCTTGACCCGGTCGACCAGGCCGAGCAGCTCCTCGCCGCCCGCGTACGCGTGGCAGGTGTCCAGGCAGAAGCCGACCTCGTAGTCACCGATGGCGTCCCAGAGTCGGGCGAGCGCGTCCAGCCGTCGGGCGCAGGCGTTGTCGCCGCCGGCGGTGTTCTCGATCAGGACCGGTACGCCGAACCCGCCGGTGTCCGCCGCGTACGCGAAGGTCTTGCGCCAGTTGTCGAAGCCGACGGCCAGGTCGTCGCTGGCGTTGACGTGCCCGCCGTGAACGATCAGGCCCTTGGCGCCGATGGCGGCGGCCGCGTTGGCGTGCCCGAGCAGCAGCTTCCGGCTCGGGATCCGGATGCGGTTGTTGAGGGTGGCCACGTTGATGACGTACGGCGCGTGCACGTAGAGATCGACCTCGGCGGCGCGCAGCCGCTCGGCGTCCTCGCGAGGCTTGGGCGCCTTCCAACCCTGTGGGTCGGAGAGGAAGAACTGCACGGCGTCGGCGGACCGGGCGGCCGCCTCTGCCAGCGGGTCGGTCGAATCGACGTGGGCTCCGATACGCATGCGAGCGAGCCTACGTCGCGACCCCCACCGGCGGGGCGACGGCCGGGGCGGTGTCGCGTCACCGGGCGGACCGACGATCGTTGATGGCTTTGAACCGGCGACCAGCACCCGGTGCCGCCAGCGGCGCGAGCGTCGCATCCGGCGACCGGCGGTCGACGGCCGACAGCGAGGTCACCCCCGCCGCGCGGCCCGGCGCAGCGGGGGCGACCCCATCGCACACCGGCTACCGAGCGAAGGCGAATCTCGGAAAATTGTGCTTTTCCCCCCGACAAGGTACGAGTGCTGTTGTATCGTCAGATAACAACACGATAAAGCTCCGCGGGGCGTCTTCGGTCCAACCTCATCGGTGTGGTCGTTCCTCCCCAGGTCCCACCCAAGGAATGCGGACCGGACGCCCCGCGGCCTCGTAGACGGGGGTCCACCATCGGCCGATCGACGGCCGGACGGTGGGCCCCCGTCGGCATGTCCGGGTCCGGGCCCGACCACCCCGGGCATGATCGTTGGGACCGGGTATCCTGGTCAGGTTGTCCGCGTCCGGCCGGGTTCCCTCGGCGCGTGCGGGCAGCGACACAAGACCTCCTGCCACGGAAGGACCGTGGCCGCTTAGCCCACAGGAGGTGAGCACGTCTTGCGTCACTACGAACTAATGGTCATCCTCGACTCCAGCCTCGAGGAGCGCACCGTCGCACCGTCGCTCGACACGTACCTGAACGTGATTCGGACCGCGGGTGGCTCGGTTGAGAAGACCGACGTGTGGGGCCGCCGGCGCCTCGCGTACGAGATCAACAAAAAGGCCGAAGGCATCTACGCCGTCATCGACCTGCAGGCCACGCCTGCTGCGGTGGCCGAGCTGGACCGTCAGCTCCGGCTCAACGAGTCCGTGCTGCGCACCAAGGTCATCCGACCGGAAATGCGCTAGAGCATCCAACCCCGGTTCGTCCGGATCAGCCTCCGCGACTCTGTCGTACGGCTCTGCGAGCCTGTACGACGAGACGCTGAGTGCGCGAGGAGATGGTCATGGCAGGAGACACCACCATCACGGTCATCGGCAATCTGACCGATGACCCCGAGTTGCGGTTCACCCCCTCCGGGGCTGCGGTCGCCAAGTTCCGAGTCGCTTCGACGCCCCGTTTCATGGACAAGGCGTCGAACGAATGGAAGGACGGCGAGCCGCTGTTCCTCGCATGCACCGTGTGGCGGCAGGCCGCCGAGCACGTCGCCGAGTCGCTGCAGCGTGGCGCTCGGGTGATCGTGTCGGGCCGGCTGCGTCAGCGGTCGTACGAGACCCGCGAGGGTGAGAAGCGCACTGTCATCGAGCTTGAGGTCGACGAGATCGGCCCGTCGCTGCGCTACGCCACGGCGAAGGTGCAGAAGATGTCCCGCTCCGGCGGTGGTGGCGGCGGCTTCGGTGGCGGCGGTGGCGGTGGCAACCAGGGTGGCGGCGGAGGCAACTTCGACGACCCCTGGGCTTCGGCTGCTCCTTCTCCCGCGCGTGCCGGTTCGGGCGCCAATTTTGACGAGGAGCCACCGTTCTAATGGCGCCTAGCGCTCGCGATCGCAAACCAGGAGCACGTGCAACGGCCAAGGCTGCGGCACTGCGCAAGCCCAAGAAGAAGGTGAACCCGCTCGACAAGGACGGGATCGCCTACATCGATTACAAGGACACCGCGCTGCTGCGCAAGTTCATCTCCGATCGCGGCAAGATCCGCGCTCGTCGGGTGACCGGCGTTACCTCGCAGCAGCAGCGGCAGATCGCCCGTGCGGTCAAGAACGCCCGTGAGATGGCGCTCCTGCCGTACACGGCCACCACCCGCTGAGAGGAGGCACCGATATGAAGATCATCCTGACTCAGGAAGTGTCCGGGCTCGGTGCCCCGGGCGACATCGTTGAGGTCAAGGACGGCTTCGGCCGTAACTACCTGCTGCCGCAGGGCTTCGCGATCGTCTGGACCAAGGGCGCGGAAAAGCAGGTCACGGTCATCAAGCGGGCCCGTGGGGCCCGCGAGATCCGCGACCTCGACCACGCCAACGAGGTCAAGGCTCAGCTCGAGGGTCTCAAGGTCAACCTGAAGGTCCGCGCCGGCGACGGCGGACGGCTCTTCGGCTCGGTCACCCCGGCCGAGATCGTCGACGCCGTCAAGGCGGCCAGTGGCCCGGTCCTCGACCGGCGTCGGCTGGAGGTGCCCGGTCACATCAAGTCGATCGGCGCCTACCCGGTGAAGATCAAGCTGCACCCCGAGGTGACCGCGTCGTTCAACCTGAACGTCGTTCAGGGCTGACGTCCGCAACACCACCACGAGGGCCCGCACCGAGCGATCGGTGCGGGCCCTCGTGCGTACGTCATCCAACCCGGCACTGCCCGGGCCAAGGTGGGCCCGCCCGGCGCGCCCGACCTGCCACCCAGCGGGGCCCCGACCTACCTCCGGGCCCAGCGGAGGCCCCGGCCCGATGCCCGCCCGGTCCGGTCCGGTCCGGTCCGGCCCGACCCGCAGACAGGTCACCCGATGGGCTGGCCGGTCACCGCGCTGATCAGCACCGTGGAGAGACCGCCGCCCACCACCGCGGCGGCAACCGCGATGGTCGCCGAGCGCCACGTCGTACCCACCCGGCGTAGCAGCGCCGCCACCACCAGACTGCTCACCAGCGCCAACCCGAAGCGCGGCGAACCGGCGAGGAGTGACTCCAACGCGCGGGACCGGGCGGACTCACACCCGCCCCCGCTGATATCGGTCACACAACCAGCAGGTGCCTGGCTGTCCAACGTCAACAGCCAAACGAAGATCAGCATCGCCGGCACCAGGTAACAGGCCGCCGTGTACAGCAGAGGCCGGACGGACCCACCCGGGTCCGGATCCAGCAGGTCGTCCTCCAGACGCCGGGCCCAGGCACCCGTGGCCGCCGACTCGACCCGCCGACGTACCGACGCCGTTCCCACCGCCGGCCGGTCCGCCCGACGCCGGGAGGGTGCCCCCGCACCGGCGCGCGGCGCACCGCCACGCGGCGCAGGCGCGCTGCGCGGCCGTGGGGCCGTGTATCCCACCACCGGAGACCGCGGGGCCGACGTCGTCGGATCCATCCAGCGCGGGTCGTCATCGGCCAACCGAGTGCCGGACCAGAACCCGTCCTCCCGGCTCGGCCACCCCTCGGCCGCCACCGAGCGATCGGAGCGCGGCGCCAGCGTACGGTCCCACTGCTCGTCCTCGATCGCGGACCGCTCCCACTGGCCGGTGCGGTCCGACCGCTCCCAGCCACCGACGCTCTCCACCGCCGACCACTGCCCGCTCAGGTCCCCGCTGTCCGCGCCGGCCGCCGGCGGCCACGCGTGCACGCCCGAGGCGTCCCACGGGTCCACCGCGGGCGGGTACGAGGGTTCGGGTTCCGCCACCCGGTCCGATCCGCGGGCCCACGGGTCGGCCGCCGGACGGGACCAGGACTCCTCCGCCGCACGTCGACTACGCCGGCTCGGACGGCTCGGCTCCTGGTCCGGCACCTGCTCGCTCGGGGCGGACTCCAAGTCCCCGCCCGACCAGATCACCTGCGGACGGCCAACCGGCGCACGGCGGGGACGCCGGTCCGAGACAGCGCCAGAGACCGGCTCGTCCTCCCCGGCGTCGGCCCGTCGGCGGCCGGCATACCCCTGATCCTGCGGCCGGTCGAGCGTCCACTCTCGGGTGTGGTCCGAATCTGGGGCCGGACCGATCGCCGCCTGCTCCCGCCGACGCGTCTCGCCGCCCCGCCGCCGACCACTCGACGACTCGGCGGACCGCCGGCCCGCGCCGGACGTCGGCCGCTCGGGCTCGTCCTCATCCTCGTCCGGTGCCGCGTGGCGACCGCCGCCGTCCGCGTGCCGAACCCCTGACTCCAACGCCCACCGGGGTAGGTAGGCGTCGACAGGCTCGTCCTGGCCGCGGTCCAACGCACGCCGTCGGCTGGAGGTGCGGTAGCGCCCGTCCTCGTCGTACGGGTCAACCGGAACAGACGCCGCGCGCTCACCCCACGAGGCGGTTGGCTGGCGCTCGCGCGGGCTGCCATCGCCGCGTCCCCAGTCCCGGTAATTCACGGCCGGAGTGTGACCCTTCTGAACCGAAAGCGGAATCCGCTGTCCAGGTGTAGCCGTTCGCTGGAGATAGTACGGGACGATCGTGTCACAGGCCCGACCGAAATATTCTCCTCCACAGGCTGGGGAGCATGTTCTCGCAGGTCAACGACTTCTGGCCGAGAATTCCCCAATGGTTGTCCACAGGCTGTGCACACGCTGCGCACATGCTGTCCACCGGGATCCACAGGTTGTCCCGAGGCTCGTCCACCGGCGTTGTTGAGTCTCTGACCTCGGGGTCCGTATGGTTGGCCCTCGACCGCCGGCGATGGCCCCCGATCGACCGGCCCGGTCGGACGGAAGTGTCGTACCCCAGCGGTAGAGCTGGGGTTGGATCCGGCGCAGTGGAGGGGGGACCCGTGTCGGTCACCGACGACATGCGGGCAGAGCCACGCTCCGGCGGAGGCCAGCCACCTGCGCAGCGGGATGGCCAGTTCGACAAGACCCCGCCCCAGGACGTCGCCGCCGAGCAGTGCGTCCTCGGCGGCATGCTGCTCTCCAAGGACGCCATCGCCGACGTCGTCGAGATCCTCAAGACCAACGACTTCTACCGGCCGGTGCACGCCACCATCTTCGACATCATCCTCGACATCTACGGCCGGGGTGAGCCGGCCGACTCGATCACGGTCGCGGCGGCGCTCGCCGACTCCGGGGATCTGGTGCGCATCGGCGGCGCGCCGTACCTGCACACCCTCATCGCCAGTGTGCCCACCGCCGCGAACGCCGCCTACTACGCCCGGATCGTCAGCGAGCGGGCGGTGCTGCGCCGGCTGGTCGAGGCCGGCACCAAGATCGTGCAGCTGGGCTACGGCACCGCCAGCGGCGGCAGCCGCGACGTGGACGACGTCGTCGACCTCGCCCAGCAGGCCGTGTACGACGTCACCGAACGGCGCGTCAGCGAGGACTTCGCGGTCCTGGCCGACATGTTGCAGCCGACGCTGGACGAGATCGAGGCGGTGGGCGCGACCGGCGGCATGATGACCGGCGTCCCGACCGGCTTCAGCGACCTGGACCGCCTGCTCAACGGCCTGCACGCCGGACAATTGATCATCGTGGCGGGCCGACCGGGTTTGGGAAAGGCGCTCGCGCTCGACACCCCACTGCCGACCCCGGGCGGCTGGACCACGATGGGCGAGGTCAAGGCGGGCGATCAGCTTCTGGCGGCGGACGGCAGACCCACCACGGTCACACACGCCTTCGACGTCATGCACGACCGTCCCTGCTACGAGGTGGAGTTCTCCGACGGCACGGTCATCGTGGCCGACGCGGAGCACCTGTGGAAGACCACCAGCCGCGCGAGTCGGCGGCAGGCCCCGGCGCGGCAAAGGCGGCACTGGCCCGAGTCGTCCCTCGCCAACGTACGTGCGGCACATGAGCGGCTGACCTCCCTGCGGAACCAGCCGATCACGCTCTTCGACACGATTGAGCAGGTTGGGCCGGAGTTCCGACACGTCCTGCACACCGTCGCCCGTGAGGTCGGGTCGGTCGGTCGGATCAGCCGTCCCATCGTCCGCAACGGCAAGCCGCAGAACTGGACCGCGCCCGGCTATCCGGCTGGTCCGCTTCTGAGCGCCCTTCTTCAGCGAGCCGAGCGGGAGGTCAATGCCGGCAGTCGGGCCGACCACGACGGCGTCGTCACCACTGCCGAGATCGCAGCCACGCTGCGTACTGACACCGCCCAGCGGCGGCTCAACCATGCCGTACGGAATTGCGCTCCCATCCAACTCCCGGACCGTGAGCTGCTGGTCCCGCCCTACACCCTGGGGACGTGGCTCGGTGACGGGCACAGCGACGCCAGCCGCTTCACCACGGCAGATCCGGAGATGGTCACGCACGTCGAGGCGGACGGCTTCGTCGTGCGGCCCAGCGGGCCGATGGTCTACACCATTCTGCTGCAGCCCACGTCCGCTGCTCCGGGCAACGGTGTCTGCGTGGACTGTGGCATTTCCACCAGGGCGTTGCGTGAGAATCCAGCGACCAGGAAGTGTGCCGACTGCCGTCACCGGAACGGTTCCTTCCTCGGGCTGTTGCGTCAGATCGGGGTGGCGGGGAACAAGCACATCCCGGGCGTCTATCTGCGCGCCTCGGAGGATCAGCGCAGGGCGTTGCTCGCTGGGCTGATGGACACCGATGGGACCGTCGCCCCCGCCGGCAACCTGCAGTACACGTCGACCTCGAAGCGGCTGGCTGATGACGTACGCGAACTCATCGTCAGCCTCGGCTACCGCTGCACGGTCAATGCGAAGCCGGTGCGCGGCCACACCCGCGAGTCGTCGATCGCGTACACCTTGAACTTCTCCACCCCGGACGTCATCTTCCGGCTCAAGCGCAAGCAGGATGCGCACGCCGAACGCCGCCGGACCACCTCCGACATCCGAACGACCTCGCGGTTCATCGTCGACGTCCGGCCCGTTCCCAGCGTTCCGGTGCGGTGTGTGACCGTCGACAACGACGAACACCTGTACCTGGCCAGCCGGGCGATGATCCCTACCCACAACAGCACGGCCAGCATGGACTTCGCCCGAAATGCTGCTATTCGTGCCAATCAGGCGGCCGCCATCTTCTCGCTGGAAATGAGCAAGGTCGAGATCGTGATGCGACTGCTCTCCGCCGAGGCGCGGGTGCCGCTGCACGTACTGCGCAGCGGTCAACTCTCCGACGATGACTGGACCAAGCTCGCCCGGTGCATGGGTGAGATCAGCGAGGCGCCGCTCTTCGTCGATGACACGCCGAGCATGAACCTGATGGAGATCCGGGCCAAGGCTCGGCGGCTCAAGCAGCGGCACGACCTCAAGATGATCGTGGTCGACTATCTCCAGCTGATGACCTCCCCGAAGCGCACCGAGAGTCGCCAGCAGGAGGTCGCGGACCTGTCCCGTGGCCTGAAGCTGTTGGCCAAGGAGGTCGAGTGCCCGGTGATCGCGGTCAGTCAGCTGAACCGTGGCCCCGAGCAGCGCACCGACAAGCGACCCCAGCTTTCCGACTTGCGCGAAAGTGGATCAATTGAGCAAGATGCCGACGTTGTCATCCTGCTGCACCGCGACGACTACTACGACAAGGAGTCGCCCCGGGCCGGGGAGGCGGATTTTATTGTTGCTAAGCATCGAAATGGGCCCACCGACACGGTGACCGTCGCGGCCCAGCTACACCTCTCCCGCTTCGTCGACATGGCCATCGGCTGACCGGCGCGGCACCCCGTCGTCGGTCAGCCGAGCAGTGGGAACCAGCCCGCTGACTCACCTAGCTCCAGCCGGTCCCGGTCGGTCAGCGGGACGCGCCCGGTGGCCTTCAGCAGGAAGTCGTGGTCGTCCCACGCGGTGGGCCGAACGGTGTCGTCGCTGAGCAGGCCGTCCATGGTCGCCACCGCGACGCGTACCGCCAGTGGGCCGGGTGGCGGCGCGTCGGGCAGTTCCAGCGTCAGGTCCAGGTGGTGGACGGCGGCCTCGGTGGTCAGGGTGGCGAGGAAGTCCGGTACGCGCAGCACGTGTCCCTGCGTCGTCACGTACCCCTCGGGGTCGGCTGACGCGGCGGCGCGGACCGCCGCCGGGGAGGTGTCCCGCCAGAGGTCGACGATGCCGGTCGGACGGTCGAAGGCGGCAGCCGAGCGGCGTACCCACCAGGCGTGCCGGGCGGCTTGGTCGTCGCCGCCGGGAAAGTCACGCCAGTAGCTCACGTCGTCGACGTCGGCGGGGCCGTCGGCGGGGCTGGCCAGGGTGACGAGTGCCCGCTGGGCGTCGCCGAGCACGTGCAGGAGCAGGTCGGCGATGAGCCAGCCCTGGCAGCGAGTCGCTCGTTGCAGGCCGGCGTCGTCCAGGTCAGCGACCACCGCGGTGATCCCGTCGTACGCCTGGGCCAGCGCCTCGTCCGGTCGGATCGCGGTCATGCGACTCAGCCTCGCATGAAGCCTCGCGCGCGCCAACGATCAATGGCCCGGGTGGTGTGCCCGGGCCGACGCGTGGATCGACCCGGGCGGAAGGTCGGCCTGGGCTCAGCCGAACATATCGTCGAGGAAGCCCTTGCGCTTCTTCTGCCGGTAGTGGCCGTGGTAGCCCTGGTGCTGCTGCTGGTGGCCGTAGGCCGGCTGCGGCGGGTAGCCGTGGGCGGGCGGGGGCGGCGGCGGGACGGCGCCGTAACCGGGCTGGTGCGGCGGGGGCGGCGGGGGCGGGTAGCCGGCCGGCTGCTGCGCGGGTTGCCCTGGCGCGCCGCCGGTCTGTTGGCGGCTCCAGTTGGCCTCCGCCTCGAACAGCTTCTCCAGCTCGCCGCGGTCCAGGAAGATGCCTCGGCACTCCCCGCACTGGTCGATGACGACGCCGCTGCGCTCGTACTGGCGCATTTCTCCGTGACACTTGGGACAGGTGAGGCTACTCATCGCCCGACGGTACCCGGTGGACCTATGCAGTTGCTGTGAGCGCCTCGGTGACTTCTTCGTCGGACACCTCGTGGAAGTCGTCGTAGTAGACGCTCACCGCGCCGAAGTCCGCCGGGCGTTGGGCGCAGATGACCTGGTCGGCTTCGGCGGCGAGCAGTTCGTACGCCTCCTGCGCGCCGACCGGGACCGCGACCACGACGCGGTGCGCCCCGAGTTGGCGGACAACCTCGACGGCGACGCGGGCGGTTGCGCCGGTGGCGAGGCCGTCGTCGACGATCACGGCGGTGCGTCCGGTGAGGTCCACCTGGGGGCGATCGCCCCGGTAGAGCCGTTCCCGGCGTTCCAGTTCGGCCTGCTCCCGATGGCGGACCTCGGCGATGTCGTCGCTGCTGAGTCGGCTGGCCACCGCGTCGTTGAGCACCTGGACACCGCCCGGCCCGAGTGCGCCGAAGGCGACCTCCCGGGCCCACGGCATGCCGAGCTTGCGGACGACCAGCACGTCAAGTGGCGCGCCGAGCCGTTCGGCGACGACCCGGGCGACGGGGACGCCGCCACGGACGAGGCCGAGGACGACGACGTCCGGTTCGCCGATGAGTGCGGTGAGCCGTTCGGAGAGCACCCGGCCCGCGTCGGCCCGGTCGCGGTACGTGGTCATGTCTTCAGGTCTACGCCCTGACGAGCGGTTCCGCTCGAAAGTTACGCCGAAGTGGTCCGACCGGACCGCTCGTCGGCAACCGCGGTGTTCGGCGTGTCGACTGGGCGGTGCAGCGCGGGTGCCCAGGTCAGCAGGGCCAGCGGGTACAGCAGGTAGCCGAAGCGGGTCGTCGGCATCAGGGCGATGGCGGCGAGCAGTCCGTACCCGCAGATGAGCGCGGTGGCGACGGCGGTGCGGGGCGGGCGGCGGGCGAGTCGGACGGCGATGGCGACGCCGGCGGCGATGAGCAGCGCGGCGGCGATCAGTCGGCCGGCGGGTAGCGCGCTGGCGATCAGGTAGCCGGGGAACGGGGACTGCGCGGGACTGGTGACCAGGCCGTGGCCGAGGGGGAAGCGCAGCACGTTCTCGGTGAGGGCGTCGCGGTCCACCAGCAGCGCCGGCAGTAGTGCGGCGATCGGCAGGCCGATCGCGCCGGCGGCGACTCGGGTGCCGGCGCGCCGGGTCAGACCCCAGACGATCAGGACCAGGGCGACCGGCCAGGCGAACAGCTTGAGCGCGCCAGCGAGCCCGACCGCGAGGCCGGCCCGGCCGGGTCGGTCGGCGGCGGCGAACGCGAGGGCCAGCAGGCAGAGCGCGAGTACGGGTAGGTCGTCGCCGCCGGTGGCGAGGGTGAGGGCGCAGATCGGCAGTACGGTGGCGGCCTGCACGCCGCGCAGCAGGGCTGCGTCCCGCCGCTGGGTGGCGGCGGAGGTGGCCTGGCCGGCGATGGTCGGTGTTCGGCGGAGGGCGGCCACGGCCAGGGCGAGCGCCAGCGCGGTGCCCACCGCGAACCAGACCCGGGAGTCGGTCCACCAGGTGTCGAGAAGTGCTCTGGGCAGGCCGAACATCGCCATGCCGGGCTGGTACGGGGTGTAGCCCATCAGTTGCTCGCCGGGTGGCAGGGCGGCGATGGCGTCGGGTCCGAGGTAGGGCGTGCCGTGTTCCAGGAGGCGGGCACCTGCCTGCTCCACGACCAGCACCTCCTCCTGGGCCCGGTCGGTGCGCCCGCCGGCCCGGTCGATGCTCTGCCAGGCCAGGGGCAGCAGGGTGGTGGCCGCCCAGGCGAGACCGGTGACCGTCCAGCGGGCCGGCAGACCGGTCAGCCGGGAGGTCGGAGAGCGTCGACGCAGCAGGAGTTGGGCGATCACCGTCAGCGTCGCGAGCAGGTAGCCGACGGCGGCGACCGCGCCCCACGCGCGGTGCGGCAGCAGGGTCGACGTGACCGCGGTGATCGCGGCGAAGGTGGCCGAGACGGCGTAGAGGCCCAGGTCGAGGGCGAGTCCGCCAGCCGCGTTGTCGAGCGTCCGCCAGTGCCACCGACGGCGGCGGGCGGTCGGGTCGTCGACGATCACGCGCGACAGTCTGGCAGACCTGGCTGCCCGCGTGCCGGGGCGATGCCTGCTCAGGCGGGCAGGTGTGGGAGGCGGTCGGGCCGGAAGCGGCCGGCCTGGCGGCGGTTCTGGCTCAACCGGATCACCGCCCCGGCGTCGTGCAGCGGCGCGGCCAGGGTGCCCGGTCGGCCGCCCGAGCCGCGTTGCATCGCCGCGAGCAGGGTGCCGGACGGCATCGGCCGGGCGAACAGGTGCCCCTGGCCGGCGACGCAGCCCAACTCCCAGAGGGCCCGCCGCTGCGGCTCGCTCTCCACCCCCTCGGCCACCACGTCCAGGTCGAGGCTGCGACCCAGGTCGAGGGTGGAACGGATGACGGCGGCGGCCTCCGCCGAACTCTCCATCGTCGTCACGAAGCTTCGGTCGATCTTCAGCTCGTGCACCGGGATCCGGGAGAGCAGGGAGAGGGATGAGTAGCCGGTGCCGAAGTCGTCCAACGCCAACCGGACTCCCTCGTCGCGCAGTCGGCTGAGCACCCGGTCGACCACGTCGAGTTGGCTGAGGGTCAACGTCTCGGTCAACTCCAGGACCAGTCGGTCCGGAGGTAGGTCGTGGGCGCGGAGGCGGGCCAGCACCGAGCCGGGGAACCGCGCGTCGAGCAGGCTGCGCGGGGACACGTTGACCGCGACCGGTACGTCGAAGCCGGCGTCGCGCCACGTCACGGCCGCGATCAGCGCCTGGTCGAGGATCGCTTCGGCGAAGGCCGGTAGCAGACCCGAACGTTCCACCGCCTCCAGGAACCGCAGCGGGTCGATCATGCCGTGGGTGGGGTGGTGCCAGCGGGCCAGCGCCTCCGCGCTGGTCACCTGACCGGTACCCAGGTCGACGATCGGTTGGAAGTTGACGACGAACTCGTGGTCGGCGACCGCGCGCGGCAGGTCACCGCCGAGGGTGAGGCGACCGAGGTCGGCGGTGTCCCGGGTCGGGGCATACGTGGAGATCCGTTGCCCGGCCCGTTTCGCCTGGTACATGGCCACGTCGGCGCGGCGCAGCAGCTCGGCCATGCCACCGTTGGACGGAGCGCCGGAGATCCCGCCGCTGGCCTCGACGCTGATCCGCATGCCGTCCAACTCGAACGGCTCGTGCAGGGCGGCGAGCAGCGTCTCGGCCCGGTGTGCGGCCACCGCCGGGGCCGGCAGACCCCGCAGGAGTACGGCGAACTCGTCGCCCCCGAGGCGAGCCACCAGGTCGGTCGCCTGGGCCGCACCGCGCAACCGGTCGGCCACCTGCACCAGCACCTGGTCGCCGGCGGCATGCCCGAGCGTGTCGTTGACCTCCTTGAAGTGGTTGAGGTCGATGAGCACCAGCGCGGTCACCCCGTCGGCGTGCCGGGTGCTCAACTGCTCGGTGCCCTCGTCGAGGAGGTGCCGACGGTTGGCCAGGCCGGTCAGCGCGTCGTGCGAGGCCGCGTACGCGTGCTCGTCGGCGACCCTGGCCAGTTCGGCATACGCCTGGGCGTTGCGGACGGCCGTGCAGAGCGCCGAGGCGAATGTGCGCAGCGTGTACTGCTCCCGCTCGGAGAGCTGCACCGGGCCGCGGAAGCGCAGGCGAAGCATGCCGACGTCGACGGTCCGGTCATGGCCTTCCAGCGGCGCGGGGACGATCGTGCCGTCCACGTCGGTGGGCGTGCCGGTCGGGCCGTCGAAGGTGATGCCGCCGGTGCCACCGCGCACCGTCCGGCCGCCGTCGCGCAGCTCGATCTCGACCTCGTCGGCGGAGAACAACTCGGCGGCCTGGGTGACGGCGGTGGTGAGGACGTTGTCCAGGTCGACGACGTTGAGCGCGTCGGTGGTGCGGGCCAGCCGCTGCCACGCCTGCTGCTCGGTGCGGCCGCGGATGCGTGCGGAGTAGGCCAGGTGCAGGCTCAGGACCAGGGGTGGGACGGCGAGCAGTAGCCGGGGGTCCATCCCCATGATCAGCAGCGTGCAGGCCGCAACGGCGAACCGTACGGCGAAGCCAGCGAGCCGAAGGTCGAGATTGCTGCGGAAGTGCTTCGCGATCCTGGTCTGGGAGGCGAGCGCGATGACTGGGATGGCGAGCAGATCGTCCAACAGCGCCGCGACCAGGTAGGCGAGCGCCAACGGCCCCAGCAGCATCAGGGGAGCCGTCCCCGTGGGCGGCCAAGTCCAGGTCGTCATCGCGAGTGCCGTGCCAGCGCCCCAAGCCACGATGACGTTCTTGCCGACACCGAAGGCCAGCTTTATCGGTGTGAGGCGAAGCGAGGCGAGGGCGATCCCGACTGCGGTGCAGAGCACGACCACCGAGGTCGGAGCGATGGCCGCACCGACGATGATCGCTGTCTCGTTCCAGCTGATCGACTGAGTCGTCGACCGGATCCGTACGCGAGCCTTGACCAGCGTGCCCAATGCGATCATGAGCGTGAGCATCACCAGGACTGCGGCGTCGCTCACCGTCTCCAGCTTCGCCGAACCCAATGCGGCGGGAAGTGACGTGGCGACGATGACCGCGGCAACAACGACGACGAGACCGACGAGCAGCAACAGCCGCCGATCGGTCTCAATCTCTCGTCGCTGAGGAAGGGTCATGCCGCTCCCGAAGGACTGCCTGCGCGTTCTCGCAGCCTACTGCCCGGGCCCTCAGAAGTCCTGTGTCGAACTTGTCAGTTCCAGTCGGTGCCACGCATCGCGTTGCCCCCTTCTCCCGCTGCGCCAATTGGAGTACCTGTCCCGTGATGGGGAGGTCTTCCTCCGAAAGGCAGCTTAAGAGGCGGAAGGGCAGGCTAGAAGAAATAAATGTCGGTATGCGCAACATTAGCCAAGTTGACGCCCGTTTATCACGTTCTGTCCATCGTTACTGAACGGAGTGCGGTCGAGCTTGGCGGTGCTGGATTCAAGTAGCACCTTGCAACTGCGGACGGTATCTGACGAGGTTATGGGACGCCTTATTCCTTGAGTCTGAGGGCTCCTCAGGAGTTGTCTCATCCGGAGTTTGGTCAGGCGTAAGGGCGGCATGGGCAGAGTTGGCGCGGCCGAGGGGTGCCCAGTGAGGCAGGTAATGGTGCCAGCCTTCCCCCGGGTCCTTGGCGACGACGGGTGGACAATCGCGTTTCGGCAGGCGGTGGTGCAACTTGCTGCCGGCACCGTGCGGTCCTGGACCGGCATTCGCGCAGCTCCTTCCGTCACTCCTGCACACCTAGCCGTCGTTCGTATCGCCCTGTAAGCGGTACGCCACCCCACGGGGTCGTACACTCCGTTGCGTGATCGGCTGAATACCTGATACGGCTGGCGGGGGCGGGTGGAGATTCAGGTTCTGGGCGGCCTTTCGGTGCAACTGTCTACCCGCACGCTGCGCCTTGGTACACCCAAGCAACAGGCAATCTTCGCAATGCTCGCCGTTCAGCCCGGTCGACTGGTGACGGTGGAAGACCTCGTCGATGAGTTATGGGCCGATCGCCCACCGCGATCGGCCGTAGCGAATGTGCGGACCTATGCCGCCAATCTGCGCCGGGCTTTCGAGGCTCTACCGGCCGGCCGCGGTGCCATCGAACGCCAACGCAACGGCTACCGACTCCTCGTGGATCCGGAACGGGTGGATGTCTTTCGCTTCGAGCTGGAACGGAACGCGGGTCGGGAAGCGGTGACCGGTGGCCACCTGGACCGTGCCCGCGAGCTACTGGGGCACGCCCTGGCTCGGTGGCAGGGTGCGATGCTCGCCGGCGTCCCGCTCGGGCCTGTCCTTACCTCCCGAACTGTCGCTGCCGAGGAGGAGCGGCTGTTGACCGTGGAGCTTCTCGCCGACGTCCAACTGAGATCGGGCCGGGACGACCTGGCAGTTCCGCTGCTGCGTGAAGTGGTGGCCCGCCATCCTCTCCGCGAGCCGGCCTACGTCCTTCTCATGCGGGCTCTGCACGAGCGCGGGGACAACGCGGAGGCACTGGCGGCGTACGACGAGATCCGCACAACGCTGACCACGGAGTTGGGAGTGGGCCCCGGGGGCAACCTTGAAGAGTTGCGCCGCTCCATCGTCACGGCGATGTCGCGCCCAGGTTCGGGGCGTGCCGCCGTACGGGTTGGGGGAACTGGCCGGGCGCGCTCCGGGGCGGGCGTGGCGGTCGGCGCGGCATCGGAGCAGCCGGTTCGGATCAGCCCGGTGGATCACCTTCCCCGAGCGGTCACCGACTTCGTCGGCAGGGAGGACGTCGTGTTGCGGCTGCTCGCAGAGACCCGGCGAGTCGAGAAGCGGGTGCCGGCCGTGCACATCATCGATGGCATGGCGGGCAGCGGCAAGACGACCCTCGCCGTACACCTGGCCCGCCGGTTGTTTGATCGATACCCGGACGCCGCGTTGTTCATCGACCTGTGCGGGCACGGTCGCAAGAATCGGATCGAGCCGGCGGGCGCCTTGTTCGCCCTGCTTCGACAGCTTGGGGTGCCGGCCGACCGGGTTCCGGTGGAGTTCGACGACAGAGTGGAGTTGTGGCGACAGGAGTTGGCCCGCCGCAGGGCAGTGGTGATTCTCGACAACGCCGCGAGCAGCGAGCAGATCATGCCCCTGCTGCCGGCGGAGCCGACCACCGTTGTGGTGGTGACCTCGCGGCGACGGCTCTCCCATCCGGATGCCGGACCGTCGCGGACGCTGCCGGTGATGAGCCCGCAGGAGAGCGTGGATCTGCTCCGCCTGAGCGTCGGCCGGGACAGGGTCGAGGCCGAACCGGAGGCGGCCGCCGAGGTGGTGCGTCGCTGCGGGTACCTCCCTCTGGCGATCCGGCTGGCCGGCGCCAGACTGGCGCATCGGCGCGGCTGGCGGTTGGCGGACCTTGCCCGGCAGATGGCCGACGACGCTCCGGTGCTGCACCACCTCGCCCAGGAAGAGAGCACCGTCACCGGGGCCTTCGCCGCTTCCTACGAACCGCTTCCAAGTTCGACCAAGCGTGTCTTCCGATTCCTGGGCCTTTACCCCGGCAGTCGCTTCGGCGCGCCGGCGGTCGCCGCGCTGACCGGGCTGACGGTCGCGGAAGCTCGCGCGGCGCTCGACGACCTCGTCGACCGGAACCTGGTGGAGGACCTGGACTCGACGCGATACCGACTGCACGACCTCATGCGGCAGTACTCCATCGACCTGTGCTCGGGTACCGACTCGTCGGACGACCGTCGACTCGGACTGGCTCGACTGTTCGACTTCACGCTGGAGGTCGTCCTGAAAGTCGCCGATCTGCTGGAGCCGGGCGTCATCAGATCCCAGATGACGCACACTCCGTCCGGACAGCTCGAACTCGTCGAGGCCATCGGGGAGCCGACCGTTGACTGGCTGGAGGCCGAGCGGACGGACCTGGTGACGATGGTGTCGGCGGCACGCGAGGCGGCGTTCTACCGGCACTGCTGGCAGTTGGCCCGCGCTCTCTGGCGTTTTTGCTACATCCGCGGTTACTTCGAAGACATCATCCTGACCCACAGTCATGGGCTGGAGGCGGCGGAGGCTACCGGGGACATCGATGCGCTTGCGCTGATGAACAACTACCTGGCATCCGCCTACGTCCGTACCGGGAACAAGCAGGGGGCGCTCGACCACCTGACACGCTCGGTCGACCTCTCCCGCAACTCGCGGGACGTGCTGAACCCGGCCCGGTATCGCGCAAACCTCGCCGCCGTCTACTGGTGGAGTGGTCACCTGTCCGAGTCGGTGGAGCTCGGTTTCGAGTGTTTGCGCGACAAGGTGTACGGAAATGTCGGCGGCTCCATCCTGCTGCCGAATCTGGGGCTGGCGCTGAGCGCTCTGGGTCGCTACGACGAGGCATTGCGGATGCACCGCCTGCACCTGGCGTGGGCCCGGACGAACTCCGACGAGTTCCACACGCTCAACGCGCTCAGCCACATCGGCGCCGTACGTCTGAGAATGGGCGACCTTCCGCAGGCGATCCGAATTCTCCTGGCGTCGTTGGCCCTACGGGATCGCACCGGCCACCGGTACGCCGAGGCCGAGGTGCGCAACGACCTCGGGATCGCCTATCGCGGTCTGGGTCGTCTGGTGGAGGCCCAGCGGGAGCACGAGCTGGCCCGGAAGCTGTCGATCGGTTCGGGGGAGCGACACGTCGAGGCGGCTGCCCTGAACGAGCTCGGGCGCACCCTGCTGGCGCAGGGGCGGGGTGACGAGGCGTTCGAGGTGCACCAGGAGGCGTTGCGGTTGGCTACTCGGATCGCGCACCCGCACGAGCAGGGTCGTGCGCTGGCCAGGCTCGCCGAACACTTCGCCCGCGCCGATCCGGCCGAGGCCCGGCGGCACTGGGAACGGGCGTTGGCGATCTTCCGACGGATGGGCGTGCCGGAGCGCTTCGAGGCCGAACGCCGCCTCGCCGAGTTGAGTGAGCGACCCTGGTCGCAGCGCGCTGGCCAGCCCGAAGGTCGCTTATCGATTTCTTATCGGCAGGCCCGGTAACTTTCCGGCCGTATCGGCGAACGGGGGAGGTTCTGCCCCTGGGCAGAACCGGGTCGTCGACACGCGCCCGCTGCCAGGTCCCCCCAGCGACCTCGACCGCGGGCCGGTGAAGGGAGGAGCGGCGTCGGACCGATGCACCGTCAGCACCCGGTGCGGTCAGCGTGACGCCGCTCCTTCCGACCGCCGTCGTACCGCACCGATAGGCTCACGACCGTGACCGAACCCGCGCAGCTCAGCCACGTCGACCGCGCCGGCGCGGCCCGCATGGTCGACGTTTCCGCCAAGGCGGTGACGGGTCGGTTGGCCGTCGCGGCCGGCCGTTTGCGGACCACGCCCGAGGTCATCGACCTGTTGCATCGCGACGGGCTGCCCAAGGGTGACGCGTTGGCCGTCGGGCGGCTGGCCGGGATCATGGGGGCCAAGCGCACTCCTGATCTGATCCCCCTTTGCCACCCGATCGCCCTGCACGGTGTCACCGTCGACCTGCGGCTGACCGCCGACACGGTGGAGATCACGGCCACCGCCCGCACGGCGGACCGGACGGGGGTGGAGATGGAGGCGTTGACGGCGGTTGCTGTCGCCGGTCTCGCCCTGGTCGACATGGTCAAGGCGGTCGACCCGGCGGCCTCGGTCGACGCGGTCCGGGTGCTGCGCAAGGAGGGCGGAAAGACCGGCGAGTGGGTCCGTCCGGAGGACCGGCCGTGATCCGGGCTCGGGTGATCGTCGCTTCCAATCGGGCCGCTGCCGGCGTCTATGCCGACACCAGTGGGCCGCTGCTCGTCGCCGGCCTGCGCGAGCTGGGCTGCGAGGTCGACGACCCGGTGGTGGTGCCCGACGGTGCGCCGGTCGGCGACGCCTTGCGGGCCGCCCGCGCCGATGGTGTCGACGTGGTGCTGACCAGCGGTGGCACCGGAGTGACCCCGACGGATCGGACCCCGGACGTGACCCGGGGCCTGCTGGATTACGAGATCCCCGGCATCGCCGAGGCGATCCGCGCACACAGTCGTGACCGGGTGCCGACGTCGGTGCTGTCCCGGGGCCTGGCCGGGGTCGCCGGCCGGATGCTGGTGGTCAATCTGCCCGGCTCGACCGGCGGTGCCCGGGACGGCCTGGCCGTTCTCGGGCCGATCCTTGGGCACACCGTCGACCAGCTTCGCGGCGGGGACCACTGACCGCCTCCCGGCGGGGACCAGTGGCCGGTGCACGCCAGGCCCGGGCGGGTGTCGGTCCGGGCCGATAGGCTCGGTCGGTGAGCACGGAAACCGCACCCACCGCGGATCGGGTCACCGCACCCCCGCCAGCCGGGTGGGAGGAAGCGCGTTCGCGGGTCTACGCGGTCGGTCTGGCCGCCGCGCTGCCCGCCGCCGCCCGACCACTCGTCGACACCGACGGGTCGACCCTGGCCGAGCCGTTGACCACCCGCACCGACCTGCCGGCGTTCCCGACCTCCAGCGTGGATGGCTGGGCGGTGCGCGGCCGGGGGCCGTGGCGCGTCGTCGGCCGGGTCCTGGCCGGCAGCACCCCCGCGCCGCTCACCGAGGACGACACCACCGTCGAGATCGCGACCGGCGCGATGGTGCCCGAGGGCGCCACCGCCGTGCTCCGCGTCGAGGAGTCCGCCGCATCCACCACCGGCCTGATCAGCGGCACTCCCCGGAAGACGCCCGAGTGGCGGCAACCCGGCGAGGAGGCGTACGCCGATGAGGAGTTGTTGCCGGCCGGCACGCCGGTCGACCCGGCGGTGATCGGCCTGGCGGCCGCCTGTGGTCACGACACGCTGCGGGTCCGGCGGGCGCCGCGTGCCGCGCTGCTGGTCTTCGGCGACGAACTGCTGACGGCGGGCCCGCCCGCGGCCGGTCGCATCCGCGACGCGCTGGGCCCCGCGGTGCCGGGGTGGTTGCGGCGGTACGGCTGCCAGGTCCGCCCGTCCGACGTGGTCGGGCCGGTGGCCGACACGCTGCCCGCACACGTGGCGGCCCTGCGCTCGGCGCTGGCCAACGCCGATCTGGTCTGCACCACCGGCGGCACGATGAACGGCCCGGTCGACCACCTGCACCCGACCCTGGAAGCGCTCGGCGCCGACTACGTGGTCAACACGGTGGCGGTCCGCCCGGGCTTCCCGATGCTGCTGGCCCGGCTGACCGGCCCCGACGGGCGAGCCCGGTTCGTGGCCGGGCTGCCGGGCAACCCGCAGTCCGCCATCGTCGCGCTGGTGTCGCTTGTCGCCCCGCTGCTCGCCGGCCTCCAGGGCCGGTCGATGCCGCTGCTGCCGCAGGTCACGTTGGCCCAGGCGGTGCCCGGTCGCGGTGACCACACCCACCTGGCGCTGGTTCGACTGGACCGGGCCGCCGGCGTCGCGTTCCCGGTCCGCCACGTCGGCTCGGCGATGCTGCGCGGCCTGGCCGGCGCGGACGGGTTCGCGGTCATCCGACCCGGCACCAGCGGCGAGCCGGGCGACCGGGTGCCGATCGTGCCACTGCCGTTGTTTCCCGGGGAGCGTGCGTCGTGACCGCACCAACGATCACCTTCGGCGAGGTCACCGACCAGCCGCTCGACCTCGCCACGCACGAGGCGGCGGTCGCCGACCGCCGGGCCGGCGCTGTGGTGTCCTTCCAGGGCGTGGTCCGCGACCACGACCACGGCCGCCAGGTCACGAGCCTGGAGTACGAGGGGCACCCGAGCGCCGCGCAGGTGCTGCGCGAGGTGGCCGCCGAGATCGCCGCGGAGCCCGACGTCTACGCGGTGGCGGTCTCGCACCGGGTCGGCCCCCTGGCGATCGGTGACGTGGCGCTGGTCGCCGCGGTGAGCACCGCGCACCGGGCAGCGGCCTTCGCGGCCTGCGCCCGACTGGTCGACGAGGTCAAGGCGCGACTGCCGATCTGGAAGCGGCAGGTCTTCACCGACGGCACCGAGGAATGGGTCAACTGCCCCTGACCGCTCAGCGGTGGCCGTTCACCACCACTGCCCGGGCGAGCCGGTCGCCGTAGAACGCCGGCTCCGCACCGGGACGCCACGGCAGCGCGGCGACCAGCACGATCAGCGCGAGCGCGAGCGAGTTCTCCATCAGTGCCCCGAACAGGCCGTCCTGGTAGTGCGACATCTCCGGCAGTTGGTGTTCGTACGGCCAGATCGGCGAGATCAGGAAGAGCAGGTAGAGCCCGATCGCCGCGACGCCGTGGCGGAGCCCGGTCAGCGTCGGGTACCAGATCGGCGGGCGAAGCCCGTTGACCCCCGGTAGCCCACCGAAGACCGGCCCCTGGCCGGTGCGCTGCGGCATTCCCCGGCTCGCCTCGCGGCGACGTACGGCGGCGTCGGCCAGCACGATGATCGCCGGGATCACCCAGACCAGGTGGTGCGTCCAGGAGATCGGGCTGATCACGTTCGCGGTGAGACCGACAAGTGTGAAGGCGGTCAGCTCGTCACCGTCGGCGCGGGAACTGGCCGCCCGGGACAGGCCCAGCGCCAGGACCAGCACCGAGAAGGCCAGCCACAGCAGCCCCGGGGTCTCGATCGAGTCGTACAGCCGGGCGAGCAGACCGGCGAGGGACTGGTTGGGCGTCATGTCCGCCGCGCCGACCCGTTCGGTCTGCCACAGCACGCTGCCGAAGTAGGTGCGCGACTCGTCACCGACGATGGCGAAGGTGCCCACCGTCACGCCGATCGTGGTGCCGATGGCGGTGGCCGCCACCCGCCACTGACGGGTGATCAGCAGGTAGGCGATGAACAGCGCCGGGGTGAGCTTGACCGCGGTGGCGAGGCCGATACCGGCCCCGGCCCAGGCCCCGCCGTAGATGAAGCGCAGCAGCGGGCCGTCGGTGGCGGCGTAGTGGGTGCCCCGGCGGGACCGCCAACGAAGGCCGATCAGGTCGGCCATGATCAGGGCGAACAGCAGGATGTTGACCTGGCCGTAGCCGAGCGTCTCCCGGGCTGGCTCGATGGCGACCGCGAGGGGCACCGCCACGGCCACCGTGAACCACAGTGGCCACCCCAGCCGGTCCACGATGGGTCGGAGCAGCCCGGCCAGCACCAGCGCCAACGCGGCGATGCTGGCGGCGGCGTTGACCATGCCGGCCGCGCCGATCGGCAGCTGCGCCATCGGCAGCATGACCAACCCGGCGAAGGGTGGGTAGGTGAACCCGAGTGTGGTTCCGGGCGCGATGAACTCGTAGAGCTCGTGACCGCTCGCCCACCACACCACGGCACCGTGGTAGATCTTCATGTCGAAGAAGTTGTACGGCCGCCCGAAGGTGCCGATGGCGAGCCATGCGGCATAGGCGACGGCGGCCACGATGGCGCCCCGTACGACGTTCCTGCGATCGATCCCGCGCGTCACGCGGTCGATCCCGCGTGTCACACGTTGGATTGGGGCGAGGCGGTCCGCCCGTCTACCGACAGCCGTCGGCATGGCGTGGCCACCCCCGTACCAAGGTCGTCCTACCCGTCCAGGTCCTGCACGGAGCCTAGAACGGCGCCTCACGTCAGTGCCTCCCGCGTTATGCGACCGTGTCCGATCCCACACATGTTTTTGACATTTCCACCGCGTTAACGCCTACCGGGTGGTTCAGGTAATTCGTGGCCTTAGCGGGGGGTGGGGGTGAGGCAGAGACGGATCGACGCAGGTCAGCCGGGGAGTCGACGTGCGGTGGACGCGGAGCGGACGGCGATGCGGGCCTCACGTCGGGCGGTGCGGACGGCGCGTTGCACGGAACGTCGAGAGTGGCCGATGCGATGACCCGTCCGCCACCGTAGACCCGGCTTGCCGCCGGTGTCCGACGCGGCGAGCAGCAGACCGCCGAGGAGCCCGAGGTTCTTCAGGACGTGAATCTGGTTGTTGTTCTTGGCGATCGGGTCGTCGTTGTTCCAGAAGGGATGCCCGGCGATGGTCACCGGCACCAGCGTGCCGGCGAGGACCAGCGCGGCGGGTCGGCTGAGTCGTCCGGTGGCCAGCATCAGACCGGCGCTGACCTGCACCGCCGCGTTGAGCCGGATCAAGGTCTCGGTCTCGGTGGGGAAGCTCGGGTGGGCCTTCTTCAGCATCGGCGCGACCTTGTCGGTCACCGGTTTGGCGGCCACCGTCAGCCGGCCGGGGTCACGTAGGTTGCGATACCCGCTGACCACGAAGATGCCGCTCAGCATGGCGCGGGCGAGGGAGCGTACGGGCGTCATAGGTCAGTCATACCCCGTCGCGACGTTTGCTACCCCGGCAACCGCAGGATCGGATTGGTGTTGGTACACGTACGCCACGCCGAATCGAGCGACCGTCACGGATGGACGGGCGTTGGCGGGTAACGTCGCGCGGGTGACCACGCTGCGGCTACGCCCCGAGGACCCGGCCGACGCCGGCCCGGTCCGCCGCGTGCTGGCCGCCGCGTTCGCCCGCCCGGACGTGGCGACGCCGCCGGAGGTCAGCCTCGTCGACGAGCTGCGCGACACCACCGCCTGGTTGCCGGAGTTGGCCATGGTCGCCGAGTACGGCGGTGAGGTGGTCGGTTACGCGTTGCTCACCCGGGTGCGGCTGCGGCCGGAGCGGGGCTCGGACGTGCCCGTCCTGGCACTCGGCCCGGTGGGGGTCGCGCCGCACCGACAGCGGGTCGGGCACGGCACGGCGGTCGTGCAGGCAGCCCTGGACGCCTCGACCGAGTTGGGCGAGCGGCTCGTCGTCGTCCTCGGCGCCCCGGCCTTCTACCGCCGGTTCGGGTTCGGCCCGGCGAGTGAGCTGGGCCTGACCGGGCCGTGGACCGGCCTCGGTGAGCCCTGGCAGGCGCTGGTGCTGCCGCCGTCCACCAGCGAGGAGGGGCCCCCGCCTCGCGGTGAGGTGCTCTTTCCGGCGCCCTGGTCGAAGGTCTGACCGGGCCGGCGCGGTGGGTGGCGGTCAGGCCGGCTGCGTCCGCAGGTACCGGCCGAAGTGCGGGACCGTGAAGGCGACAGTGCCCCGCTCACCGGAGTAGATCAACCCCTTCTTGATGAGCGCGTCCCGGGCCGGGGACAGGCTGGCCGGCTTGCGGCCGAGGGCACGGGCGATCTCGGCCGTGGGCACCGCGGCGTCCATGTCGTCGCGGACCACAGCGCCGGGCTCGCCCTCGACCGCGGACATCATGGCCATCGCCCGCATGTACTCGCGTTCGGCGGGAGTGGCCCGCTCGAACCGGGACCCGAAGAAGCCGACCGCCAGCTCGGCCTCCGCCTCGGGCGCGGCGACCCGCACATCTGCGGCGGTGATCGGCGAGCGCGGCGCGTGATCCCAGGTCGCCTTCCCGTACGCCTGGACGAAGTAGGGATAGCCGCCGGACTTCTCGTAGAGCAGGTCGAGGGCCTTCTGCTCGTACTCGACCTCCTCGCGCTCGGCGGGCGCGCAGAGCGCCCGGTCGGCGGCGATCCGGTCGAGCCGGTCGATGCGTTGGTAGCGGAACAACCGTTCGGAGTACGACTTGGCGGCGCTGAGCACGGCCGGCAGGTGTGGAAGGCCGGCGCCGACGACGATCAGCGGCGCGCCGAGCTGGGACAGCTCGTGGCAGGCGGCGCAGAGCGCGGACACGTCCTCCGGGCCGAGATCCTGCATCTCGTCGATGAAGATGGCGATGCCGGTGCCGACGTCGCTGGCCACGGCGGCGGCGTCGCTGAACAGCTCGACCAGGTCGATCTCGATGTCGCCGGAGTCGGCCCGGCCGCTGGCGGCCGGCACGTCGATGCCGGGCTGCCACCGGTCGCGCAGCTTCGTGGCGGCACCGGAACGGCCGGTCGGGGTGGACCGCTGGGCGAACGCCTTGAGGACGCCGAGGAACGCGTCGATCCGGTCCGGTGCGCGGTGGCGGGGGGCGAGCTCCCGGACCGCCATGTGCAGCGCGGCGGCGACCGGTCGACGCAACGACTGGTCCGGTCGAGCCTCGATCTTGCCGCTGCCCCAGAGCCGGTTGATCGCCTGCGACCGGAGGGTGTTGAGCAGAACCGTCTTGCCGACGCCCCGCAGCCCGGTGAGCATCAGGCTGCGCTCGGGTCGGCCCCGGGCGATGCGTTCGAGCACGATGTCGAAGACGTCCAGCTCCCGCCCCCGCCCGGCGAGTTCGGGCGGACGCTGGCCGGCGCCCGGCGCGTACGGGTTGCGGACCGGATCCACGCATCGCAGATTATCGGGCCATCTAGCTGCGAGGCTAGACATGGATAGATGGGGCTACCGGCGTGTCGAGGCCGTCGACCACAAACTAGGGCTGTCTAGCGTCCACGCTAGACAGCCCTAGTTTTGGCAATCGGGTTGTCGGTGCTCCGGATCGGGCTAGCGCTTCTTCAGGCAGAGCACGTAGTCGAACAGGTCGACCGAGTTGTCGTGCACGTAGTTCGCGGTCGCCTGCGGCGCGAGCGTCTCGCACCGGTCGCCGTCGGTGGTCGCCGGGATTCGCAGCAGCACCTGATAGGTGTTCGGGCCGCACGGCACCTTGCGCAGCTCCGCGTCGTCCTCACTGCCGTCGTTCACCACGCAGTCACCCCGCGCGAACTCCTCGTCCGGGGTCGGCGCGGCCGGGGTCGGCGGGTCGCTGGGCAGCGCGGGCGGAAGGACCGGGGCACTCGTCGACGGGGTGCGCGCGGCGTCGCTGCCAGCGTCGGCCACCTTCCAGACCGCCCAACCGGCCAGGCCGAGGCACGGACAGAGCACGAGCAGCACCACCACAGTGATGATGAGAGCGACGTTGCGGCCGGTCTTCTTCACCGGCGCGGCGGGCGGCATTCCGTAGCCGCCGGGCGGCTGCTGACCCCACGGCGCGGGTGGTTGACCCGGTATCTGCCCGGGCGTCGGGCCGGCGGGTGGGAACGGCCCGGGCGGTGGGTACGGGCCGGACGGCGGCGTCGGCCCGGCCGGTGGGTAACCCGGCCCGGACGTGGGCGGAGTCGGGCCGGCCGGTGGGTACGGGCCGGGGGGTGAGTATCCCGGGCCCGAGGTGGGCGGCGGCGCCCACATCGGCGTGGTCGGTGGCTCCGCGTTCGTGGGTGGCGCCCACATGGGTGCCGTCGGTGGCTCCGCGCTCGTCGGCGGCGGCCCCCACTGCTGCCGCGTCGGGTCCTCCGCGGCCGGCGGAGGGCTCCACTGGGGCACGGTCGGGTCGACCGGTGGTGAGCTGTCCGGCCCGGAGGGCGGGCGTTGGTACGGATCGTCCGGCTGATCGGAACCCGTAGGTCCGTAGGTCGTCATGTCATCCCCGGGGGTGGGTGGTCTCAGCGTTGCTTGAGGCAGAGGACGAAGTCGAGAGTGTCCAGCTCACTGTCGAAGAAATACCAGTTGGTGTAGCCCTCGACCTTGCCGCACTTGGCCTCGGCGTCCCGCTCGCCGCTGGTCGGGCCGTCGATCCGGCTCAGCACCTCGTACGACTTCGCCGTACAACCGCTGATCAGCAGTTTGGGCTTGCCGCCAGCGGTGCCGTCGTTACGGACGCACTGGCCGACCTTCGCGAACCGCGGATCAGCCGACGACTCCGGCGCGGCGGCGCTCGGTGCGGGCTCGACCGCGCCCGCGCTGGGCTCACCGGCGGCGGCCGAGTTGCTCGGCGCGGCTGCCGGCGCCGGCTCGCTCTGCCCACGGCGCAACCAGAACACCCCGGCGACGGCCACCACCAGCAGTACGACGGCCAGCACCGCGATGAGCGGCCCCCGACCACGTCGGCCCGGCGCCGGATCCTCGCCGTACGGGTCGTCGGGCCGGTACGGCTGCCCGCCGTACGTCGGGGTCGGCTGGTACGAACCGCCGTAGGGCGTGCGGGGCTCGTTGCCATAGGGCGTCTCCGTCCCGCCACCGTAGGGCGCGCCGGGCGCGGCACCGTAGGGCGCGGTGGGTGGGCCGCCGTACGGCCCGGGTCGTCCCTGCGGTCCTGGCGCGTACGACGGGACCGCCGGCGGGTAGGGCTCCGGCGTGGGCGGGTAGGGCTGCTGCACCGGGTGACCCGGGGTCTCGTCGGGTCTCTGCCCACGCCACGGCCCCGGGTGGCCGCCCCCCGGTTGTCCGTAGTTCGTCATGCCGCCCTCCTGCACGAGTGGTGAGAGGCCGGCCACCAAAGCGCGACGCGGACTCCGAGGTCACCGTAGCGTGGTCCACTGATGAGCTCACCTTCACCGAGCGCCACAGCCCTGGCCGGCCGTCGCGCCAGCACCACGCCGACCCTGATCTGGACCGCGTTGATCGTGGTCTACCTGCTCTGGGGATCGACCTATCTGGCCATCCGGATCGCCGTGGAGACGCTGCCTCCGCTGCTGTCGGCCGCCCTCCGGTTCGCCGTGGCCGGCCTGGTCCTGGCGGTGGTGCTGCGACTGCGTCGAGGTCCCGGCGCGCTGCGGGTCGACCGACGGCAACTCGGCTCGGCCGCGTTGGTCGGGGTGCTCCTGCTCGCCGGCGGCAACGGCCTGGTGGTACTCGCCGAATCAGGGCCGCCGGGCGTGGCGGTGCCGTCCGGGATCGCCGCGCTGCTGGTGGCCACGGTGCCGCTGCTGGTGGTGCTGTTGCGCTCGGCCACCGGGGACCGGCCGCCGATCTGGACGTTCGCCGGGGTCACCCTGGGCTTCGTCGGCCTCATCCTGCTGGTGTTGCCCGGCGGTAGTTCGGCCGCGGTGCCGCTGCTCGGGGCGTTGACCGTGGTGGCGGCGGCCACCTCCTGGTCGGTCGGGTCGTTCCTGTCCGGACGGATCCGGATGCCCGCCGACCCCTTCGTGGCCACGGTGTACGAGATGGTGGCCGGCGCGCTGGTGCTGGCGGTCGTCGCCGCCGGTCGGGGCGAACTGGCCGACTTCCACCCGGCGGCGGTCAGCACCCGGTCCTGGTTGGCGCTGGGCTACCTCATGGTGGCCGGTTCGCTGGTGGCCTTCACCGCGTACGTCTGGCTGCTGCACAACGCGCCGATCTCGCTGGTGTCGACGTACGCCTACGTGAACCCGGCGGTCGCGGTGGCGCTCGGCGCGCTGCTGGTGGCCGAGCCGATCACCCCGCAGGTGCTGCTCGGCGGTGCCGTCATCGTCGCCGGGGTCGCGCTGGTGGTGACGACCGAACGGCCGCGTCGGGCGGGCACGGGATCACGATCGGGGCGCACGGTGGCGCGCGACCGCCAGTAACGTCCGGCCCATGTCGGCCGCCGCGCTGGTGTCGATCGCGCTGCTCGGCACGCTGGTCGGCCTCGTCGTACCCCTGGTGTCGCGGCGCTTCGCCACGGCGGACGCCCGGCCATGGGCGTTTCCACTGCCGCAGCCGGTCCGACGGCCCTGGCTCGACCCGATGGTGGCGGCCAGCGTCTTCGTCGGCCTTGGCGTCGCCGTGGGTGACGACCCGGGCTTGCCGGTCTTCCTCGCGGTGGCGGCGGTCGGGTTGGTGCTGGCCGTGGTCGACCTGGCCTGCCTGCGGCTGCCCGATCCGCTGGTCCTCATTGCCGGGCTGCTGGTCCTCGGGGGTCTGACCGCCGTGGCGCTGCTGTCCGGCGCTCCCGGCCGTCTGCTCGGCGCGCTGGGAGGTGCGGCGGTCGCGGGCGCGGCGCACGTGCTGTTGGCCCTGCTGCCCGGCTCCCGGCTGGGTTTCGGGGACGTGAAACTCGCCGCCGTCCTCGGCCTGCCGCTCGGCTGGTTGGGGCGGGACGCCCTGCTGGCCGGGCTGCTCCTGCCACACGTGCTGCACGGCGGCCTGGTGCTCATCCTGCTCGCCGCCCGGAAGGTGCACCGAAACACCCTGCTACCCCTCGGCCCGGCCCTGCTAACCGGCGCCTGGCTCGGTGTCCTCCTCACCTAACCCGCCCCCCACCCCTGCTTCGTCGATCTTGCAGTTTCTGCGGTGACATAAGGTGCATCCCACGCACAACGGCGACCGAAAGTGCAAGATCGGCGGGGCGCGGGGCCGGGGGCGCGGGGCCGGGGGGCTGGTCAGATCAGGCGGAGTTGGCGGTCCTTGGGGCGGCGGGGTTCGGCTTCGCCGAAGCGTTCGAAGAGGCCGGGGTCGATGGTGCCGAGGAACGGTGAGGGGACGCAGTCGCGCTCGGCGCCGTGGCGGGTGCGGCGGGCGGCGTGACTGACGTACAGCCGGTCCTGGGCCCGGGTCAGGCCGACGAAGAAGAGCCGGCGCTCCTCGGCGACGGCGTCCTCGTCGGGCGTCGAGCCCGGCCAGCGCAGCGGCAACAGCCCGTCCTCGACGCCGACCAGGAAGACCACCGGGAACTCCAGGCCCTTCGCGGCGTGCAGGGTGAGCAGCGTGACCGCCTCGGCGCGCGGGTCGAGTGCGTCCACCTCCGCACCGGTGGCCAACTGCGACAGGAAGGTCTCCAGGTCGTCACCGCAGCGTCGGGCCAACGGGGTCAACAGGTCCACGGCCGAGCGGACGTCCTCGGGACGGACCGCGCTGGCCGCGCCGTCCAGGGTCGGCACGGCGAACCGCTCGGCGACCACCTGACCGGCCAACCGCACCCGGGCGGCCAGCGAGCCGGCCAGACCGTCGGCGTGCCGTAGCTCGCGGGCGATGGCCGCCACCCCGGGCCGATCCCGTAGCCGGTCGTGGGAACGCTTCTGCACGGGGATGTTCGCCCGGGCCAGGGCGTCCACGATCGGGGCGGCCTGCGCGTCGGTCCGGTACAGCACGGCGATGTCGGAGAACGACAGCGAGGTGGACCGGCCGTCGATGCGACCCGAGTCCAGCGAACGGTGCGACAACCCGCCGACCAGGTCGTCGACGGTACGCACCACGAAGTCGGCCTCCTCGGCCACGGACGCCGCCGGGTAGCGCCCGACCAGCGGGGCCTCCGGGTCGAGCCGCGCCGGGTCCAGTCGTCGACCCCGGACCAGCGAGGACGGTGCGATCGCCTGCACGGCGGCGGCCAGGATCGGGGCCGACGAGCGGTAGTTGCGGTTGAGTCGAACCAGTCGGGCGTCGGTGAAGTCCTCGGAGAAGCGCAGGAAGTAGCCGACGTCGGCACCCCGGAACGAGTAGATCGCCTGGTCCGGGTCGCCGATCGCGCAGAGGTTGCCGTCGGCGGGGCTGAGCAGCCGCAGCAACTCGTACTGCACCTCGTCGACGTCCTGGTACTCGTCGACGAAGATCCACCGCCAGCGGTCCCGGTACCGCTCGACCAACTTCCGATCGGCCCGCAACAGTTCCACCGGCAGGGTCACCAGCTCGTCCAGGTCGACCAGGTCCTGCTTGCGCAGCAGCGACACGTAGGCCGCGCTGTCGTCCCCGGCCTCGGTGCGGGCCGCGGCCCGCTCGGCGTCGTCGGCGATCCGGAAGTCGGCCGGGAGGCCCGCCGCGTCGGCGTTCTCCCGCAGGATGGTCAAGCCCAACGCGTGGAACGTGCCCACCGTGACGTCCTCGGCGACCGGGCCGAGCAGGCCGTCGAGGCGGTGCCGCAACTCCTCGGCGGCCCGGCGGGTGAACGTGATCGCGAGGCAGTGCTCGGGAAAGACGTTCAGCTCCGCGCAGAGGTACGCGATCCGGTGGGTGAGCGTCCGGGTCTTGCCGGTGCCCGGACCGGCCACGATGAGCAACGGGCCGCCCGGTGCGGAGGCGGCCACCCGCTGCATGGCGTCCAATCGGTCCAGCAGGCCGGTGCCGACCTCCTCCATACCGGAGAGCATCGGCTCGAACGGCTCGTGCGGCGACGGCGGCGACGCGATCGGCGGCGCGGGCGTCGGAGTCGGCTTACGCTTCGGCTCCGCCTTCGCCGCCGCCGGGCGCTTGGCCGCGACCCGGGGAGCCGGCTCCGTGGGCCGCCGCTGCGCCGGCACCGGTACGTCGAACAGCGTCTCCTGCGCGCCCAGCTCGGCCGGGTCGAACAGCGTGATCACGCCGTACTCGCCGTCGTAACCGGGCACCCGGCGCACGTCGCCGCGCCGCAGCCGCCCGATGCCCTCCGCGAGCAGTTCACCACCGGCCTGGGCGATCTCGGCCAGTGGCGTCGTGGTCAGGATCTCCAGCTCGGGGCCGAGTGCGGCCAGCAACTCGTTGAACCGCCCCTCGACCTTCTTCGACCGGGCACCCACCTTGTTGATCTCGCCGAGGATCTCGGCCAGCGGTACCAGGTGGGTGACGTCCCGGGCGTGCGCCGGCCGGTGCCCGTCCGGGCGGTCCGCCAACTCCTCGATCCGGCTGAGGACACCCACGGTGAGTGGTTTGCCGCACTCGGGGCAGCGCCCGTCGGCGGCCCGGGTGCGCTCCGGAGACCAGTTGACCCCACACAGCCGGTGCCCGTCCGCGTGGTACTTGCCCTCCTCCGGGAAGAACTCGATCGTGCCGGCCAGGCCGTCGCCGGTACGCAGCGCCTCCCGAACGGCGAAGTAGTCCCGTTCGGCGGTCAGCACCGTCGCCTCCCGGCCGAGGGCCGGCGGCGAGTGGGCGTCCGAATTGGACACCAACTGGTAGCCGTCCAGGCTGCCGACCCGCCAGTTCATCGCGGGGTCGGAGGAGAGCCCGGTCTCCACGGCGAAGATGTGCTCGGCCAGGTCGGCGTAGCAGTCCGCGATCGCGTCGAAGCCGGACTTCGAACCCAGC
Organism: Micromonospora sp. NPDC007208; assembly: GCF_042869175.1. NCBI lineage: Bacteria > Bacillati > Actinomycetota > Actinomycetes > Micromonosporales > Micromonosporaceae > Micromonospora > Micromonospora sp. NPDC007208. Next base: position 50,227 of record NZ_JBIAFG010000016.1, on the reverse strand, counting down.
GCGGAGAACCAAGGAGTCCAGATGTGCGCCGGCACCAGGTAGCCGTCCGGGCTGGCCTCCAGGGTGATCTCCAGCAGGTCGCGGGAGTCCAGTCCGAGGATCGGCCGGCCGTCGGAGCCGAGGTTGCCGATCCGGCCGAGCGCGGTGTTGAACCGGGCCACCGCGTCCAGATCCGGCAGGTAGATCAGGTGATGCACCTTGCGGGTCCGGTCGTCCCGCTTGTAGATGGTCGAGATCTCCACGCTCAGCATGAAACGGACCGCGTCCGCCTCCGCCGTCTGCGCGAGCCGGGGTGGCAGCCGACGGGCGATGTCCCGTTCCGCCTCCGGGTCGAGCCGGTAGAGCCCCGGCTCGGCCGGGCGCAGCGTCTCCCGCAGGTGGTCGTACCAGGCCGGATGGGTGAAGTCGCCGGTGCCGAGCAGGCCGATGCCCTTACGCCGGGCCCACCACGCGAGGTTCGGCAGGGTGAGGTCACGGCTGCACGCGCGCGAGTACTTCGAGTGGATGTGCAGGTCCGCGACGAATGGCGGTAGGCCACCGGGGGGTACGGCGCTGAACGGGGGCACGCCGCATCCTGTCACGCCCGCCGCGCCGGCCACCCGCCGCCACGCGCGGACGTGACCTCCGCTATGCCGAGCGCAGCTCGACCAGACTGATCTGCGGCTCCGCGCCGACCCGGACCGGCGGCCCCCAGAAACCGGCGCCGTTGGTCACGTAGACCTTGGTGCCGTCGACCTCGCCGAGCCCGCTGACCACCGGCTGCTCCAGCCCGACGGCCAGGTTGAACGGCACCATCTGCCCGCCGTGGGTGTGCCCGGACAGTTGCAGGTCGACGCCGTACCGGGCCGCCTCCTTGGCCGCCAGCGGCTGGTGCGCGAGCAGGACGACGGGTCGGCTCGGGTCGCGGTCACCGAGGGCGGCGGCGAAGTCCGGCCCGGCGGCGAGGCCGGTGCCCGCCCCGGTGAGGTCGTTCACGCCGGCCAGGTCGAGGACACCGCCCCGGGCCTGGATCTCCTGCCGCCGGTTCTGCAGGACCCGCAGACCGAGCCGGTCGACCTCCTGGACCCACTCCTCCACGCCGGAGTAGTACTCGTGGTTTCCGGTGACGAAGAAGCTGCCGTAGCGGGAGCGCAGGTCTCGCAGCGGCGCGGCGGCCGAGCCGAGTTCGGCCACGGAACCGTCGACCAGGTCACCGACGACCGCGACGATGTCCGCGTCGAGCCGGTTGATCGCGGCGACGATCCGCTCGGTGTGTGCCCGGCCGCGCAGTGGGCCGAGGTGGATGTCGGAGACGGTGGCGATGCGCAGGCCGTCCATGCTGCGGGGGAGTTTGGCGAGCGGGATCCGTACCCGGTCGAGCTGGGGCGGGCCGAGCGCCGTGCGGATGCCGTACCCGGTGATGCCGGTGGCGGTGAGGCCGGCGAAGATGGCCGCCCCACGGGCCAGCAGCAACCGGCGGGACGGGTCGTGGTCCGGTGCCGCGACGGCGCCGGCGGCCGGCGGCTCGGTCGGCCCGGCGGCACCGACCAGCACCGGCTCGGGCGCGGCCGTGGTCGGCTCCGCGGCAACCACCCGGCGGCGCAACACCAGCCGGGTGACCAGCATCGGCACTTCCAGCACCACCAGTACGACCAGCAGGTAGAACATCAGCGCGAGCCACAGGTAGCCCGGCCAGGCGAGCCAGTAGAGCCCGGCCTGCGTCCCGGCGAGGGTGACCGGCACGAGCAGGGCCAGCACCAGGGCGGCTATCCCGCCGATCCGTCGCCAGCGGCCCGGCGTGGTGGTGTCCCGAACGAGCCGCTTCCACAGGTAGAGGTGGATGAGACCGGTGACCAGCGCCAGGACAGTCACGAACCCCAGAACCGCCATCATGCGTGCGCCTCCCTCAGCCGCCCGCGAACGGGGGCAGGACATCGATCGTGGCCCCGGCCGGAAGGGGTGCCTGACGATCATGACAGGTGACGCCGTTCACGAGGAAACTCGCCACCCGCAGCACCGCGGCGAGTCGGTCGCCGTGACGCTGGGTCAGCTCGGCCGTGAGGTCGTCGAGTGACCGCCCGGCGGGGATGGCCTCCTCGGCGCGGCCGACGGCGGCGCGGGCGCCCGCGAAGTAGCGGACGGTCAGCGGTGTCGTCCCCTCCATGGTCAACCTCCGATCGCGGACATCGGACGGGTCGGCTGGAGGAAGGCGGGGTCGTCGATGCCGTGCCCGGCGCGCTTGCCCCACATCGCAGTACGCCAGCGTCGGGCCAACTCGTCGTCGTCCGCGCCGGCGCGCAGCGCGGCGCGCAGGTCCGACTCCTCGGTGGCGAAGAGGCAGGCACGGACCTGGCCGTCGGCCGTCAGCCGGGTGCGGTCGCAGTCCCCGCAGAAGGGGCGGGTGACACTGGCGATCACACCGACCCGGGCGGGGCCGCCGTCGACCAGCCAGGTCTCCGCCGGGGCCGCGCCGCGCTCGGCCGGGTCGGGGCTGAGGTCGAAGGTGGTACGCAGGGACGCCAGGATCTCCTCGGCGGTGACCATGGTGTCGCGGGACCAACCGTGCTGGGCGTCCAGCGGCATCTGCTCGATGATCCGCAGCTGGTAGTCGTGATCGAGGGCGAAGCGGAGCAGTGCCGGCGCCTCGTCCTCGTTGACACCACGCATCAGCACTGAATTGATCTTCACTGGGCTGAGCCCGGCGGCCGCCGCACCGGCGAGCCCGGCCAGCACCGCGTCGAGGCGGGGACGGCGGGTGAGCTTGGTGAACCGGTCCGGGTCCAGGGTGTCCAGTGAGACGTTCACCCGATCCAGGCCGGCCGCCCGCAACGCCGGGGCCAGCCGGTCCAGGCCGATGCCGTTGGTGGTCAGCGACACCCGGGGGCGAGGTTCGAGGGCGGCGACCGCGGTCACGATGTCGACCAACCCCTGTCGGATCAGCGGCTCACCGCCGGTGAACCGCACCTCGGTCACGCCGAGCAGCTCGACAGCCACCCGGACCAGCCGGACGATCTCCTCGTCGGTCAGCAACTCGGGGCCGGCCAGCCAGGGCAGCCCTTCCGCCGGCATGCAGTAGGTGCAGCGCAGGTTGCACTTGTCGGTGAGGGACACGCGCAGGTCCCGAGCGACGCGGCCGTACCGGTCGACGAGGACGCCGTTGGTCCCCGGGGCGACGCTCACCTGTCGACCGTAGCGCGCTCGGCCCCGCTCAGGACGGCACGGGCGGTCTGGACGACCACATCCCGGTAACTGGCGCCGAAGAGTGCGGTGTGCACGAGCAACAACTGCAACTGATGCAGGGGCACCCGGTCCCGCCAGCCGTCCGGTAGCGGCCAGCTCTCCTGGTAGGCGGCCAGCACTCGATCCAGGTGGGGGATGCCGCCGAAGAGGGCGAGCTGAGCCATATCTGTTTCCCGGTGCCCACCGTGCGCCGCCGGGTCGACGAGCCAGACCCGGTCGTCGGCCCCCCACAGCACGTTGCCCGGCCACAGGTCGCCGTGGATGCGCGCGGGCGGCTCGTCGCCGCCGAGCTCGTCGAGGCGATCGATCACCTGCTCGACCAGAGCGGCATCGGCGCTGGTCAGCGCGCCACCGTCGACCGAGCGTCGCAGGTAGGGGGCGAGGCGCCGCTCGGCGAACCACGTCGACCAGCGCCCGCCGGTGCGGGTGTTGTCCTGTGGAAGAGAGCCGATGAAACCGGGCCAGCTCGCACCGAAGGCGGCTGCGCCCGCCCGGTGCAGCCCGGCCAACTCCCGGCCGAAGCGCTCCGCGGCCTCCGGCGTCGGTTCGCCGGGCTCCACCCAGTCGAGCGCCAGCAGCTCCGGCAACAACACGAACACCTCGGGTACGCCGACCGCCCCTGCCTCCCGCAGCCAGCGCAGGCCGGCGGCCTCGGCGGCGAAGAAGCCCTCCGGCGCCGGTCGGTCGGCGCCCTCCGGCCAGGACTTGGCGAAGACGGAGTGGCCGTCGTCGAGGGTGAGCCGGGCGGCGGCGCAGATGTCGCCACCGGCCACCGGCGTCTCCCGGAGCCGCTGATGGGTCCGGAAGGTCGGGAGGTGTGCCGGATGCGCGCGCAGGTACGCCAGGTCCATCAGCGCACGGTAACCGCTCCTTAAGACAGCCAGGTGTCGCCCGACGACATCGGCGCTCTTTCCGTACTCGTAGGTGGGGGATGAGCAGGGAAAACACGCTCAGTAACTGTGGATAAGCCGCGTGTCGTCCACAGGGGTAGCAGGCCCCGGTACCCCCGCCGCAGGCTTCCGACATGACCTCGACCGAACGCCCTCAACTCGCCGTCCGCTCACCCGCCGACCTGATCGCCGCCGTGCCGTACCTGCTCGGGTTTCATCCCACCGACAGCGTGGTCGCCGTGGCGCTGGTCGGCCGACAGATCATCTTCGCCGCCCGTGCGGACCTGCCCGACCCCTCCGAACCGGGCGGGCTGGCCGGGCACCTGGCGGGTGTGATCCGCCGGCAGGGCGCGGAGGCCGCCACCGTGGTGGGTTACGGGCAACCGGAGCTGGTCACTCCGGCCGTGGACGCGGTGCGCGACGCGCTCAACGACCTGGGGCTGCACGTGCTCGACGCGCTGCGGGTGACCGACGGTCGCTGGTGGTCCTATCTCTGCACCGAGCCCGACTGCTGCCCGCCCGAGGGTCGCCGCTACGACCCGACCGCCAACCGGGTGACCGCCTCGGCGGTCTTCGCCGGCCAGGTCGCACTCCCCGACCGGGCCGCCCTGGTGGCGCAGGTGGCACCGGTGGACGGCCCGGCTCGGGACGCGGCCCGTGCGGCCACCGCCCGCGCCCAGGTGAGACTGGCCGAGTTGGTCTCGCAGGCGCCCGAGAGTGACCTGCTCGGGGCTCGGGCGCTGCGCGCCGCCGGGGTGGCGGCGGTCCGCGAGGCCCAACGCCGGCAGCGACGTGGTGAGCGGCTCGACGACGACGAGGTGGCCTGGCTGAGCGTGTTGATGACCCACCTGCCGGTCCGCGATCACGCCTGGGAACGCACCGACGGCCGGGACCGGGACATCGCCCTCTGGACCGACGTGCTGCGCCGCGCCGAGCCGGAGGCGGCCGCCGCGCCGGGTGCGCTGCTGGCGTTCGCCGCCTGGCGCGCCGGGCAGGGCGCGTTGGCGGCGGTCGCGCTCGAACGCACGCTCGACCTGCACCCCGACTACTCACTCGCCCTGCTGCTGGACGACCTGCTCCGGCGCGGCGTGCCCCCGGCCGAGCTGGACGGCTGGCCGTCGGTCGGGATGCCCGGTGTCATCCGCCCCCGCAAAAGGAGCCGACGTGGCCGCCGCTGACCGGTCCCGCCGCCCGCGCGGTAATACCGTTGGTGCTACCAGAATTGATACGCTGGAGGACATGACCGTGAAGCGCTCCGTGAGCCTCCCCGACGACGTCGCGGAGTGGCTCGACCAGCAGCCCAACGTCTCGGCCGCCATCACTGCGGCGGTGCGGGCCCAGATGGACGGCACGCACCTCGACGAGGTGCTGCGGCGAGCCGGCATCGAGGTGACCGAGGCGGGCAGGGCGCGGTGGCGGGAGCGGCTGGCGACGCCCATTCCGGCGGACGCCCTGGCCGAGGGGCGTCGGATGTTGGGACGCGCCGGATGAGTGATCAGATCGCGGTCGTGTTCGACGCGTCGGCGTTGACGGCCTACATCGAGGGCAACGTCTCGGTGGGGGAGTTGATGCTGGAGGTCGCCGACGAGGGCCGGCAGATTGCCGTCCCGGCGACCTGTCTGGCGGTCGCCATCGCGGGCGCGGGCGACGAGGTGGGCACCGCGCTACTGGCCCTGATGACGACTGCCCCGATGATCCGCCTGCTGCCGCTCGACGCCGAGGACGTGCGAGACACCGGCAAGCTGGCCCGCGCCGTGGACGGAGACATCTCGCTCGGCCAGGCCGCCGGCGCGGCACTCACCCATGAGGCGCACTACGCGACCGTGCAACCCAAGGTGGCGGCGAAGGTGCTCCCCACCAACTGGAGCATCCTCGACCTGGCGTGACGGGTCCTCCGGCGACGCCTCCGTCGAAGGATGTACGCGTTGCTCCTGTCCACGGCCGACGCGGCAGGGTCACCGCCGCCAGAGAATGATCTCGTGGCTGTTCTCCGCGTTGGTACGACATGACCCCCGAGTTGCTGCTGTCGCTGGCCGGGCTGGCGTTGATCGACAGCACCAGCATCGGCACCCTCTTCATCCCGGTCTGGTTGCTGCTCGCCCCCGGGCCGGTCAACGTCCGGCGGATCCTGGGCTACCTCGCCACCATCGCGGCGTTCTACCTCGCGGTGGGGCTGCTGCTGGTCTGGGGCGGCAGCACGCTGGGCGACGCGCTGGGCGGTGCCCTGGACAACCGGGGCGTCCTCTGGGCACAACTGGTCCTGGGCGTGGGAATGCTGGCGCTCAGCTTCCGTTACGACGGCAAGCGGCGCCCCCGCACCGGTGGTGTGTTGCGCTGGCGGGACCGGGCCACCGCCGGAGACTCCTCGGCCCGCTGGTTGGTCGGGCTCGCGCTGCTCGCGGCGCTTGCCGAGGTGGCGACCATGCTGCCGTACCTCGGTGCGGTGGGCCTGTTGGCCACCTCGGGGGTGGGAGCGGTGAGCGTGGTGGGGCTGCTCGCCGGGTACTGCCTGGTCATGGTGTTGCCGGCGGTGTTGTTGCTGGGTGCCAGGGTGGCCCGCCCGCGACTGGTCGAGCCGGTGCTGGCCCGCCTGAACACCTGGATCGTCACGAAGGCGGGCAGCGCGTTGGGCTGGGTCCTCGGCATCGCCGGTTTCCTGATCGCCCGCGACGCCGCCGCGCGGCTGTCGCTGTTCGACCTGATCGACCGGATCGGTCGCTGACCGGCCGTTCGGGTCAGGCTGGCTGCTCCACCGTGATCCGGTGCGGCCCGGTGTAGACGTTCATGGTCCGCCCGCGCAGGAAGCCGACAAGTGTCATCCCCGCCTCGTCGGCCAGTTCGGCGGCGAGGGTGCTCGGGGCGGACACCGCGGCCAGCAGCGGCAACCCGGCCATCCACGCCTTCTGGGTCAACTCGAAGCTGGCCCGTCCGGAGACCAGCAGCAGGTGCCCGGCGAGCGGCAACCGGCGTTCCCGCACGGCCCAGCCGATCACCTTGTCCACGGCGTTGTGCCGGCCCACGTCCTCCCGGAGCACCACCAGCTCACCGTCCGCGGTGAACAGCCCCGCCGCGTGCAGCCCGCCGGTCCGATCGAAGCCGCGCTGGGCGGCACGCAACCGGTCGGGCAGGTCGGCGAGCAGCGTGGCCGGCACGCTGAGCGGATCCGCCGCGACCGGGAAGAGCGACCGGGTGCGAATCGCGTCGATGCTGGCCTTGCCGCAGACCCCACAGGAACTGGTCGTGTAGAAGTTCCGAGACGGGTCGGTGGTCGGTTCCGGTACGCCGGGGGCGAGCACCACGTCCACCACGTTGTACGTGTTCGGCGTCTCCGCCCCGGCGCAGAGCTGCGCGGTCAGCACGTCGTCGGTCGACCGGATCAGCCCCTCCGTCAGCAGGAACCCGATGGCCAGGTCCAGGTCGTCGCCGGGGGTACGCATGGTGACGGCCAGCGGCCGACGTCGACCGGGGCCGGCCGCGCCGACCCGGATCTCCAGCGGCTCCTCGACGGCGAGCGTGTCCGGTCGGCGGACCGACCCGCGCCCGGGGGTCGCCGCGTCCAGGTCGATCCGGAGTACGCCCCGTCGATCAGTTGCCCGTCCCATCCCGCCATCCTCCACCCCGCACCCGCACACCCGCACGACCACCAACCATTCGTGAGCACCACCCCACCCGAGCCCCCCACCCCACCCCCACCCCCACCCCCGCGCGTTGATCATGAGGTTGTCCGCGCGTGTCGTCGGCGTGTCGAGCGATAAGTCCATGATCACCGGGGTGAGGGGTCGGGCCAGCAGGGTCGGACGAGCCGGGTGGGGGCCTCGCGATCGGGCCGAGCGCCGGCCGGACCGGGCGGCGCCGGGGTCGGGCGTCGGGCACGACCGGGCGGTGCCGGGGTCGGGCGGCGGGCACGAGCGGGCGGCGGTACGGCTACGGTGGCCGGGTGGGGACGTACGCCGCCGTGGTGCTCGCGGGTGGGGCCGCCCGACGGATGGGTGGGGTCGACAAGCCCGCGCTTCCGGTCGGCGGCCGGCCGATGCGTGACCGGGTGCTGGCCGCCGTCGCCGACGCGACGCCGCGCGTGCTGGTCGGTGCCGTCGACGCGGTGCCGGCGGGTGTGCGAGTCGTCCAGGAGGACCCGCCCGGCGGCGGCCCGGTCGCCGCGGCGGCGGCGGGTCTGGCACTGCTGGCTCCCGACACCACAGTGGTCGCGCTGCTCGCCGCCGACCTGCCGCTGCTCACCCGGGCCGCGATCGGCGACCTGCTGAACCACCTCGGCCAAGGCGAGCCGCAGCCCGACGGGGCGTGCTTCGTGGACGGGGACGGTCGGCGGCAGTCGCTCTGCGGTGTCTGGCGGGTCGCCGCGCTGCGGGCGGCGTTGCACCGGTTGACTGTCGAGCGGGGCGGGACTCTGTCCGGAGCCCCGGTCCGGGCACTGCTGGCCGGTCTCGTCGTACGGGAGGTGGCCTGGTCCGGCGAGGGCCCGCCGCCGTGGTTCGACTGCGACACTGACGAGGACGTACGCCGGGCGGAGGAGTGGGCGCGATGACGGTGATGGACGACTGGGTCACGGCGGTCTGCGCCGAGTTGGATCTGGACCCGGCAGCGGTGCCGGTGCCGGTGGTGCTGGATCTGGCCCGGGACGTCGCCCACCAGGTGCTGCGTCCGGGTGCGCCGGTCACCGCGTACCTCTTGGGGTTGGCGGTTGGCCGGGGCGCGGAGCCGGCGGACGCTGCGGCCCGGCTCAGCGCGCTGGCGACCGCCTGGCCGGTCGAGCTGGGCGCCGACCCCGCGAACCCGACGGCCCCCTGACCGCCGGTGTCCGATCCCGGTCCGGGCTGATTCGGCCCCCGGGCGGCGTGGGTAGGGTGATCGTGACGGACGGAGGCGATCATGACGGCTGACCACCCCTCGGCGCCGCACGGTGAGCTGCCCGGCGCTTCGACTGAGCCGGCGGAATCGATCCTGCTCGACGAGCCCAGCACCACCGACCTGCGAGCGAAGGTGACCGAGGCGTGGCGGGAGTTCGCCCGTGCGCTCGCCGTACGGCTGCGGGAACTTCCCGTCGGCGCGCACCTCGACGTGACCCTGGACCCCACCGCCTCCGGCACCGGGGACGCCATCTATTCGATAAGCGTCGACGTGGACGCGGACCGGGTGTTGTCCGCCCGCGCGGTCGGCAACGCCACCCTGCCGGCGGGCTACCGACTGGACCGCGGTGCGGTGGCGGACATGGTCGCGCTCGGTTGGTCCCCGCCCGGGGTGGTCGCCGGCTCCGGTGGTTCCTTCGGGCTGAACGCCTCGACGGCCGAGTCGACCCAGGTCGCCGCGCTGCTCTCCCGCACGCTGCGGGACGTCTACGGCGCCCCGCACCCGGCCTTCCTCGTCTACTCGGTGCAGGACACCGAGGGCGAACCGCTGGCGGTGGACCCGCTGGGCACCGCGCGCAGCGAGTTCGGCCCGGACGCCGACGTGGAGGCGGACCTGGAGGAGGCGTTGGCCGAGGCGGCCGCCGCGCAGGTGGAGCGGGACGACGTGCTCGACCTGGCCGACCGGGTCCGTACCGTGGTCTCCACGATGTTGAAGTCGGACACCGACCGGTTGCAGGTCGACTCGGACGGTGACATCAACATCCGCGCCGGCTCGGCGATGGTCTTCGTGCGGGTGCGGGACAACCCGCCCCTGGTGGACGTCTTCTCCCCGGTGCTCACCGAGGTCGAGCCGACCGAGCGGCTCTACGTCAAGCTCTCCGAGCTGACGAACCGGATGCCGATCGGCCGCCTCTACTGCGCCGACGACACGGTCTGGGCGTCCATCCCGGTGTTCGGCCGCAACTTCCAGGCGACCCATCTGATGCTGGCCGTGCAGGTGATGACCGGTCTGGCCGACGAGTTGGACGACCGTCTGCACGGCGAGTTCGGCGGCAAGCGGTTCTTCGGTGAGGGTGACAAGCCGGTCCGACGCGACGAGTCGGAGCACCGCACCGGCATGTATTTGTAAACCCGGTCAGGTCACGTCCAGCAGGGTCTTGCCGACCGTCGCGCGCGCCTCGATGGCGGCGTGCGCGTCGGCGGCGCGTTCCAGTGGGAAACGCTGGCCGATGAGCGGTCGCAGCCGGCCGGCCGCCGCGTCGGCCAGGGCCTGTTCGGTGTACGCCCGCAGCCGCGCGGGTGGCACGTCCGGCCGGACCAGGGTCACCTGCCGTGCCGTGGCGGCCTCCGCCGACACCGGGGACCACTCCCCGCTCGCCAACCCGAAGCTGACCATCCGGCCCCCCGGGGAGAGCAGGTCGAAGGCGGCCAGTGCCACCGAACCACCGACCCCGTCGAGCACCACGTCGACCCCGCCCACCGCGGCCCGGACCTGCTCGGCCCACTCGGGTCGGAGGTAGTCGACGGCCAACTCGGCACCCAGGCCGGGCAGCAGGTCCACCTTGCGTGGCCCACCGGCCGCGCCGACCACCCGGGCCCCGGCCCGGACCGCGAGCTGCACCAACAGGCTGCCCACGCCACCGGCCGCGGCCTCCACCAGCACCCGGTCACCCGGGTGGACGCCGACCGCCTCGATCAGCATGGTGGCGGTCCGCCCGTCGGCCAGCAGCGCGACCGCCTCGTCCAGCGCCAACCCGGCCGGCACCGCGATAGACGCCGACGCGTCCACGGCCGCGCGTTCGGCGTAACCGCCGGAACCTCCGGTGGCGCTGACCACCCGCTGCCCGGTCAGTGCCGGGTCGACGTCCGGCCCGACCGCAGTGATCACCCCACCGACGCCGTTGCCGGGTATCAGCGGTGGGGTGAGGCGGAACGGGCCGGGGCGACCGGCGCGCAGTTGCGTCTCGATGAAGGTGATGTTCGCGTGCGCGACGTCGATCAGCACCTGGCCGGGACCGGGCACCGGGTCGGGCGCGGGGCCGGGCACCAGCACCTCGGGCCCGCCGAACTCACGTAACCAGATCGCCCGCATGACAGTCTCCTCGGCCTCGGTGGGCTGCCTCGCCCACTCGGGGTCAGTCCATCTCCTCAACCCGGGTTGAGGTCAAGAGGTGCCGGGGGAAGGGCCTACGCCGGGTGATTCGACCAGCCGGGAGAGCACGATGGTGCTGCGGGTGGAGGTCACGAAGGACTCGGCACGCAGCCGCTCCAGCGCTGCCTCCAGGTGGGCGATGTCGGCGGCGCGCAGGTGCACGAGCGCGTCCGCCTCCCCGGAGACGGTGTACGCGCCGACCACCTCGGGGTGTCGGCGGGCGGCGACACCGATCTGCGCCGGGGTGGTCCGGCCGGCGCAGAACAGCTCGACGAAGGCCTCAGTCGTCCAGCCGACGGCGGCCGGATCAACGACAGCCGTGAATCCCCTGATCACGCCGGTGGCGCGCAGTCGATCGACGCGACGCTTGACCGCCGGGGCGGAGAGTGACACCCGGGCGCCGATGTCGGCGTAGGACGCGCGGGCGTCCGCGACGAGTAACGCAATGATCCGCTGGTCTACCGCGTCTATCTGCAACGTTCCGCCTCTGGGAAGCAACGCTTGTGGCTGTTTTCAAAGTTCCACGGTACCTACTCTTGGTGACCGTGAACCAGCAGCGTTTCCCGCGAAAGCGGACATATCTCATGTGCTCGCCGGAGTACTTCGCGGTCGAGTACGCGATCAACCCGTGGATGGACGTGACCACCCCGGTCGACCGGGACCTGGCCGTCAAGCAGTGGGACCGGCTGCGCGAGACGCTTGTCGGCCTCGGCCACGAGGTGCACCTGCTCACCCCCGAGCAGGGCCTGCCCGACATGGTCTACGCCGCCAACGGCGGCTTCGTGGTGGACGGCAGCGTCTACGGCGCCCGGTTCAAGCACGAGCAGCGGGCCGCCGAGGCCGCCGCCCACCACGCCTTCTACGAGGCGCAGGGCTGGCGGTTCATCGCACCCAGCGAGACCAACGAGGGTGAGGGCGACTTCGCGTACGTGCCGGAGGCGCACGGCGGGCTCATCCTGGCCGGGCACGGCTTCCGCACCGAGATCCCGGCGCACGCCGAGGCGCAGGAGGCGCTGGGCCGCCCGGTGGTGTCGCTGCGCCTGATCGACCCCCGCTTCTACCACCTGGACGTGGCGCTCGCGGCCATCGACGACGCGAACGTCGTCTACTTCCCGGGCGCGTTCTCCGCGGCCAGTCAGCGGGTGCTCACCCAACTCTTCCCGGACGCGGTGATCGCCGACGACGAGGACGCGATGGCCTTCGGGCTCAACCTGGTCAGCGACGGCGCGAACGTGGTGCTCAACAGCGAGGCCACCCGCCTGGCCGGCAAGCTGAAGGCGGCCGGGTACACCCCCGTCCCGGTCGAGCTGGCCGAGCTGAAGAAGGGTGGCGGCAGCGTGAAGTGCTGCATCGCCGAGCTGCGGCACTGACCCGCGAACGTCTCGGGGCCGGCCTCCCACTGGGAGACCGGCCCCGAATCGTGTTCCGGGTGGGCGTTCAGCCCAGCGTGGCCAGCTCGTTGATCAGCACGTTCGACATGACCTGACCGTCGCGCTGCACCTCGCGCAGGTACCACTTCTGCTGCGGCGTACGCGGCTGGTTGAACTGCCAGATGCCGCGCGGGCTGTCGATCTGGCCGATCTTGCCCAGGGCCAGGTTGACCTGCTGTGGCGTGGGCTTCCCGCCGGCCAGCTGGATGGCCTGGTCGAGCACCTGCGCCGCGTCGTACGACGCCATCGCGTACGTGGTGGGGGTGACCTGGTACTTCTTGCGGTACGCCGAGGCGAAGACCCGGTTCGACGTGTTGTTCAGGTCGGCCGAGTAGTTCAGCGCGGTCTGGATGCCCAGCGCGTTGTCCTTCAGGTTCTCCAGCACCGCGCCCTCGGTGAGGAAGCCGGGTGCGTAGATCGGCCCGGCGAACTTCTCACGCAGCTGCTTGATGAACTCCACGGCGGCCGCCCCGGCGAAGAAGCAGAAGACCGCGGTGGGCTTCTTGGCCAGCGCCCTGGTGATGTCCGCGGCGTACGTGGTCTTGCCGGGGTTGGGGGTGGCGTTGGTGTAGGTCACCGCGTCGCGAATCCGTGGGTCGCTCGCGCCGAACTCCTGCCGGAAGCCACGGACCACGTCCGGGCTGCCGACGTTCTCCGGCATGATGATCGCGACACGGCCGTTTGCCGGCAGCTGGTCGCGCAGGTAGCGGCCCAGCGCCCGGCCGGCCTCGTCGAGCACGTACGAGGTCCGCCAGATGTAGAAGACGCTCTGCAGGCTGCTCGGTGAGGCGTTGGAGCCGATCAGCGGGACCCGGGCCTGTTCCACGGTGTCCCGGATGCCGACCATCACCGCCGAGTTGACCACGCCGGTGAGCGCCAGCACGCCCTGCTTTAGCAGGCCATCGACCGCGGCTTTACCGGTCTTCGCGGTGTCGCCCTCGTCGGCGGTCAGCAGCTCCACCGGGTGGCCGCCCAACCGCTGGTCGTTCAGGTCGAGGAAGAGCTGGAAGCCGTTGGTGATGTCGTCGCCGATGCTCTTGAATCCACCGGCCTGCGGCGTGATCAACCCGATCTTGATTGGACCGCGGTCGGCGGTCGGTCCGGCGTCACTGTCCGAGCCACACGCGGCGACGAACCCGGTGGTACCGAGCGCGGCCAACAGTTGGAGCGCCCGCCTGCGATTCATCTGTGACACCGAGTTCCTTCCACGGAAGCGTTGCAGGGCCGAACACGGCCCCACCGGCGTTCTACCTGCTCCGCGACGCTGCGTCAATGGCTAGTGATCATCGTGCAAGGACCGCAACACGGCAAGGACCTGAGGCCAGGCGACGGACTCCGGGTCGATCAGCCCGAAATGCTCGCATCCAGGCAGTTCAACAAGGGAAATATCGGAACCTCCGGCACGTGCCTCCGCGACGAAATCCCGGCTCATCTCCGCCGGAACCTGGAGATCGTCCGAGCCGTGCACAACTACCGTCCGTGTTCGTATCGGTACCAACATCCGTGGATCCGCAGCCGCGTAGCGGTCCGGGACCTGCGCCGGGCCGCCCCCGAGCAGCGCGGCGACCGCCCCCGAGTCCAGGTCCCGCCGGTACGCCTCGCCCAGATCGGCCACCGGGGCGAGGGCGAGCACCCCGCGCACAGTCGCCGGGGCGGTGGCCGCCGCGTACAGCGCCAGGTGACCGCCGGCGGAGTGCCCGACCAGGATCGGCGCGACCGGAGTCACCCTGCCGGGCAGCGCCTCGGCCGCCAGCCCCGGCAGCTCGGCCACCCCGGTCAGGACGTCGGTCAGGGTGCCCGGCCAGCCACCTCCGGGCTGCCCGGTGCGGCGGTACTCCAGCTGCGCCACCGGGTAACCAGCAGCAGCGAGGGCCGCGGCCAGCGGGCCGGTGTGCCGTCGGTCGTACTCGGCCCGCCAGAACCCGCCGTGCAGCACGACGACCAGCGGCCGTGCCGGCCCGGTTCCCGCTGGGAGGCGCAGGTCGGCCACCTGATCCGGGTCGTCCCCGTACGCCACGGTCCGGTCGGGCTCCGGAGCGGGCCGGGTCAACACGGCGCGCGGGTCGACAGGCATGGCGCGACGGTAGCGCGCCCCGCCCGGGTGGTTCGGCCCCGGGAGTCGGTCCCGGACGGCATAGCTCGGGCCCGCTGGGTAAAGATGGACCCCATGACCGAAGCGCGCTCCGCTGGACAGAACGACGAGCCCGGCCCCGACGACTCCGGCCACTCCGGCACCGTTGTGGTGGTCGGTCCGGACGGCCGACCGATCGGCACGATGCAGACCGACGAGGGCCAGGGCGAGGATCCGACCCGCCTGGTCGAACAGCCGGCCAAGGTGATGCGGATCGGCAGCATGATCAAGCAGCTGTTGGAGGAGGTGAAGGCCGCGCCTCTCGACGACGCCAGCCGTAACCGGATGCGGGAGATCCACGAGCGGTCGATCGTCGAGCTCAAGGAGGGCCTCGCCCCCGAGCTGCGCGACGAACTGGAGCGCATCTCGCTGCCCTTCGCCGAGGACAAGGCCCCCAGTGAGGGCGAGCTGCGGATCGCGCACGCCCAGCTCGTCGGCTGGCTGGAAGGCCTGTTCCACGGCATCCAGGCGGCCCTGGTGGCGCAGCAGATGGCCGCCCGGGTGCAGCTGGAGCAGATGCGCGGCGGCCGGCAGGCGCTGCCCAGCGGCCCCGGCGGGGTCGTCCCCGGGATGCCGGGCATCGGCCAGCCGGGTGCCGGCGAGGGTCACAACACCGGTCAGTACCTCTGACCTCAGTCCACCCCGAAGATCTTCTCCAGGTACGCCGCCACGCCGTCCTCGGTGTTCGCCGTCGTCACGTCGTCGGCGACCGCCAGGACGGCGCGGTGCGCGTTGGCCACCGCCACGCCACGCCCGGCCCAGGTCAACATCGGTACGTCGTTGGGCATGTCGCCGAAGGCCAGCACGTCCGCCGCGGCCACCCCGAGCTGGTCGCAGTACCAGGCCAGCCCCGCCGCCTTGGTCACCCCGGCCGCGGAGATCTCCACCAGCCCCGAGGACGACGAGTGCGTGGCCTCGGCCAACCCGGCCACCGCCGTGGCAATCAGCTCGGCGAAGGCATCCGGGTCCTGCTCGCCGGCTCGGGCGAGGAGCTTCACCGCCGGCACCGAGAGCAACTCCTCCGGCGTCTCGATCGGCCGGATGCCGTTGGCGTCGGCGTCCCAGCGCAGCGGGTAGTGCGCCTCGTGCCGCATCTCCCGGCTGTCGAGGATTTCTACGGCGAAGCTGATCCCGGGCACCTCGGCCCGTAGCCTCCGGGCCACTTCGGCCAGGTGGTGCGGGGCGAGCGGGTCAGCCCGCACCACCTCGTCCTCGAACGGGTCGTAGACCACGGCGCCGTTGGCGCAGACCGCCGGCAGCGGCCGGGCGAGCTGGTCGTACACCATCTTGAGCCAGCGGACCGGACGGCCGGTGACCAGGACGACCGGCGTGCCTCGCGCGGAGATCCGCGCGAGCAGGTCGGCGGTGCGCGGGCTGACGGTGTGGTCGTCGCGGATCAGCGTGCCGTCGATGTCGGTGGCGATGAGGCGGGGTGTGTCTCCCATTACCGGGACAGTAGCCGGTCCAGATACACCGCCACCCCGTCGTCGTCGTTGCGCAAGGTCACCTCGTCGGCGACGGCGCGCAGCGCGGGGTGCGCGTTGGCCACGGCCACCCGCGACCAGCCGGCCCACTCGAACATCGGCAGATCGTTGGGCATGTCACCGAAGACCAGCACATCGGCCGGGTCGACCCCGAGGGTCTGCGCCACCACGGTCAGCCCGGTCGCCTTGTCCACGCCGGGCGGGCAGATCTCGATGAAACCGAGCCCGGCCTGGGTGAGTGTGGCGACCTGCGGCGGGACGATCCGCCGGGCCACCGCCAGCAGTTCGTCCACGTGGTGGTCGGCGGTCCGGGCAAAGGCCTTGATCACGTCGCAGGCGAGGCACTCGTCGCGCGTGCGCGCCTCGAAGCGGTCCTGGTAGGGCCAGCTCTCGTGATAGTCGCCCCACAGCGGGGCGTCCTGCTCGTCGGACGCCTCGACCATGACGGTCAGCGGGCCGACCTCCGCCTCCAGGTCGGCGAGGAGCCGGGCCAGCACCTCGGCGGGCAGCCGCTCGTCGCGGAGCACCACCGGGCCGCTCGGGTCGCTCTGGTCGACCACCCGCCCACCACCGGCCATCACCAGGAAGTCGGCGGCGCGGATGTCGTTGCGGGTCAACTCGGTCAACCGAGGGCCGCGTCCGGTCGCGCCGACCACCGGAATCCCGGCGGCGCGCACCCGGTCGAGCACCCCATGGGTGTACGCGGAGACGGTGTCATCGCTGCGGACCAGCGTCCCGTCGAGGTCGGTCGCGATCAACTTGGGCAGTCCCGGGCGGGTCATGGTTCCTCCTTCGCCCGCCGCCGTCGCACCGCCAGGGTCAGGGAAACCGACTCCCGGCGTGACGGCGGGCAGCAACCGTACCTCGCGGAACGGGTCGCATCCATGGCTTCCAGGCGAATCGGGCGCCAACCCCGGGCACCCGCAAGGTGTCCCGGGCGCGTGCCCCCATCTCCCGCGCGATCTTGCACTTTCGGTTGCCGTTTTGCGCGTTTATGCGCCCTATGCCGGGACAGCAACTGCAAGATCGGCGGGGTCGAGGTCCGGGGTCGGGGTCGGGGTGGGGTTAGGGCTGGGGGTCGGGGCGGGCGAAGGGGGCGGCGGGGGCGACTGTCAGGTCGGTTGGGGCGGGTAGGCCGTCGTCGACCGGGTCGGGGTCGCGGCGGCGGCGCCAGGGGCGCGGTGCTGGCGCGTCGGCGGGCCGGTCGTCGTCCGGTGGCGCGGCGAACGCGCCGGGGGGTGCGGCGGGCGCCAGCCGCAGGGCGGCCGCGAACAGCACACAGGCGGCGAACGCCATCACCAGTCCTCGGCCGTACTCGACCTGGAAGCCGTCCTGCGGCGAGTAGAAGAAGTTTCGCTGACCGGGGTTGTCGAAGCTGGCCGTGGCCGCCACCAGCAGCGCCAGCAGGGCACCGGCCAGGGTCAGACCGGCCAGCCGGGCGTTCGGCCGTACGGCCGCCGTGCCGCGCAACGCCAGCGCCACGGTGCAGACCAGGGCGAGAAGACCGACCAGATAGCCGACCCCGAAGCCACCGACCTCGGACACCCCGGCGGGCACCTCGATCGTCGCGTTCCCCTCGGGCCCGCCGTTCGGCAGGCTCATCACCAGCCACTCACCGACCAGCGAGGCGATCGCGGCCACCGCGCCCAGACCGGCGAGCAGCAGGGGCAGTCGAGGATCCCGCGCGAAGTCGGCCAGGGACCAACCGAACCGGCGTCGTGGAGCCGGGTCGACGGCACCCCACTCGATCACGGCCGGGGCCTCGGACCGGTCGCCCTGCCGCGGGATCGGAAGCTCCTCGGACATCGGCCACCCTTCCGCCGGCACGGACCTGGGTCGCATCATGGCACAGCAAGCTGGTGGTGACAGGGATCGCAGGGCTGGCGAGCGCGCCGGTCAGTCGCTCGGCGGTCGCCTTTCCGCTAGCGTTTGCCTCATGCCTATCCGTACCGCTTCAGCACAATGGCAGGGCAACCTCACCGAGGGCGCGGGCACCATCCGCACCGGTAAGGGCGGCCTGTCCGGCAACTACTCCTTCAAGTCGCGCTTCGAGGAGGGTGAGGGCACCAACCCCGAGGAGCTGATCGCCGCCGCGCACGCCGGCTGCTTCTCGATGGCGTTCTCCAAGGCGCTCGCCGACGCGGGCTCCACGGCCACCTCGGTCGAGACCACCGCCAAGGTGCACCTGGACAAGACCGACGCCGGCATGACCGTGACCCGCATCGACCTGGAGACGGTCGGCCAGGTCCCGGGGATCGACGACGCGGAGTTCCAGAAGCTCGCCGAGGCCGCCAAGGCCAACTGCCCGATCTCCCGCCTGCTCTCGCCGGGTGCCGAGATCACCCTCAACGCCCGCCTGGCTTCCTGAGCGAGCCGGCCCACACCGTACGTCCACGGAAGGAGCCTCCGCCCGGCCCCGGGTGGTCGCTTCTTCCGTGCATGTGCGGATGACGGCCACGGTCGTCCCCGCAGGACCGGGCCGCGTGCCCCCGCGTCGGGCACAATGGGCGAGGTGCCGGTGGAGATGAGCCGTGAGCGCTTCGAGGAGTTGGTCGGCGAAGCCCTCGACGAGGTGCCCGAAGAACTACTCGGCCTGATGAACAACGTGGTGATCCTGGTCGAGGACGACCCGCCACCGGGAGAGGTCAACCTGCTCGGCCTCTACGAGGGGCATGCGCTCACCCAGCGCGGCTGGGACTACTCCGGCGTGCTCCCCGACCGGATCTTCATCTACCGCCATCCGATCCTGCGGATCTGCGACAACGACGAGGACGTCATCGACGAGGTGGCGGTGACCGTGGTGCACGAGATCGCCCACCACTTCGGCATCGACGACGCGCGGTTGCACGCGCTCGGCTGGGGCTGAGCCCGCCCCGCTCGACGCCCGCCCGCCCGCACCGCTCCATGCCCGCCCGCGCCGCACGGCCCGCCCGCGCCGCGCCGCCCGGCCGATGGCCTGTGCTTGCCGAGGTCGCCTACCGTCGGTGCAGCGAACGCGACCCTATTCAGGAGGCCCTTTCATGCGCAGCGAGCTGTTCTCCGCGGAGAATCTGGAGAAGGAGTCCGCGCAGCCCGGCATGCGGTTGCAGAACTCCAAGATGTTGAAGATCGAGCTCAACGGTGAGGCGATGGCCCGGGTCGGGTCGATGGTCGCCTACCAGGGGAACGTGCAGTTCCAGGCGCTGGGCTCGGGCGGGCTCGGCAAGTTCCTCAAGCAGAAGCTCACCGGCGAGGGCGTCCCGCTGATGAAGGTCACCGGTCAGGGGGATGTCTTCCTCGCCGAGCTGGCCAAGGACGTGCACATCATCGACCTGGAGCCGGGCGACGCCCTCTCCATCAACGGCAGCAGCGTGCTCGCCTTCGACTCCACCCTCCAGTACGACATCAGGATGGTCGGCGGTGCCGGGATGGCGTCCTCGTCCGGCCTGTTCAACTGCGTGTTCAGCGGCTACGGGCGGATCGCCATCACCACCAAGGGCACCCCGGTCGTGCTCAACGTGGACGCCCCGACGTACGTCGACCCGCAGGCCGCGGTCTGCTGGTCGGCGAACCTCCAGACCGGCTACCACCGGGCCGAGCAGCTCGGCCTCGGCACACTGCTCGGCCGTCGCACCGGTGAGTCGTTCACCATGAGCTTCGCCGGTCAGGGCTTCGTGGTGGTGCAGCCGTCCGAGGAGCCGCCGGTTCTGGGCAGCGGCCAGCAGCAGCAGGAGGGCGGTCTGCTCGGCGGTCTGCTGAGCTGATCGCGAGTGGCGTGGGGCGCTCCGGAACTGTGGGGGCGCCCCCGCCCGATCAGGTCAACTCGCCGGTACGCAGGCGGGCCAGCCAAGCCGCCGCGTCGGTGTAGTCGACGTCGGAGAGGCCCGCCGGCGCGGGCACAGGGCGTTCGCCCGCCACCTCGGCCCACCGGTGCCTGGGGTAGGAGCCCAGGAAGCGGACGTCGGCACAGACCCGGCGGAGCCCCTGCAACGCCTCGCCCAGGCGTACGTCGGCCACGTGGCCGGTGCAGTCCAGGAAGAAGACGTAGCGGCCCAGCGCCTCACCGGTGGGACGGGACTCGATCCGGGTCAGGTTGACCCCCCGGACGGCCAACTCCATCAGCACGGACAGCAACGCGCCGACCCGGTCGTGGGCGATGTAGACCGCGAGCGAGGTGAGGTCGTCACCGGTCGGCGGCGGTGGCGGCCCGGGGCGGGACACCAGCGCGAACCGGGTCACCGCGTCGGGATGGTCGGCGATCTTGTCGGCGAGTGTCGTGAGTCGGTGCCGGGAGGCTCCGATCGGTGCGCAGATCGCCGCGTCGTACTCACCCGTGCCGGCACCGGCGGCGGCCGCGCCGTTGGAGAGCACGTCGACCACCACGGCGTCGGGCAGGTGGTCGCGTAGCCAGCCTCGGCACTGGGTGGACGCCTGTGGATGGGCCGCCACGGTGCGGATCGAGGTCAGCGAGGTGCCGGGCCGCGCGGCGAGCACGAACTCCACCGCCAGGATCACCTCCCGGGTGATCACCAACGGCTCGCCCTCGGCCATCTCGTCCAGCGTGACGCCCACCGCGCCGCCGATCGAGTTTTCCAGTGGCACCAGCGCGGCGTCGGCGTCGCCGTCGCGGACGCTGTCCAGTGCCTCCCCGACGCTGCGGGCGGGCGTACGGGTGCCGCGCTCGGCGGCGGGCACGGAGCGCAGGGCCTGCTCGGCGAAGGTGCCCTCCGGCCCGAGGAAGACGAAACGCGTCGGCGGTGTTCCTGGCATGCCGATCAGCCTACGCACCCGGTCCGTTGGCCGGGCCGGCGTCGCAGGCGAGGGCGCGGATCCCGGCCGGGCTGGTGGCGCGTACCTCGATGGTGCAGACGTCCGTGCCGGCGGTGACCAGCACCGGGGCGCTGGGCTTGCCCCGGGTGACCACCTGGAGTTCCTCGTGCCCGGTCACCGTCAGCACGGTGAACTGCCAGTCGCCGGCACAGAGCGGCCCGCTGCGGACCTGGACCCGGACGTTCGCCGGCAGCACCCCGGCCCGACCGCGCAACAGTTGCAGCACCCGCTGCCCGGTCGGCCCGTTGCGGCAGGCCGTCGCGACCAACCCGGCGTCCGGGGTGGGCGTCACCGTACCGAGGGAGGGTGCGGTGGCCGGCGGGGTCGGGGGTGCGGTGCTCGGGCCGGGCGTCGTCGGGGTCACGGTGTGGGTGGGCACGGCGGTCGGCTCGCCGAGCCCGGGTGGGGCGCCACAGCCGGCCAGCGCCGCGACGGCGAGCGCCATCGGCAGGACCCGGGCGATGGTCCGGACAGGACCGCGATCGGCTGCCCGGCCAGGATTCGCCGGTGGGGTGTGGATCGTCGGCCGCGGTGAGGGGAACGCGGGGTGGGGCGGGCTGAACGGCACGGGCCGATCCTCGGGACATCGGAGAATTCGTCGCGGCCGGGGTGGCCGAGCCCATCGTAGGGTGAGCGGCCGATCGGGTGAAGGTCAGCCGGTGACGCGATGCCCGGCGCGCTGGAGCGCGGCCGTGCCCTCGGCCAACCGGACGGTCGGCACCAGCAGGTAGTCGGTGTCGAACGTGGAGAACGTGACGGCGCTGACCCGTGCCTCGGCGAGCGGGTCGACGAGGGCGGCCAGGCTGCCGGCGCCGGCCGGCGCCACCGGGGCGGTGACCCGTAGACAGCGCCAGGTCATCTCCACCACGGCCTGCGCCGGTGCCCGGTCGGTCGGGCAGATCACGGAGATCCCGTCGGCGGTCCAGCTCACCGTCACCACGTCCGCGCCGCGCAGCCCGCTCGACAGCGCGTACGGCAGGGTGGTGCCGGCGGCCAACCGGCACACAGCGTATTCCCCCGGCAGCAGTGCGATATCGAGCATGAGGGCACCCTACGGCCTTCGTGCGGGCCCACCCCGGCAACGCCGCGTGCGGTGAAGGACACACTCCGCCGCAGGTCAGACCTCGGAGAAGAAGGTGAGGGAGCCGGCGACGGTGCCGTCGGTGAGCACCGGGGTGGAGATCGCGTCGACGGTCGCGTCGGAGCTGTTCGCCGAGGCGGCCTGCACCCGGAGTAGGCCACGGGCGAGTCGGCCGGAGGAGAGCGCCAACAGCGGCGGGATCTTGTCGATCTCGGCTTCGGTCAGCTCGCCCCGGTTGGCGGTGAAGTCGAGCAGGCGTAGCCCGCCGTCGAGCAGCGGTCGCCCGATCAGCCCGTCCGGCTCACCGAGACAGAGCAGCTCGCAACCTGCCGTGGAGATCGCCACCACCCGGGTGTCGGCGTCGATCAGCAGACACGGCTCATCGGCCCGGGAGACTGTCGACGACCATTGGCCGACGTTGTCGGACTCCGGCTCTGTCGAGGCCCGCGCCGCCGGCACGAACGCTTCCGAGAGCGAAAGTTCGACGTGGGCCACCGCGCCTCCTATGTGCACCGATCGACTGTCCACGCTAGCGGGTCGCCGACGGAATCACCGAGCGCACCGGGTCACCGGGACGCGCAGCGTGAACCGAGGCGACCGGTGACGGCGCGGGGACCGGTGAGGTGAACGGGGGGACCGGAGCCGCGTGGCGTCGCCGGTGACGTTACCGGCGGTGGGCCGGCTTGTCAGCGGCCGTTCGGCCCTCGTCGTACCACCGGTAGTCGGCCGTTGGACGGTACGTGCCGTTCAGCCAGGTGCCGGGGTGCTGTGCGACCCGGGAAAGCTTCTCGGCTGTGGCGGGGCTGATCCGGCTGCCACCGGCCACGAGCAGCCGGTCCAGTTCGCGGTGGGTGGCCATCAGACAGTCCTTCGGAAGGCCGTAGACGCTGATCACGCCGGAGCCGACGAAGGTCAGCACCGGAGTCACCGGAACGGGCAGCCCCACCGCGTCGGAGAGGGCCTTGCTGGCCCGTTTGGCGTCCCGACGGGACTCGGCCACGTACGGGGGCCGCTTGCCGTTGATCTGCACCACGTCTCCGGCGACGAGCACCCTGGCCCGGCCGTGGTCGGCGATGGTCACGGCGAACAGACCGCTCGGCCCGATGGCGAGGAACCCGGCTCGGTCGTCCTGACCGCGGTCGAGGACGTCTGTCACGTCGGTGCGTGGCCACTCGATCACGTGCCACGCGGGCCCGAGATGGTCGAGTTGGCCCAACGCCCGGGCCCCGGCCGCCTCCAGGCGGCGTGCACCCCGCTCGGCCCGACGGCGGCGGGCCCATTCGAGCGGTGTCGGACGGACCGGTTCGAGAACCCCCGGCGCCTCGACGCGGGGGTGTGGCACCGCCACGGGCGGCAGTGCCCGAGCGGACGGTACGGCTCGTCGTGCGGGAAAGACAGTCATCGCGACCTCCGGCAAAAGGTCCCTCGAAGTTATGTCCTCACTACCCTACGTTGCCACTACCGGTGTTCGGCAAGCCGGAGCGCCGGAATGACTGTGGATGAATGCCATATTCATCCACAGTTCTTTTGTCGGATGCCGCTAAACCCTGCCCTACGCTGCGGGAGTGACCCACTACGTCGACAGTGAAGTCGGGCGGCTCGGCACCGTACTGCTGCACCGGCCCGGCCCGGAACTGGCCCGGCTCACCCCCCGCAACAACGACTCGCTCCTCTTCGACGCGATCCCCTGGGTGGGGCGCGCCCAGGAGGAGCACGACGCGTTCGCCGCCGCCCTGCGCGAGCGCGGCGTCGAGGTGCTCTACCTTGCCACCCTGCTGGCCGAGACGCTCGCCGTCGCGGACGCCCGGGCCGAACTCACCGAGCATGTGCTGCGCTCCCGACGGCTCGGCGACACCCTGCGCGCCCGCGTCGCCGACCACCTCTCCTACCTGGATCCGCCCGCCCTGGCCGACGTGCTCACCGCCGGGCTGGCCCACGAGGAGTTGCGGATCAGTTCGGAGCGGCCGGGTGGCCTGGTCTACACGCTGATGGACCGACACGACTTCGTCATCGACCCGCTGCCCAACCTGCTGTTCACCCGCGACTCGTCGCTGTGGATCGGCGACCGGGTCGGCGTCACCAGCCTGGCCATGCCGGCCCGCCGCCGCGAGACCACCCTGACCGACGCCATCTACCGCCACCACCCCCGGTTCGCCGGCACCGAGTTCGTCTACCGCCCGCACCTGGAGCACCTGGAGGGCGGGGACGTGCTGCTGCTCGCACCCGGGGTGCTGGCGGTCGGGGTGGGCGAGCGGACGACCCCGGCCGGCGCCGAGCGCCTCGGTCGGCAGGTCTTCGCCGCCGGCCTGGCCCACACCATCCTGGTTGTGCCGATCGCTCAGAAGCGCGCCACCATGCACCTGGACACCGTGTGCACGATGGTCGACGTGGACGCCGTCCTGATGTATCCCAACATCGCGAGCACGCTCTCCGCGTACACAGTTATCGCCGGCGCGGACGGCGAGGACCCGCGGGTGGACGGGCCGGCACCGTTCCTGCGGGCCGCCGCCGACGCGATGGACCTCGACCTGCTCCGGGTCATCGACACCGGGCTGGACCCGGTCACCGCGGAACGCGAGCAGTGGGACGACGGCAACAACACCCTCGCCCTGGCCCCCCGGCTCTGCGTCGGCTACGAGCGCAACACCGAGACCAACGCCCAACTGGAACGCGCCGGCATCGAGGTGATCCCGATCGCCGGCTCGGAGTTGGGCTCCGGCCGGGGCGGACCCCGCTGCATGTCCTGCCCGATCACCCGCGACCCGCTACCGGTCGCCGGCTGAACGCGCGACGACAGCGCCCGCCCGTCATCCGGCGCCCGGGACGACCGCGCCCGCCCCCAGGCTGGAGCGGGACGACAGCGCCAGGGACGGCGGCCCGGCTCAGCGCAGGGTGAGTTGGCGGCCGAGCAGCCCCTGACGGGACCGGCGGGCGGCGGCGTCGAGTGGGTCGGTGACGGTGAGCGCCTCCGCGTACCGCTTGGCGAACTGCGCCACCGGCTCCTCCCACTCGGCCGCCGGGGTCTCCTCCGGCAGGTCCCAGACCGGCACGAGCCGACCGTGTGCGCGGAACATGCCGGCGAACTTGGTCTGCTCGCCGAGCGGCAGGGTGCCGGCCGCGCCGAGTCGGGCCAGGGCGTCCAGGGCGGCGTCCTCGTCGTCCGGCAGCACCCAGCGCACGTGGGCCTTCTCCGGGACCTGACACCAGTACGCGGCCTTCGCCGCGGTCAGCCGGACCGTCGGATAGATGGCCGCGTTCGCCCGCTCCAGCGACGCCTGGACGGTCGGATCGTCGGCCGCCCCCGGGTCGAGCCAGAAGTCGAAACCGTCGTGCATGGTGATGTCCAGCGGACCGTCCACGAGGATGTCCTGCAGCCGTGGGCCGGGGCCGGGCAGTGGCGGCACGGTCACCTGGCCACCCGGCTCGGTACGCAGCGCGCTGAGCAACGCGTCGGCCAGATCCCGGGAGACGTCGCCGGACTGCTGGTGGCGCTGGAGACCGATCAGCACGCGGCCGTCCGGCTTGGTGATCGCCGGGGCGGCCATCGGCAGCACCGTGGCGAGCGTCGCCGCCCGGTCGCCGAACTCCTCGACCAGGGCGGGCGCCAGCCGCAGTGGGGCGGAGGCGGCGGGCACCAACTCGCGCAGCGCGATCCACTCGGACTCGTCGACCAGCCCGTCGAACGGACGCGGCACGAAGACGTCCCGCACCTTGTCGCGACGGGGGGTGGTGTCGGCGGCGGTGCGCTGGCTCTTTCGACGCTTACTCACGGCGTCACAGCCTAGAGCCCCGAGCGGCACGCCGTGGCCGGGACCCGCCCGAGCCGTCCTCAGCCCGCCGGCACCAGGTCGGGTCGGGAGGTCGGCACCGGGTCGAACTCGGCCCAGACGCGCTGGCCCATGCCGTCCTGCTCGACGCCCCAGCGGGTGGCCAGGCCGGCCACGATGTGCAGCCCGCGCCCGTCCGCCGCGTCCGGGTTGGCGGTTCGGAGCCGCGGCCCGGCGCTTGCGCTGCCGCCGTCGGTGACCCGCAGCTGGATCAGTGCGCCCTCGGTCGAGGGCCGCAGCCGCCAGGCAACCCGGATCACGCCGCCGGGCAGCGGCCTGGCGTGCCGCACCGCGTTGCCCACCAACTCCGCGAGCACCGCGATCAGGTCCGCGAGGAGCGTCGGGGGTACGACGTCCGCCAGGTCGGCGGCGAGCCGGTGTCGGGCCAGCCGTGCCCCGCCCGGGTGGTGGGGAACCACCACGCACCAGGCTCGATCCCTCGCTGCCACTGCCGCTGCCACCGTCGCCTCCACGTCGCGCCACCCTTGGTCAACCGCGTGGTAGCCGCACCTCTGCGACCGTACCGCCGCCGGTCCTCGGTCGTAGGGATACCCATCCATTCTGTTGTTCAACGATCCGGCGGACGAGATAGAGGCCCAGCCCCGCACCCGGGTAGCCGCGACGGTCGCCGGACTCGCCCTGCCAGAACCGGTCGAACGCCCGCTCCACGTGCTCGGGTCGGATGCCGATGCCCTGGTCGCTGACCCGGAACGCCACCAGTCGACCGTCGCCCGAGGCGGTGATCTCGATGGGAGAGTCCGGTGCCGAGTACTTACCGGCGTTGGTGGTCAACTCGGTCAGCACGGTGGCCAGGCTGGGCCGGTGACCGAGCGCCTTGGGCAGATCGCTCGGGAGGCGGAGCACCAGCCGGCGGCGCAGCTCCGCCGGCAGGTCCACGACGGCGGAGCGCAGCGCCTCGCCGAGGTCGAACGGGGTGGGAGGGTCGTCGCCCGGCCCCGCCTCGGCCGCCGAGCTGAGCAGACGGTCGACCAGCCGGGCCAGCTCGTTGGCGCGCTGCCCGATCACCCGGGCAGCCTGCCGTCGGTCGACCTCGGTCAGCGACTCCCAGTGGTCGGTGAGGGTGTCCGCGTACCCCTTGATGACGGTGACCGGGGTGCGCAGCTCGTGGCTGGTCACGGCGACGAACAGCTCGCGGTCGTGGTCACGGCGCTGCTGGTCGGTGATGTCCCGGAAGGTGACCACCCGCAACATGCCCGGACCGGGCAGGTCACCGGAGGTGAGCCGCAGCCAGCGGCCGTCCGGCATCCGGTGGTCCCGAACCTGCCCGGAGGGCGGCAGCGGAAACGGCAGCGGGCGGCTCAGCGCCTGCTCGACCGTCCGGCCGGTGACCTGGGCCGCGGCCGGGTTCCAGAGCCGGACGTGCCCGTCCCGGTCGACGACGGCCAGCCCGTCGGCGAGGGCCGCCACCACCGGACCGTCGCCGTGCACCGGCAGGCCACTCTGGTCGCCGTACATGTGCGCGACGCAGGACGCGAGGTAGGCGACCACGCCCTGCTGCTCGGCGTCGGGCTCGTCATCGCCCGGATAGAGGGCGTGCAGGCTGCCGACGGTGTGACCGCCGATCTCGGCCCGGGAGACCACCATCTGGCGCAGGCCGCTGCCGGCCAGTTCGCCGGCGAGGTTGCCGTTGAGGTCGCTCACCCGCGCCTGGCGTACCCGAGGCCCGGAGAGCAGGCAGACGGTGTCCGGGTCGTCGACCGCCAACGGCCGACCGATGGCCCACTCCGCCGCGCCGGTCGCGGCGATGACGCGACCACCGGTCGGACCGAACTCGACGAACGCCATCCCGGTCGCGCCGAGCGCCGGCTGGGCCACCCGGAGCAGCTGGGCGAGGACCGGCAGGCCGGCGTCCCCAGAGTTGATCATCTCGATCACGACTGTGTGGCCGGCGAGGAGAGCGGGGAAATCGATACGCTCCGGCATGTGCCGAGTCTGCCCCGCCGAGCCGGTTTTGGGCACCCCCGCCCGGGCGATGGGGTCAGCGGTCCAGCCGGGCGAGGGCGTACGCCGGCCGGTCGGTGATGATTCCGTCCACCCCGGCGGCCAGCACCAGTTCCAGGTCGGTCGGCTCGTTGACCGTCCAGACGTACACCTGGTTGCCGGCCGCGCGCAGTGCGGGCAGCAGTTGCGGGCGGGCCCGGACCAGGCCGATGCCCGGCCCGGCGATCCGGGTGCCGAACGGCAGCCGCCCCAACCGCAGCCAGCGCGGCAGCACCTCCAGCAACAGCACGGTGGGCAGCGTCGGGGCCAGCTCGCGCATTCGACGGACCGCCAGTGGCGAGAACGACATGACGGTGACCTGCACCGGGTCGTCCGGTGCGGGGTCGGCCAGCCCGTACCGGCGCAGCAGGGTGACCAGTCGCCGTTCCACGTTCGAGCCGTAGCGGGACGGGTGCTTCGTCTCGACCAGCAGCCGGACCGGCCGGCCGGCGGCGAGCACCGCGTCCAGGAGCCGGGCCAGGGTCAGCAGCCGGGTGTGCGACTCGTCCGGCGGCAGGTCGCCGTTCGGCGCGCCGCCCGGGTGCCACGAACCGAAGTCCAGGGCGTCCAGCTCGGCGAGCGTACGCGCGCTGACCAGACCGCGACCGTTGCTGGTGCGGTCGAGTCGTCGGTCGTGCACGCAGACCAGGTGCCCGTCCCGGGTCAGCCGGACGTCGCACTCCAGGCCGTCGGCACCCTCGTCCAGGGCGCGCAGGTACGCGGCGAGGGTGTGCTCGGGTAGGTCGAACGAGGCGCCGCGGTGCGCGAAGACCAGTGGCCCGCCCATTGCGCCGGCCTCAGATGACCTGGCCGGGCTGCCCGTTAGCGTCGACCACCGGTCGGCCGACGGCAGCCCACTGGCGCATCCCGCCGTCGGCGTTGCGCACCTGCTCCCAACCGTTGTTGATCAGGTAGGCGACGACCTGGGCGGAACGCCCGCCGGAACGGCAGACGACAGCCACCTCCCGGTCGGCGGGCACCTCGGCCAGTCGGGCCGGCAACTCCATCATCGGCAGGTGGTGGGCGGTGGGCGCGTGGCCGGCCGCCCACTCGTCGTCCTCCCGCACATCCAGCAGGTAGGTCTCGTCGGCGATCTCGGTCACGGGCACGGTGGGAACCTGGGGTCCGAACACAGGAAGCAACACTAGATCCTCGTGGCCCGGTTCAACACCGACCGGGCCGTCGGTACCGTCACAACCGGGTCACCCAGCGCGGGTTGGCCTGCGCCCAGGCCGGCACCCGCGTGCCGCGAACCGCCTCGAAGAGCCCGTTGCCCCCGTTGTCCAGCACCACGTACGAAACCTCGTCGATGGTCTGCGGCGAGGAGGGCACCTGAACGCCACGCATGCCGTCGGGCGGCAGCCCGCGCAGCGCGAGGAGCAGGTCCTCCAGGGGTACGCCGTTGGTGTCGACGGTCAACGAGCCGCCGACGGCCCGGAGCACCTGGTCGAATTTGACGGGGTTGTTCCGTAGGTCCGCCTTGCCGGCGCTGTCCAGCATCGCCCGGAGCAACTGTTGCTGGTGGTGTTGCCTGTCGTAGTCCCCGCCGGGCAGGTCGTAGCGCTGCCGGACGTAGTCCAGCGCCTGCGCCCCGTCCATCTGCTGGCAGCCGGTGGGGAAGAGACGGTTGGTGTGGATCGAGCGGACCTCGGTGTCCACGCACATCTCCACCCCGCCGAGCAGGTCGATGACCTTCCGGAAGCCGGAGAAGTCGATCAGCGCGGCGCCGTCGAACCGGATTCCGGTGAGACGGTTCAGGGTGGCCGAGAGCAGTTGGGCACCGGCCTGGCCGCCGCCGCCGTGCTCGTACGCCGCATTGATTTTGTCCTGGCCGCCGCCGAAGCCGTTCGCGGGCGGGATGGCGACCAGCAGGTCACGCGGGATGGAGACCAAATACGCCTCCCGCTGCCCGGCGGGGACGTGCACGATGAGGATGGTGTCCGAGCGTTGGTCCGGGCCGCTGTCGCCGGGGCGCCGGTCGGAGCCGACCAGGAGGTAGTTGAGCGGCCCGTCCAGGTCGGTGCGGTCGGTGCGGGCGTCGGGGTCGAGCAGTTGCTCCTTGGTCACCGTGCGGTCGTACCGGTGGGTGAGCATCTTGAGCCCGGCCGCGGCGAGCCCGGCCAGCAGGACGAGGACCAGGCCGACGCCGAGCAGGATCCGCGACCCCCGGGCGCGAGGTGGCCGGGCGGGCGGGGTCGCTCCGGCCCGGCCCGCTGCGTTCCGTCCCCACCTGGACGTGACCGCCTCCCCGCAGCCGATACGTGAAACCTGCTCACGTCAGGCTACGGGCGGTGAAGTGGGCGTCGCTGGCTTTCCGCGACTACCGGGCGCTACTTGCGGCTGGAGATCACCTCGGGGTGGGTGAAGACGAACTCGGCGAGTTTGTCCTGCTTGACCGCCCGGAACATCGCCATCGTCTCTTCGCTCAAGCCCTCGGTGTTGTTGTTGTTGGCGTGGAAGGTGCCGTTGTTGGTCTTGAGCATGGTCAGCTCGTTGCCGGTGACCCCGCGCATGGTGAAGATGAAGTCCTCGATCGGCACGCCGCCGGTGTCCAGCACGAACGCCTTGCCCGCTGCCTTGATCAGGTTGTTCATCTTGGCCGGGTTGGACAACATCCCACCCTCGGTGGCCTTCTTCGCCATCGCCTTGATCAGCTGCTGCTGGTTGGCCTGCCGGTCGTAGTCGCCGTTCTTGAGGGTCTTGCGCTGCCGGGAGTAGTCGAGCGCGGCCCAACCCTCCATCTCCTGGCAGCCCTTCTTGTGCACCACCGGGGTCCGCTCCTTGCCGGTCTTCTTGGCGTCCGCGTTCCACATCGGCTTGCCGTCGACGTACGACATGTGCAGCGACTTGACCTCCTGGCTGACACAGATCCGCACCGTGCCCAGGGTGTCGATGACGTTCTTGAAGCCACCGAAGTTGATGATCGCCGCGCCGTCGAAGCTGATCCCGGTGAGTCGCTTGATCGTCTGGGCCATCAGCTGGGCGCCACCCTCCCAGCCGCCGCCGTTGGCGGCGCCGGCCTGGAACGCGGCATTGATCTTGCCGGAGCCGCCGCCGTAGCCGCTCTTCTTGAACGCCGGGATCTGCGCCTCGGTGTCCCGGGGGATCGAGATCAGGTACGCCTGGTCGTGCGTGGCCGGGATGTGCAGGACGATGATGCTGTCCGAGCGGACGTCGTCGGCGGCCCAGCGCTCCCGCGCGTCGACGCCGAGCAGCAGCATGTCGATCGGGCCGTCCAGGCTCGCCCCGCCCTCGGCGTCGGACTTGCCGGCCTCACCCAGCAGGTTGCCCTTCGCGATGCCGCCGGTCGCCTGCCCGATCAGCGCCTTGCTGCCGACGATGGCCACCCCGCTGCTCAGCATCAGCACGGCACCGAACACCACGGTCAGTCTGGCCCAGAGCGGGTCCTTGCGCTTGGTCCGCTTCTTCGACCCACCGCCACCCGGGCGGTCGCCACCGCCACCACCGCCGCTGCCCGGCGGGCGCGAGCCCGGCCCGCCGCCCGAGGGGCGTGCCTGCACGGGTATGGCCGCGGCGACTCGACCGCTGGGGGCGGCGGACCCGGGGGAAGAAGGGCGACGACTGGCCTGAACCGGCATGCGTGCTCCAGCTCGTGATCAGGAGGGGGCGGCACCACTGTACGTACATCAAATCGACTTGGCGAGTTCATCCCGGGTCAATCCGGACGTCGAATTTCGCAGACTCAGTCGATCGTCGCCGCTCGATGACCCGAACGGCTGGTGCCCGTCGGGCCGCGGTCAGCCACCGTCGTTGCTCTTCGGCGGGTTGGCCTTGACCCAGTCGGCCATCGTGTCCGCCGACATGGCCTGGTACATCGCGAGCGCCTTCTCCCGGTTCGACACCACCACCGACTCGCCGTTGATCGTCTCGCTGCCCGAGTTCGGGCTGGTCACAAAGGTGAGGTTCTGGCCGCGCAGGTTACGGAACTGCAGCGCCATGTCTGTAACCGAGAAAGACTGGTCGACGGTTACGGCCGCGGTCACCGATTTGAGGAAGTCGTTCAACTTCTTCGGGTTCGCCAGCGTGCCGGTGCTGGCCGCCTTGTCCATCAGTGCCCGAAGGAACTCCTGCTGGTGCCGCATCCGGGCGAAGTCCCCGTCCGGGAACTGCTTGCGCTGCCGAATCCAGTCCAGCGCCTCCGCGCCGTCCATGTGGTTGGTGCCCTTGGTGAACGTCCGGTACGGCTTGTGGATCGAGGTGATGGTCCGCTCCACCTTCAGGTCCACCCCGCCGAGGGCGTCGGTGACCTCCTTGAAACCGCCGAAGTCGATCGCCATCACGTGGTCGATCCGCACGTCGGTGAAGCACTCCACGGTGCGTACCGCAAGCGGCAGCCCACCGAACGCGAACGCTGCGTTGATCTTCGCGCGCGAACCGGAGCCGCAGTCCGCGCCGGCGCTCTCCGGGATCGGCACGTACAGGTCCCGGGGGATGGAGACCAGGTACGCCTCCTGATGGTCGGCCGGGATGTGCATGACGATGATCGTGTCGGCACGCCACTGACTCTTGCTGTCGACCGGCGCGTCCGGGTCCCGCGAGTCGCTGCCGACCAGCAGGATGTTCAGCGCGCCATCGACGGTCTTCGCGGGCCGGCCACCGGTGATCTCCGCGAACGGGTCGGTGCGGGCCAGGTCGCTGTTGAGGTTGCGGGCGTACAGCCAGGCACCGACGCTGGCGAGCAGGGCCAGCACCAGCACCGCGGCCCCGGCCACCAGGGCGATCCGACCCCAGCGCGGTCGCGGGCCACGCCGCCCCGGCCCACCGGCGTCACCCGGGCCGCCAGGCCCGGCGGGCCCCGCCGGGCCGCCGGAGCGGGGCTGCTCCTCGTCGTACGACGGGTAGAAGCGGGCCTCGGTCGGACGGGCACGCCCGGAGGCGCCCCGGTCGGGGCCGGGCACCGAGGCGCGGCCGGCGCTGCGGTGCAGGTACGGATGCGGGACGCCGGCAGACGAGGTCGCGGACATGTAACTCAGGGTACGTAGCGAGAGCCACCGCCGCCTTCAGGCGACACTCAGCGGCGGACGTACGCGAAGATCCGGTTACCCTAGCCGCGCCCGGAAGTACTCGATCGTGCGTCGCAGGCCGTCTTCGGGCGCGACCGACGGCTCGTATCCGAGCAGCTCACGAGCGAGCGTGAGATCGGGCCGACGCATCTCCGGGTCATCCGAGCTGCGGGTGACATAGGTCACCTTCGAGGTGCTGTCGGAGAGCGACACGATCAACTCGGCGAGTTGCCGCATGGTCAGCTCGTGCTCGGTGCCGCAGTTGACCGGCCCCGTCTCGGTCGAGTCGAGCAGCAGCAGGATGCCGCGCACCAGATCCTCGACGAAGCAGATGGACCGGGTCTGGTTGCCCGTGCCGTGCACGGTGATCGGCTCACCGCGCAGCGCCTGCGAGATGAAGGTGGGGATGGCGCGGCCGTCGTCCGGGCGCATCCGCGGGCCGTACGTGTTGAAGATCCGGACGATCGCCGCGTCGAGCCCGCGGTAGCGGTGGTACGCCATCGTCGCGGCCTCGGAGAAGCGCTTGGCCTCGTCGTAGACGCTGCGGACGCCGATCGGGTTGACGTTGCCCCAGTAGGTCTCCCGCTGCGGGTGCTCCTTCGGGTCCCCGTACGCCTCGGAGGTGGAGGCCATCAGGAACCGGGCGCCGTCGGCGACCGCGCGCTCCAGCAGGTGCAGGGTGCCCACCGAGCCGACCCGGAGGATCTCCACCGGCAGCTGGGCGAAGTCGGTGGGGCTGGCCGGAGAGGCCATGTGCAGGATCGCGTCGAACCGCTCGGCCAACGCCGGGTGGTGGGTCGGCAGGCCGTCGGAGATGTCCGCCTCGACGAGGGTGAAGGTCGGCCGATCCAGCAGGTGGGCGACGTTCTCCTTGGAGCCGGTCACGAAGTTGTCCAGCGCCACCACCGTGCAACCTCGGGCGATCAGGGCGTCCACCAGGTGCGACGGGACGAAGCCAGCTCCGCCGGTGACGAGGACGCGGTGACCGGAACCAAAGCGCTCAGCAACCTTCATACCGCTCAGCCTACCGACAGCCGAATTCGCGGAAGGGGTCCCCTGTTGACGTCGCGCGTCGACAGGGGACCCCCCTTTCAGAGGTGGCGCGGTCAGTGGGCGCCGGCGCCGGTGAGGGCGCGCACCTCCAGCTCCGCGTACTTGTCCTCGTCGTGCTCCTTGGAGACGACGGTGCCGATCCACCCGCAGAGGAAACCGAACGGGATGGAGAGGATGCCCGGGTTGGACAGCGGGAACCACTGCCAGTCGTGGTCCGGGAACATCGAGGTCGCCGCACCGGAGACCACCGGCGAGAAGAACACCAGCAGTACGGCCGAGAGCAGCCCGCCGTAGATCGCCCACACCGCGCCGGACGTGTTGAACCGCCGCCAGAAGAGGCTGTAGAGGATCGCCGGCAGGTTGCCCGAGGCGGCGACCGCGAAGGCCAGCGCCACCAGGAACGCCACGTTGAGGTTCTGCGCGAAGATCGACAGTGCGATCGACACCGCGCCGATCGCCAGGGCGGAGATCCGGGCGACCCGTACCTCCTGCCGCTCCGACGCCTCACCCTTCTTCAGCACGTTCGCGTAGAAGTCGTGCGCCAGGCTGGACGACGAGGCCAGTGTCAACCCGGCGACCACCGCGAGGATGGTGGCGAAGGCGACCGCCGCGATGATCGCCAGCAGGGCTGCCCCGCCGAGTTCGCCGCCGAAGAAGTCGAGGCCGAGCGCCTCGGCCAGCTGCGGCGCGGCGGTGTTGCCGGCCTTGTCCTGTGCCGTGATCGCCTGACTGCCGACCAGCGCTGCCGCACCGAAGCCGAGGGCCAGGGTGAGCAGGTAGAACGTGCCGATGATGCCGATCGCCCAGAGCACGCTCTTACGGGCCGCCTTCGCGGTCGGTACCGTGTAGAAGCGGATCAGGATGTGCGGCAGACCGGCGGTGCCGAGCACCAGGGCGATGCCCAGGGACAGCAGATCCACCTTGTTGTAGAAGGTCTGTGTCGAGTTGCTGGCGACCTCGACGCCGTACCGCAACCCGGGTTCGAGGAAAGCGTTGCCCTTGCCGGAGGCCGCGGCCGCCTGGCCCAGCAGCTCCGACAGGTTGAAGTTGAACTTCGCCAACACCAGGATGGTCATCAACAGCGCGCCGCCCATGAGCAGGAACGCCTTGACGATCTGCACGTAGGTGGTGCCCTTCATGCCACCCACGGTCACGTAGATGATCATCAGTGCGCCGACCATGATGATGGTGGCCACCTTCGCGGTGGACGCGTCCATGCCGAGGAAGGTCGTCCCCGGCCGGATGCCGAGCAGCAACGCGACAAGCGCGCCGGCGCCCACCATCTGCGCGAGCAGGTAGAAGATCGACACCGTGATGGTGGAGACCGCCGCCGCCGTCCGCACCGGACGCTGACGCATCCGGAACGCCAGCACGTCCGCCATCGTGTACCGGCCCGAGTTGCGCAGCAGCTCCGCGACCAGCAGCAGGGCCACCAGCCAGGCGACCAGGAAGCCGATCGAGTAGAGGAAGCCGTCGTAGCCGTACAGCGCGATGATGCCGGCGATACCGAGGAACGAAGCGGCCGACATGTAGTCGCCGCCGATCGCCATACCGTTCTGGAAGCCGGAGAAGGACCGGCCGCCCGCGTAGAAGTCG
The DNA here is from genome assembly GCF_042869175.1 of Micromonospora sp. NPDC007208. Taxonomy (NCBI): domain Bacteria; kingdom Bacillati; phylum Actinomycetota; class Actinomycetes; order Micromonosporales; family Micromonosporaceae; genus Micromonospora; species Micromonospora sp. NPDC007208. Next base: position 14,665 of record NZ_JBIAFG010000016.1, on the reverse strand, counting down.
GTAGCCGTCTTGGTCTGCCGGCTGGCCCAGATGGTGATGGCCAGGGTCACCGCCACGAAGACCAGGAAGAGCGTGATGGTCAGGTTGCGGGCGGTGTGATTGCCCGCCTCAGCCGCGAGGAACGTCTCAACCGCGTGAACCGTCTTCACGGGTCACCTCCCCGATCTCGGCGCGGATCCGGTCCGCGATGGGGTCGATCTTCCGGTCCGCGTACCGGGAGTAGAGCCAGGCGATCAGGAACGTGGAGACGAACTGGAGCAGGCCGAAGACCAGCGCGACGTTGATGTTGCTGCCGAACAGCTTCGTGCCCATGAAGTCCCGGGCGTACGCGGAGAGAATGACGTAGAGCGCATACCACAGGAAGAAAGCGACGGTCATCGGGAAGACGAAGCCGCGCAGCGCACGCCGCAGCCCGGCGAACTCGTCCGACCGTTGTACGGCCAGGTACTTGTCCGACTGGGAAGCGGCCGGAGCGGGTGTGTCCGTGGACATCTGTGGATCACCACCTTCACAGGCGTCAGAGGAGTTTCGCGCACCGTAAAGAGCGCACTCCCCGGCAGGGAAGGCTGAGATCGACGCCGGTCGGCGAGTGCGCCGAGCGGTTGGCTGGCTGCGCCAAGTGACTCAGGTCACTGCGGTGATCGGTCGCCCAGGGCGAGGCGTCCGTTCAGGCCGGCAGCTCGTGATAGCGACCGCGGTAGTGCAGCAGCGGAGCGGCCCGCTCGGCCAGGTCGACCGCCTCGATCGTGGCCTCGACCAGCAGGCCCCAGCCGTACTCCCGGGCGGTGTCCAGCCGGCAACCGGCCCAGCCGCCGGCGTCCGCCGGGACCGGCCCGTACGGCGTCTCGGTCCAGGCGCCGGTGGCGAAGAGCCCGCCCGGGGCGGGGAAGAGGCCGGCGAACCGGTCGGCGAGTTGCCGGTGTGGCGGGCCGAGCGGCGTGACCGCGAACCGACCCGACTCCTCGACGGCAGCCCAGAGGTCGGACTCCGGGTCGATGAGCCCGAGCAGCCGGTCCGGTTCCCCCTCGGCCACCAGGGTGGACGACACGGTCAGCCCGGCCGGGCCGGGCGTCGTCCAGAGGGTCACCGGTGCGGCGAGGCGACCACGCAGTCGGCGTACCGGCGACCGCTGCCCGGTCGGCACCGCGAACGGGTCGGTGTGGTGGATCTCGGCACCCGGCTCATGATTCACGTGAAACATTGTGACCCGCCCCGCCCGTCGCCCGAACCCGACCGGCGAAGGAGCGAATCAGGGCGGCGACCTCGTCCGGTCGCGTGTCGAGCACGAAGTGCCCGCCGTCGAGCAGGTGCACCTCCGCCCCCGGCACGTCGGAGCGGTACGCCTCGGGTTCGGTGACCTCGAACGAGGTGTCGTACCGACCCCAGACCACCAGCAGCGGCGGCTGGGTGCGTCGGAGCCAGTCCTGCCAGGTCGGGTACGAGGCGACGTTGGTCCGGTAGTCGTACTGGAGATCCAGTTGACGCTCGATCTCCCCGGGGCGACTGAGGAAGGCGTGCTCGTCGACCCACAGGTCGGGGTCGTACCGCTCCGGGTCCGGATCGTTGCCGACGTGCCGGGTCCGGATCGCCGCCAGCGAGAGGACGTTCTCCCGGACCGCCGCCTCGTGTGCGGCCCGGTCCTGCCAGAAGGCCCGGCGGGTGCCCCAGAGCGGGCCCAGCCCGGTGTCGTGGGCCACCGCGTTCTGCACGATGAGGCCGCGCAGGCGACCCGGATCGGCGAGGACCATCCGGAACCCCACCGGCCCGCCGTAGTCCTGTACGTAGAGCAGGTAGTGCTCCACGCCGACGGCTGCGACGAAACCCGCCATCGTCTCGGTGATCTGGTCGAAGGTGTACGGGCTCCGCGGATCCGGCGGGTCGCTGTGCCCGAAGCCGGGGTAGTCCGGCGCGATCAGCCGGAACTGGTTGGCGAGCCGGTCGAACAGCGGCTCGAACATGCGCGACGAGGACGGGAAGCCGTGCAGGAGCAGCAGCACGGGCGCGTCCGGTGCCCCCGCCTCCCGGTAGAAGACCGAGAGCCCGTCGACGACGATGCTGCGGTAGCGCGTGTGCGACCCCATGCCGACTGCCCCCTCGTCCCGACTGCTCGCACCATAACGAGGGACGGGCGCAGCGGACCGGCGTTCGGCCGGATGGGGACGGCCCGCGCTCAGCGGCGGGGGGTGACCGTGGCCAGCAGCTCCGGTTGGCGGCGGTCCAGCACGTCGCCGGCCAGGTACGCGCCCAGCAGTGCCGCCCCCAGCCCGTACGCGACGCCGACCGGCAGGGCCAGCCAGAGCCACGCGTCACCGAGCAGGGCGGCGGCCACCACCATCGGCACCGCGGCGACCGCCGAGGCGAGCATGGCCAGCAGGGTGAGCAGCCCCTTCGCCAGGCCCGCACCGCTGTTCATGGCGAACGGGTTGCTCGTCTCCGGCAGCGAGTACGCCCCCAGCACCGAGACCAGGCTGTTGACCGCCAGCCCAGCGCCGTAGGTGGCGGCCAGGCTGCCGGCCGTGAGCCCGATCCAACCCGGTTGACCGAGCAGCACCGACAGCACCACCGCGACGACCGCCAGCATCGGCAGCACGTACAGCGAGAAGGCCGTCATCCGGGCCCGCAGCTCGACCCGGCCGGGCACCCCGGCCACCACGTTCGCCGCGTACGCGCTGCCGTCGAAGCCGAACTGGTTGGCCAGCGTGACGGCGGCGAGCACGCCCACGAAGACCATCGAGATGGTGACCACGACCGGTGAGCTGTCGCTGGCGGCCGCCGTCAACCCCTCGTCCTCCATGGCCGCGAAGTCCCCGCCGGTCACGTTGATCATCACTGGCACGAAGATGCCGACCACCGCGATCGTGATCAGGTTGGCCCGGCGGCGGGCGTCCCGCCACCAGTAGCGGGCCTCCCGGGCGACCAGGGCACCGAACCGGTCCCGGCGGGCCCAGCCGGCGACCCGGGGAAACAGTTGGGCGACCGCCCCGCCGTCAACTCCGCGTCGTACCGGGGCCTTGCCGGCACTCGCCGCACCCACCATCGCCGACTCGAGCGACCGGGACCACCAGGCCAGCAGGGCAGCGAGCGCCACCACCGTGATCAGCAGCTTGACCGGTGCCGCCCACACCCGCCCCTGGGCCACGTCGATGCCGGCGGTCCAGGGAGCGCCCAGCGGCGTCCAACCGATCACGGTCGCCACACCGGTCAACCGGGCCCAGTCCGCCTCCCGCAGCGCGGCGAGGCCGAAGACCTGCAACGGGCCGAGCAGGGCGGCCGTCACCGCCAGCAGCACGGCCGCCAGGTCGCGGACCCGTCGGGACCGCAACATGGTGGCGAAGGCGCTGGTCACCGCCCGGCTGGCGGCCACACAGAGCAGCAGCCCGGCGAGCACACCCACGACGGCGACCAACCCCGCCGACCAACCCCCCAACGACCAGGCGGTCAGCACCAACCCGAACGACGCGATGAGCACCGCCAGCGCCGGCACGCTGATCAGGGCCGCCACGAACAGGCCGGTCACCAAGGTGCGCCGGGGCAGCGGCAGCAGCGCGAACCGGGCCGGGTCCAGTGTCTCGTCCACACCGAAGAAGACCAGTGGCAGAAGCAGCCAACCGAGCACCAGCAGCCCGCCACCCGCCGCGGCGACCAGCACCGCGTACCGGCCGTTGTCGGTCAGGCCCGGCGCGGCGAACAGGAAGAAACCGCTGGCGGCGAACCAGAGCCCGAGCAACGCGCCGCCGACGAACAGGGCGATCCGCCAGCCCTGGCCCCGAAAGTTGTTGCCCATCACCCGCAGCTTGAGCCGCACGAAGTGGCGAGCGGAAACCGACCGTACGGGCGCGGCGGGGGTGGCGTCCGCGCTCACTGGGAGAGCCACGACAACTCCTCGCCGGTCGCGGTGCGCCCGCCGACCACCTCGACGAAGACCTGCTCCAAAGAGCGACCGCCACGGACCTCGTCGATGGTGCCGACCCGCTTGATGGTGCCGCCGGCCAGGATCGCCACGTGCGAGCAGAGCCGCTCGACGACCTCCATCACGTGACTGGAGAACACCACAGTGCCGCCGCCGGCCGCGTACCGGGTGAGGATGTCCCGGATCAGCGCGGCGGAGACCGGGTCGACCGCCTCGAACGGCTCGTCCAACACCAGCACCCGGGGACCGTGCAGCAGTGCGCAGGCCAGACCGATCTTCTTCTTCATGCCCGCCGAGTAGTCCACCACCAGCGTCCGACCGGCGTCACCGAGCGCCAGCACGTCCAGCAGCTCGGCAGCCCGCTGGTCGACCACCGCCGGGTCCATCCCCCGCAACAACCCGTTGTACGCCAGCAGCTCCGCCCCGGTCAGCCGGTCGAACAGCCGAACCCCGTCGGGCATCACGCCGAGCAGCCGCTTGGCGGTGACCGGGTCCTGCCAGACGTCGTGCCCGAGCACCCAGGCCGAGCCGGCGTCCGGTCGCAACAGCCCGACCGCCATCGACAGCGTGGTGGTCTTGCCGGCGCCGTTCGGGCCGAGCAGGCCATAGAAGGAACCGGCGGGGACGTCCAGGTCGACGCCGGCCACCGCGATCGTGCCGTCGAACCGCTTGGCCAGGCCACGCAGTGCGAGCGCGGGGTGCTCAACAGTCATGGAGCAGACGCTATCCGCCGCCCGCCAGTTCCGCCGTCCGGCGACGGGCGGACCCGCGATCATCCCCCGAGAAAGAGAACCACGCCGATCTTGCAGTTTCTGTTGTCGACCTGGGCGGATATGCGCCTTCTGTCGCGACAGAAAGTGCAAGATCGCGGGCCAGGCCAGCTTGATTACTGCATGCGGAGGGCTTCCGGGGTGTGCAGGCGGAGCATGGTGGCGGCGACGTCGGCCGGGGCTCGGCGGCGGGTCGCCATCGACACCGCGACCATCACGGTGAAGGCCAGCGGCACCGTCCAGGCGGCCGGCTGCGCGATGAGCGTGGCCGGCCAGCCGGACAGCGGTGGGCCGAGCACGGTGACCAGCACCGCGCCGATCGCCGCGCCACCGCCGGCCACCACGCCGGCGGTGGCGCCCACGTCGGTGAGCCCACGCCACCAGATGCCGAGCACCAGCAGCGGGCAGAAGCTCGACGCGGCGACCGCGAAGGCCAGCCCGACGACCTGCGACACGTCCAGTCCGGAGACGTGCAGTGCCAGCACCGCCGGCACACCACCGGCGATGACGGTGGCCAGTCGGAACCCGCGTACCGAGCCCCGACCGAGCACGTCCGTCGAGATCACTCCGGCGACGCTGGTCAGCAGGCCGGACGAGGTGGAGAGGAACGCCGCGAAGGCGCCCGCGGCGACCAACGCGGCGAGTAGCCGCCCGGCCAGGCCGTCACCCAGGGCCGCTTCGGGTAGCAGCACCACCACCGCGTCGGTCTGGCCGCTGAGCAGCAACTGCGGGGTGTAGATCCGGCCGAGGACCCCGTACAGGGTGGGCAGCAGGTAGAACGCGCCGACCAACGCGAGCACGACCAGGGTGGTCCGGCGGGCCGCCGCACCGTCCGGATTGGTGTAGAAGCGCACCAGCACGTGCGGCAGGCCCATGGTGCCCAGGAAGGTGGCCAGGATCAGCGAGTACGTGGCGAACAGGCCCCGGTCGTCGTCACCGGCGGCGCTGGGCAGCAACCAGTCGTTGGCGTCGGTGGCCACCCCGGACACGTCCGGCACCGGATCACCGGCAGCGAAGGTCAGCTCGTCGCCGGGGCGTACCTCTCGGATGTCACCGTCGGGCAGGGTGAGGGTCGCGCGGTGCTCGACCACGACGGTGGTCGCGGCCCGGAACGTCGGCCCGTCGGGCGGGGTCACCGCCGGGCGGCCGTCGGCCTGCCACTGCAGGGCCAGGAAGATCACCGGTACGGCGAGAGCGGTCAGCTTGAGCCAGTACTGGAACGCCTGCACGAAGGTGATCGCGCGCATCCCGCCCAGCGCCACGTTCGCGGTGACCACGGCGGCCACCAGCAGGGCGCCGAGAGGGTACGGGGAGCCGGCCACCGTGGCCAGGGTCAGCCCGGCGCCCTGGAGCTGCGGCACCAGATACAGCCAACCGATGAAGATCACGAAGGCGGTGGCCAGGATGCGGAGTCGACGCGACCCCAACCGCAGCTCGCAGAAGTCGGGCAGGGTGAACGCCCCGGAGCGGCGCAGCGGCGCGGCCACGAAGAGCAGCAGGGCGAGGTAGCCGGCGGCGAACCCGACCGGGTACCAGAGCACGTCCACGCCGTACTTGAGGACCAGCCCCGCGATGCCGAGGAAGCTCGCCGCCGACAGGTACTCCCCGCCGATGGCGGCGGCGTTCCACGTCGGACTGATCGCCCGGGACGCAACCAGGAAGTCGGACGTGGTCCGGGCCAACCGCAGCCCGTAGAAGCCGATCCCGACGGTGACCAGGGTGACCGCGACGATGGCCGGGACCACGAAGTCGTTGCCCACCTCAGTGCTCCGGCCGTTGCACCAGGTCGGTGAAGTCCTGCTCGTTGCGCTCGGCCAGCCGCACGTACGCCCAGCCCACGGCGATCAGGAACGGGAAGGAGGCCACCCCGAGCAGCAGCCACGGCAGGTTGACGCCGGCGACGGTGGTCCGGCCGAGCGAGGGCGCGATCGCGAACAGCCAGGGCAGCCCGCCCAACCCGATGGCCACCACCAGGGACAGCCGCAGCGCCAGCGCCAGTTGGGCCCGGACCAGGCCGCGGACCAGCGCCTCGCCGACCTGGGTCTGCTGGGCCAGCTCGGCGCGGGTCCGCTCGGCGCGGGTGTCCTGCCGGGTGATCTCGGCCAGCACGATCCGGGACCGCCGGGGCGGCGGAACCGCACCGCCCGACCCCACGTCAGGGAGTTGCTCGGCCACCCCGGCAGTCTCGCCCGCCGTACGCGATTGTCAAGCAGAGCCACCCATCGGCGTCGTGCACATCGGTGGGTGGCGTTGTGCATAACCTGTGGAGAACCGGTCACGCCTGTGGATAACTCCGGGACCATGCCGGCTGGCGTGTGGGAACTCCCGAGGCTCGTTGTGGACAACCGACCGAGCTGTCAGGGTGGTCCGGTAGAGAGGAGGTGTGACGGTGACCAACCCTGCCCGGCCCGGCTGGGGCGACGCCTGGACGGTAGATGACCTCCAGAGCCTTCCCGAGGACGACCAGGTCTACGAGATCTTCGACGGGAGCCTGCTCGTGTCCCCCCACGCGGATGTCTTCCACGGCGCGGTCGCCAACCGCCTCCGCCGGATCCTCGACCGGCAGGCGCCCGCCGGTGTGCTCGTCGGTCAGGACATCGGGGTGAGCGCACAGCGCTCGTCGTACTTCGTGCCCAATCTCTTCGTCGCCAGTGAGAGCGCACTGGACAGCGGCGGTGCCGCGCTCGATCCGGCCGACGTGCTTCTCGTCGTCGAGGTGATCTCGCCGAGCAACGCCGGCCGTGACCTGGTGCTCAAACGTCACGAGTACGCGGCCGTCGGCATCCCGCTCTACTGGCTGGTGGAGCCCCGCAAGCAGACCCTGACCGTGCTGGTCAACGGCGCGGGCGGTTACCGCGAGCAGACCGTTCTGCCGGTCGGCGAGGTCTATCGCACGGAGCGGCCGTTCCCCCTCAGCCTGCCGCTGGCCGACATCTTCTGATCCGTCGCGCGGATCACGGGCCGCCCGCGGTTACTCCAGGCCGATGCGCTCCGGCCGGGCCGAGGCGGAGCCGAGCCAGGTGTGCGGGTTGCCGTACCAGCACCAGCCCAACTTGGGTGCGCCCTGGCTGATCCAGAGCGCCGGCACCCGCTTGTCGCCGCAGCGGGAGCCGACCAGCGAGAAGCACCTGTTGCTCGCCAACGCGGCCGGGTGCAGCGTGACGAAGGCGAGGCCCTCGTCGATGCTCAGCGGCAACCGGCCCTGAGCGGTCATCCCCTCCAGGGCGGTGGCCGGCGCCAGGTTGCGGAACTCCTCGCCCCGGTCGACGTCGAAGAGCAGGTACGCCGGCCCGGCCGGCACCTCCAACTCCTTGATCGGGTCGAAGCGGGGCAGGTCGTCCTCGGCGTAGTTCCGGTCGACGACGCCGGGCTTGCGCTTGCCGGCCAGGGTGGTGAGCTCTACCCGTTCCGGCACCCCGATCAGGTCCCGGGTGGTGACCAGCAGGAACGGCACCCGGGCGTCGGTGGGGGCGGGCAGCCCGGCGGCGCCCTCGACCGCCCTGGCCCGCAGTGGCGCGACCAGGTCGCGGAAGGCGCTCTCGGTCAGCCCGGCGAGAGTCGGATAGCCGAGCTGCACCAGTCGGTCGAGTTGGCTGTCGAACTCGGATTCGGCGTCGAACGGGGTCTCGGTCACGGCAGGCCTCCCGGAAGTCGTACGGACTAGCGTACAACGTACGGTAGGACTGTTCCCATTCCCGGCTCAGCGACTCCAATCCTGCTTCGCGGCCCTGACCAGCTTGTCCTTCAGCTCCCGGGTGTGCCGCCGGCTCACCGGCAACTCGGTGGAGTCGATCACCACCACGTAGCCGGAGTTGACCAGCCGCAACTCCGCGATCAACTTCAACTGCACCAGATACGACCGGTGCACCCGGACGAACCCGGCATCGGCCCAGCGCTCGGCGAGCGTGGCCAGCGAGACGCGCACCAGATGCGAACCCTCCGCGGTGTGCAACCGGGCGTAGTCGCCCTGCGCCTCCACCCAGCGCACCGCCGAACGGGGCAGCATCCGGGTGGTGCCGGCCAACTCGATGGGAATCGTCGGGTCCTCCTCCGCGCGGGCCAGCGCCGCCGGGTGCGACGGCACCACCCGCGAGCCGATCACCCGGCGCAGTGACTCGGCCAACCGGTCGGCGCGAACCGGTTTCCGCACGTAGTCGGTGGCGCCCAGGTCGAAGGCGTCCACCGCGCCGTCGTCGTACGCGGTGACGAACACGATCGCCGGTGGCCGGGCGAAGCGGCGCAGCACCCGGGCCAGCTCCATGCCGTCCAGGCCGGGCATCCGGATGTCCAGGAAGACCACGTCCACGTCGCCGTCGCGCAGCAGCCGCAGCGCCTCGGTGGCATCCCCGGCCGTGTGCAGCCGGGCCACCCGGGGGTCGGCCCGCAGGTGGTACGCCAGCTCGTCGAGCGCGGGCGGCTCGTCGTCCACCGCGAGGACGCGCAGGAAACCGGCCGCGTTCACCGCGCCCGTCCCGGTCCGCTCGCTCACGACCCTGCCCGTACGCCGGGGTGGAACTTCGGCACCCGCATGCTCACCTTCGTGCCCGAGCCCAACCCGGTCTCCACGACCAGGCCGAACCGGTCCCCGAAGACCGACCGCAGCCGCTCGTCGACGTTGGAGAGGCCGACGTGCTGGCCCGTGTCGTCACCCGGGTCGCCGGTGCCGCGGGCCAGCTCGGCGATGCCGGCGGTCAGCGTGGTCGGGTCCATTCCCACTCCGTCGTCCTCCACCGTGATGTGGCATTCGGCGCCCGCGTCCCGGGCCTCGATGCTCACCATGCCCGTGCCCGGCTTGCGGGACAACCCGTGGCGAACCGCGTTCTCCACCAACGGCTGGAGGCAGAGGAACGGCAGCGTCACCGGCAGCACCTCCGGGGCGATCTGCAACCGCACCTGCAACCGGTCGCCGAACCGGGCCCGCTCGATGGTCAGGTAACGGTCGATCGACCGCAGCTCCTCGGCCAGGGTGGTGAACTCGCCGTGCGCCCGGAACGAGTACCTGGTGAACTCGGCGAACTCCAGGATCAACTCCCGGGCCCGCTCCGGATCGGTGCGCACGAACGACCCGATCGCGGTCAGCGCGTTGTAGATGAAGTGCGGGCTGATCTGCGCCCGCAACGCACGGATCTCCGCGCGGGCCAGCCGCTCCCGCGACGAGTCCAGCTCGGCCAGGGCGAGCTGGTTGCCGGCCCAGTGCGCCGTCTCCAGGGTGGCCTGCACCAACCCCGGAGGCGGTGGGCTGTCGGCGACCGCCACCAGCGCGCCCACCACCCGGCCGTCCGCCCCCAGCAGCGGCGCGACCACCGCACCGCGGATCGGGCAGTCGACCCGGTCGCAGTGCAGATCCTGCTCACCCAGCACCGTCGAGCGGCCGGAACCCACCGTCCGCTGGGCCGCCGCGAGCAGTTGCTCTCCGTGGTGCGTGCCGCGCCCGTCGAGGGCCAGCAGCCGGTCGGCGTCGGTGAGCGCCAGCCCGGCCGCGCCCACCAGAGCCCGCAGATGGCGTACGGCCTTCGCCGCGCCCGCCTCGCTCAGCCCAGTGCGCAGCGGCTCGGCGGCCAGGCCGGCGGTGTGCAGCACCTCGTAGGTGGCCCGCTGGGTGGCGGTGGCGATGCCACGGCGGGCCCGCAGTCGCAGCACCGCCAACAGGGCGGCGGTCAGCGCGGTGACGAGTGAGACGACGCCGACCACGGCGGAGAGGTTGGCAGCCACGCAGCGATCCTCGCCCCTGCGAGCCGGCGCGCCAACCCTCTAGTACGCACCCTTGCGGGCGAGCACCACCCCGACGGTGCGCCACAGGATGCTCAGGTCGTACGCGAGGGACCAGTTGTCGACGTAGTAGAGGTCCAGTCGGACCGACTCGTCCCAGGACAGGTCGGAGCGGCCGGAGACCTGCCACAGGCCGGTCATGCCGGGACGGACCAGCAGGCGGCGGCGGACGTCACCCAGGAAGTCACCGTCGTCGGCCGGCAGCGGGCGGGGCCCGACCAGCGACATCTCGCCCCAGAGCACGTTGATCAGCTGCGGCAGCTCGTCCAGCGAGGTGGCCCGGAGGAAACGACCGACCGGGAAGACCCGGGGGTCCTCCTTCATCTTGAACAGCATGCCGTCGGTCTCGTTCCGGTCGACCAGACTGGCCAGCCGGTCCTCGGCGTTGACGTACATGGTCCGGAACTTCCACACCCGGAACGTGCGCCCCTCGTGCCCCACCCGGGGCTGGCGGAAGAAGACCGGCCCGGGGTCGGAGATCCGGATCGCCACGGCGATGGCCAGGAAGAGCGGGATCAGCAGCAGCAGGCCGAGGCCGGCGGCGACCCGGTCCATCAGGTTCTTGGCCAGCAGCGCCGGCCCGGAGAGGGTCGGCTCCTCGACGTGCAGCAGCGGCAGACCCTCGATCGGCCGGATGTGCACCCGGGGCCCGGCGATGTCGGTCAGCTGCGGGGCGACCACCAGGTCGACGCCGGAGCCCTCCAACTGCCAGGCCAGCCGGCGCAGTTCGCCCGGCTCCGCGCTGGCCGACCCGCAGACGGCGATGGTGTCCCCACCGACCTCACGGACCAGGGCCAGGACGTCGCGTCCGGCGTACACCGGAACCGGGGTCGGCATGCCTCGGGCCGCCGCGTACCCGTCGGTGATGTGGATGGCGACGGGCATCAGCCCGGCGGCCGGGCTGCGGGTGACCGCCGCGTAAACCTCCAGGCACTCGGGCAGGGTGCCGACCAGCACCATCCGGTGCGCGGCCTGACCGGCCCGCCGACGGATGTAGTGCAGCGCCCAGCGGGCCACGAAACGGCCCCACAGGATCAACAGCAGGGCACCGAGCAGCGCCGTGCCGACCGTCCAGCGGGACAACTCGGTCTTGGTGGCGAAGGCGAGGAACGAGACACTCGCGGCGACCGTCACCCCGGCCCGGATCACCCGCTTGAACTCGTCCGGGCCGAGCCCCAGGTAGCGGCGGTCGTACGCCCGGTTGCTCCAGAGGATGATCACCCAGCCGAGCGGGAGCAGCAGGTAGGAGATGGTGTGGAACCAGGTCGGGTCCTGCTTGGTGCCGGAGAACCCGGAGGCGGCCTGGTCGAAGAGCTGGATCGCGATCCAGCTGGCGAACGCCGCCGCGCCGAAGTCGAGCAGCAGCAGGATCGCAATGTAGGGGCGGTGCCAACGGGAGACGCGGCGTCGTGCCCTGGTCCATGCCGACCGAGGAACGCCGTTGTGTGACGGCGGCGTCGGCGGCTGGATCTCGAAGCTGTCGACGTGCCGCACGAGTCTGCTCCGGCCTTCGTTGGTTACCGGGCGCTGGAGGCTTGCCGTCACCTCACCCATGTCCTCCCGCATGACACGGGCCGCTCACTCGGCGTGAGGGCCCGGGTCGCCCACCGTCCCAGTCTCCCACGCGGGCTCCGACCGGTCGCCGCCCCGAAGGAGATTGGCAGCCGATGGTGCCGGCGGGATCTGGCCGGCTCCGCACCATTTCAGAAGCCGGGGACCGGGCCACTATACCGATGGATGCGCGCCTGGCGAGAACGGCGGACCGGAGCTTTCACTCAGTGAGGGCGATTCCGCTCCGTAGTCACGGAGTGGAATTACTCACCGTACGAGACGGGACAACCGACGGTCAGCGAGCGGCTTGCCGCCGGTCTGGCACGTCGGGCAGTACTGGAGGCTGGAGTCAGCGAACGACACCTCGCGCACGGTGTCCCCGCACACCGGGCAGGGCAGCCCGGTGCGGGCGTGCACCTTCAGCCCGGAGCGCTTCTCGCCCTTGAGCTCCGCGGCCCGCTGACCGAGGGACCGCTCGACCGCGTCGCCGAGAACCTGTCGGGTGGCGTGATGCAGGGTGGCGATCTGGGCGTCGGTGAGCCGATCGGTGATCGCGAACGGGGACAGCTTCGCGGCGTGCAGGATCTCGTCGGAGTACGCGTTGCCCACCCCGGACAGCACCGACTGGTCGGTCAGCACCCCCTTGACCTGCCCGCGCCGGCTCCGTAGCCGCTCGGCGAAGGTGGGCAGATCCGCGGCGAGCGCGTCCGGGCCCAGCTTGGCCACCCCGGGGACCTCCGCGAGGTCGGTGACGAGATAGGCGGCCAGCTTCTTCTGGGTGCCCGCCTCGGTGAGGTCGAAGCCGGAACCGTCGTCCAGGCGTACCCGCACCGCGATCGGGCCCTTGCCCGGCCGCAGCGGGGTGGTGGCGGGAAACGCCTCCCGGTAGTGCAGCCAGCCCGCACGCGCCAAATGCACCACCAGGTGCAGGCCGCCCTCAAAGAGGACATCGAGGAACTTGCCGTGCCGACTGGCGTCGACCACCGCCCGACCGGCGACCTCGGTCGGTGCCGGCTGGTACGTCTTCAGGGCGCTGATCGCGGCGATCTCCAGCCGATCGACGCGCCGGCCCACCGCGCGCTGACGCAGGTAACCCGCGAGCGCCTCAACCTCCGGTAGTTCGGGCACGACACAACGGTAGCCTTCTTTCCCGTGAGAATCGTGGTGGCACACAACCGGTACCGGGAAGCCCAGCCCTCCGGTGAGAACACGATCGTCGACTCGGAGATCGCTCAGCTCACCGCCGCTGGCGTCGAGGTGCTGCCCTTCATCCGCAGTTCGGACGAGATCCCGTCGATGTCGAAGGCGGCGAAGGCGCTGCTGCCGATCTCGCCGATCTGGGCTCCGCGCGCCCAGCACGACCTGAGCCGGCTGCTCACCGAGCACCGACCGGACGTTCTGCACCTGCACAACCCGTACCCGCTGATCTCGCCCTGGGTGGTGCGGACCGCGCACCGGCACGGCGTGCCGGTGGTGCAGACGGTGCACAACTACCGGCAGGTCTGCTCGTCGGGGATCTACTTCCGCGACGGCGTGATCTGTCAGGACTGCAAGGGCCGGGCGCTGGGGGTGCCGGCGATCAAGCACCGCTGCTACCGCGACTCGGCGGCGCAGAGCGCGCTGATGGCGACCACCCTGGCCGTGCACCGGGGCACCTGGCGCTCGGTGGATCGCTACATCGCGCTCACCTCGGCGATCGCCGATCACCTCCGCGACTACGGTATTCCGGACGAACGCATCGTGGTGAAGCCGAACTCCGTACCTGACCCGGGTCGGCCGGCACCGCTCGGTGACGGGTTCCTGTACATGGCCCGACTCTCCCCGGAGAAGGGCGTCGACCTGCTGCTGGACGCCTGGCGTCGGCACCCGGTGGGTGCGCTCGGCACGCTGCGGGTGGCCGGCGACGGCGAGCTGCGCCACCTTGTGGAGGCAGCCGCCGCCGAGCGGCCCGACGTGGTCTACCTCGGTCAGCTCGACCGGGCCGGCGTGCAGGCAGCGGTCGAGGCGAGCGCGGTGGTGATCGCCGCCGCGATGTGGCACGACGTGCTGCCCACCGTGATCATCGAGGCGTTGTCGAACGGCCGACCGGTGCTCGGTACGGCGTTGGGCGGCATTCCGTACCTGGTCGGGGCCGACGCCCCACACGAGCCCGCCGGCACCGGGCCCGCCGAGACCGCCTCCGCGGTCGCCGGGGGCGGCGGCGGGTCACCCATGCCGGCGGGGATCGGCCTGGGCGAGGCCGGTTGGGTGGTAGCCCCGGAGCCGGCCGCGCTCGCGGCCGCGCTGCCGGTCGCCCGCGCCGGTGCGTCCGGGCTGACCCTGGCCGCCCGCGCCCGCTACGAGCGGACCTTCCACCCCGACGTGGTCACCAAGCGGCTCATCGACATCTACGCGGGCCTGGCCCGGACCCCCAACCACGTCTGAACCCCGTCCTGCGCGGCCCAGTCCTGCGCGGCCCCGTCCTGCGCGGCCCCGTCCTGCGCGGCCCCGCCCTGCTCTGCCCGCCGGCTCCAGGCGGCATGATCACGCTCGATCCAGGAAGTAGTCCCATCCGGCTGCTCCGAGGCCACCCCGTGCTCAGCTGGTCGTAGCAATCGATCTTGTCGTTCGTTGTCCTCTTGGCGGGGCGAATCGCTGAGAGGTCGGTGGCACGTGGCGGGTCGTA
>NZ_JBIAFG010000015.1:0-207698 GCF_042869175.1 Micromonospora sp. NPDC007208 | reverse complement strand
TTACCACCGCCGTGGGGCCCCATGGGGTTTTTGGGGGGGGGGCCCGGGGGGGGGGGGGGGGCCGGGGGGGGGGGGGGGCGCCCCCCCCCCGGGGGGGGCCCCGGGGGGCCCCCCCCCCCGGAGGGTGTCAGGCCGTCGCCCGCTTCGGAAGCTTCCACCCGGGGCGGGGGAAGTGGCAGGTGTATCCGTCGGGGTAGGTCTGCAGGTAGTTCTGGTGCTCAGGCTCGGCTTCCCAGAAGTCGCCCGCCGCGGTGACCTCGGTGACGACCGTGCCGGGCCACAGACCCGAGGCGTCGACGTCGGCGATGGTGTCCTCGGCGACCCGCTTCTGCTCGTCGCTGGTGTAGAAGATCGCCGAGCGGTAGCTGATGCCCACGTCGTTACCTTGGCGGTTCTTCGTCGAAGGGTCGTGGATCTGGAAGAAGAACTCGAGAAGGGCGCGGAAGTCGGTCTTGTCGGTGTCGTAGACGACCTCGATGGACTCCGCGTGGGTGCCGTGGTTGCGGTAGGTGGCGTTCGGGACGTCGCCGCCGCTGTAGCCGACGCGCGTGGACACGACGCCGGGCTGGCGGCGGAACAACTCCTCCATGCCCCAGAAGCAGCCGCCGGCGAGGATTGCCTTTTCGGTGTTCACGTCGTCTCCTTGCCTGTCGTCGTGCCAGCTCACCTGGACACGCGAGTACAGACACTCTCCGGGTCGGCTATATTCCCGCATCCTCCGCCTTCCTTGGACCCTAGAGTCCATAACGAATGTCTAGTCGTTGCCAGGTGGCTGCCCTGTTGAGGAGCATGAACTGGCACTTCGCCTGCGACCACACCAGCGTCACGTGGGCCAATAGTGGACTTGACAGACCAGTTTTACCGTAGCTAGGTTCGAGCTGTCCGGCTGGTGCCCCCGGTAGCGACGACGTGCCCGAGTTGCCCGTCGGCGTCGGGTTCGACAGACGTCCCCGCCACTCACGGTCTGATCCTCGCGCCCAGCCGCTACCGGTCAGCGTGGTGTGGCACGGCGCCGAGGCTTGGCGCCACCAATGCCGGGAAACGGAGATGTGCTCCTCGTGCCAGTGCAGACGAGGGCTGGATACGAGGAGGTATCTGATGAAGGCGATCGTGGTGACGGACGAGGCCGCCGGAACGGCCGGGATGACGCTGGTGGAACGGCCTGAGCCGGAACCGGCCCTCAATGACGTCGTCGTTCAGGTTCATGCGTCGGGGTTCGTCCCGACCGAGTTGGCGTGGCCCTCGACCTGGACCGATCGCCTCGGCCGTGACCGGACGCCGTCGATCCCTGGGCACGAGTTGGCCGGAGTGGTCAGCGCTCTCGGGTATGGCACGACGGGACTGTCGGTGGGACAGCGGGTGTTCGGCCTCACGGACTGGACCCGCGACGGCACCCTTGCGGAGTATGTGGCCGTCGAGGCGCGCAACCTTGCGCCGCTGCCCGGCGATGTCGACTTCGCGGTGGGCGCGAGCCTGCCGATCTCTGGCTTGACCGCCTGGCAGGGACTGTTCGAGCACGGCCGTCTTCGGACGGGGCAGAGCGTGCTCGTGCACGGCGCGGCCGGCGCAGTCGGTTCGATGGTGACGCAGCTCGCACGTGAGTTCGGCGCCTACGTTGTCGGCACCGGACGCGCTGCTGACCGTCAGAGGGCGCTCGACTTCGGCGCACACGAGTTCGTCGACCTCGGCAGCGAGGCCCTGGAAGACGTCGGCGGAGTCGATCTGGTCTTCGACGTCATCGGCGGTGACATCGGGAAGCGGTCGGCAGCCCTGATTCGAGCCGGAGGAACACTGGTTTCCGTTGTCGGGCCGTCCGAGGCGCGGCCCACGGACGGCCTGGCGATAGATTTCGTCGTGCTGCCTGATCGTGCCCAACTGGGGGAAATCGTCCAGCGGGTACGAGACGGGCGACTACGGACGAACATCGGCAACGTCGCGGACCTCGACGACGCCGTCGCCGCTCTCAATCCAACCAAGCGGATCACCGGAAAGACGATCATCCGCGCTCGCTCCTGAGGATTCGGGGACGGCGACAGTCGTGGTCAGAGCCTCCACGGCAATGCTCTCCGTGGAGGCTCTGACCACTGTGGCGAAAGCTCAGAGGCGCGGGTCCTGCTGAACCTTCAGGGCGTTGAGGATCGGGTCGCTCTCGCCCTTGTCGCGGCGAAGCTCGATCGTCAGATCGCCACCGGCGTGCTCGACGGTGACCGTGTTCATGTCCGCGGTCAGCGCGCCCACCTTCGCCTGCACGTCGTGGTCGTAGAGCACGACCTTGCCGTCGGCCAGCACATCGAAGGCACGCGTGCCGGCCTTGACCTTCTCGATCTCGGCGAAGTCGAGGCCGATCCGGTACGTCCCGGCGGGGGCGTTCTTGAACACGTAGCTGAACGTCTGGCCGGTCCGCTGGGTGCGGAACAGCGCATCGTCCTCGGTGCCGGCGATGTCGGCCCTGGTGGCACGCGCCTTGCCGCCGACGTAGCCCCACGGCCGCGAGCCGAGCCCCTGGTCGGGTGACCAGAAGAAGCCGTCGGCACCGACGTACCCGGACCCGCCGACGTCGACGCCCTTCCAGTAGGCCGAGGTCGCCAGACGGACCGGCTTGAGCTGGGCTTCGCCCTTGCCGGCGTTCGTTGCCACGAGCAGCTCCCCGACGAGGACGCCGGGCTCGACGCCTGCGTTGTCGGCCGTCGCCGTGACCGTGGTGGACGTGCCGGCCGCGAGCGTGACCGTTCCGGTTGCCGCCGCGCCCGTGAGGGTCAGCCACGGAAGGTCGGCTGCCTCGTGCCCGCCGTCACTGGTGCGCTTCTGCTCGCTGATCCGCACCTCGAGCGGGGCGGAGCCGGCGTTGGTCACTGTCACGTCGGCCGTCGCCTTCTGGTCCTTGTCGAGGAGCCAGTCGAGGTCACCTCCCGTGACGGTGGCGACGCCCGTGGTCAACGCCGTGTCGACCGTCTCGGCCTGATCCTTCTTGGTGATGGTCACCGGGCGGCTGGCGGTGACGTAGTTCGGCGCGTCGACCTGCACGGTGTTCTCGCCGACCAGCGCCTGGGCCTTCCACCGGCCCTTGGCGTCGGTCGTGATGACCCGCTCGCCGGCCGGCCCCTTGAGCGTGACGATCGCGCCCTCGATCGGCTTGCGGTCGTTCGCGTCGGTGACCGTGCCCTCGATCGTGCCCGCGGCCGGGAGGGTGTACTCCAGCCCCAGGCCTGCCTTCAGGACGGGTTGGTTGAAGGAGTACTGACTCGCGGGGTTGCGGGTCAGGCTCTCCACGCCAACCGTCGCCGACGACCCGCGGGTGAGCGGGTTGTCGCCGCCGACGCCGTCGCCGTACCCGATCTGGATCCGTCCGTCCGCGATCAGGGTGACCGAGAAGCTCACGCGGGCCGTCGGGTCACTGTAGAAGGCGACGTTGCGCCACTCGACGACCTGCGCCGCCAGCCCGTCCACCTCGGTCTTGCCGAAGTAGATACCCGCCTCGTCGTCGACCATGAGGTCGTCCCAGAGCGGGTAGATCGCGTCGATCGGGTACGGCGACGGCAGTGCCGTGTTGCTCCCCGACGTGCTGGCGCGGTCGAAGGTCAGCGCACCGTTCGTCGTCACGCACACGCCGTCCCAGGCCGTGTCGTAGAACGGAGCCAGGAAGCTGGAGTCGAACCACAGCACGCCGCAGAGGTCGTCGCCGTGCCACCCGGACTCCTCCGTGCCCTGGCGGTAGAGCCCGTCGGTCACCTTCATCGAGTACGAGCGACCGGCGGGGGCCACCGGCACCGGGCCCGGCTCCGGCTGCTCGGGCTGGGGCTCCGGCTCCACCGCGTCCGCGCGCGGGTCGAGCGTCACCCGCAACGCGGCGATGCTCGGGGCCTTCAGGCCCTTCGAGCCCCGCAGCTCCACGGTCAGCGGACCACCCTCGTGCTTGACGACGGCGCTGCGCCAGTCGGCGGCGTCCGGCCCCACGGCCCCAGCCGGGTCGTACGCGTACTCCGTCAGTGTTCCGTCCACGAGGACGTCGAACACCCGCTTGCCCTTGGCCACCTTCTCGATCTCGGCGAACCCGAAGTCGATTGCGTAGGTGCCCTTGGGCGCGTCCGGGAAGCGGTAGAACAACTGCTTGTCCGGCGTGGTGCGCTGCGACTGGAACAGTGCGTCGTCAGTCGTGCCTTCGATTCCGGACTTCGTGGCGGTGACCTTCGTCTTCCCCTCGTAACCCCACGCCTTCTTGCCGGCGGGCTGGTCGGCCGACCAGGTGTAGCCGGAGCCGTCGGTGAGCTTCGAGCCGCCGGCGTTGACGCCGACCTGGTACTTCGTGGTCGTGAGCGTCACGGGGACGTAGGTCTTGGACTGGCGTCCGGAGTCGGACCTGACCACGATGTTCGCGCCGAGGACTCCTGGCTTGGTGCCCTTCGCGGAGATCGAGACCTTGACCGTGGTCGACTCGCCCGGGGCGAGGGAGCCGCCGGTCGAGGAGAGCGACAGCCACGGCAGGTCGGTGAGCAGGTCGTCCTCCACGTCGACGAGCACGACGTCGTCGGCGACCTGGTCCGCCGCCCACAGCGCACCTGTCGAGTCGGTTTCGAGGCCGCCGCCCTGGCCCGCCTTCTGACCGGGGAACCACCACGCGTTCACCAGCGAGCAGTCGTCGGGGTCGACCTGCAGCAGGCGGGTGGGCCGGTTCGAGGTGAGGTCGGTGTACCAGATGGTGTCGGACGCCTGGTTGTAGGCCAGACCCATCACCTCGGGCAGCGGCGGGGCGCAGAAGGACAGCAGCGCACCCGGGTTGTCGTGCGACGTCCCGGCGACGGTGCCGATCATGCCGTTCGCCCGGCCGCCGACGTAGAACACGTCCTCGGTCGGGTTGTAGGCGAGACCGGTCAGCTGCAGCGTGGACCAGTCACCCTTGATCTGCCTCGTCTCCTTGCCGGTGTCCCGGTTGAAGCAGTGGATGTAGCTGGCCGGGCTGTCCTCCATCTGGCACATGTCACCGGTCTTGGTGTCGAGCGCCATGTCGAACGCCCGGTACGCGGGGTTCCACGCCGCGTCGAAGACCTTCCCGGTCGGCTTGCCCGTCACCGTCCAGGCGGTGTTGGTCCGCGCGTTGTAGTCGTGGACCCAGACGTCGCCGTCGTACCCGACGCCCGAGGGCTCCTTCTCCGCGATGGTGCCCGGAATGGCGATCCGGGTGATGACGTCACCGCCGGAGGTCGTACCGACCTTGGCGGCGGCCTGTGCCTCTGCGGCGCTCGCCGTCGCGGCCTTGCCGTCGACGTTCGACGGCTTCATGCCGCTCGCACCGGCCTTCCACGCGGCGAGGTCGATCGTGCTGGCCGCACCCTTCCCGGTGCGCTCGGTGGCGCCGGCGGCGTCGAGCTCGGGGTGGCGCGCGGCCTCACCCAGGTCGTACGTGAGTGGGGCGGAGCCGTTGTTGGTAAGCGTCAGCGAGCCCACGCCGTTCTGGTCGGTACCGACCAGCGCGTCGAGGCCGTCGGCCTTCAGGCCGGC
The DNA here is from genome assembly GCF_042869175.1 of Micromonospora sp. NPDC007208. Classification (NCBI taxonomy): domain Bacteria; kingdom Bacillati; phylum Actinomycetota; class Actinomycetes; order Micromonosporales; family Micromonosporaceae; genus Micromonospora; species Micromonospora sp. NPDC007208. The sequence goes on along the minus strand of NZ_JBIAFG010000015.1, from coordinate 202,202 downwards.
GACGCCCGTGGTCAGGCGCGCGTCGATCTTCGCTTTCGCGTAGAGCTTGTCGAGGGAGAACGGGTACGCCGCGGTCGTGTAGTTCGGCGCGTCGACAGTCATGGTGTAGTCGCCGACCGGAAGCTGGCGATGCACGACGCCGGTCCCGTTTGTCGTGACGGCCTCGACGAGCCCGTCCTTGTTCGTGAAGGAGACCTTGGCGCCGGCCACCGGCTGCCCGTCGTTCTTGTCGACGACCGTCGCGTCGAGGTACCCGAAGTCAGGCATGTCGTAGGTGACGACCATCCCGTCGCGCAGCACCGGGGCCTTGTCGGAGAACCGGATGCCGTCGACGCCGGCCCAGCCCTGGATGCCGGTGACGGCGTGCGCGCCGGCGGTCACCGGGTCGTCGGACCCGACCCCGTCGCCGTACCCGAAGATCACCGTGCCGGAGCGGGTGAGCGTGGCCGAGAAACTGACCGGCTCCGTGTACTCCGTCCGGTCCGGATAGGCCCAGAGCTTGGCGTTGCGGTACTCGACGACGAACGCGTCCTCGCCGTTGACCTTGGTGGCTGCCGTGAAGACGCCTCCGCCGGGGGCGAACTCGACGGGGGTCTCGACGTAGAACGGGAAGATGCCCGCCCCGCCATAGCCGGGTCCGGTGGCGCCGTCCGGGGCGATCACACCGCGCAGGCCGACGCCGAGGCTGTCGTGGCTGCCGTTGTAGAGCGCGATCGGGAACGGCAGCTGCACCGTCGCCCACACGCCACTGCCGAACGCGACCGGGTCGGTGCCGCGCAGGTATTCGCCGTCGGAGACGGCGCAGCTGTAGCCGCCCTTGTCGACGACGAGCCCGACGGGGTACTCGCGCGACTCGTTCTGCGCGCCGACGGTCAGCGGCACGGTGGTGGGGGAGAAGCAGGCGTTGGGCTTGATGCCCAGCGTGTACCCGCCCTCGGGGACGGCGCCGATCGTGAACGCGCCGTTGGCATCGGTGCGTACCGGCTTCAGCGGCGTGCCCGTGACGGAGACGTCGGCGTTCGGGACGGGGCGTTTCTTGTCGTCGACGACCCTGCCGCTGATGTCGTGCCGCACGGCGGCCGTGAGCGGCAGCTTGACGGAGGTGTCCTGGCCGAGGGTGATCGTGACGTTGGCGGTCGCGGTCAGGTAGCCGAAGACCTTGGTGCTGAGCTGGTAGTCACCGACCGGGAGGTTCGTCGTGAACCGGCCGTCCTTGTCGGTGCCGATCGACCGGCTGAACGGCCCGCTGATCGTCACCTCGGCAGCGGGAACCGGGGCGCCGTCGGCGGTGACGACACCGGTGAGGGTGCCGCCCTTGCGGGGCGCGAGCTCGAGCAGGCGGACGAGGTCGAGCCGGCCCTCGCCGTACTTGTTGTTGACCTCGGCGGTGCCGCCGCACTCGGTGTCGTCGACGTCGACGGCCGACTCGCCGAGCAGGCGGCGGGTCTCCTCGACCTGTCCGATGAGGGTCGGGTCGTAGCTCCACAGCGCCGCGACCGCGCCGGCGACGTGGGGCGCCGCCATCGACGTGCCGGACATCTCGACGTAGCTGTTGCCCGGGTAGGACGAACGGACGCCGTCGCCCGGAGCGGAGATCTCGGGCTTGACCCGGCCACCTTCACCCTCACCCTTGCGGGAGAACGACGCGAGCGTGCCGTCCGACGAGTACGCGCCGACGGAGTAGGCGCTCTCGGCGGAGCCAGGCGAGGAGACGGTGTCGCAGTCCGCGTACGGTGTGGTGTTGCCCGACGACCAGACGCTGAAGATACCCGCGGCGCTCCAGGCCTCGTCGATGGCCTGGAAGAAGTCGTCGAAGCTGTGCTCGACGGTCTGGCCCCACGAGTTGTTGATGACGTGGGGGCGCTTGGACGGGTCGGGGTTGTTCCCCTGGACGTCGGTCGGGGCGAGCAGCCACCAGCCGGACCGCAGCAGCGATTCGACGCCGGTGCTGTCACAGCAGCCGTTCGTCGCGATCCACTGCGCGTCCGGCGCGACGCCGACGTGGTTGGTGCCGTCGTCACCGACCATGGTGCCCATGGTGTGCGTGCCGTGTCCGTTGTCGTCGCACGGCGCGCCCGTGCACGTGCCCCGGGTGGCCATCCAGTTGTAGTTGTGGTCGATGGTGCCGTCGGGCTTCGCGCCACGGTACTGGTGCGCCAGGGCGGGGTGGTCGAACTGGACGCCCGAGTCGAGGTTGGACACCGTGATGCCCGCACCGGTGGCGCCCATGGCCCACGCCTCGGGGGCGTGGATGGCGTCCAGACCCCACGAGACGGTCCCTGCCTCGGCGGCCTTCTTCGGGGCGGCGGGGCGGGCAGCCTGGTCGGTGGGGACCTTCTCGTCAACCGGCTCGACCAGCGCGACCTGCGGCGTCGCGTGGATCTCGGCGACCTGCACCTTCGAGGCCACGTTGAGGGCGAGCTTCTCGGTGCCTCCCTTGACGAGAACGGCGTTGGCGATCGGGTAGGAGGTGTACTTGACGCCCGCCCGGTCGAGGTCACCGGAGACGGATGCCAGGGAGTCCTTCGTCGCCGCGGTCAGCGCGTCGTAGACGAACCGACCACGAGCGGTCCAGTCGGTGAGCTTCTTTGCCGGCCCGAGGTCGGCCTTGGTCTCGAACGTGATCCAGAAGTCGGAAGCCGGAGACGTGCGGAAGCGGTCCTTCAGGTTCGAGGCGATCTTGTTGGCGGCGGCACCTGGATCCGGCTCAGCGGCAGACGCCGGTGGTGCCTGGACCATGCTCAGGCCGACCGCTACGGCCAGCGAAGCCGCGAGGGCTTTGAGTTTCATGAGAGTCCTTCGACCTACAGGGGTTGGTAGGGGTCGTGGTTCTTGTGGTCGTCGGCACCGTCGCCGTCAACGTCACGGGCGTCGGGGGCGCTGACGCGCGGCTCCCGGGGCAGCTCGGGTGGTGGCAGGCGCTCGATGGCGGAGTCGTCACCCGCGACAGGTCGCTCAGGCATGCATTGCCCAACGGCTATGAATCATCCAGTCATGCTCGGCGGGCCGAGTGACCGTCGCTATCCAGCGGATACGTCAATTTTCACGACGCGTCGTCGAGGGAGTCCTCTTCTGCGAACACTCCGGCCTCCACCGCCTTGACCGCGAGCGCGGTCCGGGAGCTCACCTTCAACTTGCGCATCGCCGCACGCAGCTGCTGGTCCACCGTGGCCGGTGACTTGGCCAGGATCCGGCTGATCTCCCGGTTCGTCTTGCCGGCGACAACCAGTTGGACCACGTCGAGCTCGCGAGGTGAGAGCTGGTCGCCGTACCCGCGCCGGCCGCCGCGCCACAGTCGCGGGACCTCGGCGCCGTTTTCACGAAGCCGCTGTGCGACCCGGTCGGCATCGCCACGGGCTCCGAGCCTGAACAGTTGCTCGTACTGTGCCGCCAGCAACTCTCGGCCCTGTTCGATCTGGCCCTGCGCGATGAGCGCCTCGGCTTGCCGCTCGCGGGCGAGCATCGCGTCGTAGGGGCGCGGCAACGCGCTCCAGGCGCGCGCCGCCCGACCGTACGCCGTCGCCGCCCGGGCGTGGTCTCCGGAGGCGGCGAGCAGCAGGGCACGGCACACGGTGAGCGCTGCGCGAGGCGCAGGTGCCGTACGGCCACGCAGCCCTCTGGCGAACTGGCCGCCCAGGCGTGTCGCGGCCTGCAGATCCCCTGCCGCGAGGTGCGCCTCGATCCGGGCGGGAACGAGGTCCGTCGCCCAGACCCAGATGCCTTTCCTCCGGACGGTCTCCATCGGCTCGTTCGTGATCTGCAACGCCCGGGCGCTGTTTCCGTCCGTCAGCCACAGTCTGGCCAGCGCGGCGGCGGCCTCCATCGTGTCGTCGGCTGCGCCGAGACGCGCGGACTCCTCGAGGACCAGCCGGAACTGCTCCTCGGCTACGCGCCGCCGTCCGGCTGCGGCCGCCAGTCGGGCAGCGAGGCGAATGCTGCCGAGGTAGTGCGCCGGCCGGTCGGGGTCGGAATCGGCGAGGGCCGCGCTTCGCTCGGCGAGACCCTCCCACCGACCGGTCAGCCACGCCAGGTTTGCCTGTTCGAGTACGACGTTGTGGTGCAACCGGGACGCCTGCTCGGCCTCGGCGAGGCGCATGGCCACGGCGAGGTGTTCCTCCGCGTCGGCGTACCGACCCCAGATCAGTGCGCCGGTCCCGACATTCGCGTGGATGCGGGCGACGTCGAGACGCTCCGCCGTGGTCGCGCCGTCGATGGGCAGGTCGGCGACGACGTCCCAGGCTTCCTCTTCGCCGAGCATGAGCAACGCCGCGGCCCGGTTGCCGGCCAGGTTCAGCCGCTCCGCGGGAGAATCGAAGTCGGCGGTGAGTTCAGCGGCGCGATCCAGCCAACGCCGATGGGTCGACGCAGGCCACGGTCCCGCATAGGCCCAGCCGAGGTAGGTCATTGCCCGAGCCGCCTCGACCGGGTCGTGGTCGAGGTTGGCCACCGCCTGCTCCAGCTCGCTGAGTGCCGCCTGCGCCTCACCCCCGGTGATCAGGAGCCGACCCAGGGGGTTGCGGATCTCGGCCTGCTGGCGGGCGGAGAGACCCGGGGTCTCCAGCACCGAGCGCAGGGTACGGATCACCCGGTGGTAGACCTCGTCGACAGGCTCACGACGGCCCAGCGCGGCAACTCCGGCGATGCGCGCGACCCGTGCCCGGTCCACCGGCGCCAGCACGGCCCACGTCAACAGATCGACCAGCAGGTCGACCGCCTTGGTGTGGTCACCCGAGGCCATGGCCAGCTCGGCACTCTGCTCGGCGTACCGCGCCCAGGACCGCGTTTCGCCCGCCTCACGGAAGTGGTGGGCGAGGCGTGCCACCGGCGGCGGATGGATGTGCTCCACGGCCCGGCCGGCCAGCAGGTGGAGGTGTCTGCGGTCGGTCAACGGGATCGCCTCGTAGACAGCGGTGGCGGCCAGCACATGCCGGAAGCGCCAGCGGTCGCGGTCGTCTCCGTCCAGGACACCGGCGCCGGCCGCCTCAGCGACAGCGCCTCGGCACGCAGCTGGTGACAGATCGGCGGTCATCGCGATCGTGGCCACCGATGACCGCTCAGCCAACGTCGCCGCGGCTCGCAAGACCAGCTGCGCGGTCGGCGACAGGCGGCCCACCCGCTCCCGGGTGGAGTCACGTACCGTTGGCGGCACCTGGAGCTCACGCAGCTTCAGCCGGACCCACTGTCCGTCGCGGAAGACGAGGTCGGCCCGGTCGCACATGAGGCGAACCGACTCCTCCACGGCCAGCGGAACGCCACCGGTCCGCTCGTGCATGAACGTCGTGAACTCCTGTGATATCGGGTTGCCGTCCAGCATCGAGGACACCAGCGCCGCCGTGTCGTCGGGTCGCATGGGTGCCAGGGCGATCCTCAGCTGGGTCACGCCAGCGGGCAACCGGGACGTCAGCCGCAGCAACAGCGATCCGTCGTCCACCTCCTCCGGCCGGTAGGAGACCACGAGGCTGGGCCCGTGCGACTGCTGTCGAGAGGTGACGAACAGCAGAAACTCCAAGGTCACCTCGTCGGCCCAGTGCGCGTCCTCGAGCACGAGAACGTCGACACCCAGAGCCCGCAGCAACTCGTCCAGGGCGCGGAACAGGCGATGCCGTGCCGCCTTCGCATCGTCCAGGGGCTGCAACGCGGGCGGCAGGTCCGCGGACCATTCCGGGAACAGGGGCCGTAACGCACCCGCGAGCTCGGTGAGCCGCAGTCGCGACACCGGACGGTCGATCCCACGGAACGCGTCGACGATCGGCCCCAACGTCAGCGACTCGCGAAGCGGTGGGCACACCGACACCAGGGCGGTGCGCTGGTCCGGCGCGGCCAACCACTCTCGCAGCAGCCGGCTCTTCCCGATCCCCGCCTCGCCCTCCACCAGCACGATCGCCGGTGGCCGGGCCAAGGCGCCCCGAAGCGCCGCCATCTCCCGATCACGACCCACGAAATGTGGCGTGGAGACGGTCGGTGAGGTCGCGTCCTCGGGCGAGGGGTCGAGCATGCGTGATGATCTCGCTTTTCGCTGCTCGGACACAAGTACCACCGCGGCGACTCGTGTTGCGGAATCCTCATCGCGGCCCCCCGCACCCGGATGTCGTCCGCGCACTGCCACACCGACACCGGCACCTCGGCGGACGGACACCACTAACCCTGTTGCCGGTTGGGGCGGGACTGCCTAGCTTGCTCATCGTGGAGAACGAGGGGCGCGGCGCAGACAGGTGCGCCGGGTGAGCGGTCGCCTTCGCGAGATTGCCCGGCAGACGGTTGCGATCGCTGAGTCGGGTCGCTATCCCAATGGCGCCGGTGACGAGGTCGACATCGGCGAGGCGGTACGTGCCGCAGTCGCCGGCACTCGTCTCCACCTCACGGACGAGATGCCCGTGGCTGGAAACGCGGAGCCCGGCGGAGGCAGAGTGGAGGTGACGAACGAGTCGACGCTGCAGGCGGCCCGTCGGCTGGCGCCCGGAGCGGCCTGTCTGGTGTTCGCCTCGGCCAAGAACCCGGGTGGTGGGTTCCTGGGCGGAGCGAAGGCGCAGGAGGAGAGCATCGCCCGCTCCTCGGCGCTGTACCCGTGTCTCCTTGCCGCCCCGGAGTTCTACGCGTTCCACCGCGAACAGCGGGACCTGCGGTACAGCGACCGCGTCGTCTTCTCCCCGGACGTGCCGGTGTTCCGGGACGACAAGGGCAGTCTGCTCGACCAGCCGTACACGACGTCGTTCCTGACCGCTGCCGCGCCTAACCTGGGCGCGATCCTCCGCAACCAGCCCGAGCACGTTGCGGACGTACCGGCGGTGCTGGCCCGGCGTGCTCGCCGGGTGCTGGAGGTCGCGGCCGCGCACGGACATCGGACGTTGGTGTTGGGCGCGTGGGGGTGCGGGGTGTTCCGCAACGATCCCGCTACCGTCGCCGACGCTTTCGTCTCCGCGCTGCGGGAGGTCGATCGCTTCGACCACGTGGTGTTCGCCATCCTCGACAACCTGCCGGGAACACCGGTGTACCGCACGTTCGCGGAACGCTTTCCGGGAACGCCACGGTGAAGGCGACCGAGACCCGCGTTCACCCGGTCACCACCGTTGCGACGGCAACGACGGGTTGATCGACAGTACGTGGCGGGTGTTGGGGCAGAATGAGATCCATGCCCTCGTCGCGAGATGAAGCTGTGCAGAAGCAGCCGTTGACGACTGACGTGACGCTCGCCCGTATCAACGAGGGTGTCCAGCTGCATCATGCTCAGGGCCGGCGTGAGGCTGCCCGTGACGTGTTCGCGCAGATCTGGGACGAGATCGGCGGAGAACGAGGCGACCCTCTGCACGTTTGCGTCCTCGCGCACTCGGTGGCTGACGTGCAGGACGACGTCGAGCAGGAGTTGATCTGGGATCAACGCGCGCTGGCGGCGGCCGACCTGCTCACCGATGCCCGGTTGGCGCAGGCCGGCGTGCCGATGTTAGTGGCAGCCCTGTATCCGTCGTTGTACCTCAGTCTGGCCGAGTGCTACCGCAAGCTCGGCGAACTCGACCGTTCCCGCGAATACCTCCAGCGTGCACAGGCGGGGATCGGCGCGCTCGGCGATGACCATTACGGGCAGCTGATCAAGGGCGGCCTGGATCGGCTGACTCAGCAGCTGACCTCCAGGTAGACGGGCGCCGCCGTTGGTCAGCCGGCGGCCTGCGGCGTGACCGGACAATGCACTGGATCGCGGGCTGGACGACAGCGGCACACACTCGGTTCGTCCAACAAGACAACACGCACCTGTGGCACGTCCAGCCGCGTGTTCGCCGGCCGGCCTGGTACGCGACGGCGGAGACCACTGGAGGGACACCTGCTGGGTGGTGACCGACGTGGGCGGCGCGGGCGAGGATGGGGCGGTGGGGTGACATCCGGCATCTGTGGGGAGCGGTCGGCCAACGCTACGCGGACAATGAGGGGATGAAGCGAGAGGTACGCGTGATGCGGTTGACCGGGACGCGCGCCAACGGCGCGGTGGCGACGGGCGCGGCGGCTACAGGCGCGCGGGCTGCGGGGGCAGCCTCGCTCGGTGCTCTCGCCGTGGGGGCGCTGGCGGTCGGGGCGGTGGCCGTCGGGGCGCTGGCCATCGGGCGGCTGGCGATCCGCCGGGCGGTCGTGCGGGAGCTGCGCGTCGGCCGGTTGGAGATCGACGAGCTGGTGGTGCACAGCCGACCCACCGTTGAGGAATAACGCACGCCGGCGGTGCCCAGCTGGACCTGGCCCGGCTTGAGCGCAAGCGGTACGAGGCGAGGTAGGCGTCACGAGTGGCTGTGTGGCGTGTCGACTCGCCGGATCAACCCGAGGTCCTGGTCCGCGTACAGAACAGGTCGGTCATCCGATCCACTCCCTCCCCGAAGACGCGCGTGAACATCCGGGCATACCCCCCTGGGGTATATTCAGGGGAGGAGGCGATGAGAATGTCGCAGGAGGACGGGCACCATCGGATGCAGCCCCCGGGTGGGACGGTGGACCGACACGACCACCACGGTGATCACGGAAGCCGGCCAAGGGACCCGGGCGGACAGCCTGTGCAGCCCGGCGCCCACGACGGCCATGCCGGGCATGACAAGCACGCCGGGCACGACCCGGAGATGTTCCGCCGCAAGTTCTGGCTGAGCCTGGTCTTGACGGTGCCGATCGTGGTGACCAGTCACATGGTGATGGGCTGGTTCGGCTATCGGCTGGACTTTCCGGGTGTCGACTGGGTGGGCCCGGTGCTGGGCACGGTGGTGTTCGTCTACGGTGGGTGGCCGTTCCTGCAGGGCGCGGTGCGGGAGGTCCGTGACCGGGCGCCGGGGATGATGCTGCTGATCGCGATGGCCATCACCGTCGCGTACGTGGCCTCGGCGGCCACCGCGCTGGGCGTGTTCGACCTGGACTTCTGGTGGGAGCTGGCGGCTCTGGTCACGATCATGCTGCTCGGGCACTGGCAGGAGATGAAGGCCATCGGTCAGGCCCAGGGCGCCCTGTCGGCCCTGGCCGCGCTGCTGCCGGACGACGCCGAGCGCCTCGACGGTGACGGACAGCCCGAACGGGTGGGGGTCAGCGACCTGGGCGTCGGCGACGTGGTCCTGGTGCGCCCCGGTGGGCGGGTGCCGGCCGACGGGCGCATCACCGACGGCCGGGCGGAGCTGGACGAGTCCATGATCACCGGCGAGTCCCGGCCGGTCGGCCGTGAACGCGGCGACCGGGTGGTGGCGGGCACGGTCGCCACCGACGCGGCCATCCGGGTGCGCGTCGAGGCCGTTGGCGAGGACACCGCCCTGGCCGGCATCCAACGCCTGGTCGCGCAGGCCCAGCAGTCCAGCGGCAGGGCGCAGGTCCTCGCTGACCGGTTCGCGGCCTGGCTGTTCTACATCGCCACCGTCACCGCCGCCGCGACGCTGCTGATCTGGACCCTGATCGGCAACCTCGACGAGGCTGTCGTACGCACCGTCACGGTGCTGGTGATCGCCTGCCCGCACGCGCTGGGCCTGGCCATCCCGCTGGTGATCGCCCTGTCCACCGCCGTCGCCGCGAAGGGCGGCATCCTGGTCAAGGACCGCCTCGCCCTGGAGCGGATGCGCACCATCGACACGGTGCTGTTCGACAAGACCGGCACCCTGACCCGCGGCGAGCACGTCGTCGCCGGTGTCGCCGCAACCGGCGGCGTCAGCGAGACCGACGTGCTGGCCATCGCGGCGGCAGTGGAGGCCGACAGCGAACACCCCCTCGCACGGGCCATCGTCACCGCCGCCGCCCAGCAGGGCACCCGACGCACCGCGACCGGTTTCCAGTCGCTGACCGGTCGCGGGGTCCGCGCCGACGTCGACGGCATCAGTTACGCCGTCGGCGGACCCGCTCTGTTGCGCGAACTCGACGCCACGGCACCCGGCGACCTCGACGAGCACCGGGCCGAGTGGTCCCGGCGGGGAGCGGCGGTACTGCACCTGCTGCGCCTCGACGGCGGGCAGACACGCGTCATCGGCGCCCTCGCCCTGGAAGACCAGATCCGCCCCGAGGCGCGCCAAGCCATCGCCGACCTACGGCAGCAGGGCATCCGCAAGATCGTGATGATTACCGGGGACGCGCGGCCGGTGGCCGAGGCGGTCGCCGCCGACCTGGGTTTCCGGCCCGGTGAGGACGAGGTGTTCGCCGAGGTGCTGCCCGCCGACAAGGACGAGGCGGTTGGTGAGCTGCAACGCCGGGGCCTGCGGGTGGCGATGGTCGGTGACGGCGTGAATGACGCTCCCGCGCTGGCCCGCGCCGACGTCGGCATCGCCATCGGCGCCGGCACCGACGTCGCGATCGAATCCGCGGGCGTCGTGCTCGCCTCCTCCGACCCGCGCGGTGTCACCGGAGTCATCCGGCTCTCGCGCGCCTCCTACCGCAAGATGATCCAAAATCTGGCCTGGGCCGCCGGCTACAACGTCGTCGCCCTGCCCTTGGCCGCTGGTGCTTTGGCCTGGGCCGGAGTGAGCCTGAGTCCCGCGGTCGCCGCGGTGCTGATGTCCGCCTCCACCATCGTGGTCGCGCTCAACGCCCAACTGCTGCGCCGTGTGCGCCTACGCCACCCGGATGATTCAGGTCTGGATCGTGGGTTCGCCCCGAAGGGTTCGGCGCCGGCCCGTTAGCGTGCGGCGCGCGACACCGCCAGCAGCATCATGATCATGAGAGCGGTGGCGACGAGGATCAGCAGGCCTGCCGGTCGCCGCGGGACTGCGGGCCAGTGGCCGTAGGTCCATCAGTGGGCTGGGCGGCCGCCAACGACCACGTCCGCAAGCTCCTGGCGCAGGCACTGCATCACGTCGACCACATCGACCCGCAACAGTCCGACGCCGATGGACAATCGGTCGTGGCTCAGACCGGGCGCCCGGCGTAGGGCGGGCCCGGCCGCAAGGCAAGCCCGCCGCTCGGCAAGCCCGCGGCTCGGCAAGCCCGCGGCTCGGCAAGCCCGCGGCTCGGCAAGCCCGCCGCTCGGCAAGCCGGCCGCTCGGCAAGCCCGCCGCTCGGCAAGCCCGCCGCTCGGCAAGCCCGCCGCTCGGCAAGCCCGCCGCTCGGCAAGCCCGCCGCTCGGCAAGCCGGCCGCTCGGCTGGAGTGACCGCGAGCCACGGTAGGGCCGGCCTTTGGCGATGTCGCCCCGGCAGCATAATCTCCGGCATGTCTGCTGGAGCGAATCGTGTCGACGATGCTGCCGACGCGGGGCAGGTGGCCCCCACCACCGGTCGAACCCCGGTAGCGGCGAGCACTGGTCAGGCGTGGCGGCTGGTCGTTGGGTTCGGTGTGGTGAGCCTGGCCGCGGACATGGTGTACGAGGGTGCCCGCTCAATCTACGGACCGCTGCTGGCCTCGTTGGGCGCGTCGGCTGTCGTCGTCGGCCTGATCACCGGCGCCGGGGAGGCCGCGGCGTTGCTGCTGCGCCTGGTGTCCGGCCCGATGGCGGACCGGACCCGCCGGTACTGGACCCTGACGATCGTGGGGTACGGGCTGACCGCGCTCTGCGTACCGCTCCTTGCGGTGACCCCGATTCTGGGTGGCGCCGGCCTGGCGGTGGCCGCGGTGTTGATCCTCGCCGAGCGGCTCGGTAAGGCCATCCGCAGCCCGGCCAAGTCGGCACTGCTTGCTGATGCCGCGAGCCGGGTCGGAATGGGCCGCGGGCTGGGCGTGCACAAAGCCCTCGACCAGGTCGGCGCGTTCGCCGGTCCGCTGCTTGTCGCCGCGGTCGTCGCGGTGACCGCCGGCGCGCTGTGGCCTGGGCTGGCGGCGCTGACCGTGCCGGCCGTGGTGGCGATGCTCCTGCTGATCACGCTTCGGGCGCGGGCCCGTACCTCTCTGGCAGAGCCCGACACCAGCACACGGCCAGGAGCCGCGGCGAAGACTGGTCGGGAGCCGTTGCCGGGCAGATTCCACTGGTTCGCAGCGGCGATGGCGGTGTGCACCGCGGGTCTGGTGACCTTCGGGCTGATCGGTTTCCACCTGGTCCGTGCGGGCGTGGTCGCGACAGCGGCGGTGCCGCTGATGTACGCGGCGGCGATGGCCGCTGGTGCACTCGCCGCACTGCTGACCGGGGTGCTCTACGACAGAGTCGGCCCGTGGGTTCTGGTGGCGCTACCCGCCATGATTGCCGTCGTGCCGCCGCTGGCGTTTGGTGGCGGCCTGCCGGCGGCGGTGTTCGGGGTCGTGGTCTGGGGCGCTGCTGTCGGGCTGCAGGACTCCACAGTCAAAGCCATGGTCGCCGATCTCGTGCCACGGGACCGGCGGGCCACCGCGTACGGCATCTTCGCCGCTGTGCAGGGCGCCGGGGCCCTGGCCGGCGGTGCCGGGGCGGGTTTGCTCTACGACCGCTCGGTGCCGAGCCTGATCGTCGCCGTGGGGCTTGCCCAGGCCGTTGCCCTGATCATGCTTGTCGGCGTACTGGCACGAACCCGCCAGCACCGACGCGACCCTACCTAAATCCGGCTGCTGCTCCAGGTGCCGCCAGGTCATGAGGGGGATATCGACGTGTTGGCCCGCTCGTAGTCCTCGTCGGTGACGGGTTCGAGCCAGGTGGTGGGGTCGCTGCCGTCCGGCTTGGCCTCGAGCATGGCCAGGTGGCTCATGAAGGTGGTGGCGCCAGCGCCGTGCCAGTGCTCCTCTTCGGGTGGGCAGACGACGGTCTCGCCGGCGTGGATTCGCACCACGACGCCGTCGCGGGTGCCGACCAGGCCGACGCCCTCGGTGACGTGCAGGGTCTGCCCGACGGCGTGCGAGTGCCAGTTGGTGTGGGCGCCGGGGGTGAAGCGCACGAGCGCGATGGTCATCCGCGACGGACCGGTACCGGTGTGGATCGGCGTCAGGTAGACATCGCCGGTGAACGCCGCGGCAGGCGTCTTCACTGTCGCGCCGACGGGCTTGAGTTCCATATCGCGTTCCTCAGTGTCGAAGATCAGCAGGGGCATCTCTGACGCGCGACGGCTGCCGCTGGGCGGCGACAACCCCTCGCGGCCAGGGTTACGTCATCCATCGAACCTGCTCCGAAAGGCCGCTGGGAGGGCTTATCGAAACAGGTAATGACAGGGACCCTCTGGTCGGTCCCGCGGGTCGTAGCGTTGCCGGCATGGACAACCAGGACGCCGCCCGCGAGTTCCTGGCCTCCCGGCGCGCCAGGATCACCCCCGAACAGGCCGGACTGCCCGATTTTGGCGGCACCCGCCGGGTGGCCGGGCTGCGCCGCGCCGAAGTCGCCATGCTCGCTGGAGTCAGCCCGGATTACTACACGCGCCTCGAGCGCGGCAACCTGTCCGGCGTCTCCGACAGCGTTCTGGACGCTATCGCACGCGCCCTGCAGCTCGACGACGCCGAACGGTCGCACCTGCACGATCTCGCCCGCGCTGCGAACACCACGTCACGCTCCCGGCGGCGACCGGCGAAGCAGCAGGTCCGACCAGGTGTTCGGAGCTTGTTGGAGGCGATGGCCGACGCGCCGGCCTTCGTTCGCAACGGTCGCCTCGACATCCTCGCGATCAACCGCCTCGGCCAGGCGCTGTATGCCCCAGCCTTCGAGAAGCCGAGCCGGCCGGTCAACCTCGCTTGGTTCTGCTTCCTCGACCCGGCGGCCGGCGACCTCTATCCCGACTGGGATGAGGCCGCCGACACCACCGTCGCCCTGCTGCGCACCGAGGCCGGCCGCGACCCGTACGACCGGGCGCTGACCGACCTCGTCGGCGAGCTCGCCACCCGCAGTGACGAGTTCCGGGTCCGGTGGGCCGCCCACAACGTGCGTATGCACCAGACCGGCGCCAAACACTTCCAACATCCGATCGTCGGTCGGCTCGACCTCACCTTCGAAGCTCTGCCCATGCCCGCCGACCCGGGCCAGACCCTCACCGCCTACAGCGCCGAACCGGGCACCCCGGCCCACGACGCCCTCCGCATGCTCGCCAGCTGGGCCGCCACCAGCACGATCACCGAGGCCCCGGCGGACCAACGCTGAGATGCCGGCCGACACGCAGGGCAGAACCGACCGAGTCAGGCCGAGGCCGCGGCGTCGTCGTGCGCCAGCGAGCTGGACAGCTCACGGTAGGCGCCGACCTGCGCCAGCAACTCGTGGGCTTTCTGCTCGACGACGGCGACCGCGTCCGCGCCGGCGACCCAGCGCAGCGGCGGCTCATCCCGGTCGATGACGGCGACAAGCGCCTTCGCGAACTTGGCGGGATCGCCGGCCTGCTTGCCGTTCATGCTCCTCCAGCCGTCGATCGTCGGCGCGGTGCGCGCGGCGTAGTCGCCGATCGACACGTCCGGCCAGGCCGTCGACGCTTCCTCCAACAGTTCGGTACGGAAGAAGCCCGGCTCGACGATCGTGGTCCTGATGCCGTACGGGGCCACGTCGAAGCGCAGCGACTCCATCCAACCCTCCAGAGCGAACTTCGCCGTCGCGTACGCCACGCAGAACTCCTGGCCGACCAGACCGGCCGTCGAGCTGATCGTGACGACGTGACCGGAGCGTTGCGCGCGCAGCACCGGCAGGGCCGCCCGGGTGACGTTCAGCGGGCCGAACAAATTCGTCTCCACCTGCGCGCGGAACTTCTCCGGGCTGATCTCCTCGAAATAGCCAGCCTGGAATGTGGCCGCGTTGTTGACCAGAACGTCGATGCGGCCGAACCGCGTCACAGCGGCCTCGACCGCCGCCTGCGCGCTGGCCGGGCTGGTGATGTCCAGCTCAGCGACCAGCAGGTCGTCGTTCTCACCGAGCACCCTGGCCACCGCCTCGGTGTTCCGGCCGGTCGCTACCACCTGGTGACCGGCGGCGAGCGCGGCCTTGGCGATGTCGACACCCATGCCGCGCCCGGCGCCGGTGACGAACCATACGGCTCTCGTACTCATGTCTGTGGTGTCCTATTCGCTCGTGACGACGGCGGGTGATCCCGTCTCCGATGCCCTCCAGATCGCTACGATCCATCGAACCCGCGCCGCCGCCGGCGAGACAGTGACTGGCGAAGCAAGTAATGACAGCACCCCCCAGCCGCGCGATGTGTTGGTGAGATCTGGCAGTCGAGACAACCGTGTAGAGATCCGCGTGGGCTCTCGCCGCGCCTGCCGTCGTGGTGGTCGTGCACCCAGAAAAGGGCGCCGGTCTCAGGCAACTGACAGCAAGTCGATTCAGCGCTCTCTGTACTGTCCGGATCGGACCCCGCCGCGTGAAGACGGGCGGGCTGATCACGTTGTTCCAGCAGCGGACGAGGACGGGAAAATGACGAGGAACACGCGCTTGACCTTGGCGTTGATCGCTGTGGTGGTGCTCGTGGTCGGCGGTCTGCTGGCGGTCAGTCGTCCCGACCAGCCGCCTGCTGCGACCACTGACGCTGGCGCCATCGAGTCGACGGTGCTGGTGCGCGAGGACAGCCATCGGCTGTCCACCGCAGCCGACGGCAAGGTGACGCTTGTGGAGTTCCTCGACTTCGAGTGCGAGTCCTGCGCCGCCGCGTACCCGGCGGTCAAGCAGGTTCTCGCGACCTATCAGGACCGCATTACCGTCGTGGTCAGGTACTTCCCGATCCCGAGCCACCCGAACGCGGATCTGGCTGCCCGCACCGCTCAGGCCGCCGCGAACCAGGGCCGCTTCGCCGACATGTACAACCAGTTGTTCGAGAACCAGACCAGTTGGGGTCACAAGGAGCAGGCACAGACGGAGGTGTTTCTCGGCTACGCCCGCGCTCTCGGCCTGGACCTGCCGCGCTTCCAGCGGGATCTCGACGACCCCGGCACTGCCGCGCGGGTCGCCAAGGACAAGGCCGACGGCACGGCGGCCGGTGTGCAGGGCACCCCGACGTTCTTCCTCAACGGCCGGAAACTGACCGACCTGCGCGGCCAGGACGACCTTGTCGCCGCCATCGACGCCGCGCTGGCCGAATGAGCGCCGCCGCCGTCGATCCGGCCGCCGACGGGACCTCATCCGAACAGCGGTTCCTGTACCGGGCCACCGCCTGGATCTGTGCCGTAGGTGGCGTTGTCGGGTTGCTCGCCGCCGCTATCCTCATCGTCGAGAAAATCAACCTGTTCGCCGATCCCGGTTACGTGCCGAGCTGCAGCATCAACCCGATCTTGTCCTGTGGCTCGGTCATGAGCACATCCCAGGCCGAGGCTTTCGGGATCCCCAACCCCCTGATCGGTGTCGCGGGGTTCGCCGTGGTCAGCACGATCGGCGTCGTCCTGCTGGCCGGTGTGCGACTGCCCGGATGGTTCTGGCTGGGACTGCAGGCCGGTGCGACGTTCGGCGTGGTCTTCGTGCACTGGTTGATCTACCAGAGTCTCTACGTCATCGGCGCGCTGTGCCCGTACTGCCTGCTCGTCTGGGCCGTCACCATCCCGATCTTCCTGTACGTCACGCTACGCACCCTGCGCCAGCACGGTGTTGCGTTTCCCCGGCCCGTGCAGCGCGTCACCGCCGCGACTGCCAGCTACCACAGCCTCATCCTCACCGCCTGGTACGTGATCATCCTGCTCGCGATCCTGCAACGCTTCTGGGATTACTGGATCACGCTCGTCTAGCCCGCCCGCTGCTTCTGGGCCCCGCCCCGTGCCAGTCGCGGTGGGGCGCAGCAGGTGTCGCCGCGCCAGGCTTCGCGGCCTTCCTTGACCGCGACCGCGGCGATGATCAACGCGGCGGAGGGGTCGGCCCACCACCACCCGAACAGCGAGTTGACCGCGAGACCGACCAACAACACCGCCGAGAGGTACGTGCACAGCAGGGTCTGCTTGGAGTCCGCGACGGCGGAGGCCGACCCGAGTTCGCGTCCGGCACGACGTTGAGCGGCCGACAGGATCGGCATCACCGCCAGGGACACCGCGGCCAGGACCAGACCGATCGTGGAGTGCTCCGCGCGGTCCGCGCCGACAAGCGCGCGCACCGACTCCACGGACACGTACGCGGCCAGGGCGAAGAACGACAGCGCGATGACACGCAGCGCGGCGCGCTCGCGGCGTTCGTGGTCGGGCCCGGAGAACTGCCAGGCCACGGCGGCGGCGGAGGCCACCTCGATGACGGAGTCGAGCCCGAATCCGATCAGCGCGGTCGAGGAGGCCATCGTCCCGGCGCTGATGGCGATGACCGCCTCGATCACGTTGTAGGTGATTGTCGCGACGACGAACAGGCGCACCCGCCGGATCAGGATCGACCGGCGGGCCGGTGGCGGGCCAACCGACACCAGCGGAAGTGGCGCGTTCATCAGCAGCACCCCTCGGATTCGGCGGCGGGGCAGGCGGCTGGATCGACGGCCAGGACCAGGCCGAGGAGGTCTCCGAGGGCGTGCGCGAGGCGGGCGTCAGCCAGTTCGTAGCGGCTACGTCGGCCCTCTGGCACGGCGACGACGAGCCCGCAGCCCCGCAGGCACGCCAGGTGGTTGGACAGGTTCTGCCGGCTGGTGCCCAGCAGGTCGGCGAGCTCCGCCGGGTATCCAGGCCCCTCGCGCAGCGCGAGCAGGAGCCGGGCGCGGACCGGGTCGGACAGGGCGTGACCGAAGCGGGCCAGAACCTGTCCGTGCGTCAGAGTCTCCACCACGTGAAAGTACATCATCGGGTGAATAAACAGGATGCTGAACTATTGGTCATGAACCTCGACGTGGCTCGAACCGCTGCACAACTCACCGCCGTATCGCGGTGGTGGCCTGTGGGGCTTGCTGGGCTACCGGCTTGACGCGCTGAGAGGTCTCTTGGCGGCCACGGTTTCGCCGACTTCGAGTCTCGAATCTCTCCCGCCGGGAAGTGGTCCGAGACGCTGCCCCGGGGTCAGTTGCGCGGTGGCGCGGGCAGGCTGACAGGAGGTCCCTGCGGCGACGCGTCGATCCGTCCGCCGAGCGGCGGAGTGAGGTCAGCGTCGAGCTGGCCAACGACATCTGTCGGGAAGGCACCATCCTGGCCGCGACGTCGGAGCGTGAGTGTGCCCGCCGCTCCGGTCAGCGCGCCGGCCGCGAAGGCGAGGATGAGCGCTCGTCGCGCGGTGGACTTCCTCTTTCGTGCCATGACTACCCCCTGAACCCATCGTGCCTGCATAGTCCTGATTGTCAGACTCGGCCGAGCAAGCCACGGGCCTAATCGGCGGACATGCATGAGCGGAGTCTCACTCACCTCGGGGGCCGTGAGCGGTTTTCCCGGTGGAGAAGGCGGCTCTGAGGAAGACTGAACATCAGTGGCGGTGCGCTTGCTCGATCTCTGCGGGACCACGCGTGAGTTGCGCACCCCGGTCTCGGCTGACGGCGAAGTCAGTGAGCTGGTTGCCGTGGCTTACAAGGAGTGGCGACGGTGAGTGATACAGATATTGACGCCCGCAGTGACCGTGGCAGTGCTTACGCCGACCTGTCCCGCCTGGTCCGGGGCGCGGGTCTCCTCGACCGGCGGCCCCGCCGTTACGCGGCGCGGGTGACGGTGTTGCTGGGTTGTCTCGCGCTGATGGGTGTGGTGTTCGTCCGGCTCGGGTCGTCGTGGTGGCAGACAGCTACCGCGGCGGGCATCGCCGTGCTGTTCGCGCAGCTGGCGTTTCTTGGTCACGACGCCGGGCATCGGCAGATTTTCCGGTCCCGGCGGGCGAACGACGTGGTCGGCTTGGTTTGCGGGAACCTGGTGACCGGGATCAGCTATGGGTGGTGGGTTGACAAGCACAACCGCCACCACGCCCACCCAAACACCGAGGGCCGCGACCCCGACCTGGCGGTGGCTCCGCTGTCGTTCATCCCGGGGCAGGTCGCGACGCAGGGCGGCTTACGGGCGCTGTTCGTCCGGCACCAGGCGGCGCTGTTCTTTCCCCTGCTGATGTTGGAGGGTCTGCATCTGCATGCCGCCAGCGTCCGGGCGGTCGTTAGCCGCGGCGAACTCAGGCGCCGACGGACAGAGGCCGGACTGCTCGTCCTGCACTTCGCCGGTTACCTCGCGGCCGTGTTCCTGGTCCTGAGTGTTCCCCAGGCGATCGTGTTCATCCTGGTCAATCAGGCCCTCTTCGGCCTCTACCTGGGCAGTTCCTTCGCCCCGAACCACAAAGGGATGCCCATCCTGACCGAGGCCGACACCCTCGACTACCTACGCCGGCAGGTCCTCACCTCCCGCAATGTACGCGGGGGCCGGCTCCTCGACGCACTACTCGGTGGCCTCAACTATCAGATCGAACATCATCTATTCCCCAGCATGCCCCGGCCGAACCTGCGCCACGCCCAGCCACTGGTCCGCCAGTTCTGCACCGAACATGGCGTCGCCTACCACGAAACGACCCTGATCCAGTCCTGGGCCCAGGGGCTGGCACACCTGCGGACAATCGGGGCCGGATCGAACCGACCGGACAACGACTGAATCCGTGCCCGCCCACGGTGCCTCTCCCGGCGGGGATGCCTCTGGCGCAACTCGACCTCGCCGCGCCGTCGATCACTCGGTCGGCCCGGGGTTGGTGCGGAACGTGATCACCTCTCGACCAGCGCGATGTGCCCACTCAGGGTGCGCGCCGTACGCTCACTGACGGCTCTCCTTTATCTTCGGCAACACGGTACCGTCATCGCACCGCGCCCTGATTTCGCTCTTGTTGCCCGCGGACAGCAGCACCACCTGGATCTCCTTGACGGGCCCCGAGTCGTAGTCCCTGAGGCTGTATCCGGGGGCAGGATCGACGCTGACAACGCGAGCCTGATCGCCGGTGCAGAGCACAGTCACCACACCACCGAGTGCCCGAAGGGGCGTACCGGGCTTCGGGGAGGGCGGCGCCGGTGCGGCACCGGGCGGCCTCGGCCGTTCCCCGGGACTGGGTGACGTCGTAGGGCCAGGGCTGGTCGAGGGACCGGCTCCGGCGGTAGGCCCAGCCGGCCCAGCCGGAGCGGCCAACGTGCGGCTTGGTCGTGAGGATGGTGCGGGCTCCGCGGAAGTCTGCCGAGGAGCAGGTGGCTCAGTGGCAGACGCATCGAAGGCGGCGCCGGGTGGGGTGGCACCGTCACGAGTCGCGGCCCCACCCGATCTGCCATCGATGGGAATGAACTGGGGGAGCAGGAGCGAAATGGTCCCTGCCGTCGCCAGCAGAACGGGGATCAACACGGCGTTTGGGATGCGGCGACGCCGACTGGCAGAGGAATCGGCGGTAGTCGGGGCCGACTCGGGTACCCGCTGCTCCGCCCGCCGCTCGGCGTCATCGGTCAGACCGTGCAGGGCCGTCGCCACCTCCGCGGCGTCCGGCCGATCCGCGGGATCCCTGGCGAGGCAACGGTCGAGGAGACGGCGAACCTCCGGTGACACTCCCTCAATATCAGGCAGCGGTGCCGGATCGACGTACACGTGAGCAGTCAACATCTGCGTGGGCGTCTCCGCCGACCAGGGCAGCTCGTTGGTGAGCGTTCGGTACAGCAACAGTCCGAGCGCGTAGACGTCGGAGGCAGGCAGGACGGTGCCACCGGCGAGCCGTTCGGGCGCGAGGTAGGCCGCGGTGCCCAACAGTTGTCCGTCCGCCTCCAGCTCCGGCCGACCGACACTGGTGGCGATACCGAAATCCACCACCTTCACACCGGCCGGCGTCAGCATGACGTTGGACGGCTTGATGTCCCGGTGCACCAGATTGCGTTCATGAGCGGCGGCCAGCGCCTCGGCGACCTGCGCGCACGTCCGCATCGCGGCGGCCGGCGGCAGCGGACCGGTGGCAAGTCGCTGAGACAGCGTCTGGCCGGGCAGCAGTTCCATCACCACGTACGACACGTGGCGACCCGCAGCATCCGTGTGCTCGCCGTAGTCGTACACACTCGTGACGTGCGGGTGCCAGAGGCCGGCTGCGGCCCTGGCCTCTGCCCGGATGCGTTGTCGTGCGCCTCGGGCGGAGGCTTGTGTGCCGGCCAGGACCTTGACGGCCACCGCGCGCTCGAGGACGCGGTCCCACGCCCGCCAGACCACCGACATGCCGCCAGAGCCAAGACTGCTCTCGACCTGGTACCTGCCGTCCAGGAGATCACCGGCCATCACTGGGACAGCTTGCCAGAGTGGGCCCGCAGCGGCATGGCGACGCAATCTGACGCTGGTCAGACGCCTTCATGATCAAGGCTCTCGTCGGACGCCCACCCACGTCAAGGCCGGCAGCGACAGCGCCGGTGCACTACCGCTGACCAGGTGTCGGCTCACGGCTCCGCGGTCGATGCGGCGCGGGCGACGAGGGCCGCGGCGACGTCTCGCAGTTTGCGGTTGGATTCCTGGGAAGTCTTCGCGAGGATGGCGAACGCCTCGTCGGCCGTGCAGCGCCGCTCACCCATGATGATGCCCTTGGCCTGTTCGATCACGGCGCGGCTTCTCATCGCGGCCTGCATGTGCTGTGCCAGAGTCACCTGGGTGTCGTACAGGTGGGCGTTGGTCATGGCGACGGCCGCGTACTCGGCGAAGGTCTCGGCGAGGGTCACCGCCTTGTCGTCGAAGGCGTCGGGTCGGTTGGCGTAGATGTTGAGCGCTCCCGACACGTACTCGTGCATGGGCAGCCCGATCGACAGCGAACAACCCACGCCGGCGGTCAGGGCCTGACCGGCCCAGGTCGGCCAGCGGCTCTCCGCTGCCATGTCGGGCACGTGCACGGTTTTGGTGGCCGCCGCCGCCAGGAGGCAGGGCCCGTGACCCTGCGTGTACTGCGCTTCGTCGACCGTCAGGGCGAGGGCACCGGTGAACGCCGCGGTGTGCGCGCCGCCGGCTCCGACCAGCGTGACGGAGACCTCGTCAGCACCCGGAACGGTCCGGGCGGCCACACCGGCCACCCGGGACAGGACACCACCGAAGTCCGTCTCGTTGAACTTGATCCGGCCCAGCTCCGCGAATGCGGCGACCGGCAGCATGGGGATCGCGTCGGTCATGGCTGGTGTCCCTCATGAGGGCATGTCACGGACGCTCCAGAGGGCGCCCGGGCACGCGGATCACTGCCGGGCCCAGACCCTGAACCGCGCCGATTCTTGACGCCGGACCGCCGACACCACGGGGACGTCAGCCACAGGCCAGGAGCATATCGCCACATCGGGCCCGCGGCTCTCCGAGGACCCTGCCGTACTGGTTCCCGGCGTGGCCGAGGGTCGACGCGGCGATCGCGCCTCGTCGGGCTCGGGCCGCCGGTCGCCCCGGGCCGGGAGCGAGCGGCCGGCATGGTCGGTCCGGCCGGGGTAGGTGACACGCACCCGTGGTTGCAGTGGCAGAACTGTGCCGGCCGTTCTAGGCTCTCTCTGGGTCAAGCCACGTGCCCGACACGATCCCGAGTCTCGGGAGGTCCGCACGTGACCGACGATCCAGCAACCGCAGCGGCCGTGAAGGCCCACCTGATGTCGATCGACACAGGTTCGCGGACGGCTGGTGGCCCGCCCCGGTCTGGGCACGGCGCGGCATCCCACACGGGAGTCACGACGACGCCCACATCGGACAGCAGAGGAAACCCATGACCATCACCTCGACGGGTCGGCCCGCGCCGACGAACAGCCTGGCTGACCGGTGCACCACGCCTGAGTCGGCGGCCAGCCACCTCCTCGCCCTGCTGGTCGCGCTGCCGGCTGGCCATCCGTCCAGGCCCGCTGCCCGGGCCCGGGCCATCGAGGCCTGGCTCCCGCTGGCCCATCACCTCGCTCGGCGCTACAGCGGCCGCGGCGAGCCGAACGAGGACCTGACCCAGACGGCCGCAGTGGGGCTGATCAACGCGATCGACAGGTTTGACCCGTCGCGTGGGATCGAATTCGTCAGCTACGCGGTCCCCACGATCGTGGGGGAGATCAAGCGCCATTTCCGTGACCGCACCTGGGACGTCCGTGTTCCTCGGCGGCTGCAGGAGCGGCGCATGGCCATCGGCGAGGCCAACAACAGCCTCACCCAGATGTTGGGCCGCTCGCCGACCGTCGCCGACATCGCCCGACATCTGGACCTCACGGAGGAGGAGGTCCTCGAAGGGCTGGAAGGCGCCCGCGCCTACAACGCGGTCTCCCTGTCCACCCCGTTCGGCGATGGCACCACGTCCAGGGAGTTGGGGGACACGCTCGGCGGCGACGACAACGAACTCGCCCTCGCCGAGCTGAAGGTGGCTCTCGCATCGATGCTCACGCGCCTTGACGACCGGGAGCAGAGGATCATCACACTGCGCTTTTACGGCAACCTGACGCAGCAGGAGATCGCCAAGCAGGTCGGGGTGTCGCAGATGCACGTCTCCCGGCTGCTGACCCGCGCGCTGGCCAAGCTGAGGGTGCAGCTCGCTGCCACCCCCTGAGCGGCGAGCCGGCGCCCCGCGGCGGTCGGTGGATCCGGCCGCCGCAGGGTCGGCGGTGCCCTCGCCGTACCGGAACGGCAGGGTGGCGCCGATGAGGGGTGTGACCTCGGCAGCTGGTCCAGTGCCCTAGGTTCCGGGTATCGGCCTGTCGTCGTGGTGTCTGGTGAGGGTCGCGGCCTCGATGAGCGATCTGCCGGTTTCGGCCGCCTCGACCCGCAGGATCAGGTAGGCGTCCTCGGCCGTGCTGTGCCGCTGGTGCATGATCATGCCGAGGGCCTGCTGGATGACGGCGCGCACGGCGAAGGCTTCGGTGAGTCCGTTGATGAGTTCCTCGGTGCCCGGGTCCGACGAGGGCGGATCCGTGGTTCGGGTGTCGGTGCGCTCCGGGTCGTACACCGTCCAGACTCGATCGGTCAGCGGTGCCACCGTGTCGGGATCATGGCCGTAGAGGTTGAGCGCGGCGACGGGCACACCGGCACCGGCGAACAGCGGGATGGACAGCGATGCTCGCAGACCCAGGCCCAGCGCCGCCTCGCGGAACCCGGGCCAGGCCATGGTCGCCGCGATGTCCGGCACGGCGACGGGCACACCCGCGTCGAGCGCGTCCAGGCACGGCCCGGTCTGGTCGGCGTACTGGGCGCGGTCGACAGCGAGAGCGATCTCGCTGCTCATGGCGACCGTTGTCGGCGCGTCGCCGCGCGTCCGGGTGACCGACGCATAGCTCACCGGAGCCACGAGGTCAGCGGTAAGCCGCACGATTCGCTGCAGCAGATCATCGATCAACGACGCGTCGGTCGGGGTTTCGGCGAGACTGACCAGCGCACCCGCGAGCGAGCCACGTACCTGCCGTCGGGATCCCGGCGGTGAATACGGTGGCTTCGCCATCAAAAAACTCCCTCGGTAGTCGATGGTCCAGTGCCCCGATGGAGTCAACTTACGCATCACCCGATGCAGCTAGCTGAACCTAGTGCCCGTCCGGCTACGGGGCGGCGTTGAGCAGGTCCACCGCAATGTGCTGGCGGGCCGCGTCGGTGACGTCGACCGGTCCGGCCCAACGCAGGCCGTAGGTGTCCAGCGCGGTGCGGTTGTTGGCGAATGCCGTGTCGGCCTGCAGCCGCAGATAGCCGGTGTACGGATGGTCGGCGAGTGCGGCGTTGAGCTGGCCGAGCCCACGGACGTGTGGGCCCTTGAAGGATGCGCCATCGGCCCCGCAGTTGTTGTTCGGCTCGCACGGGTCGCGCAGGATGCCTCCCGAGTTGAGCTGGCTGCTGGTGGTGGCGGCGTTCGCGATCTGCCGGGCCCGGGTCAGCAGCGCCGCGTCGCCGGTGGCGCGGTGCAGCTCGGTCAACCCGGCCAACAGCACACCCTGGTTGTACGACCACACGGCGCTGCCGTTGTTGCGGCAGGTGGACAGGCTGATCCCGTCGTTCACCAGGTTCGAGCTGTTGATCATGCCGGTGCCCTGGAACCAGGCCCACTCCTGCCGCGCCCGTTGGAGATAGGCGGTGTCGCCCGGGATGCGATTGTGCAGCGCTGCGGTCACCTGTAGGTAGAGGCTGTTGGCGATGGCTGCCTTGTAGGCCCGGGCGGTGCTCCACCAGATGCCGCCGCCGCACCGGGTGTCCCAGTAGGCGCTCATGTGGTCGGCGGCGGCGCGGGCGGTGGCCAGGTAGCGCGCCTCGCCGGTGAGGTCGTAGGCGGCGATCCAGGCCATGGCCCACCAGCCGGTGTCGTCGAGGTACTCGTTGCGGAACTGGCCGAGCCACTTGTTGACGTTGCGGTCGTAGGTGTTGGCGATCGCGTACCGGTAGCTGCCCATCCCACTCACTCTGATGTTCTCGATCACGGCGGTGAGCGCGTTAGCGGAGTTCCACCAGCCGGTCGTGTCGAACAGGCCGGTGTCGGGGTTGTAGCTCATCATCAGCCCGGTGGCGGCGGCGGTCCGGCGGTTGCTGGCGTTCCAGGTCGACCGGGCCCACGCGGTACAGGCCGTCTCGGGCCGGTCACCGGCCTTGCCGCAGGCGCGCAGCGCCCCGACGCGGTAGGTGGTCCAGTTGTCCACGTTGTACATGGCGGTGCGGCCGGTCCCGACGCCGGTCGGGATCGGAGTCAGGCCGAGCCGGCCGTCGGCGGCGAAGGTGCGCCCGCCGTCGAAGGACCGCTCAAGCCACGTCTGGTCGCCGGAGTTGCCGTTGCCGATGACGGACCAGGCCATGGCGTCGATGTCGTTGAAGTGCAGCGAGATCTGCCGGCCGTAGATGGTCGCGGTGACCGGGGTCCGGTCGGACGGCGCCAACGCGGCGTCACGACCGTCGCAGTGCCGGTTGCAGATCTCGGCCAGGGCGGCGGGTGCGGCAGTCGCCGCGGCGGGCGTCGCGGTGACGCCTAACCCGGTGAGCATGGCGGCTGCCAACAGCACGGTGAGCCGGGAGAGTGCCAGCATGCTTCCTCCGGGAGTCGGCGGGACGACGAAGCGTCGTCGGCCCTGCACTCCGCACGTAGCGATGCGCCGGGACGGAAGGTGAACATTCGAGAACGTCCGCCTGTTTGGCCTGCACGCCGCTGCTGGCAAAGCAGATGCTAATAGTAATGGACATCAATGTCTAGATGGTCCGCCTCGGCCAGTTCGCGCCGGCCGCCCACGAGTTCACGCCATCAGGGCCTGCGGCGCCGCACCGTGCTCGGCGCAGATCCGCGACACCAGCTCCGCCCGCGGTTCACGATTCGTCGGCCGTCGGCGACTGACCGCGCACCTGGTCTTGCCGGTAGCCTCGATTCCATGGCTACCGTGCTGCGGAGGATGTCGTCCACGGCGGTCGTTGCCGTTGGTGTGCTCGCTGTCCTGACATCGTGTTCGGCGGATTCTCCGGATGGGTCCGGCGCCGAGTCGTCGGCGCCCGACGGCGCATCGACTCCGACCCAGGAGGCCACGCCGTCACCGTCGCCGTCACCGTCACCGTCACCGAGCGGGCCGTGCGCTGACGGCACGTGCCAGATCGAGGTCGCCGTGGGCGACGTCGTGGCCGTACCGGGGAGGTATGGTCTCGGGCCGATCGAGGTTACGAGGATCACCGCCGGCGCGGTCGAGATGGTCGCGCCTCTGACCGGGTCGGGCTACAGCGTTTCGGGCTGTTCCGGTGGCGGCGGCGTGTCGTCGCAAGGCGGCGGCGGTGTCGAAATGAGCTGCCGGGCGGGGACCGTCGCGACCATAAACGACGTCATGCGCTTCGAGGTGGTCAAGATCAGCGGCGCTGGCGCCGTCCTGCGTATCGAACCGGCCGGGTGACGTCTGAAGCCTCAGCTGCCGAGGGAGCGAGGCCAAAGCGAAACCGGGCGGTGATTTCTGTCCGACGGACGCGGAAACCGGTCGGCGCCAGGCCTGACCGTCAGAGCACCATCCGCATGAAGACGTCGGCGCGAGCGTACGGCGGTAGCGGGATCTGTTCCGGGCTGACGTGCGTGAAGCCGGCGGATTCGTAGAGGTGCACCGCGTTGGGGAGCTTGGTGCTGCTGCCCAGGAACAGGGTGGACGCGTTGAGCGTGCGGGCGTGGTCGATCGCGGCCTGGATCAGCTGCCGACCGATGCCCTTGCCGCGTACCGCCGGGGTCACGGCCATCTTCGACAGCTCGAAGACGTCGTCCGAGCTGCGGACCAGAGCGACACAGCCGACGATCTTCCCGCCGTCGCGGACGATCAGCACGTCGCCACCCGGGTCGACGATGGCGGCGAAAGGGTCGTCGAGAGTTCTGCGGTCCGACTCCTCGATGGTGAAGAAGCGCGAGATCCATTCCTCGTTCAGCGTCCGGAAGGCGTCGGCCTCTGCGGCGGTCGTCATGGACGTGATGGTCAGCGTGCTCGAGGTCATGCATCAATCGTCACATCGCTGCTATTCAAACGTCCAATATCTTGTTCAGAGGGATCCGTATCGTTGAGGTATGGAACCTGAGTTGCGCCACCTGCGCTACTTCGTCGCGGTCGCCGAGGAGCTGCATTTCAGTCGGGCCGCGGCGCGGCTGCGGATGGCCCAACCGCCGCTCTCGCAGCAGATCCGTCAGCTCGAGGCGATGATCGGTACGCCGCTGTTCGTTCGCACCTCCCGGTCGGTGGCGCTGACGCCCGCGGGGGAGGCGTACCTGGAACGGTGCCGGCGGGTGCTGGCCACCGTGGTCGATGACGTGCACGAGGCGGGCCGGATCGGGCGCGGGGAGCAGGGGCGCTTCGACATCGGTTTTGTCAGCTCGGCGATCCAGCTCGGGCTGGCTGCGCCGATCCGTCGTTTCCGCGAGCGTCATCCGGCCGTCCACCTGCGCCTGCACGAGGCTTACACGGCGCACATCATCGACCGGTTGCTGACCGGCGAGGTTGATCTCGGCGTGGTCCGGGACGCGGAAGACCACGACGAACTGGTCGCCACCGCGTTCGCCGTCGAGTCCTTCGTCGCCGTCCTGCCGGCCGAGCATCCGCACGCGGGCGATCCGGCGATCAATGCCGCGGCGCTGCGGCACGACCCGTTCGTCTTCTTTCCGAGGCTGGCCGGCGAGCGGGCCTACCAGCGCAATCTCCGGCCGTGCCTGGAGGCCGGCTACACCCCGCGCATCGTCCAGGACGCCAGCAGCTGGGCCACGGTGGCGCACCTGGTCGCGTCTGGTCTCGGGGTGACGATCGCCCCGGCGAGCGTGTCCGCCGTGGTGCCTGTTTCGGTACGCGTGCTGCCGCTGACCGGCACTGTGGCCACCACCGAGGTGCAAATCCTGCGTCGTCGGGGTGACGACCGGGTCACCTCGACGGGCTTCGGTACCGAAGGCGGGGCGACCTGATCCCGTGTCGGCTTGTGGCGCTCTCGGCTCTGCGGCTGGGGCCTCGTACCCCGTTGTGACGGTGCGAGCACCTGGCCGGAAGATCCAGCCCGGCGAGCGGGCTCGGTGCGGCGGAGGGCGTTGCCCGCTAGCTTAGGTGTACCAATCGGTTTTCTTGAGGGAGTGAGTCATGCAGGCCTCCATCAACGGGACGGTCATCGCCGACGCGCCCGAATCGGACCTGATCAGCATCGAGGGCAACTACTACTTCCCGCCCTCGGCACTCAAGTCCGAGTTCTTCAGCGACAGCGCGACGCCCTACAACTGCCCCTGGAAGGGCGACGCCCAGTACCACGACGTGACAGTGGGCGACGCGACTCATCACGACGCCGCATGGAGCTACCCCCACCCGTACCCCACCTCGTTCGAGCGGGTCGGGCGCGACTACAGCGGCTACGTCGCCTTCGACAAGTCGATGGTGACGGTCGGCTGAGCGACCACCGCGGACGACGGGCCACCCTCGTCACGGTCCGGCCCACCCTCGGTGATGTCGCCGGTGTCCTCGAAGACAACGGTTTCCGCAGCAGTGGTTACGCCTCGAACGCCAGCGCGCCCGGCGACGGCCACCACCTGTAGAGCGGCATCTTGCTGACGCCCGCGCTCGGGGCGACCTTGTCGGACGTCAGTTGGCCAGGCCGCTCCCGAACAGCATGTCCGCGGCGGCGCTGAGGGCGCGTCCGGCGCCCTTGGCTCCCATGGCGGTGGGCCCTGCACGATCGGTGCCTACGGAGTGAGGACGATTCTTCCGAAGACCTCGCCGGCGTCCATCTTCTGGTGCGCCACCACCGCCTGCTCCAGCGGCAGGACCTCGTGCACCACGGTCTGGAGCTCCCCACGATCGGCGGCGGCGAACTGCTCCACTCGTACGGCTTGTCGAGCGGCCTCCGTCACCGTCGCCGCGCTGAAGGTGGCGAACGACATCGACTTCTGGAACGCGGCCATCAACCTCGTCCCGAAGTCCGCGGGTGGTTGGCCGCCGACCGCGCCGACGGCCACGAGCCGCCCGTTGGGGTTGAGTCGGTCGAAGAACGCGGGCATGCCCGGACCCGCGACGACGTCGATGATGACGTCGTAGCCGGTGGGATCGTCCGCACCTCCTGCCCCGGAGCGGTCCAGCAGGTGGGTCGCACCAAGGCCACCGAGTCGACGGCCGCGCTCAGGCGACGAGGTCGTGACCGCGACGGCACCGGCACCACCGCCGACCGCGAGCTGCACCGTCATGATCCCGATACTGCCGGCCGCGCCACGTACCAGGACCGTCTGGCCTGGCGAGAAGTGCGCGTGAGCGAGGCCGAAGTGAGCCACGACCCCGGAGCTGCCGAGCGTCACGGCGTCGACCGCGGAGAGGCCAGCCGGCAGGGGCAGAACCTCCCCGACCGGGGCGACCGCCTGCTCGGCATACCCGCCGCCCGTACCGGTGAAGGCCCAGACGCGTTGCCCGACCCACGCGGGGTCGACGCCGTCTCCCACGGCCGTGACCGTGCCGGCAACCTCGCCGCCCGGGATGTGACCCTCGCGGAAGCCGTACGCGGCGAGAGCACCGCTTCGGATCAGGGCGTCGGCGCCAGCTACGCCGACCGCCTCGGTGGTGATCAACACCTCCCCGAGAGCGGGCACCGGGGCAGGAAGGTCGACCACCGCCAGCCCGCGCGGATCGCCGAACTCCCTGATCGTCACTGCCTTCACTGTTCGTCATCCTTCCCGAGCCAGCCCTGCGGACGCCCGAACGGTAGTGGACGCATGCGTCCGTTTAGCTAGAGTGGGAGAGTGAGCGGCCATTTGACTCAGAACCTGCGGTCGGACGCGCTGGACAACCGTGAGCGGATCCTCGACGCCGCCCGGGCGGTCTTCGCCGCGGAAGGCATGGACGTGCCGATGCGCGAGATAGCTCGGCGCGCGGGAGTCGGCCCCGCCACCCTCTACCGCCGGTTCCCCACCAAGCAGGCGTTGGCCACGGAGGCGTTCGCGGACCAGATGAACGCGTGCGTCGCCGTCGTCGACGAAGGGCTCACCGACCCGGATCCCTGGCACGGCCTCTGTCTGGTGATCGAGCAACTCTGTGAGTTGCAAGCCCGAAGCCGAGGTTTCACCGCGGCGTTCACCTCGGCATTTCCCCACGCCGTGGATCTCGCCGCGAAGCGCGAAGCCGCCCTCGCCTCGCTCGCCGAACTGATGCGCCGGGCCAAGGGCACCGGCCACCTGCGGCCCGACGTGTCCCTGGACGACTTCGTCCTCATGCTGATGGCCAACGGTGGCCTGCACGCCACCTCGACGAACGCCCGGGTCGCCGCCTCTCGGCGCTTCGCCGCACTCACGATCGAGGCGTTTCGCGCCTGATCGGCACCCGGGAGCCTGCCGCTAAAGCCCACGCGCTGCTGGCCAGGTGCTGCCCGGCGTCGGCCCGCCCCGGCTTGCTGGGCCGGTGTCTCCCTGCCGTGTCGGCACTCATGGCCGGGTACGTGGTGGGCGGAGTGGCCACCTTCTGGTTCCGGCCGCGCCAGGGTGTGTTCGCCGAAAGATTTTGGAGAATGTTTCTGGTGCACGGCAACCTTCGGGCGGTGGATCGCATGTACCCGGATGTAAGCGACGACCGCCACGATCCATAGGGGTCCAGGAATGTCTGCACGTCCACTTCTGCTGCTGCCCGTTGCCGCCGTCCTGTTCGCACTCTCGGCCTGCGGCTCCACGCCGGCACCTGGTCCCAGCCCAACCGCACCCGCTCCGACGTCGGCTGCTGCGGCCACTGGCGTCGTCAGTGCTTCGCCCGCGGCAGGGGTCGCCGACTGTCCCTCGGTGGCGGCCCTGCAGACGCTGGTCGAGCTGCCGAAGGGCTGGTCTCTCACGGACGTGAAGTGTTTCAAGGACTGGGCGACGGCCGATCCGCAGGGCCCGACCGCCGGTGACGGTGTCTACCTGTTCCACCACGTGGCCGGCACGGGCTGGAAGTACCACGACCAGGGCAGCGATTGGGACTGCAAGGATCTCGGTCTCAGCGAGCCGGCGCCGTTCTGCGTCTCGGAACCGGTGAAGACGGCGCCGAAGCCGGCGAACAGCACTGCCACGAGTGTCACGTGCCCTTCGGCGAAGAGTCTTGAGGCCCTGGTCGAGCTTCCTAAGGGCTGGACCTTCGGCAGTGTCCAGTGCGTCAAGGACTGGGCGGGAGCCGATCCGCAGGGCCCGACCGCCGGTGACGGCGTCTACCTGTTCCACTACAAGGCCGGCACGGGTTGGAAGTACTACGGCGACGGCAGCGGATACGACTGCAAGGATCTCGGCCTCACGGAGGCGCCGTTCTGCATCTACTGACCGGGGTGACCGCGGTCGCGCGCCGTGGCGCACTCCCGCTACGTTGTGCACCACAAACAACCGGCCGCATCGACGCCGCCGCTGCCCGAAGGACTTTGCGGTACGTGGAGGAGACGAGCGGGGCATGGCGGACTCCATAGACGATCTTTTCTGTGCGTTCGTTCGGACCCGCTCGCCAGCCTTGTTACGGACGGCGTTCCTGCTGACCGGCGACCGGCACCTCGCCGAGGACCTGGTGCAGGATGCGTTGGCCCGCACTCATCGGGGTCGGCGCCGGCTGGATGACCCCGGGCACTTCGAGGCGTACACCCGCACCGCCATGTACCACCAGCATGTGAGCTGGTGGCGGCGCCGCAGGGTAGCCGAGTCCCTGCCCGGGGAACTGGCCGACGTGGTTCAGCCGGGCAGTGACCATGCTCGCCGTACCGACCTCAAGCTTGCCCTGCACCAGGCGCTCGCCCAACTCACCCAGCGGCAACGGGCCGTGCTGGTGGCGCGCTTCTTCGAGGACCGCAGCGAGGCCGAGACCGCGGCTCTCCTGCAATGCTCGGTCGGCACGATCAAGAGTCAGACCAGCAAGGCGCTGGCCCGCATGCGGGAGATGGCGCCCGAGCTGCTCTCGGCCGTCATGGAGGAGGCCTGATGACCGACAACCTCGGGCCGCTGCGTCAGGCCATGTCCGATCTGAGCGAGCACGGCGGCACCGCCGACATGTACGAGCGGTCCCTGCGCAAGTCGCGGCAGTCGCAACGGCGGATAGCGCTCACCACCGGCGCCGCGGCCACGGCGGTGGTGGTCGCCGTCGGCGCTACGGTCGCCGTGGGCGCCAGCCACCAGCCCGACCCTCCGACGCCACCAGGGTCCACCCGCACCAGTGACGGGCCCCGGAGTCCCGACTGTCCGTCGACGACGACCCTCGGGACCCTGGTCGAGCTGCCGGCAGGCTGGGCCTTCGCCTCCAGGCAGGTGGAGTGCGTCGAGACCTGGGCGGCGGCCGATGTGGAACGTCCGGCCGCCGGCGCCGTCATCTACCTGTTCCATTACACAGCCGGCACGGGCTGGCGGTACCACGATCAGGGACCGGGATGGAACTGCGAGGACCTCGGCCTCACCGAGCCGGCGTCGTTCTGCACCTCCTGATCGCCTCACCCGGGGCAATCTCCGCAACTGAGAACGGCGGTCAACCCCATATTCCTGTTCCATTTACCGATATCTATAAGCTGCAGTTGAGCATGTGGTCACCACGAGAGGATCTTTGATGATGGTCTTGAAACGTTACAGGGCGAGCGCGGCGCTGGTCGGGCTCCTGCTGGTCGTCACCTCCGGCTCGCCGGCCTCGGCGGCGTCCCCGACGGTGAATACGCCGACCACGACCACGCTGACCACCCAGGGCCGCACCGCGGAAAGCTACACCGGCCTGATGAACGGCGAGTCATTCCAGCAGGACGGCATCGTCTCGCACAGCCGATGGCAGTACGCGGCGTTCTGGGACGACCAGGGCTACGTCAACGTCTCCCGGCGTCCGACGAACGGCGCGTGGCAGACCATCCGCCTGACGGACTACCGCACCACCACCACCGATTCACACAATGTGATCAGCATCGGGCTCTCGCACGCGGACGGAAGCATCCACCTGTCGTTCGACATGCACTCCCAGCGTTTCCGCTACCGCAAGTCGGTGGCCGGCATCGCCACCTCGCCGGACACCGCCACCTGGTCACCGGGCATCTTCGGGGCCGTGCAGAACAGCCTCGCCGGACGCGACATGGCCGTCATGACCTATCCGCAGTTCACCACCATGCCCGACGGCAATCTGCAACTGACGATCCGTACGGGAGAGAGTGGGAACGGCAACCAGGTCCTGTTCGAATACCGGGCCGGTGTGTGGAACTTCGTTGGCAAGATCATGAATGGCACCACGCTCGGCAACAATGCCTATCTGTTCGGGTTCCAGTACGACGGGCAGGGCGTGCTGCACATGACCTGGACCGTCCGGGAGACCTTCGACGCGAGCACCAACCACGACCTCTACTACGCGTACAGCACGGACCGGGGTCGAACGTGGCGCAGTGGTTCGGGCGCGCTGGTCGGCACCGCTGACTCCAGCCCGATCTCGACGACCAACGCCGCTGCCCGGTTCTGGGCGATCGGGCAGAACCGTGGCCTGATGAACCAGGAATCGCAGACCGTCGACTCGGCGGGCAACGTACACGTCCTGGCCTCCCACCTACCGCCGTCGGCGCCCAGTGACGCCGTCTTCACCAACGCCCGCGCCAGCGCCGTGCTCGTCCACTACTGGCGCGAGGCGGCGACCGGCCAGTGGCGCCAGCGGATCCTCGGCTACCAGGCGGGCGTCAGCCGCGGCGACATCGGCGTCGACTCCCGGGACAACCTGTTCGTGGTCAGCGCCGCCTCGAACACGGGCGTGTTGCAGGTCGCGACCGCGTCCCGAGCCTCGGTCTGGTCTGACTGGGCCGTGCGTTACCGGTCCGCGGCGACCTTCACCTCCGATCCGCTGCTCGACCACCGCCTGCTGAAGTCCAACAACATCGCCAGCGTCTTCGCACCGCACCAGGGCGGCAGCCGGATCGACGTCCTGAACTTCACCAGCGCCGGGAACTGACTGACCCGGCCGGGGGCACCTCCCGGTCAACTCGATGCTGCCGCCGCTTCGCTAACGCGACGTAGCGGAGTCGATGCCGAGCAACTGCGCGACGGCGTCCGGGCGATCCAGTGGTACGAGATGGCCGCTGTTGGCAATCAGCTCACCGGTCAGGTCGTCGGCGATGGGGGTGAGCTGCCGGTAGAGCAGGTCGCCGACGGTGTTGCCGCCGACGGCCAGGGTGGGCGGGGTCAGCCGGCCGGCCGCGGAGATCGCTGCCGCGTTCCGTTCGGCGGCGCGGTAGTAGCCGAAGCCGCAGCGCAGCGCCTCACGGCCGGTGTAAGCGCTGACGAACGCGTCTCGGATTTCCGAGGGCACACCCCGACGCTCGAAGGTGCCGGCCGTGAGGAACCAGTCGAGGTATTCGGCCTCGTGGCCTTCGAGCACCGTCTCGGCGAGTCCAGGGGCCGAGTGGAAGCCGAACCACCACGGCGGTGTCGGGAAGCCGCCGGGCAGGCCGGGCAGTGTCGCCTCCATCAGCACCAGGCGGCGCACCCGGGCCGGGTGCAGGGCGCCGAGCAGGAAGGCGGCGGGCACGCCCGCGTCCAAGGCGACGACCTCGGCCTGCTCGACGCCCAGCGCGTCGAGCAGGCCGAGCATGTCGCCGGCGCCGGTCACCGCGTCGAAGCCGTCCGCCGCGCGAGCGCTGCCGCCGAGCCCTCGCAGGTCCGGTGCGATGACGCGGCGCCGCCCGCCGAGCAACGGCAGTACCTCGCGCCAGACCTGCCAGGTGTGCGGCCAGCCGTGCATGAGCAGCACTGGCGGCCCCGCGCCGTCCAGGGCGACGTTCAACTCGGTGCTGTTGGTCCGGATCCTGCACAATTCCATGTCTGGTCTCCTGCTGGTTACCATTGGTTACCTGCTTAACATGGGAGACGCGTGATGGCTTGGCAAGACGGCACTTTCGCGCCACCTGGTGAGCCCGGGGTAACCGGGGATCTTTTCAGCCCGGAATGTCCGACTCGGCAGCTGCTGGACCGGATCGGCGACAAATGGACGTCGATGCTGATCAAGGTGCTGGCGGAGCATCATCCGGCAGAGCTCGGGTTCGCGGAACTGCGCCGCCGCGCCCCTGGAGTGTCGAACAAGATGTTGTCGCAGACACTGCAAAGCCTCTGTCGCGACGGCCTGGTCACTCGCCGGGTCGAGGCGAGCGTGCCGCCCCGCGTCTACTACGCGCTCACGAGCCTGGGTCTTTCTCTGGACGCCCCGCTGGCAGCGGTCCGAGCATGGGCTGAGCAGCACATCTCAACCATTGAAGCGAGCCGTCGCGGACCTGGCCAGTAGCGGCGCCTCGGCGCGGGGCGGGTTGGTCGGCGGTTCCGGCCGGCCTTGGTCGTCAAGATCATGGCCGATGCGGCGGTGGTGTCGGCTGGTGGCCAGCCGACGAAGGGCGGCCACCAGCCGAAACAGCGGGGGAACCGAATCCCCGTTCGTCAGTTTCGCGACTCGGTTTCGGATTTGTCCGCGTCGGCGAGGGGCGAGGCGGCCCGGTCCTGAGCGTCCTCAACCCCGGACTGCGCGCCCTGTGGAGAGACCTCCCCGTCGTAGTTGTAGACCCGGAACTCGGCACCATCGACCTGGCGGTGCTGGCTCGTGTGGATGTAGCGGTGGATCAGCCCATCGATCTCCAACTCCACCAGCCCAGCATCGTTGGCCACGTACCGGCTTCCGTCGCGCGGACCACCAATCAGAATCGCATCATCATTCTTCGCCATGTCCGGTATCTACCCACTCCGCTGCTCGTCCAATCGGTCTGTCTCGCCCACCGACGTGCTGCCGCTGGGCGTGCAGGCAGCGACAACGGCCGGTCTGGACGGCGGCGTCACGACGTGCGGTAGTGGCCGGTGAGCCGACCGAGCTTCATGGCCAGGTGCAGGCACAGCCGTTCGTTGCCATCCTTGAGGTCGGTCCCGGCGAGCTGTTCCACCCGTTGCAGCCGGTAGTAGAGGGTGGTCCGGTGCAGTCGAAGCTTCTCGGCGGTGGCATGCGCGTTGCCCGCCAGGTCCAGGTAGGCCTCCAGGGTCTCCAGCAGCACCTGGTGGGCGTCGTCGCGCAGCAGCCGCTCCAGCCCGGGATGGACGCCCGCCACGTCGAGGTGCTGGCTGTCCAGTTGGGACAGCACCCGGTAGATGCCCAGGCCGGCCCAGGAGACCACCCGGCCCAGCGCGGGCAGTTGCGTACCGACCCGGGCAGCCTGCGCGGCCTCCTGGTAGGACTCGATTGCGTGGGACAACCGGGCGCGCGGCTGGCCGATCCCGGTCACGGTCCGCTCCACCGAGGCCAGGCCCCGGGTCGCGGTGCCCAGCGCCTCGTCGAGGTGCCCGGCGGACGCTTCCGGCGAGGGCCGGCCGGCGACCCGGTCGCCACAGACCAGCAGCACGCCGTGGTCGTGCCAGACCAGGTGCAGCGTCTCCCGTACCCCGATCCACCGGCGGGTGGTGACCAGGGCCTGTTCCAGGGCGATGCGGGACACCTCGTCGGGTTGCCGCCCGGCGGCCGGCACGAGCTGGGCGACGAGCGCGACTGTCGACCCGTCGGCGACCACCACGCCCTCCTCCAGCAGCGCCCGCGCCGCGTGCTCGCGCGCCTGCCGGCTCTCCACCAGTAACGTGCGGGTGGCCTCGGTCTCCCGCTGCGAGGCGAGCTCACCGAGCAGGTTCTCCCGGTACAGGGCCAGCGACAGGTCGGTGAAGGGGCCGGTCGCGGTGGCGATGTCGGCGTCGGTCATCGAGCCGTCCGCGTCGATGAACCAGACGAACCCGAGCAGCAGGTCGTCGTGCCGGATCGGCACGCAGACCCTCGCCAGCAGGTCCAACTCGGCGCACGCGGGGGTGCGGACCGGCGCGTGCGCCGTGAGCACGCCCTTGTCTCGGAACCAGGCGATCACCTCCGGCGTCGTCTGCCGGCGCAGGATCGACGTCCGGCGGACGTCGTCCATCGGGCCGTCGTGCTCGCTGTAGGCGACCACCCGCTGTCGGCGATCCTCGATGAGGGCGGGTCGCCCCACCCGGGCGGCGACGGCGTCGACGATTCGCTGGAGCTCACCGTGCATGTAACTCCCATGGTTGCGCTGCGTGACAGGGATCGCGCGACCGCCAGTCCTTACCCTCCGGTGCCGGTGGGTCATCGCGCAAGGTCCACTGTCGAAGTCACGACAAAAAAGAGGTGCGACACGGCGTCTGTTCCGGCATCTGTCCGAAGACCGGTGGCGGCAGACGTTCCTAGGGTTCCGGTACGAACCGCACCAGTGACGCCGCGCACGGTGCGGGTGGGGAGGGGATTGCCGAGTGGGAGCTGGTAGGCCCTGGCGGGGCGTGCTGGTCGCCATCGCCACGCCGTTTCGCGCCGACCTGTCGGTCGACTTCGACCGGCTCCAGGAACACGTCCGTTGGCTCGCCGCCGAGGGGTGCGACGGGGTCGCGCCGTGCGCGTCGATGGGGGAGTACCAGGCCCTCTCCGACGACGAGCGGGCCGCCGTGGTCAAGGCGACGGTGGAGGCCGCGCCGTCGGGCTGCGCGGTGGTGCCCGGCGTCGGCGGCTACGGCAGCAGGCAGGCCCGCCGCTGGGCGGAGCAGGCCGCCGAGGCCGGTGCCCACGGCGTGCTCGCGCGGCCACCCGACGGGCCCGCCGCCCGCGCCGCGGACGTGGTCGCCCACTACCGGGAGGTGGCGGCGGTCGGCCTGCCGGTGGTCGCCCACAACGAGCCGTACGACACCCGGTTGGACCTCACGCCGGACCTGCTGGCGACCGTCGCCGAGATAGACGGGATCGTCGCGGTCAAGGAGGTCAGCGGCGACGTACGCAGGTTGCACCGCCTGCGGGATCTCTGCCCGCACGTCGACGTGCTGGTCGGCGCAGACGACGTGGTGCTCGAACTGGTGCTGTGCGGCGCCACGGGATGGGTCGCCACCCTGCCCAACGCGCTGGCCCGCCAGGCCGTGCGTCTGTACGAGCTGTGTGTCGCCCGGGACCTGGGTCGGGCGCTGCCGCTCTATGCCGAGCTGCACCCGATACTCGGCTGGGCCTCCCGGCCCGAAGCCGTGCAGGCCGTCAAGCTCGCGATGGAGTGCGCCGGGCGGTTCGGCGGGCGGTGCCGCCCACCGCGCGGACCCCTGTCCGGGACTGCCGCCGACCGGGTGCGTCGGGACGTGCTGCGGGCCCTCGCGGCGACGGCCGAACCGGCTTCCGGGGCCGGCGCTGGCTGATCCGCCGGTGGCGTCGGTCCTTCAGGTGTCGGAAGTCGCCGGCCCACCTGCCGACATCTGCACGGTGACCGGCACCCGCCCGTACTCCTAGATTCGCTGCGCGGCCTGCTGACAGGTGTTCCGCCATACCCCCCACCGGGACGCCAGCGCCGCGTTTCCCCGACGAGAGGTGGTTCCGTGCACCGTGCTACCCCCCACCGAACCCGGCTGAGACGGGCCGTGCTGGCCGCGGCCGTGGTGACCACGCTCGTGGCGACCGGGGCGGCGCAGGCCGCCGCGGCCCCGGCCAACCCGGCCGGCGGCACCGCGCCGTTCCAGGTCCTCGATCCGCAGGCCTGGCAGAACCCGGACACCATGACCTGGAACGACTACAAGGCCGTGCCCGGCAGGAACTGGGCCGACCCGAGCGTGTCGGGTTCGGTCCGCAACTTCAAGATCGCCCTGGTGGCGCTCGACTATCCTGACGAGACGTTCGCGGTCTCCCAGCGGGCCCGCTCGACGGTCTTCGGCAACCCCCAGTCCGTCGCGACCAACATTCCCCGGGCGGACGTCCCGAAGTTCTACCAGGACTTCCTGAACACCCCGAACACCCTCAACAAGGGCCACACCCTGCACGAGTACTGGATGCAGGACTCCAACGGCCGCTACGGCGTCGACCTCACCGGGTTCGGGCCGTACCAGATGCCGGCGAAGTCCTACCAGTACGGGCTGGACAACGGGTTCAACCCGGGCGCCTGTCCGAGCGGGGACGTGTGCGGCAAGAACATCCGCACCGACGGCCTGGGCGCCTGGCGGGCGGCCGTCGGCGAGGAGGTCGCCAACCAGTACGAGCTGGTGTTCATCCTCAGCGCCGGCCAGGACGAGTCGTCGACCTGGCAGGAGTTCGGGCAGATGATCTTCCAGAACAAGGAGGACGTGCCGGACGCCTGGGGCCCACCGGACCCCAACCTGCCGAACTGGGCGAAGACCCGCTACGTGGACTGGACCTCGTGGAAGGCGGCGGCGACACTGTGGCCGAACGCCGGCGGCGGCTCCTCGACGCAGGGGGAGAGTTCCGGCATGGGCGTCTACGCCCACGAGTTGACCCATCTGCTAGGCATCGGCGACAACTACAACAACCCGTACGGCGACCCGCTGCGCAGGGCGTACACCGGGATCTGGAGCATGATGTCGCGCGGGTCGTTCAACGGCCCGGGCGGTCCGCACACCCGCTGGCAGATCCCGCCGACCAACGGCGGCTCGATGGGCTCGCTGCACACCGTGCGGGACAAACTCAAGATCGGCCTGCTCGGTGAGGAGCACGTGCTGCGGCTGTCGCGGGAGGCGCTGGCCTCCTCGGGCATGGTGGTCGCGCAGGTCACGTCCCGGGCGGTCGACGCCGGCCCGAAGGGCCTGAGCGGCGTGAACATCGCGCTGAACAAGGACCTGTCGCCGACGTGTGGGGTCAGCACCGACCCGTTGTGCGACGGTGGCAGCTTCAACAACTACACCGTCGAGGTCGTCGACCGGATGGGCGCGGACTCCTTCACCCCGGACAGTGGCGTGTTGCTGAGCAAGACGAAGAACGCCGACAGCGCGCCGTTCCAGTGGGTGGTGGACGCCAACCCGCAGGACATCGACATGATCGACTTCTACCGGCCGGACGGCACCCCGCAGAAGATCACCATGGGTGACTACCGGCAGCTCTCCGACGCGCTGTTCCACGCCGGCGCGGACACCGGCAGCCAGTACGAGTACGTCGACGAGGCCAACCGGCTGCACTTCTACGTCATCGACCTCAAGCGGGACTCGGCCGGCTCGCTCTCCTACACGGTGGCGGTGCGTTCGCTGGACGGCACCGGCGGGCCGAGCAGTCACGACGTGCTGCTGGGCAAGGGCGAGGTGACCGGTGGCGGCAAGCCGACCAACCGCGGGGTGACCTGCTCGTTCGAGCTGACCAACACCGGTTCGTACTCGGCCGGCGGGCAGCAGCACCCGGAGAACGTCAGCGCGTACCTGAAGTCGGACGTCTACCGCCTGTCGGCGGAGGTGGCCGGCAAGGGTTGGCGGGCCTGGCTGCCCAACCAGCTGGCCACCGCGCAGTTCGGCAAGGCCACCACGGTCACGGTGTCGGTGGGTGCCACCGCCGCGGCCGCGGCCACCGGTTTCGTGAAGCTCACCGCGACCTCGGAGAGCGACCCGACGAAGACGGTGACCAAGCAGTGCCGGGTCGAGAAGTCCTGACCGGCGCCCGAGGTTGACCCCGATCCTGCCGGGTCCGCGGCGGCCTGCCGCCGCGGACCCGGCCGGCGGGCGAGAGGAGGATGACGTGCGGCGAGGCATCGTGACGCTGCTGCCCCTGCTGCTGGCCGGCGTGACCGGTTGCGGCGCCGGCGGCGGTGCCCAGGAGGCGGTCTCCCCGACGACTGTCCGGGTCCTGGTTCGCGACATCAACATCCGGGCCGCGGGCGTGGACTGCGCCGGCACCGGTCCGTACCAGCACTTTCACAACCGGGCGCCGTTCCGCGTGCTCGACCCGGACGGGGCGGCGCTGGTCAGCGGGCAACTGCCGGCGGGGACCGCGGTGGCCGCCGTCGCCGAGGACCTGGGGGTCGAGCGCCTGCCCACCTACTGCGAGTTCGCCGTTCCGGTGCGGGTGCCGCAGCGGGTCTCCTATCGGCTGGAGGTGGACGGCCGGCCGGCGCTCGACCTGACGCCGGACAGCAGCGAGGGCCCGGCGCTGGTGGCGGTGGTGCCGTCATGAGGCGGGCACTGCTGCCGCTGGTGCTCGCGGCGGTGCTGCTGGGCGGATGCAGCACGCCCGACCCCGAGCCCGCGCCGGCGCCCGCCGGAGGGGCGGCGACGCTGCCCGGGCCGGTCCCCGCCGACCTGGCGTTGCGCCCGGCGCCCGGCACCGCCCCGGCCGCCCCGGCGTTCACCGGCGCGTTGACCGACGGCACACCGTTGGCCGCCGCCGAGCTGTGGGCGCAGCGTCCCGTCGTGCTCACCTTCTTCAGCTCCTGGTGCACCACCTGCGCCAGCCGCCAGGCCGCCCTCAGTGACCTGGCCCGCAGCTATCGCGACCGGGTGGTCTTCGTCGGTGTGGCCGGCGCGGACCAGGGCGACGAGGTCCAGGACTACCTGCGCGCGCACCGGGTGGAGTATCCGGTCGTCCTGGACGGCCAGCAGACGGTCTGGCGTTCGTACGCGGTGCGGGAGCCGCCGACCGTGGTGCTGGTGGCCAAGGGTGGCGCCCTGCTCCGCGGCTGGCCGGGTGGCCTGGACGCCCCGACCCTCGACCGGTGGCTACGGGAGTTGGTGCTGGCCGGCCCGCCGTAGTCCCGTCGCCCCGGTGCGGCCCGCGTCGAACCACACCCGACGAAGTTCCTACACGTGCAGGTGGTGGCACAGGCCACCGGCTCGTAGCGTACGCAGCCTCGGACACATCAAGGAGACTGCATGCCTACAGTGGGAACGCGCTGGCGCACTGGCGTGGCCGTACTGTCCGCGACGGTGCTCGCCGCCCTCGGCGCGGCGCCGCAGGCGGTGGCGGCGGACAGCCCGCCGTCGATCGTCGTCCAGGACGGCGTCACCCAGCCGGTGTTCGGCTACGCCGACGCCATTCGGGAGCGCCTCTTCATCGACTCCACCTTCGACAGCGACAAGGACGGTCTGCGCGACATCATCGCGTTCGACCTGATGCGGCCGGCGGCCACCGCGCATGGGCTCAAGGCCCCCGTGGTGATGGACGCCAGCCCGTACTACTCGACGGTCTGCCGAGGCAACGAGTCCGAGTGCAAGGCGGACCTCGACGGCGACGGGCTGCTGGACAAGTGGCCGCTGTTCTACGACAACTACTTCGTGCCACGCGGCTACGCGGTCATCCTGCTGGACATGGTCGGCACCAACAACTCCACCGGCTGCCCGACCACCAACGCCAACCAGGACAACCTGAGCGCCAAGCAGGCCGTCAACTGGCTCAACGGCCGGGCCACCGCTCGTAACGCCGCCGGTGAGATCGTCAAGGCGGACTGGCACAACGGCAAGACGGGGATGATCGGCAAGTCGTACGACGGCTCGCTGGCCATGGCCACGGCGGTGACCGGTGTGCAGGGCCTGACCACGGTCGTGCCCATCAGCGGACCGACCGAGTACTACGACTACGTGCGCAGCAACGGCGTGGTCACCCGTGGCAACAGTTACGTGGCGTCGCTGGCCAACACGGTCACCAACCCCGAGCGCCGGGACTACTGCAAGCCGGTGCGCGACGCGATAGGCGCCGCCGACGGCGACGAACACGGCGACTACACGGCCTTCTGGAACGAGCGCAGCTACGTCAAGAAGGTCCCCAACGTCACCGCCAGCGTGCTGCTCTACCACGGCCTCAATGACGACAACGTCCGGCCGGACCACTTCAGCAAGTTCTGGTACGCCCTGGCGGAGAACAACGTGCCGCGCAAGCTGTGGCTGTCGCAGGAGGGCCACGTCGACCCGTTCGACTCGCGCCGCGCGGTGTGGGTGTCGACGCTGCACCGGTGGTTCGACTTCTGGCTGCAGGGCGTCGCCAACGGCATCATGGACGAGCCGCGGGTGGACCTGGAGCGGTCCGCCGACGTGTGGGAGACCCACGCCGACTGGCCGATCCCCGGCAAGGCCGACACGGAGGTGTTCCTCCAGCCCGGCACCACCGGCGCGGGCGGTCTCGGGCTGGTGCCCACCGCGAAGCCGGCGACCGGGGCGTT
The DNA here is from genome assembly GCF_042869175.1 of Micromonospora sp. NPDC007208. Taxonomy (NCBI): domain Bacteria; kingdom Bacillati; phylum Actinomycetota; class Actinomycetes; order Micromonosporales; family Micromonosporaceae; genus Micromonospora; species Micromonospora sp. NPDC007208. Next base: position 159,259 of record NZ_JBIAFG010000015.1, on the reverse strand, counting down.
CCAGGACAGCCGCACGCAGAGCCAGAACACCATGATCCTCAACCCGGACGTGGTGCAGCCCAACCGGCTGGCCTTCCTCTCTGCGCCCCTCTCCGCGCCGCTGCACATCTCCGGCACCCCGACCGTGCAACTGCGGGCCTCCGCCGACCAGACCGACACCAACCTCGGTGCGATCCTGGTCGACTACGGCACCGACGAGCGGGTCGCGCACCGAGCCTCCGGCGAGGGAATCATCACCCTGACCACTGAGGACTGCTGGGGCGAGACCAGCCCGACCGACGACGGCTGCTACAAGCAGACGGCGAAGCGGGTGGCCACGGCCGACTACGAGCTGGTCACCAAGGGCATCATGGACGCCCAGAACCGGCAGTCGATCCGCGTCGCCGTGCCGCTGGTGCCGGGGGAGTCGTACAACTTCAGCTTCCCGCTGCTGCCGGAGGACTATGTCTTCAAGCCCGGCCACCGGATCGGTGTGATCATCGTGGCCAGCTACCCGCAGTACTCCAGCCAGGCGGACACCACCGCCGCGAACCTGCAGGTGGCACTGAAGAGCAGCAACATCGTCCTACCTGTGGTCGGCGGCACCGCGGCCGCGCACGCCGCGGGCCTCTGACCCGGACGGCCGCTCGCCATGCCTGGCGAGCGGCCGTCCTTACCCGTGTTTCAGTTGCCGCTCAGTTTCATCCCCGGCATCACCAGTAACTACGACACCCTGCAGTTCGCCGGGCACGAGTCCGGAGCCAAGCTGCTCGGACTGTTCCAGGTGTCGATCCTGCACAACCTCGTCCACCTAGCCTTCGGCGTCGCCGGCCTCGCCCTGGCCCGTACCGTCTCCGGCGCCCGCACCTACCTCGTCGCCGGCGGTGCCATCTACCTGGTGCTCTGGCTCTACGGGCTGGTCGTCGACCACCAGAGCGGGGCCAACTTCGTGCCGCTCAACAACGCCGACAACTGGCTGCACCTGTTCCTCGGCCTTGGCATGATCGCCCTCGGGCTCGCGCTGACCCGTCGCCCCGCCGACCGTCGCTGATCCACGCCTCTTGAAGTCGATCTTGTCTTCGGTGTGGTGGTCATGGGACACCTGGACTCGACTGACGAGCCACTGCCCTTCCGTATTCATGAGGCTCAGCTGCCCGGCCCGGGTCACCGTCAGCGCTGCGCCCAGCGCGCCGCCGACGACCGAGTGCGATCCCGGTGCCGACCACGCGAAGCGCCGGGCCCCCGCCTGCCGGAAGACCGGCTGGCGGTGGGCCCGGCGCCGTCACCCGTCAGCGGCCCTGCAGGCGCTTCACGTTGTCGCCGAAGGTCCACCCCTTCGACCCGTCCCAGTTCGCCGACCAGGTCATCAGGCCCTTGAGGCCGGGCACGGAGTTCCAGGCCTGCGTGACAAGCGACGTCGACAGGTAGCCGCCGCCCGCCCCGTTCTGCGCCGGCAGGCCCGGGACCTGCTTGTCGTACGGCACGCGGATGGTGGTGCCCTGGATGGTCAGGCCGTTGTTCAGGCACTGCGTCTGCACCGTGAAGCCCTGCACGGTGCCGGCCGGATACGAGTCGCCGGCGCAGCCGTACATGCTGCCGTTGTAGTACTGCATGTTCAGCCACCAGAGCCGGCCGTTGTCCACGTACTTCTTGATGATCGGCAGGTACGAGCCCCAGATCGAGCCGTAGACCACGCTGCCGCCGGTGACGTAGGCCGTCTCCGGCGCCATGGTCAGGCCGAAGTTCGACGGCATCCGGGCGAGCACGCCGTCGATGATCCGGATCAGGTTGGCCTGCGACGTGGACAGGGTGTTGATGTTGCCGCTGCCGGTCAGGCCGGTCTCGATGTCGATGTCGATGCCGTCGAAGTGGTAGGTCGTCAGGATCGGCACGATCGTCGCGATGAACCGGTCGGCGACCGCGGTGGAGCTCAGGTCGATGCCCGCGGCGGCCCCGCCGATCGACATCAGGATGGTGGCGCCGGCCGCTTTGGCCTGGCACATCTCGGCCGGGGTGGCCACCTTCACACCAGCGTCCATGCCGTTTTCCCAGAGGACCGTGCCGTCCGAGCGGATCACCGGGAACGCCGCGTTGATCACGTTGTAGCCGTGCTGGGTGAGCCGGCTGTCGGTGATCGGGATCCAGCCGAGGCCGGGGTGTACGCCGTTGGAGGCGCCGTCCCAGTTCTCCCAGTAGCCCTGCAACACCTTGCCGGCGGGCCGCGACTTCACCGCGCAGGTCCCACCGGTGGGCGGTGGCGTGGTGGGGGGAGGTGTGGTCGGTGGTGGCGTGGTCGGAGGCGGGGTCGTCGGTGGTGGCGTGGTGGGAGGCGGCGTGGTTCCCGAGCACGCGCCCAGGTCACGCCACAGCGACGGGGTCGCGGCGGGGTTCCAGCCCGCGCCGGGGTGCGCGGTGTGGGTGACCAGTGCCTGGTAGAGCCGGCCACCATAGGTGACCTGGGCGCCCGCCTGGTAGGTGCTGCCCTCGGCCCAGGCCGGGGCGGTGCAGGCGACCATCGGGACGGCGTTGGCCGAGGACACGGCGGCCATGCTGCTGGGGACGAAGGCGACGGCGGCCGTGACGGCCATCGCCGCCCCGGCTACCACTGCGAAAATCCGACGGCTTCTCATGGCTCACTCCCCAAGCGTCGACGACCCGCGTCCTCCACATATTGACGTTCGTGAAGTTTAATATCAAGGGTTGTTTACAGATCCCGGGAAGTTGGGGGAGCGCGAAGGCCGGTAGGCGCGGGGCGACGCGGGGCCCTTCGGACGTCGCCGGTGGGGAGCGCGCCGAGGGTGAGCGAGTCGTAACGTCCCGCCCCATCCCGATCCCGTGATACGAAGAGTGCGACGAAACGGGTGAGGCGGACGCACAGTGGCAGGCAACCGGGTGGCGGGGCTGCTGCGTAAGCGTGAGCACCCACGCCAGGCGTCGGCCCTCGAGCTTTTCTTCGACCTGTCCTTCATCCTCGGGCTGACCCTGCTGTCGCGGCGGCTCTTCCATGACCTGACCTGGGGCAACGCGTTCGAGACCTTGATCCTGTTCGCGGGCGTCTACTGGATCTGGATCGCGACCGCCTGGGCGACCGACTGGTACAACCCCAACCAGTTGATCATCAAGGGACTCATTCTCAGCATCATGTTCATCGGCCTGGTGATGGTGGCCGCGATACCGAACGCGTTCGGTGCGCACGGATTCATCTTCGCCGGGGCGTACGTCCTCGTGCACTTGCTCCGGGGCGCGGTGTTGCTGACGCTGCTTCGCGGGCATCCGCTGCAACAGCGATCGCTGCTGATCATGATCTGGTTCGCGATCTCCGGGGTGCCCTGGCTGGTCGGTGCTTTCCGGCCGGAGGACGAGCGGGTGGTGCTGTGGCTGGTCGCCCTGGCCATCGACTACGGAATAGCCTGGCTCGGCTGGCCAACTCCGGGGCTGGGCCGAGTGCCGGACGAGAGCCTCCGCAATGTCGGCGAGCACCTGTCGGAGCGGTACCAGCAGGTGTTCATCATCGCCCTGGGCGAGGCGATCCTGGTCAGTGGTCTCGCCTACGCCAGTGCGGAAATCACTGCGTTGCGCACACTCGCCTTCGGACTGGCGTTCCTCAACGTGGTGCTGCTCTGGCGCGGTTATCTGATTCCCGGTGATCTGCGAATCGGCAGCATCCTCGATCAGAATCGCCCACGGATGGCGGTCTCCGTCGCACTGTGCCACGCGATGGTGATCGGGGGAACGCTGCTCACCGCGGTTGGCAACGAAGTGCTCGTCACCGACCCGCTGAGTGATCCACAGGGTGCCTGGGTGATGCTCATGGTCGGTGGAGCCGTGCTTTTCCTGATCGGTCGGATCGTGTACCACCTGTTGGTGTTCCACCGTCTGCCGTGGCCCGGGCTGGTCGGCCTGGCGATTCTCGGCCTGCTGAGCCCCGTGCTGCTCCTGTTCCAGCCCTTGATCATCTCGTTGGTCACCAATGCTGCGCTGTTCGGGGCCGTGGCCGTCGACCTCGTTCTGATTCGGCGATCGGTCCGGCAGGGTCGGCTGAATACGTCGGCGTGAGGCGCCCCCCTGGCGGTCGACCGGGATGACAGGCGTTGATGCCTGCCACCTGCGGGCCGAGGCTGTCGGAATCCGCCACTGGTGCTGCGCCTCTACCGCGCCGGCAATGGGAACTCCACCACCGGCGCGGTGCGGTGCGGCGTCAGAGTCGAGAGGTGAAGGTGGCCAGGAAGCGGTGTGGGGTGACTGCGCCGGTGTTGTCGAAGCAGATGACGTCGACGTCGGCGTTGGTGGTGTACGTCCAGGACTGGGTGAGGTGGCAGTAGTTGCTGCCGGCGCCCTGCGCCACCACTTGGGCGTGCGTCTCCTTGATGCCGACCTGCGGGAAGGTCGCCAGGTAGCGGCCGGCGGGCGCCAGCGGCGCCACCGTGTTCGCGCCGACACCGAGCACCGAGTTGTCGTTGGTCGGCCCGCCGACGGCGGTACCCAGGTAACCGAAGTACGACGGCGGGCCGAGCGAGCCGATCACCGGCCGCCGACGGTGGTACGAGAGGACGAAGTCGGTGTTGGTGAACGCGCCGGCCTGGTCGTAGCAGAAGACGTAGACCTGCACGTCGCTGCCGACCGCGCTCCAGGAGTAGACCTTGCAGCGGCGAGGGCCGGCGTTTGGCTGCACGGCGGTGACCTGCACATTGCCGGCGAGCACTCCGGCCAGCCCCACCCCGGGCAGCCGCACCAGATACTGCCCGACGCCCACCGGCCCGACCGCGTTCACGACGCCCGTGGAGTTGTACGACTGCGCCACCACGCCACCGCTCCACTGCACGTACGCGTGGGACGTACCGGCCGGCAGCACGCCCGAACTGGTCGTCCAGAGCACGGTGAACGGGGTGTCCTCGCGCGTGCCGCCGGGCTTGTGGCACTGCACGTCGACGATCTCGTCGGCGCCGGACTGGAACCAGCGAACCACCTCGCAGTAGTGACCGGTCCGGTTCACCGGGGTTACGTGCGGCACACCCCGTGAGCTGGCACCCACCTGCGGGAAGCGGACCTGGAACCGGCCGGGTGCGAGCTTGACGCCGTCGGCCCAGGCGGCCGGGAAGGCGGTCTTCCAGCTGCCCCACTGCCGGCTGGTGTCCAACACCGTCCAGACCGGCACGGTGGGGTCCTTGACGTACGCGAAGCCCCAGCGGTCGGCGGTGGCCGCCGTGGCCGGTGCCACCGGCGCGAGTGCGCCGGCGGCCAGGACGGCGGCCAGTGCCGCGGTGACGAACGATCGGAGACGCATCTGTTCCTCCACTCGACGGGAACATGTCGGAGAGGAGTGTGCACGCGGTGAACTCATGGTCACAGTCGGCTACATCGTGCTCCGGTGTCGGCTGTCCGCCACTCCTGGCCGCACACCGCTGGGATCGGTGCCGCGGGCGGCGGATCCGGTGAACGGCGCGGAGGAACTGCGCGCGAGCGCCCGCTCAGCCGAGGTGGCCGGCGAGGTCACGCACCGCCTCGCCGAACGCCGCATCGGATTCGTAGGGCCGGTGTCCCTTGATCGGTGGCGGAAAGATGTCGCCGGCCGGAGCCGTCACGCCGCGTGGGTCGCGAAGCCGTCGGTCCACCGTCGCCTCTCGCTCGGATCCGGCGGGTGCCTCGTCGGGGCGTTGCGGGGGAAAGACTCGGCCGCCGATGGGGTCGGTGTCCCGCCACAGATTCACCCACCGCCAGTCGACCCGGTCGGCGACCTCGTGAATCACCGCGTCGCTGACGTACGCGGGAAAGAGCCGGGCGTACAACCGTCGAAGGGGCGAGCCGTGGGTCAGCAGGGCGATCCGGTCGGTGACCCGTGGTGGCAGTTGGAGCACCGTCGCGGCGAGCAGGACGGAGCCGTGGCTGTGTCCGGTGAGCACCACCGCACTGCCGGAGTCGACGAGGTGGGTGATCCGGCAGGTCAGTTCGGGGACGGCCCGTTCGGCGTAGCACGGTGGCGCGAAGGGGTGGGCGGCTCTGGGCCAGAAGGTGCCCAGGTCCCACAGCACGCCGACGTAGCGGCGGAATCCAGGGGTGCGATAGGCGAAGATCCCACCGACGATCAGGCCGATGATGATGGCGGCGATCAGATAGCTGCCGACGCCGATGCTGAAGTTGACGAAGCTGGCCGGCAGACCCACGTAGCGCTGGACCAGTTCGCCGGGAGGCGTCGGCAGCAGGCCGAGCGCGACCATCGTCATGCCGACTCCGGCCAGGCAGGCGTAGAGCACCGCGAGTGGCACCAGCCGCTCGGTGAACCGGGCGTGGGCGATGGCCTTGCGCACCTGCCGCAGCCGTGGCCCGGCATCGTGCGGCGCGTCGGGGAAGTCGCGGGCAACTATCGACGCCGCGGCGCGTCTCCGTTCCGGTCGTGACGTCAGCGACACCACGCCGGCGACGGCCAGCGTCACCAGCACCGCCAGCGAGAAGCCGAGAATCACCCAGATGCAGGCACGCGGAGGGCTGGTGATCAGCGCCTCCGCGGTCGGTGCACCCCTGTTGAGGACGTCGGACACCCGATAGGCCAGTTCGGCGGAGAACGTGAGCGCCAGACTGATCGCGGCGACGGAGGCCGCCAGGGCGCCGAACCCGAGCGAGGGCGCGGCGTCCGACCGTCGGTCCCGGTGCCAGAACAGCACCGCACCCAGGGCAGCCAGCAACACGGCCTGACCGATGAACAACCCGACGACGGTCAGGTTGTAGCCGGGCAGTCCGTTCCTCTCCGGCCAGGCGGCCGAACTGGTCAGAACGTGGATCCAGACCACCACGGTCAGACCGAGGGCGATCGCGCGCAGGACGCTGACCAACCGGTCGAGCCGCCCTTCCGTGGGCGTGCTCAGGGGCGGAGTGCAGAGCAAGGCCGCACAGGTGACCAGCAACAGTCCGGCGGCTGCCGCCAGCGCGACGGTGCCGAGCGACAAACCCTGTGCGGCCCGTGCACCGAGCAGGCTGAGGTCCAGCGTGGCAAACGCCGCCGCGACGTGAATCGAGCGCAGTCGACCGACCAGCGGCTCGTTGTCCCACCGGCCGACGGCGGTGAGTCGGTGCTCCGCAAGGGGCTGGCCGGCCGCAGGGAAGACGTGAAATGGGAGTGCCGGGCGGGCGCTGAGCCCCCACACCAGGCTGATGGCCGCTGCCGGCGCGAGCGCGAGAACCGCCAGGCGCAGTCCGGCGGGACGGCCCCCGAGCCAGGAGAGCCAACTGCGTCCGGCCAGGCACTCGGGCGAGGACATGCACTTCCACGCGATCACATCCAGCGCGATCCCCACCATGCTCAGCACGTACATCCCGGTCAGCGTGAGTGCCAACAACCGGCACAAGGCCTTGATCACCGGGTCGCCGGCTCCGGCTGGACGCATCCAGATGGCGAGGTTGATCAGCATGAAGGGCAACAGGATCACCATCGACAGCGTTCGCAACGCGTTGCCGGCGGGCAGATTGTTCCAGCGGTACGCCTCCAGCGTCACTCCGCCCGCCTCGCCGCCCTCGTGGTTACCCGGCCGGGGTCGGTAGAAGCCACCCCGGTGATCGCCCGCCACCTGCTGCACGTGTGGTCGATCCAGCAGGTCATCCGGGCCGATGGCGGACACCCCGTGCACCCGCAGTTCCACGAGGCCGTCAACCCCAGCGCGCCCGCCCGCGTCTCGCTGATCCATCCGGCACCGGCCCCCCGGCGTGTACGCGACTCACACCGACCCGCTCGGCTGATCCGACGGCGCCTGCGTGGCGCAACGGCGTACCCCACGAAGGGAGAAACAACCCTGAGCGGTGGGTCGGTGCGAGGTGACGGACCGACCATCGGAGGAATGAGGATCGCGACGACTACCGAGAGGTGTGTGGGCCGCCGGCATTCTTCGGGTATCGACTCGACGACCTGCCCGGCGTGATACCAATACCCCGATAGGCGAAGCCGGCAGAAACGGGCGGCCCATGTCGACAAGGGCAGCAGCGCTGCTTCGAAAACCGGGGCAACCGCAGCGGCCGAGCCTTCTGGAGCTCTTCTTCGACCTGGTTTTCGTCTTTGCTCTGAATCGCGTCTCACAGCGGCTGGTCGAGGAACTCACCGCGCGGCGGGTCGTCCTCATCGAGGCCGGCGAGACGCTGCTGTTGCTGCTGGCCTTCATGGTGCTGTGGTTCGTCACGGCGTGGGTCACCGACCTCTACGATCCACAGAGACCGCAGCTGCAGTTGCTGGTCTACACCGCGATGCTCGGCGCGCTGGTGATGGCAGTCGCGGTGCCGCACGCGTTCGGCGACAGAAGTTTGGCCTTCGCTGGCGCGTACGTCGCCGTCCACATCGTTCGTGGGCTGGTCATCGTGCCGATACTGCGCGGCCACGAAGCTCAGCGCCGGGCGGCCGGGGTGTTCTTCTGGTTCACGTTGTCGGCCGTGCCGTGGATCGCTGGCGCGATCGTGACGGATCTGGCCCGAGGACTGTTGTGGACGCTCGCGATCGCCATCGACTGCGCGGCACTGCTGCTGTTCTATCCCGCGCCGTGGTCCCGTCCCACCCAACGCCAGTGGCCCGTCCTGGCCGAGTACCTGTCTGAGCGCTACCGACAATTCTTCATCATCGCTCTCGGCGAACTGATTCTGACGACGGGCTCGGCCTACAGCGACACGTCCTTCCAGCACGGCGGAGCCGCGGCGGCGTTCGCGGTCTCATTCATCACGACCGTGCTGCTGTTCCGCGTCTACCTCTTCAGGGCGGGCCAGCTGTTACCCGAGGCGATCAGAGCGGCCGCTGCGCCCGCGCACCTCATCCGGGAGGCTTTCCTCGCGCACGTACTCATGGTGGCCGGCATCGTCGCCGTCGCCGTCGGATACGAAATCGTGATCGAACACCCGTTCGGGCACACCAACCCGGCCTGGATTCTCGTCGTCCTCGGCGGACCGATGCTGTTCCTGATCGGGCGAGCCCTGGTGGAACATGCCGTGTTCGACCGGGTGTCCCACTCTCGGATCGTCGGCGCTCTGGCGCTCGCCGTCGCCGTACCGTTCATGATCCTGCTGCCACCGCTGGCCGTGGGCGTGACCGCCGTCGTCGTCCTCGCCGGCATCGCCGCTTCCGACGCCATCCACGCCAAGGGGAAACCGCCCGAACGGCCGCACCCGCCCAATTCCAGACTGTGAGCGGCTCACCAGCCCACCGGAGAGGTCCCGCGCCCTAGCTTCGAGGAAGCACGGTGATGGCCACGATGGCGCTGTTGACGACCGTGGCCGTCACGGTGCGGGTCACCGCTGCCGCCGCCGCGTCGGCACCCCAGTCACCCCGCTCAAGTTCCTTGGCTCGGCTGATCACCGACGACGTCCACGGGATCTCGCGGTCGAACTGCGGGAGCGTTCCGCTCGCCGAGAGCAGCGCCGCGAGCGCGGCGACACGGGCCTGTGGCTCCGTACCGTCCACCAGAACCTGCCGAACGTCGGCGAGCAGGCGGGCCCGTCGTTCGGTCCTGCCCTCCCGCAGGGCCGTCGTCCGGAACAGGCCGAGCACCTTACGGGGCTCCTGGTCGATGTCGCCTCGCGCGATGAGCCGCTCCAACACCGGCTTGCGCAGGGCGGGACCGATCGCCGCCAGCGCCGTCTGCACCCCCCGCGGTTTCTCGGCGAGGTAGTCCCATGCCGGGCGCAGGAGGTCATCCGACGGTGGGTGACCCGCGACGCTCCTGAACCGCCCCCGGTCCGCCGTGGCCAGGTGACCGCCGAGGGCGAGGTCCGCGAGCACCGCTCCGCCGAGGACATAGAAGAGGGTGTTCTCGCCCGCGATGGTCCCGGACCTGGGTTGGAACAGAAGCAGTAGGAGATCTTCCACCAGGGTCGGGGCGTCCAACCGGGGCTCGGTGGTCATCGGCGGGGCTCCCAGCGGAAGAGTCGGGTGGCGAGGGCGACGGCGATGACGACCCAGCCGAGCGTGGGCGCGAGCAGGAGCAGGGAGTCGGTCACGGCCACGCCGCCGTTCCAGGCGTTCATGGTCAGTTCGGTGGCCGCGCCGCCGGGCAGCAGCCGCTTGAGCCAGGCCAGGTTCTCGGTGCCGGAGATGCCCACCCAGCTGGCCGTGGCGATCACGCCGAGGGTAACGGGCAGGGTGGTGACCTGGGCGTGTTCGGGGGAGTTCGTCAGCCCGGCAGTGGCCAGCGCCAGGCCGATCATCATGGCCACGGTCGTGAGGACCGCCACCACCAGCAGGGCGAGGTTGGCCGGGCCGCCCGCGACCACGGCCAGGGCGGTCAGGATCGCGGTCACCTGCACCACGGCGAGAAGGAGTACGGGCAGCAGTAGGCCGGCGAGGATGCCGGCGTCGCCTTCGGCGGTGGAGCGCAGCCGCTTGAGGAAGAGGTTCTGTCGCCGGGAGGCCAGGGTGGTCACCGCCGTGGCGTAGAGCCCGAACGCGGCCACGGTGAACATGACGACCGCGGCGATGTAGCCGAGGCTCCCGATGGCGGCGTAGATCTCGTGCTGACGGACGAAGAACACACAGACCGCGACCGGGATGATGAGGCTGGTGATCAGAACCAGCCGGTTGCGGAAAATCTGGATCAGTTCGCTGGACGCGATGGCAATCACGGTGATGCTGCCTCTCGGGGAAGTACGAATCAACTGTTGATGGCGCGGAAGACGTCGTCGAGCCGGGTCGGCCCCGCCGCCAGGTCCCGCAGCTCCACGGCGTGGGCTTGCGCCCAGCCGAGTAGGAGGTGCAGGTCCTTCTGCAGCTCGAAGGTCTCGAACGTGACCTTCCCGTCCGCGTCGACGGTGGCCTGCACCGGCAGCACCGGCGCCGATGCCGGGAGGGAGAAGCGGATGACCGCGGGCAGGGTGCGGGTCAGCTCGGAGACGGTTCCTTCCCGGTGGAAGGCGCCCTCGTGCATCAGCCCGATCCGGTCCGCGCGCTGTTGCGCCTCCTCCAGGTAGTGCGTGGTGAGCACGATGGTCGCGCCGTTCTCCCGCAGCCGGTCCACCGTTGCCCAGACCGCGTCGCGGGACTGAATGTCGAGGCCGGTGGTCGGCTCGTCCAGGAAGATCAGCTCCGGGTTGCCGTAGACGGCGGTGGCGAAGTCCAGCCGCCGCTTCTCCCCGCCGGACAGCTGCGACACCTTGCGGCGGGCTCGGCCGGTGAGGTCGACCAGGTCGAGCACCCGGTCGACGTCGTCGGTGCGCCGGGTGAGCCGGCCGACCAGACCGACGGACTCACGGACGGTGAGGTCCGGGGAGAATCCGCTCTCCTGGAGCATTACCCCCATCCGGGGACGTACCGCTCGCCGGTCGGCGGGGCTGTGCCCGAAGACGCGTACCGTGCCCGAGGTCGGCCTCCGGTGTCCCTCGACAACTTCCAGGGTCGAGGTCTTCCCGGCTCCGTTGGTGCCCAGCAGTGCGTAGAGCTCTCCGGGCCGTACCTCGAAGGAGAGGTCCTTCACGGCGTGGAAGTCGCCGTAGGTGAGGTTCAGCCGTTCGACTTCGATGACGGGTGTGGTGGACATGCACCCATGACAGCGCGGGCGCGGCCGACCCGTCAGTGGCACCATGTCACCACCACATGTGACGCAGTGTCACTGGTCGTGACCCCTGGCTGCCGGATACTGAAGTGGTGACCGCAAGATCGCCGCGCTTCACCGAGTCGACGCAGGGAAGGCTGCGCCGGCTCAACCTCGCCACGTCACTGCCTCCGGTGGTGTTCGCCGCGGTGGTCCTGCTCTACACCGACGCCCGTACCTGGTGGCACCTCGTCGTCCTGGCACCGGGGGCCGTGGCGGCCCTGGTGGCCTTCGAACGGTGGACGGCCAACGACCTCGCCAGGGTCGCACTGCCCTGCCTGGTCGTGGCGGCAGCGGTCTGGCCGCTCGGGGTCCTGGTCAGCGGCAGCCCCAACGCCTACTGGGGTGTCTGCGCCGTCGGCTCGCTCGCCCTGCGCGAGGTGCGACGGCATCGGGCTCTGACCATGGCCGGGCTGTTCACCTACGTCGCCGCCGTCGGCACGGCGCGGCTGCTGGTGCAGCGGGACGACATCGGTCACGTCCTGGTCACCTACGTCCTCATCCCGACCGTCCTCACCATCGTCGTGACGGTCTTCACGGTGGTGGGCGAGCGGTTCTACGACCTGATCCGGGAGCTCGAACAGACCCGGGAACGCGAGGCGGAACTGGCCGTGGTCCGGGAGCGCGTGCGCTTCGCCAGCGACCTGCACGACATCCAGGGCCACACCCTGCACGTGGTCAAGCTGAAGATCGCCCTGGCCCAGCGACTGCTGCTCCGCGACACCGCTCGGGCGGAGAAGGAGCTGCGGGAGACGTACGCGCTGGTCAGCGACACCATCGCGCAGACCAAGGAACTCGCCTACGCGCAACGACGGCTCAACCTCACCGCGGAGATCGAGAACGCGAAGAACCTGTTCGAGGCCGCCGGCATCCGGGTCCGGGTGACCCGGGAGGCCGAGGTCGTTGCCCCCGCCAGCGAACTGCTCGGGCAGGTGCTGCGGGAGACGACCACCAACATCCTGCGACACGCGCAGGCCACCCAGGTGCAGATCACGATCGCCGCGTCGGGCATCACCATCGTCAACGACGGCGTGACCGCCACCGCGCTGCCCGAGCTCAGGGGACTGGCGGCACTCAGACAACGGGTGGCGGACGACGGCGGTGAGCTGACCGTGGAACAGAAGGACGAGCGGTTCCTGACCGCAGCGGTCTTCCCACTCGCTCGCGCCGACGCGGCCCCCACCGGCACGGGGAAGGACGGCCCATGACCACCATCGTGCTCGCCGACGACGAGGCGCTGCTGCGCACGGCCCTGGCCGCGCTGCTGCCGATGGAGGGCGACATCACCGTTCTCGCCGAGGCCCAGGACGGCCGGACGGCGATCGCCGCCACCCTGCGGCACCAGCCCGACGTGCTGGTCATCGACCTGGAGATGCCGGGCGTGGACGGCCTGGGCGCGGTCGCCGAGATCCGCCGCGAGCGACCGGAGCAGGTGATCCTGATGCTGACTCGGCACGCCCGCCCCGGCGTGCTGCGCAAGGCGTTGAAGCTCGGCGTACAGGGCTTCGTCAGCAAGTCCGCCGAGCCGGCCCACATCACCTCGGTCATCGCCACCCTGCATTCGGGGAAACGCTGGGTCGACCCGGACGTGTCCGCGCTCGCCGTCACCGAGGACTGCCCCCTCACCGACCGTGAAGCCGACGTCCTGCGGGTCACCGGCGAGGGCTACTCGGTCGCCGACATCGCCGCTCGGCTCCATCTCGCCCCGGGCACCGTCCGCAACTACCTCTCCAACGCGATGCGCAAGACCCAGACCCGGACCCGCCACGAAGCGGCCCGCTACGCCCGCGAACACGACTGGCTGTAACCCGATGAACGCCCCACGATCCGAGGGACCCTGGGAGAGGGCGGAACGCCCGAGCCGTGCTGACGCGGGAAGCTCGCGCCCGCTGACGCCGGTGCATTCCCGGCCGGCCGTCGACAACTCCCGGCCCTTCGGCGCCCACCTCCGCATGGGCTGGTGGAAGCCGCTCGTGGTCATCGTCGTGCCACCGCTGGTGATGGTGGTGCATTGACACTCCCGAACCTCGCTCTTCTGGGGGAGTGAGACCCACTCAGGGAGGGAGGTGTTGAGGTGTTGGTTTGGCGAGGGTGCTGGTATGCCCACTTGTCGAGGTCGTCGCTGGGCGTACGGCGCCTTCGCTTGGTTGATCTTCTTTGTGGTGTCCCACGTGATCCTGGTGTTCGTCCCCGGGGACGATCCAACAGGTGATGGACCGTGGGGCATGAGGGCCTACGTGGTCTTCAACGTGGTGCTCATCTCGATGTCGGCCATCGGGGCAGCCGTCGTTCTAGCCACAGTCGGCCCGGGGGCTCGACGTCTTCCCCGATGGTTACTTCTGACGCCACTGTTGTCCGGCAGCATGCTGCTCGTCATCCGAGGTGTTCCGGGAATGGTGGAGAACCTTCTGATGGTCACCGGTCTCCGTCGCGGCGGCTTCATGGGGGTGTCGGATATCTCCACGGGCGAGTTCTGGGCCGGTGTCGCAATCAACACCTACTTCTTCGCGGGAGCAGTGTTGCTGGTCGGGACGACCGTGTCCTACGGCCGCCGATCAGCGGAGAGCGCCCTGAGCAAGGGAGCGACCGGCAGCCGTTCTGGTAGTAGATCTGATTCAGCTGCCTGAGCGGCCTATTCCGTTGCTGGTTGACGGCGGATGACCAGCAGGGCGATGTCGTCGTTGGGGTGTTCCTCCGCGGTGGTGGCCATGATGTGGTCGCACAACGTCTCGGCTGGCCCGGACCGTACGGCGTCGGCGAGGCGTTCGATGCCGGTGTCGATCACTTCGCTGCGGCGTTCGACCAGTCCGTCGGTGTAGAAGACGAGTGCCGCACCCGGCGGTAGGTCCAGCACGGTGGTGCGGCGGTTGGCCGGTGGTCGGCCCACGCCGAGTGGCCGGTCCACCGTCAGGTTGACGAGCTTGGTGGGTTGGCCGGGGACAGCCAGCAGCGGTGGAAGGTGGCCCGCGGAGGAGAGGTGCACCGTCGCGCGGTCGGGCGCGATCAGGGCGTAGACGGCGGTGGTGAGGGTGCCCGCTTCGAAGTGGTGAATCTTGCGGTCGAGGGAGGTCAGCGCCTGGGCGGGATCGTCGGAGTCGAGTGCGTAGGCGCGTAGCGCGCTGCGGATGCGTCCCATGACGACGGCGGATGGCAGCCCGTGGCCGGAGACGTCGCCGATGACGGCACCCAGCCAGCCCGAGGGCAACGAGAACACGTCGTACCAGTCGCCGCCGATGCCCAGGTCGTGACCGGGTGCGTACCGAGCGGCCAGTTCCAGGCCGGGGACGTCGGGTAGCCGGCCTGGTAGCAGGCTGTGTTGCAGGGCCAGCGCTGCCTGCCGGTCGAGAACCTGAGCTCGGGCCTGACCTGCGAGGCTGGCACGATCGGCAACAAGCTGCAACAGCTGCACGTCGTCGGGGCCGAACCGCCGCAGGGCCAGGGAGCCGACGTGTAGTACGCCGACGAGGTTGCCGTTGACGAGCATGGGCACGCCCAGCAGGGCACGTATGCCCGTGGCGAGCAGGATGGGATTGACCACGTCGTCGGGCGTAACATCGTAGATCGTGACCGGCGCCCGTGTCGCCGCCACTCGCCCGGCGAAGCCGCGTCCGACCCGGACGCGGAAACCGCGGCGCACCTCCTCCTCCAGGCCCTTGGCCGCTGTCGCGACGAGTTCGCCGGTGTGGTCGTCCAGCAGCAGGATGGTGGCGGTATCGACCTTGAGTAGGTCCCGGATCCGTTCGAGCAGCTCGTCGAGCAACTCGGCGACGTTGAGCCCCGACAGGGCGGCATCGGTGATCGCCCCGATACGGCGCAGCCGCTCCTCATTCGTCATCAGCTCGGCATCGGCCACCCAGGAAGCCTAGACGCCGGCACGCCACCGCTAGCATGCCAGCGGCGAGATCAACAGTGTCGCGCCTTCGACGTGGGGTACCTTCCCATGTCACATCGACGCATTGGTCGTCCGGCGAACACGTTCCGGAGAGCCATCCTCGCCCGTCCCATCGGTGAGGTCACCGGCTCCAGGCTCGACAGGGAGGAGTAGTAGTGGCGAACCCACCGCTCGATCAGCATGCTCCCACCGCCGGACAGCCGCTGTTCTCGTCGTCGTTCACCCTCGCAGACCTCGCCCGCGTGCGACACGAGGTTGAGGCCGTCAGTCGCCGGTGCGGCCTTGATCACGACGAGACCGAGAACTGGGTCACCGCGGTCAACGAACTGATGATCAATGTCATTCGGCACGGGGGCGGCAGAGGCGACCTACGCCTGCTCCTGAACGGTCAGCTCACCTGTGAGGTCACTGACCGGGGGCGCGGCTTCAACACTGCTCACTACGTTCCGCGCGCCGAGCGGCCGCCCCTGTCCGAAGCTGGAGGAATGGGCCTGTGGGTGGTCGGGCGCATGGCCGACTACCTCCTCGTCGACAGCGGACCAGCAGGCACCACCATCCGCATCGCGGCACGCACCCGCGACCTGCTCGGGTAGCCCTCACCAGCGCGGCCGGCAGGCGGGCGTCGCCGCGTTCGAGTGGGTCGGTGTAGGGGAGCTGAGGGTCTGGGTGGTCCGGGCGGGCCCGGCGTGATGCCGAGCCCGCCCGTTTCAGTACGGCCAGTTCAGGCGTCGTGGATCTCGCCCAGCAGCTTGTAGGTCTGCGCGTCCTCTCGCGGGTCGTGCAGGGAGCCGATCATGATCATCGTGCGGGGGAGGCGAGCCGGAATTGCTGGTTGGTTTGTCCGTGGCAGTCGTAGAGCTGGATTTGGGCTCCGTTGGCGGTGCTCCAGGCGTCCAGGCATCGTCCGGACTGGGCGTTGCTGATGGTGCCGTTGGAGTTGAGGTTCCACTGTTGGTTGGTCTGGCTGTGGCAGCTGTAGATCTGTACTGCTGCGCCGTTGCCGGTTCCGGCCGCGTCGAGGCACATGGTGCCGTACACCTGGAGTTGTTTGGTTGCGGTGTAGGCCCATGCCTGGTTTGTCTGTTTGTTGCAGTCGTAGAGCTGGACCCGGGTGCCGTTGGTGGTCGAGGCGTTGGGTACGTCGATGCACCGCCCGGACTGTGTGCCGACGATCTCGCCGGCGGAGCCCGGTGGGACGGTCGGGGTGGGCCCCGGCGTGGTGGGCGTGGGAGTGGTCCCGGGGCCGGCGCTGTTCAGCGCCTCGAGGGTGGCCGTGTAGGCGGCCTTCTTGTTGCCGTTGCACTCGAAGAGCAGCGGGGTGCCGCTGGACCGCCAGGAGTCGCAGTCCCGCACCCCCCACACCGTGATCCCGTTGCAGCGAGCCACGGCCAGGCAGTCGTTGACCACGTTGCGGAAGGTGTTGGCCTGCGTCGTGCCGGAGCCCTCGATGTCCAGCTCGGTGATCTGCACGTCCACCCCGAGGGCGGCGAAGCTGGACAGCGTCGTACGGTAATTGCTGTTGTACGCTGAGTTCGCGTTGAAGTGGGACTGGAACCCGACGCAGTCGATCGGCACCCCGCGCTGCTTGAAGTCGCGCACCATGTTGTACACGGCCTGCGTCTTGGCCCAGGTCCAGTTGTCGGTGTTGTAGTCGTTGTAGCAGAGCTTCGCGTTCGGGTCCGCCGCGTCGGCGGCGCGGAACGCCGCCTCGATCCAGTCGTTGCCGGTGCGCTGCAGGTTCGAGTTACGACGGGCGCCGCTGTTGCCGTCCTCGAACGCCTCGTTCACCACATCCCACGAGTAGATCTTGCCCCGGTAGTTGGTGGCCACCCGAGTGACGTGGTTCAGCATCGCGTTGCGCAGGGCGGTGCCCTCCATGCCCTGCATCCAGCCCGGCTGCTGTGAGTGCCAGGCCAGGGTGTGGCCCCGGACCCGCCAGCCCCGGGATATGGCGTGGTTCACGATCCGGTCCGCGTTGCTGAAGGTGAAGTTGTTCTGCTGCGGCTCGGTCGCGTCGATCTTCATTTCGTTCTCGGGAGTGACGCTGTTGAACTCGCGGTTCAGGATCGTCGTGTACGCGCTGTCGCCGAGCTTGTTCGCGGCGACTGCGGCACCGAAGTAGCGGCCAGACTGGGCCGCGGCCGCGCCGAGGGTCGTTTCGGCGGCCTGGGCCAGGTTCGGCAGCAGCGACACGGCCAAGGCCAGAATTATCGCGGCTGTTCCGGAAAAAGTGAGGGTACGTAGTCGGGTGCGCCCGGTGGAACGGGTCCGGGAAGTCATGGGATCCTCCGGTGGTGGGATGGGAGGGGCTCTGTCACTGTTCGAGTGAGGACCCGGCTCAGATGGCAGCGGCCACGGTGCCCAGTCCACCCGGGCAGGCCGGGACTCACCTCGGGCGTCCGCCCGGGTGTGAGGCGACTTGAGCTACCTGACCAGCGAATAGAGCGCTGCGATGAGTGGGTCCGATCGCCCGCTGGGTGGTGGTTGCGGGCGCTGGCTCTAGGTGGTGGACGTGGGAACCTCGCAGGTGGGTGGGCCTGACGCTCGTGTGAGGCGCCTCCAGTGCTGAAGGGATGGTGTTAACGTTCACGCTTATCGATGGCTCTCAGGCTGGCAGAAAGTTCCACGTTTTTCAACCGGTAGTTTCGGAGCTGTTACGGACAAGGTTCGGGACCGTTTGGACCAACAAGATCAACAAAGCGCCTGACCCGTCGATGACGAGGTCAGGCGCTCTGTGGACGTGCTCGACCAGACTGCCCGGTGCTAGCTGATTCGGACCGCAGCGGCTGTGCCGGCGGGGCAGATGACGAGCAGGCAGCTCTCGACCCGTACGTCGTCGATAACCGGACCGAAGGCATCCGCCGTGGTGCTGGCGAACTGCAGAACCGTAGCGGCGGACAGGATGTTCGTGAAATAGAAGGTTCTGTACACGTATCCCATGGCCGATGGCGTGTGGCCGGCAGTGTCGAAGGAGAAGCTGTCGACGGTGTGGCCGTTGGCCGTGACCTTGCCCGTCACGACGAGAGGACCGTTGTCGGGGTTGCCGGCGAGGGCGTAGCTCACTCGATAGGTGGTGAGCAGCTTCGTGGGCAGCGTACGAGCGACCGCACCTGGGCTGAACCCGTTGAGGTCGAGTGACTGGTTGCCTTCCGCGGCCTGCCAGTCCCGGGTCAGGCCGACGGTGCCGGCGGTGACGGTCCATGCGCCGAACTGCTGGCCGGCGGCGAACTCCGTGAAGTCGTTGGGGATGGCGGGGTTCTCGAAACCGTCGGCGAAGACGGGGGCCGCTGCGGCTGGACTCGCCGTGAGGGCGGTCAGGAGGGCGGTCAGCGCCATGGCCAGCGCCACTCCGATTGCCGTGCGATGGGTACGCGGACGCTTCGTCACCATGCTTGTCCTTCCGAAGTGGGCATCGGCTGGGGCGGGCCGGGGCTCCGTTCCGTGACTCGACCACGCAACGCTAAGAATCGATGCCCGCGAGTGACGTTACGGTGACGCCGCAAAGCCTGGCAAGGCCCTTCAATTCCCGATGACCAGGTTGGCCATGTCGACGACCGGCTGGTAGCCGAGAGCGGCGTAGATCTTGTTCGAGGTCGGGTTGGCCTGGTCGGTGAACAGGCAGACCCGAGCGCCCTCGGCCTGGATTCGGCGGGAAACCTCGGCGACCGCGTTGCTGGCCCAACCACGCCCGCGCTGGGCCGGCGGTGTGTACACCGGGCCTACGCGGGCCACTCCGAACGACGGTGGGTTGGCGCCGGTGAGGTGCACCGGCTTTCCTGTCTCGTCAACCCAGAGCCACAGCCGTCCGGCTTGCAGTCGGCGCAGCATCTCGGCGTGGTCGGGCACTTCGTGGGCACTGGTACCGCGTGGTCGGCCCGCCTGTTCGTCGGCGTCGCCCATGAACGCGGCGAACCACTCCGTGACCAGCCCCACGTCATCCGCGGTCGCGACCACCAGGCCGCCGGGCACAGGTGGCGGCCACGCCAACTCGGCGAGCTCGTGCAGCCGTGTGTGCTGGGTGACCTGGACTCGACCTCCGCCGAGCCGGGCCAACTCGGCGGCGCACAGTTCAACGGCAGGCAGGGCCCCGTTGACCGCGAGTACCTCCTCCTCGCGTTCGTGCAACGCGTGGGCCAGCGCAACGGCCGCCTCGTCGGGCATGGGCAGCAGAAAAGGCGGGTAGGGGGCGTACGGCGCCGAGCGCATCGCGGCACCGACCACGGCACCGGAATCGTCGCTGACCGCCAGCCACCAGTTGCCCTCGTGCTGCGAGATTCCATCGGCCCGCTGGGACATCAGCCGGTGCGCGACGGTGGTCACGACAGTGCTGACGACCGGGTCGGCGCGCAGGTAGTCACCCGCGGCGACCAGGAACTCGCCCGGGTCGGTGAAGAACCGCAGCCGCAGTCCGGCCATCGGGACAGTGCTCATCTGCGTACGCTAGCCACCGTCGTGCCACCTGCACACCGGGATTTTGTACGGCAGAACCTGCATCCGCTGCGCCAGCCGAGATTCTGCGAAGAGGCTGCCGCCGCAAGACCGGTCTGGCTGGTCACGCCGAGCACCATTCGAGCGCACACCGACCTAGCGCAAAAGGGTGAGCAGTGCCGAGATCGCCAGGCCGCCCAGCATCAGGCCGGCGATTCCGGCGGCCGTCCGCGAGGTGCGCAGAGCGGTGGCCGGTCGAGCAGACAGCCGGTACGTGGCACCCAAGTACATGGCGACAGCGCTGGCGGCGAGCGCGACAAGCCATGCTGACAGCAGTAGGGCTTCGGTGAGCGGCAGCGCCACGGCGCACCTCCCGGTCGTTGTCCCCCGCTCGTCAGTAGACGCCTGGCACGTGGTGGCCGGGCGGCTGCGCGGTGAACGGTGGGTGGCGAGGCTGTTGCCGCATGAGGCGTACCGCACTGTTCGCCTGACCGACGACTCGGTGTGACGTCTCAGCCAGCTCCATCAACATCTATGTATTCATGACTGGACATCACCCACACCACTGCCACCACGATCATGGATCCGACGACGAGGTGCCGTACGGCCAGGTCGAGGTCCCCGCGGGCTTCGGCCGACGGGCGCTTCTGGCCGGTGCCGGCGGGACGCTGATGTTGGCCGCGCTACCGAGTGCGGCCCGGGCGGCCAACACGACGATGGCCGGCGCCCCGACCGCGGCGGTCGGCGCCAGTCGGACTTCCCTGATCACCCAGGGCACGATGCTGGTCCACACCGACATGCACAACCACACGGTCATGTCGGACGGTGACGGCAGCGCCGAGGCCGCGTTCGCCTCGATGCGCGAGGCCGGCCTGGACGTCGCCGCGCTGACCGATCACGCCACGCTCTTCTCCATCGACGGGCTCAGCTCGTCCGAGTGGCGCACGACCGGCGACCTGGCAAACGCGGCCAACGACCCGGGCCAGTTCACCGCGATCCGTGGGTTCGAGTGGTCGCATCCTCTGCAGGGGCACATCAACGTCTGGAACACCTCCGACTTCGCCGACCTGTTGCGGGCCGGCAGCCCCGGCAGCCTGTACAACTGGCTCGCCGGCCGGCCCGGAGGCCTGGCGAGCTTCAACCACCCCGGTCGGGAGGCGGGCCGGTTCAACAACTTCTCCTTCAACGCCTCCGCCCGCGATCAGCTCGTGGGGCTGGAGATGTTCAACCGGACCGACGACTTCCTTTTCGAGGGCTGGTCGTCGGGCATGGCGTCACCGCTGGTGGCGTGCCTGAACGCCGGTTGGCGGCCGGCGCTCACCGGCGTCACCGACGAGCACGGCACCACCTGGGGCTTCCACGAGGGTAAGGGTCGCAGCGGCCTGTGGGTGGCCGAGAACACCCGCGCCGCGGTGTTCGAGGCGATGGCCGCCCGCCGTTCCTTCGCCACCCGTGTCTCGGGGCTACGTGTGGACGCCACCGCCAACGGCGTACGCATGGGTGGGGTGCTGAACGTGACCTCCGGCGACGTCCGGTTCCTGCTGGACCTGGACCGCGGCTCGGCCTGGGACGGTAAGCCCTTACGGATCCAGGTCCTCCGTCCGGGCACCTCGGCGCCGACCGTCGTCGACGTCATCGACACCGTCAACGGTCAGGTCACCGACTTCACTGTGCCGCTCAACGTCACCGACGGCGACTGGGTGGTGCTCCGGATCTCCGACCCGTCCCTGGCCAACGGCACCCCCGGCCCGGCCGGTCACCCGTGTAACGACTTCGGCGTGGCCTACACCAGCCCCTGGTGGCTCCGGCCCTGACCTCCCAGGTGCCGGTGCCGGCACGGCGGACCAGCCGCCGACGGCTGCGTCGGTCGTGCCGGGACCGGCATTCGGCTCCGCGAGATGGTCGCGCCCCGGCGTGGTCAGCGAGGTAGCGGAGGCAGCGTCGGGCTGTCGAGCCAGGCATCGAACAGATCGTCCAGGGGTGCGCGGGCGAAGCGCTGGGCGTGCAGCCGGAACTGCTCGCTCGTCACCGTCGAGTGCCGGTGCTCGGCGACCCAGGCTCGCAGGAGCGCGAAGAACGACTCGTCGCCGACCCGCTTCCGCAGGGCGTGCACCGTGAGCGCACCGCGCTTGTAGACCAGCGGGTCGAACATCCGGTCGACGCCTGGATCCGCGACGATGACGCTCCGGGGGCGATCCGCGATCCACGCGTACCACCGCGCGGCCAGGGCGTCCGTCGGTAGGTCGCCGCAGACACCGGACCACAGCCACTCGGCGTACGTGGCGAAGCCTTCGTTGAGCCAGATATGCCGCCAGTCCGCCACCGTGAGGCTGTTGCCGAACCACTGGTGGGCCAGTTCGTGCACGACAAGCCGCTCGTGCGTGCGCCGTCCGTCGACGTGGTTCCGCCCGAAGACGGCCATGCCCTGCGCTTCGACGGGATCGTCGAGGTCGTCGTCGGCGACCACCACGACGTACTCCCGGAACGGGTACGGCCCGAAGAGCCGCTGCAGCGCCGACATGATCTCACCGTGCCGACCGAAGTCGTGGGCTACGTTCCGGCGCAGCGCGGGCGGGATCGCAGCGCGCTGCACCACCTCACCGACAGCAAGGTCCACCACCTCGTAACGTCCGATCTGGACGCTCATCAGGTACGGCGAGGTGGGCTCGCGCCGCTCGTACACCCAGGTCGTGCTGCCCGCGCCTCGCCGCTGGAGCACGGGATCGCCGGTCACCAAGACGGTGTACGGGGAGGGGGTCGTCACTGTCACCCGGAAGGTGGCCTTGGCACCGGGCTGGTCATCGCACGGAAACCAGGACGGCGACCCGTTCGGCTGGCTGGCCACGAGCACCCCGTCGGTGAGTTCCTCCCACCCAAGTTCGCCCCACCGGCCGGAAATGGGCACCGGCTTTCCCGCGTACCGGATCTCCACCCGGAAGGTGTCCCCGGCGGCGATCGGCCGCTCGGGTTTGATCTGCAGCTTGTTCGGCCGGTGCAGGTACTTCGCCGGGTGCCCGTCCACCCGGACGTCCTGGACCCGGAGCCGACCGAGATCGAGGGTGAACCGCGACAGCGACTGTCCGGCCACCGCGGTGATATCCGCCCGGCCACCGAGACGGTTCGACACGACCCGGTAGTCGAGCTCGAGGTCGTAGTGCAGCACCCGGTAGCCGCCGTTGCCGTGCTCGGGCAGGTAGGAGTCGCTGGAGCGACCGGCGCCGGGCGTTGCGCCGCCCGACGTCGACGCCTTCGGATTCACGCCGACCGCGCCGCTGGCGCCGCCCAGGTGGTGATCGGGTTACCCAACCACCGGCTGTCGCACGGCACGGCGTCGCCGCGGGTCACCAGCGAACCGGGCCCGACGGTGGTCCGCGCCCCGATGCTCGCGCCCGGTAGGACGATGCCGTGCGGACCCAGCGCGGCTCCCGCGCCCAGTGTCACCACGTCCATGCTCATCACACGATCATGGAACAGGTGGGTCTGCACCACACAACCGCGGTTCACCGTCGCGCCGTCGCCGAGGCGCACCAGGTCGTACTCGGGCAGCCAGTAGGTCTCCAGCCAGACGCCTCGGCCGATCTTCGCACCGAGCGTGCGCAGCCACGCCGTCAGCAGTGGCGTGCCGGTAGCGAAGCGGACCAACCACGGCGCGGCAAGGACCTCGACGAACGTGTCCGCCAGCTCGTTGCGCCACACGAACGAGGTCCACAGCGCCCGCTCGGCTACCCGGAAGCGCCCGACCAGCAGCCACTTCGCGGCCGTCGCGATGGCGGCGGCGATGATCGCCGCGCCCAGCAGCACCGGCCCGGCGGCGAGAGCTGCCGCCCACCACCCGGCAGCCCGCCAGACGAACGCGAGTACGGCCAGGACGCCGACCGCCAGTGCGCCGGCGCACATCACCGGCACGATCCGGCACAGCTCGATCGCGGCCCGTGCCAGCTTCAGCCGGAGCGGCGGGTCGAAGGTGCGGCTGGTGTCGGCGGCTTCGACGGTCCGGCGCAGCGGCATCGGCGGGGCGCCGAGCCACGACGAACCCTTCTTCGCCTTGAACGGCGCCGACGACAACACCCCGACCAGCCCGCGCTTCGGCACCGAACGCCCGGGTGCCGCCATTCCCGAATTGCCGAGGAACGCCTGCTTACCGATGCGGGCCGGGGCTACCCGCAGCCACCCGTGGCTCAGCTCGTATGTCGCGACCATGGTGTCGTCGGCCAGGAAGGCCCCGTCGGCGACAGTTGTCATCGCCGGCAGTGCGAGCACGGTGGACGCCTCCACCCCGCGCCCCACCTTCGCGCCCAGCAACCGCAACCACACCGGCGTGAAAAGACTGGCGTAGAGCGGGAACAGCCCGACCCGGGCCATCCCCATCAGCCGCTCGGTCGTCCACACCTGCCACGCCACCCGCCCCTGCACAGGGTGGTACCCGGCGCGAAGGCCGATGCTCAGCGTCCGGACGGCCCCGAGCACCAGCAGCGCATAGCCCACCACGTAGGCAACGGTTGCCACCGCGACGGCGGCCAACACGGCGCCGACCGCCGGTCGGACGGTGAGCGTCCAGCCGAGCAGGGCGAGCGCCGGCAGGGCGGCCACGACCGGAACCAGCCCCAGCACCTGGGCGGTCATCCCGTACGCGAGTGGCCAGAGGCGTGCCCCCGTCCGGGACCGAGGGGGACGCTGCCCGGGCCACCCGTCCGAGTCCTTGCCAGCGGCTGCGGCGGGTGAGCCGGCCCACCGTTGGTTGGCCGGTACGGCGCCGACCACCGTCGAGCCCGCGGCGACGCGGGCGCCCTTGCCGATCCGAGCGCCCGGCATCAGGGTGCTGCGGGATCCGACCCGGGCGTCGGCACCGACGCGAACCCTGCCGATGCGGACGACATCGCCGTCGACCCAGTGGCCGGACAGATCGACCTCCGGCTCGATCGCCGCGCCGCGGCCGAGCTTCAGCAGGCCGGTCACCGGCGGCGCGGAGTGCAGGTCGACGTCGGCCCCGATCTGTGCGCCGAGAGCCCTGGCGTAAGTGATCATCCAGGATGCTCCGGCGACGCTGGTGGCACCGGTCAGCTCGGCGAGGCGTTCGGCGGCCCACAGCCGCAGGTGCACGCCGCCACCGCGTGGGTAGCTGCCGGGGCGTACACCGCGGAGCAGCAGTCGCGCTCCAGCGGCGGCCAGGGCGATCCGGCCCAGCGGACTGAACAGCAGAAGCCAGCCCAGAGCCACCCACCACCAGGACACGACAGGTGCCCAGGGCGCCGGCGCGAGCAGGACGAGGACGTTGCCGAGGGCGGCCAGGACGGTCAGCCAGCGCAGCCCGACCAGCGCGAGCATCGGCACCATCAGCGCGGCCTGGATCAGCCCGGCGCGCCGCGGCGTCGGCCGGACCTCTCGTCGCGTCGCCGCCGTGGTGTCGAGCGCGTCGAGCACGGCCGCGAGCCGCGACAGTTTCGGGTGGAGATAGATATCGGCCACCGAGACGCGCGGGTGCCGGCGCCTGATCCATGCCACCAGTTGCGCCGCGTTCAGGCTGCCGCCGCCGTGGGTGAAGAAGTCGGCGTCCGCCTCGGTGGGGCGTACACCGAGGATCTCCGCCCAACCGCCCGCGAGCCATTCCTCCGTCGCGGTCAGCTCACCCGCGGCGTTCTCAGCGGTGGCCAGCGGCCAGGGCAGCGCGGCCCGATCCACCTTGCCGGACGTCCGGGTCGGCAGCGCGTCCACCACGGCCAGCAGCGGCACGAGCGCGGCCGGCAGCTGCTCACGGATCCGCAGCGCCGCCGTCGCGGCATCGAAGGTGACGCCGTCGTGCGGAACCACGTACCCCACCAGCAGTTGGTTGCCCGCGGCGGTGCGCTGCACCGCCGCGGCGGCACCGGCGACGCCGGGCAGCGCCTGCAGCGCGGCGTCGATCTCACCCAGCTCGATCCGGCGTCCGCCGAGCTTCACCTGCTCGTCACCGCGGCCGACAAACAGGAGCCCTTCGGGCTCCGCCCGGACGATGTCCCCGCTGCGGTACGCCCGTTGCCAACCGAGCGCGGGCAGCGCCGCGAACTTCTCGGCGTCCCTGCCCGGATCCAGGTAGCGGGCGAGCCCCACCCCACCGATCACCAGCTCGCCGGTCTGGCCCATCGCCACCGGAGTGCCGGAGCCGTCGACCACGGCGAGCTCCCAGCCGGCCAGCGGCAGCCCGATGCGTACCGGTCCCTCGCCGGTCATCCGTGCGGCGCAGGCGACCACTGTCGCCTCGGTCGGTCCGTACGTGTTCCAGACCTCCCGGCCCTCGACGGCCAGGCGCTGTGCGAGTTCCGGTGGGCAGGCCTCCCCACCGAAGATCAGCAGCCGGACCTCCTCCAGCGCCTCGACCGGCCACAACGCGGCGAGCGTCGGCACCGTCGACACCACCGAGATGCGCTGCTCGGCCAACCACGGACCGAGGTCGACGCCGCTGCGGACGAGCGACCGTGCGGCCGGCACCAGACACGCCCCGTGCCGCCACGCCAGCCACATCTCCTCGCAGGACGCGTCGAACGCCACCGACAGCCCGGCCAGGACCCGATCCTGCGGGCCGATCGCCTCGCTGGCCTCGTCGGCGAGGAACAACCGCGCCTCGGCGTCCACGAAAGCGGCCGCCGCCCCGTGGCTGACCGCAACCCCCTTCGGGGTGCCCGTCGAGCCGGAGGTGAAGATGATCCAGGCGTCGTCGTCCGGGCCGGGCCGGCCGCTCCGACCCGCGGGGGTACGGCGCAACGACACCGTCAGCCCGTCACCGAGGACCGCCACGACTCCCGCCTCGGCGAAGACGAGCTCGGCGCGTTCCTCCGGATCGTCCGCGTCGACCGGCACGTAGGCCGCGCCCGCCGCGAGAACGCCGAGGATCGCCAGGTACAGCTCGGCCGTACCGGAGGAGATCCGGACGCCAACCCGGTCGCCGAGACCGATGCCGTGCCCGGAGAGCGACCTCCGTACGGCCTCGACCTCGTCGGCCAGGTCGCGGTACGTCAGCGCCGTAGCGCCGTTGTCGAGGGCAGGAGCCTCCGGGTGCGCGCGTACGGAGTCGTCGAGAATGTCGACAAGCGTGCGGCGGGCCGGGGCCGAGCGGGATCGGAACACCGCCGGGGTCACCGGTGCGGTAGCCACCGGAGGTAGCGCGACCACCTGCAGATCACTCGTCACGGGCACCGGGTGTTCACCATCTTCACCTCACGGATCGGCGTCAACCAGGCGTGCGGCATGCGGACCCGCCCGGGGCAGCCCTCAACGCTACGTCGCACCCGAGCGGAAAGGCGGGTAAGCAACGGCTTCGTGTCCACCACCACAGCGACCCGTTGCGGGGAACGTCGAGGGCTGCGACATGCCGCCAACTGACCGGCACCGATGCCGCAGCCCTCTGCACCTACGGAGGCGGCCGACGCCTTCGCGTGCCTACTCAGGCGGTGTCGTCGCTGCGGATGTGAACGGTCCCGCCGCCGCTGCGCAGATCCTCCGTCACCTGCTTCTCGGTCAGGGCGACAAGATGCGAATCGACCGTCGCCTCGTCCTTGAGCCGCGCGTGCGTTTCGTGGACGCGGGCGGAAAGCTCAGCGTCGTCGGCGTCCGGGAAGCGTTGTTTCAGTGTCTCGACCTGACGTTGCAGGGCGATCTCCGGGTCAACGAGACCGCCGGTGGCTGCGGGTTCGGTCATCACACACCTCGCCTGTCGTCCTCTGTGTCTTGATGGGTGGTTGCCCCGAACATCCACTCGGCACTCATTCGTTCGCGCAAAGTTCACCTCTGGCGCTGTCTGACAAGCGGCTTCCAACAACCTAACCTCCTAGGATGCCGTACGGGTTGTGCTCCAACCGACTCGCGTCATCCGCGATTCCGAACAGCACACTGCCGGCGGTGACGGTAAGCCGGCGCGTGGGCTTCGAGGCGGTGTCCGACCCCGGCTGTCCGCCCCTCCGGGGTAGCGCTCTGACCGAGAAGCGTGACGCTACGGATCTGGCCGCACACGTGCTGAAACGGCGGCGGTAGCGGTCGGGAGCGGCTGAAAATTCGCGCCCGAAATCGGTAACCAAATCGGCCGGCCGACCCGTCAGTCAGGTGACGGATCGCCACTGCGGGCGGTCGGGCCGAGGAGGGGGTACGGGACATGGGTGACGTCCGTGGGCGTTTCAGGGACGACCTGGCCCGACACCCCGCGCCGCCGTTGGGTGACCTGGTCCAGCAGTCGGTGGTGCAGGGCCGCCGGCTGCGCCGCCAGCGCCGTCTGGCGCAGCTCGGCGCCGGCGGGTCGGCGTTGGCGGTGCTGCTCGTGATCGGCTTGGCCGCCGGGCCGTTCGGCGTCGGTGCGG
Organism: Micromonospora sp. NPDC007208; assembly: GCF_042869175.1. Lineage (NCBI taxonomy): Bacteria > Bacillati > Actinomycetota > Actinomycetes > Micromonosporales > Micromonosporaceae > Micromonospora > Micromonospora sp. NPDC007208. Next base: position 131,087 of record NZ_JBIAFG010000015.1, on the reverse strand, counting down.
ATGACGCCGCTCAGCCCGCCGGGCCGAACGTCGGCGGCCCGGGTGGGCCGGTCGCCACCACGCCGTCGCCGGCTGAGGTCCCAGATGGTGCCGCCCCGGGCCGGTTCGAGGGGGGCGCCGATGAGGATCCGCGAGGAGACCCCTATCGGCCGGTGCCGCCGACCACGGTGATCGACACCGTGAGGATGAGGCCGGAGCCGGACGGCGAGCTTTTGACCACCACACCGCAGGGCGCTCTGGATCTGCTGGGCCGCCTTTTGCCCAAGGGGGACACCAGCGGTTTCGCGAACCTGCAGAGCGGCGGGGCGGGTCCCGGCATGCCGTACGTCCAGCTCTTCCTGGATCGAGGCGATGGACCGGGCATGGTGCGGCTCTCCATCTACCAGGACAACCTCGGCGGCGACCCGCCCACGGGGACGGTGGAGCTGACCGAAGTACCCGACGACTGCGTGCGGAACAAGGTGGTCACCGTGCACCACGGCGGTGGCCTCCAGGTCGATCTGATGATCTCCACCTGTCTGGTCTGGGAGGGCAAGGGGACGTCGCCGGCAGCGCCCGTTCTCTCCGTGAAGGAGGCGACCTCGATCGCCGCCAACCCGAGCTGGGGGACAAAAATGCCGGCCGAGTTCGTCATCAGCGGTGCCAAGAGGTTCCCGACGCTGGCCCGGTCGAATGGCTGACGAAGACTTCGTGGAGTTCGCGCAGGCGGCCGCTCGCCGCCTGCGCGACGCCGCGTTCCTGATGTGCCGCGACTGGCATCTCGCCCAGGACCTCACCCAGACGACGCTGGCCAAGGTGTACGCCAACTGGAGGCGGGTCCGCCGGGCCGACGACCCCCACGCGTACGCCCGCAAGGTACTGCTGCGCTGCATGATCGATCAGCAGCGGCGTCGCTCCAGCCGCGAGTTGGCGATGTCGGCGCCGCCGGATCGGGGCGAGGAACATCCGGCCGAGCTGCGCATGACGTTGCTGGACGCGGTCGCCACCCTGCCGTTGCGGGATCGGGCGATCATCGTCCTGCGGTACTGGGACGACCTGAGCGTGGAGACGACTGCCGAGGTTGTGGGCGTCTCCACCGCCGTCGTCAAGAGCCAGAGCATGCGTTCGCTCAACCGCCTGCGCGAGTTGCTCGGCGAGACCCGTTCCGAGCTGTTCGCCGAGGAACGCCATTGACCGGTCCCGTCGGCGGCCGGGGTGCGGCGGATCCCGGTGGTGTCGGTGGCAACTGTCTGCGTTTGGGGAGGTTTTCGGTGTCCGTATCGAGCAGCAGGAGGCGCCGAGGCCGGAGCCGCGGCAGAGGCCGAGGCTCGGTCGCTGTCGTGCCGGCGGTCCTGTCGGCGTTGGCGGTGTTGGCCGCGGGCTGTCATCGGTCGGAGCCCGACGTCGGCCCCGATGAGCGACACACCGCAACCGCGGAACGGGCCGATCCGAGCATGCTGCTGGGGGCGGGTGATCTGGGTTCGGACTGGCATGAGGACGAGGCTCGAACCGGTCTGCCGCCCTGGCCGTGGGAGCAGGACAGCTGCCCCAACTACCAGAGCAGCGACTACCCGGCCAAGTCGCATCGGCGGTCTGCCGTGCAGCGCTCCTACCGGCCGTCCGACGGCTCGTCGGCAGCCCACCACGTGGTGGAGACGTACGAACCTGGATGGGCCGAGCGGAATGTCGACGACGTCCGTCAGGTCCTCCTGCGGTGTGCGAGCTACCTGGTGCTGGGATCGCAGGTCTCGTTCGACGTCGTCGATCCACATTATCTGGAGGGCGTCGGCATGCTCATTCGAGGACGCATCGCGCATGCCGAACTCCCGGATACCGTCACGTACGTCGTGCTGTTGAGACGAGGCGAGACGGTCTCGACGGTCAGGCTGCCCGACTCGGGCAGCCAGGTTGCGGTGGACTCGATCGCGGCCAAGGCGGTGGCCCGTCTTGGCTGAGGGGAGAGGTCGGCCGCTGCCCCGCCGCTGGGTCGTCTCCGCGGTCACCATGTCTCTCGCCGGCGTCGCGACGGCCGCCTTCGGTGCCACGCACGGTCGCTCCGGCGACGGAGCCGGCCCGTCGCGCAGTTCGTCCCCTGCCCAGCCGATTCCCACGACGCCGGCCGTCGACCGGATCGGCCAGGCGAGAACGCGCATCGAGGCCTACCTGGAGCGGTACGGCGGCCGTGTGGCGGTCGCGGCACTGGATCGACAGGGAACGGCTGCGGTGACGGTCGGCGGCAGACGGTTCGAGACCGCCAGCATCGTCAAGGTCAACATCCTCGCGGCCCTTCTGCTGCGCCAGCGACCGCCGGGCAAGGCCCTGGGTGGTGACACCCGACGGTTGGCCGAGGCCATGATCGTGTCCAGTGACAACGACGCGGCGGTTGCCCTGTGGCAGCGGATCGATGGCTCGCGCGGCCTCACCGCCGCGAACCGCGCACTCGGTCTGCGGGAGACCAAACCCAACTCGCACTGGGGAGTCACCACGACCACAGCCGCCGACCAGCTGCGCCTGCTGACCGCGCTGACGTCGCCGACGGGACCGCTGACCCCGCAGGACCGTGCTTTCGTCATGGACCTGATGCAGAAGGTGATCCCCGAGCAACGATGGGGCGTCACCGCCGCGCGGGAGCCGGGCAATCGTTCCGTGTACGTCAAGAACGGCTGGGACACCGTTGACGTCGACGGCGGCCGCTGGCTCGTCAACAGCATCGGACGGATCGTCGAGGCCCGTCATGACTGGCTGATCGCCGTGCTCTCCGACCATCACGTGAGCCAGAAGGAGGGCATCCGCGTCGTCGAGAAGGTCGCCACGTACGTGGTCAAGGAGATGCGCGCCGCCACAGCGGGCGAGAGTCCTTCCCAGGGGTAGACCCGACGTCGGGGCAGGCCGACCGGGTTCGGTCGACCTGCCCGGCAGTAGAAGAACTCAGATCTTGTACCCATCCGTCTGCGGGTCGGCCTCGAATGCCTCATGACAGCAGCAATCGAGTACAAGCATCTGAGGAGTTCGTATGAAGCGGCGCCTGTTTGCCACGGTCGGCGTGATCGCCGTGCTGGCCCTGTCCGCCTGCGGCGGTACCGACAGCGAGGACACGGCGAGCGGCGCGCCGAGCACGTCGGCCAGCACGCCGATGGTCTCGGCGTCGCCGTCGATGATGATGTCGGGTCAGTTCGGCTCGGGGTGCACGGCGGTGCCGACTGATCCGTCCAACCCGGGAAGTTTCGAGGCGATGGCGAAGGTGCCGGTGGCCACCGCCGCGTCCGGTAATCCGCTGTTGTCGACGTTGGTGACGGCGGTGAAGAAGGCCAACCTGGTGGACTCGCTCAACGGCGCGCAGGGCGTGACGGTGTTCGCGCCCACCAACGACGCGTTCGCCAAGATTCCGAAGGCCGACCTGGACAAGGTCCTGGCCGACGACGCCATGCTGCAGAAGGTCCTTACCTACCACGTGGTGCCGACCCAGTTGTCCCCGGACACCCTAGTCGGGACCCACAAGACGTTGCAGGGTGACGACGTCACGGTGACCGGTGGTGGCACGTCGTTCACCGTCAACGGCACCTCGATGGTGGTCTGCGGGAACGTCTCGACGGCCAACGCCACCGTGTACATCGTTGACAGCGTCCTGATGCCCAAGAGCTGATGGTGTCCACCACCAACGAGCCCCGGCCGGCGACTCGCCGGCCGGGGCCGTCCCGGAGCGTGACCGTCGCCCGCGGCCTCGTCGTCGGGGTGCTGAGCGCCGGGGTTGCCCTCGGCGTGGCGCATCTCGTCGCGGCGCTGGTCAATCCGGCCGCCGATCCGGTGCTGGCGGTCGGCAGTGTCGCTGTCGACCTGGCACCGCAACCGGTCAAGGCGTTCGCCATCCGCACCTTCGGCACCAACGACAAGGTCGCCCTCCTCGCCGGCGTCTACACCCTGTTGGCCCTGAGCGCGGTCCTGCTCGGCGCGGCGACGTTACGACGACGCCGTTACGGTCTGGCCGGCCTCGCCGCGTTCGCCGGTGTCGGTGTCGCCGCCGTCCTGTCCCGCCCGACGGCGACGCCGGTGGACGTCCTGCCGGTGCTGGCGGGCGCCGGCATCGGGATGGCCGCGATGCTTCTGGTGGCGCGTGCCGCTCGGACGGTCCCGGGCCCGGGACAGGGTCGGCCGCGGCTGCTCAACCGCCGCCAGTTTCTGGCCACGGCGGCGGGAACAGCGCTCACCGCCGGCGCCACGGCAGCCATCGGCCAGGCCGTCGGTCGTCGCAGCGCCGTCGGCGCCCGTTCCCGCGCCGCCGTTCGGATACCGCCGCCAGCGCAACCCGCGCCGCCGCTACCCGGTGGCGTCTCCGCCGGCGTGGACGGGGTCTCGGCGTTCCTCACCCCCAACCGGGACTTCTACCGGGTCGACACCGCCCTCACCGTTCCGCAGGTCGACGTGGAAACCTGGCGGCTGACCCTGGACGGCGCGGTCGACCGGCCCCGTACCTGGACATTCGACGAGCTCCTCGCCCGCGGTGTGGTGGAGCGCGACATCACCCTCAACTGCGTCTCCAACGAGGTCGGCGGCCCCTACGTCGGCACCGCCCGCTGGACGGGGATCCCCCTGGCGCCGCTGCTACGCGAGGCGGGCATCCGCGCCGGGCAGAACCAACTCGTCAGCCGTTCCGTGGAGGGCATGACCATCGGCACCCCGCTCGAGGCGGTCCTCGACGGCCGCGACGCGCTCCTGGTGGTGGCCATGAACGGCGAAGCCCTGCCCCTGGAGCACGGCTTTCCCGTCCGCATGCTCGTCCCCGGCCTGTACGGGTACGTCGGCGCGTGCAAGTGGCTCACCTCCCTGGAGGTGACCACCTTCGACGCGTTCGACCCCTACTGGGTGCGACGCGGGTGGGCCGCCGAGGCACCCGTCAAGACCGCGTCGCGCATCGACACCCCGAAACCCTTCGCCAAACAGCGGGCCGGCCCCGTGATGATCGCCGGTGTCGCGTGGGCGCAACGTCGGGGGATCACCGCCGTGGAGGTGCAGATCGACGACGGGCCGTGGCGGCAGGCCCGCCTCGCCGACGGCCCCTCACCGGACCTGTGGCGGCAGTGGACCTACCGCTGGGACGCCACCGCCGGCAGCCACACCCTGCGGGTACGGGCCACCGACGCCACCGGCGCCACCCAGACCGACCAACGGGCCGCGCCCTTCCCGGACGGTGCGACCGGCTGGCACAGCACCACCGTCACCATCACCTGACCCTGCCGACGGGTCGCCGTCCGGCTCCGGGAAAAGAATCGGGGCCGGGACCAATCCGGTGGACGGGAGGCGACGAATCCCTCACGACAGCACCTGAGCATCAACGCCGTACCCGGCGGAGACGGAGACTTGTTGTGAGATTGCCCCGAGCCCTGCTTGCCGTGCCCGCGGCCGCGCTGGTCCTCGCCTTTCCGGGCGTCGCGCACGCCGACGAGAGCGTGCAGGTCCAGTTGCAGGACCTCAACGAGACCGGCGCGACCGGTACCGCGACGTTGACCGCGACCAGCGGCGGCGACCTGAAGGTCATGATCCGGTCGAAGGGCATGACGCCGAACTCGCCGCACGCCCAGCACGTGCACGGCGCCGCGAACGGCATGGACTTCCACTGCCCGGACAAGTCCGCCGACGCCAACGGCAACGGTTACGTCAGCACCGAAGAGGGCCTGAAGATGTACGGGGACATCTTCATCTCGTTGACCACCACCGGTGACACGACCAAGGCCAGCGGCCTGGCGGTGGACCGGATGCCGACGGCCGACGCGAAGGGCAACCTCAGTTACGAGCGCACCATCCCCGCCGCGGACCTGCCCACGGGCACGATCGCCCACCTGAAGGACCTGCACCTCGTGCAGCACGGCATCGACGCCAACAAGAACGGCAAGTACGACATGGAAGCGCTCGGCGAGTCGACGTTCGCCAAGTCCGTTGGCGTCAACGGCATCCCCGCCGAGGCCACCGACCCCGCGACGTGCGGCATGGTCAGCGGCGCGGCCGCTGGCTCCGTACCCGCAGGGGGTGTCGCCACCGGCGACGGCAGCACCTCCGGCGGATCGCCGATGATGATCTACGCCGTGGGTGGCCTCGCGCTGCTCGGCGCCGCCGGTGCGGTCGTCGCGCGACGCCGGCTCGCCGGCGAGCGCTGAGCCGACGGCGATCCGTGATGGACACCGGCGACGCGCCACTGCCGGCCGGCCGCCGCCGGGGGCGACACGCGCTCCTGGCGGCGGCCGGCATCCTCACCGTGACGGCGGCCCTGACGATCGGTGTCGCGGTCGCCAACCGGGGCGGCGGCCCACCCCCACCCGACGCGTCCGCCGCGGCACCCGCCGCCAGCGCGTCGCCGGTCCCGGCGACCAGGCCGGGGGAGTTGACCTCGGGACCGCTGATGGCCGGCTCGCCGCCAACGCGGGTGTCGATCCCGTCGCTGAGGGCCACCGCCGCGATCGTCCCCCTCGGCCTGCAGGCGGACGGCGCGATGCAGGTTCCGGACAGCGCCACCGACGTGGGCTGGTTCACCAAGGCACCGATGCCCGGCGCCCTCGGCCCGGCCGTGCTGGCCGGGCACGTCGACTGGAAGGGCCGCCGCGGAACGTTCTTCGACCTGGGCAAGCTGCCCGTCGGCGCCGGGATCACCGTCGACCGTCAGGACGGCAGCAGCGCGACGTTCACCGTCACCAAGGTCGAGCAGCACCCGAAGGACCGCTTCCCCACCGCCGAGGTGTACGGGGCGACCGACCACGCGGCGCTACGCCTGATCACCTGCGGCGGCGAGTTCGACGACACCACCCAACACTACCGCGACAATGTCATCGTCTACGCGCGCCTGGCCCACGCTCATCCCGCCTAAGCACCGAGAACGCGGCGGCACACCGAAACCGTCGCCCGCACAGGAGAGGACATGCCGAGAATGAGCGGTGACCCGGAACAGGCGCGGCGGTTGCGATCGGTGCCGCCGGACACCGCGACCCCACCGAACGCCGACGAGCTGCTGCCGCGGGTGGCGCGGGGTGACGAGGCGGCGTTCGCCACGCTGTACGACGCCATGGCGGGCAGGGTCCTCGGCCTGGCCCGGCGGGTCGTCCGCGATCCGGCGCAGGCGGAGGAGGTGACGCAGGAGGTGATGGTCGAGGTGTGGCGCACCGCCGGCCGCTTCGACACCGGCCGCGGCTCCGCCTCGGCGTGGATCCTCACCATGGCGCACCGCCGCGCGGTGGACCGGGTGCGCTCCGAACAGGCCCACACCAACCGCACCCAGCAGGTCGCCGCGAGCGAGACGCACGTCCCGTACGACGAGGTGGTGGAGGATGTCACCGCCCGGTTGGAGCGGGAACAGGTCCGCCGGTGCCTGGGCCGGTTGACGCCGGTGCAGCGGGAGTCGGTGACCCTGGCCTACTACGGCGGTCACACCTACCGAGAGGTCGCCGAGAAGTTGCAGACACCGCTGCCGACGGTGAAGACGCGGATGCGCGACGGGCTGATCCGGATGCGCGACTGCCTGGGCATCGAGATGGAGGGACGCGCATGAGCGCCGATGTTCACACCCTCGCTGGTGCGTACGTCCTGGACGCGGTCGACGACGTCGAGCGGGCTGCGTTCGAGCGGCACCTGGCCGAGTGCGAACCGTGTCGCGTCGAGGTGGCCGAGTTGCGGGAGACCGTCGCGCGCCTCGCCGACGACACCGTCATCGAGGCCACCCCGCCGGGGTTGCGGGAGCGGACCCTCGCCCAGGCGGCCCGGACCCCGCAGCTGCGCGTCAACGCCGCGGGTGCCAGCGGCGGACGGCAGGCAGGCAGGTGGCGGCAGCTCACCGTGGCCGCCGCCGCAGCCGTCCTCGTGGCCGGCGGCGCGAGCGCGGTCACCTGGACCATCAGCAACGACCGGATCAGCGACGAGCAGGCCAGCAGCGAGCAGGCCCGGCAGATCGCCGCCGTCCTGGACGCCCCGGACGCCCGGGTTTTCGAGCGGTCGCTGCAGCCCGGCGGTGCCGCCACCGTGGTGGTCTCCCGCGACCGCGACCACGGTGTGGTGCTGCTGCGCGACCTGCCCGCGCCCGGTGCCGGGCGGATCTACGAGCTCTGGCTCATCCGGGGCAGCGAGCCCCGCAAGGTGGGACAGCTCGCCGAGGGGGACAGGGCGTCGACCACGGTCATCGGCCCGGTCGGCGAGGCGGGCACGTTCGGGGTGTCCAACGAGCCCGTCGGCGGCTCGGCCGCCCCCACGCGGATCGTGGGTACGGTCGAGCTGAGCTGAGCTGGGCCGGCCGGCACACCGGCGGGGGTCCGGCCCCGCTCCGCTGCCCCGGAACGAGACCGAGCCGTTCCAACGACTAGCCCTCGCAAGCTTCCGCCGCGACTGACGCTCTTCCGCTCAACTGCGTTCGCGGCACGCTCGCACGTCCACCGGTGATATCACCAGCGGTTATACGGTCTCGCTCGATGGTGTTCAGCACGGCAGCGCCGTGGAGGCCTCGGGACTTCGCCTCACCAGGACCAGGTGCCGGGGCTGGTGTTGGTTACCAGAACGCCGATGCCGTAGTCGCTGATGACCACGGCCGCGTAGCGGTCTTTGTCGTACACGTTGAGTTTGTATTTGTCGCCCTTCTCCGACCACTGCCAGTAGTCGTTCACGCCGGACTGCGGCGAGAACGACTGCAACGGCGACATGGTGGCGGGTGCCAAGCCGTCGACGTCCAGGCTCTCGGACCTGCTACCACCGGTCCAGGTGACATTACCCGTCAGCGCCTCGCTGGAGATGTTGACAACAAAGAAGTCGAACGAGCCGCCGCCTGCCATGGCGCCTTTGTCCGCGCCCTCAGATTCCATCAAGGTCTCAATCCCCCGTCTCGGACCCGGCGTTCAGTGACCGGCTTAAGCCCAGAATAAGGCCGAAAACGGCCTTTTGAGATTAAAACGGACACTTCGGATCGGCGGTCGTTTCTCCCATCTTCGCCGGCCATCACCGAATCGGATGGGACGCTGGGTGTGTGGACTGGGTAGGGAGCCGGGGGATGGCATCGGGACTACGGTGAACGGCCTCTGATGCGTACCGCGTTGATCGTAGTGGCCGCTCTGGCGGCGGCGGTGGTCGTGGACCTGATCAGTGGCGTGGTCGTCCGCCGGGTAGCCCGTGGCCGTTACCGGTGGTTGTTGGAGCCCCTGCGGCATGCCTGCCGCCGCCCGGCGGCAGCGGTGCTGCTGGTCGGGGCGCTGTACTACGCGCTGCCGTTGGGTCCGGTCGGGTGGCAGCGTCATCTGCGGCACCTCGTCCTGGTGAGCCTGGTCGTATCCGGGGCGTGGTTAGTGATCAGGGCGCTGCACGTCGCCGAGGCGGTGGCGTTCAGTCGACTGCCGGGTGACGCGGTCGCCAGCCGGCGGGTCCGGCGGGCCCGGACGCAGATTCGCCCCGTGCGGCGGCTCACCGTCGCCGTGGTCACCATCGTCGCGATCGGCCTGATCCTGATCACCTTCCGGCCGGTACGCCTCTTCGGTGTCTCCGTGCTGACGTCGGCGGGAGTGGTCGGCGCATTGATCGGCCTGTCCGCCCGTACCGCGCTCGGCAACGCGTTCGCCGGTGTCCAGGTCGCCTTCGCCGACGGTCTGCACGTCGGCGACGTGCTGGTGGTGGACGGCGAATGGGGTCGAGTTGAGGAGGTGAAGCTGACCAACGTGGTGATCCGCCTCTGGGACGAGCGGATGCTCATCCTGCCGACCACGTACTTCACCGAGCGGCCGTTTCAGAACTGGACCCGGAACGAGTCCCGGGTCGTCGGCAAGATCCAGATTCACGTCGACTTCACCGCCGACCTGGACGACCTGCGCCGGGAGGCGCGCCGGCTGGTCGAGTCCTCACCGCTGTGGGATCGCGGCCAGTGGGTGCTCCAGATGGTCGACTCCACCCCGCAGGCAGTGGTCATCCAGGTGCAGGCCTCGGCCGCCGACGGCGCCAGCGCCTGGGACCTGCGCTGCGACCTGCGCGAGGGACTCATCTGCTACCTGCGCGACCACCATCCCCAGTGGCTGCCCCGCACCCGCAGTCAGTACCAACCCTGACCGCGGGTCGTACGTGCCGCCCGCCCATGGTCCTTCTTGAGTCCAAGGACGACCATGGGCGGTGGGTCGCGGATGATCAGTTGCGGGCCCCCGCCTCGCCCTCGTCGCCCGGATGGCGCCACGGCGGCGGGGCCTCCTCTCCGCGTTGAGAGTCCAGCGGGTTCTCGTCGGCTTCCGTGGTCCGCTCGAAGCTCGGGCGGCGGGTCTGCTCCGGCTCGGGTACCTCGATGGGACGGGCACCGGTCTGTGGAGTCTGTTGGTCGCTGGCCACGGCCCGACCGCGGTGGGCACCGTCACCACCGGGCGCCTCCGGCAGGTGCTTCTCGCGGTGCAGTTCCTCGCCGACGCTCTGCGGGGGCTTGGCGGCGCGTTGCGGTAGGTCACGGCCGAGGTCGGCGACCAGAACGCCGTACTTGGCGTCAAAGGCGGGGCGTTCGGAGCGGATCCGGGGCATGCGGTCGAAGTTCCGCAGCGGCGGCGGGCAGGTCGTCGCCCATTCCAGGGAGTTTCCGTACCCCCAGGGGTCGTCGACGGTGACCGCGGCGCCGAAGCGCCAGGATTTCCAGATGTTGTAGATGAAGAACAGGGTGGACGCGCCGAGCAGGAACGACCCGATGGTGGAGATGGTGTGCAGGGTGGTGAAGCCGTCCTGCGGTAGGTAGTCGGCGTAGCGGCGGGGCATTCCGCGGTTACCCAGCCAGTGGTGGACCAGGAAGGTGGTGTGGAAACCGACGAACATCGTCCAGAAGTGGACCTTGCCAATTCGTTCGTCGAGCAGTCGGCCGGTCATCTTCGGGAACCAGAAGTACACGCCGGAGAACGCGGCGAAGACGATGGTGCCGAAGAGGACGTAGTGGAAGTGCCCTACGACGAAGTAGCTGTCGTGGACGTGGAAGTCGACCGGCGGGCTGGCCAGCAGCACGCCGGTGAGGCCGCCGAAGAGGAACGTGACGAGGAACCCGATGGCGAACAGCATCGGGGTCTCGAAGGTCAGTTGCCCCTTCCACATGGTGCCGATCCAGTTGAAGAACTTCACCCCCGTGGGCACGGCGATGATGAAGGTGGTCGCTGAGAAGAAGGGCAGGAGGACCTGGCCGGTGGCGAACATGTGGTGCGCCCACACGTTCAGGGAGTAGAAGAAGATCACCCACAGTGCCAGGACCATGCCCTTGTAGCCGAACAGCGGTTTCCGCGAGAAGACCGGCAGCACCTCGCTGATGATGCCGAAGAACGGCAGCGCCACGATGTAGACCTCGGGATGGCCGAAGTACCAGAACAGGTGCTGGTAGAGCACCGGACCACCGTTGGCGGCGTCATAGACGTGGCTGTCGAGCACGCGGTCGGACAGCAGGGCGAGAAGCGTCGCCGACAGCAGCGGGAACACCACGATCGCCATCAACGCGGTGATGAACATGGCCCAGGTGAACAGCGGCATCCGCCACATCGTCATCCCCGGGGCGCGCAGGGTCAGGGTGGTGGTGATCAGGTTGACTGATCCGAGGATCGTGCCGACGCCCGAGAGCACCAGCCCGATGGCCCAGAGGTTGCCGCCCACCCCCGGTGTGTGCTCCACCTGGCTCAGCGGCGGATAGGCCGTCCATCCGAAGTCTGCAGCACCTGCCGGACTGATGAAGGAACCGAGCACCATCAGGCCGCCGAACAGGTACAGCCAGTAGGCCAACGCGTTCAACCTGGGGAAGGCGACGTCAGGTGCGCCGATCTGCAGGGGTACGAGGTAGTTCCCGAACGCGAAGGCGAGCGGCGTGGCGAACAGGAACATCATGATCGTGCCGTGCGAGGTGAACAGCTGGTTGTACTGCTCCTGAGAGAGGAACTGCATCCCCGGGCGGGCCAACTCGCCGCGCATGAGCAGCGCCTCGATGCCCGCGGCGATGAAGAAGAAGAACGACGAGATCAGGTAGAGCAGGCCGATCTGCTTGGCGTCGGTCGTGGCGAGCAGCCTGAGCAGGGTGTTGCCGGGCACTGCGCGACGCAGCGGCCCAGGGTAGCCGCCGAACTCCGCCGGAGCGAGGATCGCCACCGGACGACCTTGACCAGGCTCAGTACTCGCTGACTTTGGCATGACTCACTCCGAGACCTGGCTCCGTAAGACGCTCAACGATCGTAAACGAGTCGAACCACAACGAAACCCGCTTATCCGGCAACTCCCTCCTATCGCACGTTGATGTTCGACTGGTGGTCGTGGTGACGTTGGATTCGAGCGCCGGTCGGCACCTCGTCCGGTGTGCCCGCTCGGTCACCGACGACGTCGTCGGGCCGCGACCCGGCGCCTGCGGAGTTCCGACGGGCGGGCGACCATCCTGTGTGGTCGGCCAGCACCATGGCGCTCGCGACTGTGCAGCGGTGAGTGACTGGTTAACGCACAGGAATCGACACTGAGTGACTGATTAGTCAGCTACCGTGACACTGAGTGGCCGGTTAGTGGTGCCGTCTGGCGGGAAGCCAGCGGTCGACCAGGCGTACCGGTGACCCCGATCGGAGGACTCATGGTCGTTAACCAAGCAGGTGCCCTCACCCGTGATCGTCCACTGCGCATCGCGATGGTAGTGCCACCCTGGCTGCCCGTGCCGCCCCCGGGCTACGGCGGGGTGGAGCAGGTCGTCGCCGGATTGGTGGACGCCCTCGTGCTGCACGGTCACGCGGTGACCCTGTTCGGCGCGGGCGACCAGCACGGCACCGCGGCCCGTAGTTTCGTCTCCACCACGCCTGATGTGCAATTCGCGCGGCTCGGCGAGTCTCTGCCTGAGCTCGCACATCTGGCCCGAGTGAAACACCTGGTCGGGGCGGCGGACTTCGATCTGATCCACGACCACACCGTGGTCGGCCCGCTGGTGGCCGGGCGCCGCGCCGTGCCGACGGTGGCCACCGTGCACGGCAATCCGGTGGGCGAGCACGGCGACGTGCTCAGCGACACCGACCCGGGAGTCGGCCTGGTCGCCATCTCGCACGGGCAGCGTCGGCTGAACCCGGGGCTGCCGTGGACCGGCACGGTGCACAATGCATTGGACCCCCGGAGCATCCCGCACAAGGCCGAACCCGGCACCGGACCGGTGCTGTGGCTGGCCCGGTTCAGTCCTGACAAGGGCCCGGACGTGGCGATCCGCGCGTGCCGGGCGGCCGGGTTGCCGCTGCTGCTCGCGGGCAAGTGCAACGAGCCGGCCGAACGCCAGTACTACGACGAGGTGATCGAGCCGATGCTCGGCGAGGACGTCACAGTGGTTTTCAACGCCGACCGGGAGGCCACCCTGCGGATGCTGGTGGATGCCCGGTGCCTGATCATGCCCATTCGGTGGGAGGAGCCGTTCGGCATGGTGATGGTGGAGGCGATGGCGACCGGTACGCCTGTGGTCGCGCTCGCCCGAGGCGCGGTGCCGGAGTTGGTCCGCTCCGGGGTGACCGGGCTGGTCTGCGAGCGGTCCGAGGAGCTGCCGGACGCGCTGCACGCCGTGCGGCAGCTCGACCCGGCGGACTGCGTGGCGCACGTGGCGGAGAACTTCTCGACCACCCGGATGGCGTACAGCTACGAGGCGGTCTACCGGCGGTTCCTGGCCAGCGCCGGGCCGGGTCAGACGTAGGCATGCAGTGGCGGGACCTGGCGAGCTGCTATGCCACCACCACGACAGACGTCGATCAGCTCTGCGGCGGTTGCCCCTGCGGTCCTGCCAGCCGCGTCGTGACCTGCCGCAGAGGCCGACTGCCGTGGACGGTCTTCTTCATCCGTCGCCACGCCGCTCGGGCCGGAGACCTGCCCAGCACGCTGCCAAGACCATCCACACCACCACCTGCCGCCGTCCCAGTGCTCTGAGCCAGTTGCTGGGTGCTCTGTCCGAGCTGCTGGGCGGCCTGTCCAAGTTGTTGACCGAGTTGCCCGGTGGCCTGCTGCAGCGTCTGGGACAGCGGCCCATGGGGCCCCAGCGCCTCCTGCGCTGTCTGCCCGACCTGGTTCACTGCCGTGTCCACCGTCTTCACCACCGACTCGATGATCTGTGGGTTGCGCTCGATTGTGCGGAGGGCACTGTCGAGAATGCCCCGGAGTTCATCGAGCCGGACCTCGAGCATCGCCTCGGCCTCGACGCCCTTGATGTCGATCTTCACCGTCCCGAGATGCGCCTGAACGCCCACGTCGAGCTGGAGCAGGCTGCCCAGCCGGGCTCGCAGGGAAACAGAGGCGTCCAGATTGTCGACCTCGACGTAGACCTGTTCGACCTTGACCTGCGGAATCTGGAGGACGACGTCGGGGTCGGACATCGTCTTGCTGCTGTGCCCGCCGGCCGGCTGAGGAAGGCCGTGCGATTGCGCGGGCGACTCCCGTGCGCCCGTGTCCCGACTCTCCGGTTCGGTCATCCCGCCCTCCTCGGGCCTCGCCTAACGTCCGGACCGGATGGAGCCCGCCATCGGTATGTGGCCTCCGATCCTCGGCTCCTGCTGATAAGTCTGAACGCCACCGCAGCGAGGGTGTGGCCTAGGTGCCGATCCGGCGGGGCTGGAGCTGTCCCGACCCTGGCCCGGTCAACTGCCAGAACTCCTGCGGCAACTGGTCGACAAAGTCCCCGTACTCCTTCGCGCTGGCAGCCTCACGCAGGGTGTCCAGCACGGCCCGTGCTCCGTCGGCGGCCACCTGGCGATCCACGCCTGCCCCGGACTGCACCCGATCGAGGAATTCGGTGAACCCGAACCGCTCCGGATCTTCGGTGGGCCTGGACACCAGGCCTCGCAGCTCCTCGGGGAGCTGGGAGGCGAGGTCCCTTGCCTGGCCACCGGTGATCCGTTTTGCCACAGTCTCGAGTGTGGCGCGGGTGATCGGTTCCGCCTGCCCCGACGGAACCTTGGGTCGCGCCGCCACAGACTGAATGAACTCGCTGTAGTTCACCTCGGATCCCCTCTCGAACCGGATTGCGGCGGGTACCCGCCGCCGCCGGGGTGAAACGGCGGTTCGCCCGCCCTCACCGTGGTGGGGGAGGGCGGTGGGTGATACGGCGGGCCACCCGCAACTGGTACAGGCCGGCGCTGGTGACCGCGTAGAAGACGGGCAGGAGAAGGAAAATGACCAGGCCGACCAAGGGGGCCACCAGATAGCCGACCAGCCCGGCGAGGACGTACAGGACGACCCCGGCGAAGGCCCGGACCCGCTCGACGGGAAAGAAGCCGTCCTTGGCCTGGTCCTTCAGCAGGTCAGGGTTGCGGGCGAGGTAGTGGTAGAACGCCAGCCACGTCGCGCACAGCAACGCGCCGAGCAGCGCGTAGAAGGCGATGGCCACACGCTGGTCCTTGTCGTTGTGTTCCTGCAGCGCATGCGACACGACGATGGTCGGAAACGGTAGCAGCGCCGTGCTGAACAGCACGAACAGGTTCATCCAGTGCAGGCCGCGATCGACCTGCTGGATGCGGTTGAACGCCGCCTTGTGGTTGAGCCAGACGACTGCCACATACGAGTAGGACGCGAGATACGCGACGTACGAGGGCCACTGGTCGAGTAGGCCGGACAGGAGGCGGCCGGGAGGAACGTCCGGCACCCGGAGGTCCAGGACCAGCAACGTGATGATGATCGCGAAGATGGCGTCGCTGAACGCCACGGCGCGGCTGGTGTCCGACCGGGTGCCCAGCTCTGCGCCTGGCTCGCTCACCGGCTGCGCCTACCCAGGGTCGTCTGCGGCAAACAGCTGGGCAGCTCGGTTGCCCATGCAGGGCCGCCCGCAGACCCGCGCCTGCGGACAGACAACGCATCCGGCCACCGGGCGTGCCACGGTGGCCGGATGCGTGGGTGGTCGTCAGGGTTTGAGGACAATCTTCTCGCATTTGTCTTCCTTGTTCTTGAAGATCTCGAAGCCGTGTTCTGCCTGGTCGAGCGGCAGGGTGTGGGTGATGACCCGGGTCGAATCGATCTCCCCGCGTTCGATGCGCTGCAGCAGCGGCTTCATGTAGCGCTGCACGTGGCACTGGCCGGTGCGCAGGGTCAGCGCCCGGTTCATCCATGCCCCGGCCGGGAACTTGTCGAGGAAGCCGCCGTACACGCCGATCACCGACACGATGCCACCGCTGCGGCACGACAGGATCGCCTGCCGCAGCGCGTGCGGGCGCTCGGTCTCCGAGCGGACTGCCTGCTTGACCCGGTCGTAGGCGTGCACGTGCGCGCTGCCGTGGCTGGCCTCCATGCCGACCGCGTCGATGCACTTGTCCGGTCCCCGCCCACCGGTCAGCTCCAGCAGCCGGGACCGCACGTCCACCTCCTCGAAGTTCACCGGCGTGTGGCCCGCCCGTTCGGCCATCTGCAGCCGGTACGGCTCCTTGTCGATGGCGATGACCTTCGCGGCGCCGAGTACGCGGGCGCTGTCCATCGCGAACTGACCGACCGGGCCGGCACCCCACACCGCCACCACGTCGGTGGGCTGGATGTCGCACATTTCGGCACCCATGTAACCGGTGGGCAGGATGTCGGAGAGGAACAGCACCTGCTCATCGGTCAGGTCGGACTCGATCTTCAGCGGGCCGACGTCGGCGAACGGCACTCGCGCGTACTGTGCCTGACCGCCAGCGAAGCCGCCGGTCAAATGCGAATAGCCGAACATTCCGGGGACCGGATGACCGAAAAACTTCTCCGTGATCCCGGCGTTGGGATTGGAATTCTCGCAGCAGGAGTACAGCTCGGCGGCGCAGGCGCCGCACGCGCCGCAGGAGATGGGGAACGGCACGACGACCCGGTCCCCGACGCGCAGCCGACCCGGCTCGACGCCCCGGCCGACCTCGATCACCTCGCCCATGAACTCGTGGCCCATGACGTCACCGTCCTGCATGGTGGGCACGTACCCATCGAGCAGGTGCAGGTCCGAGCCGCAGATCGCGGTGGAAGTGATTCGTACGATGGCGTCGCGGTCGTTCAGGATCTTCGGGTCCGGCACGTCGCGGACCTTGACCTTGTTGCGGCCGGCCCAGGTGTTCGCCCTCACGCGTCCGCCCCCTTCGCGAGCTCGGCATCCGACAGCGGTTGCGCCGGACGCTGCGGGAACTCCTTGCGGGCCCGCTTGCCCCACGGGGCGCCGTCGGATCGGACCACCTGACCGGTCTCCAGCACCTGCTTGAACCGGCGGAGGTCGTCGTCGAGCTGCTGGTGCGGCTCCTCGCCGAAATACCTGGCGACCGCCTTGCCGATCGCGCCGCCCGGGATGTCGTAGGACATGACGACGTGCACCTCGGTGCTCACACCGTCCGGGGCCGGCACGAACCGGACCGCACCGGCGTTCGGCACGTCGGCGTTCCCGGTCGACCGCCAGGCGATCTTCTCGCCGGGTGTTTCGTCGACAATTTCCGCGTCCCACTCGACGTTCTTGCCGAACGGAGCGCTGGCGGACCAGTGGCTTGTACGGTCGCCGGTGGTGCGGATCTCCTCAAGGTGCGCCATGAAGGTCGGGAGGTTGTCCAGGTCGCGCCAGAACGCGTAGACCTTGGGCGGGGGTTTGCGGATGGTTGTCGTGGCTGTCAGCTCCATGGGTCCTCCTTCGCGTACGCCTCGTACCGCCCCGGTCCTTTTCGCGCGGGTCGCCTGGACGGCGGTCAGCAGGTCCACGACCGTGATTCCGACGATGGCGCCGGTGACACCGACGAGGCGACGCCGGCGGCGCCCGCTCCGGTGGGCGATGGCCACCCCGAGGGAGGCCAGGTCCATCGCGTCGCCCAGGACCCGGGTCCACGCCCAGATGCTCTTTCGCCGGCTCGTCAGGAGCCCGGCGGCGTGTACCAATTCCCGTGCCCCGACCAGCGGCACCACCGTCTTGGACGTCGGGGAGTCGTCCACTCCGCTGATCCGGCGTACCGTGTCCGGTGCCGCCAGCTGTGCCACGCCCAGGCCGAGGCTCACCCAGCCGAGCCCGCGCCCCCGCCGCTGAACCTCGTCCTGCCTGGCCTTCTCTGCTTCTCGGGTTGCTAGTTGAGTC
Organism: Micromonospora sp. NPDC007208; assembly: GCF_042869175.1. Classification (NCBI taxonomy): domain Bacteria; kingdom Bacillati; phylum Actinomycetota; class Actinomycetes; order Micromonosporales; family Micromonosporaceae; genus Micromonospora; species Micromonospora sp. NPDC007208. The sequence goes on along the minus strand of NZ_JBIAFG010000015.1, from coordinate 113,104 downwards.
ACCGGTAGCCTCCGTATCCGGTCGCACCCGGCCGAGCACTCCGGTCAGGACGGTCCGGGGCGCGACACCCGTGAGGGCCCGGATACCCCTCGGAAACCACCTCAACCCGCCCATCGGCCGCTGCACGGAAGCGACGGCGTTCCGGCGGGCGGGGCAGCCGATACGGCGGGGCTCAGGACCGGCCTGATCCTCCCGGCCCTGAGCCCCACTGGTCAGGTCGTCGCCATCTGGCGGACGTCTTCACCCTGGGCGAACTCCTCGACCATCTTCGCGCAGAACGCCGGAAGGTCGCTGGGGCTGCGGCTGGTGACGAGGCCGTTGTCGACCTGCACCTGTTGGTCGACCCAGTTCCCCCCGGCGTTACGGATGTCTGTGCGCAGGCTGGGGAACGAGGTGAGGGTCCGGCCGTTGACCATGCCGGTCTCGACCAGAGACCACGGGCCGTGGCAGATCGCCGCCACCGGCTTCTGTTGTTGGAAGAATGCCCGGACGAAGTCCATGGCCTGCGGGTTCATCCGGAGCCGGTCGGGGTTGACCGTCCCGCCCGGCAGCAGCAGGGCGTCGTAGTCGGCCGCATTCACGTCGTTCACGGTCCGATCCACCCGGAAGTGGTTGGCAGGGTTGATGTCCTGGTTCATCGACTGGATCTCGCCGGATTGCAACGAGATCAGGTGGACCTCGGCTCCCGCCTGCTCCGCGGCGGCTCGGGACTGGGTGTATTCCACGTCCTCGACTCCGTCGGCGGCGAGGCAAGCGACTCGCTTGCCGGTCAGTGGCTGCTGGCTCTGCGCCATGTCTGCGGCCTCCCCTTCGCGGCGCCGCCCCGTCGGCGGCGCGTCGCTAGATCGCGGTCGCCTTCCCGGTGGGGGAACCGGCAAACTGGGCAGCGAAGCACGATCGAGGGCGGACAATCCGGGACTGTGCCCGCCGCACACCGACTGCCTGCGGGGAGAGAGTCGCGTACGCGCGTGTGCTGCTCCTCGCGGCGGGTAACCAGGCCTCCCACTGTTACCCGGAAAGGTCGACATGAGCCTCGCTGCCGGCGCGATCGAGTTGCCGTCCGGTCAGACCATGCCCGTGCTCGGGCAGGGAACGTGGTACCTCGGCGAGCGCCCCGCGCGGCGGTCGGACGAGATTGCCGCCCTGCGCACCGGGCTCGACCTGGGCATGACGATAATCGACACTGCGGAGATGTACGGTGACGGCGCTTCCGAGGAACTCCTCGGCGAGGCGATCGTCGGACGACGGGCCGATGTCTTTCTCGTCGACAAGGTGCTGCCGTCCAACGCCAGCCGACGGGGAACCGTGCAGGCCTGTCGCCGCAGTCTGCAACGACTAGGCGTCGACCACATAGACCTCTACCTGCTGCACTGGCGCGGCACGCATCCACTCGAAGAGACGATCGAGGCGTTCGCCGAACTCGTCGACGCCGGCGACATCGGCCAGTGGGGTGTGAGCAACTTCGATCTTTCGGACATGACTGAGCTGCTCGATGCGGGCGGAAGTGCCTGCTCGACGAATCAGATCCTGTACAACCTCACCCGCCGCGGTCCCGAGTACGACCTGCTGCCGTGGCTACGCGAGCACCGAATCCCGGTGATGGCGTACTCGCCGATCGAACAGGGCCGACTGCTCGGCCACCCCCAGGTGGCGGAGGTCGCCGCCCGGCACGAGGCCACGCCCGCTCAGGTCGCGCTGGCCTGGCTGCTGCGGCAGGAGACGGTCGCGGCCATCCCCCGATCGTCGAAGTCCGAACACACCCGGGAGAACGCCGAGGCGCGCGACGTGCAGCTGACCGAGGAGGACGTGGCGGCACTCGACACGGCGTTCCCGCCGCCGGCCGGCCCACAACCGCTGGAGATGTTGTAGGGCCAGTGGCCATTTCGGCGGGAGTCAACTGACCACCGGAAACTCACTCAGTATCAGAATCGCCCCGGGGGCCCGCCCTTTATGAAAGGGTTTGTTCTGAAGGTCGCCAATTAACGACGGGACCCACACGAGCAGACCAAGCGACAGGGGCGGACATGAGGTTGCTGATCGGCGGAGCGGTCGTGGTGGCCGGCGGGATGGTCGCGCGGCGCCTGCTCGGCGGGACTGACCAGGGTGACGGCCACCGGCGACGAGGCCAGGCACGGAGTCGCCGGCCGCGGTGGCACGTGGCGACGGTGAATCGACCGGCCAGTGACGTCGCCCCCGGCGGACAGCTCCCCGAGCCGCTGGCCGGGCTTGGCGACGCCGTCGAGGTCCAGCTGCGGCCCGCCCCCGGCGACCGGGGGACAGAGATCGCTGTACGGCTGCGCGACGGTGCCCGACCACCTGTTGCCGCCGCCGCTCGACGAGCCACCGGCCGGGACCCGGAGCAGGCGATCCGGGCTGCGCTGCGAGAGTCGAAGCAGCTCATCGAGACCAGTGAAGTCCTGCACCCGGACTATCCGCCCACCACCGAGCCGACTCCGGTGAACAAGCCACTGCGGATGGCCACCCAAGAGGGTCGGCGGGAGGGACGACTGTGAAGGCGCTGGTTTGGGAGGGAGCCAACGAGCTCGCGGTGCGGCAGGTTCCGGACCCGCAACTCCGCAACGAGCAGGACGCCATTGTCCGGGTCCGTCGGACGGTCACCTGCGGTTCGGACCTGCACCTGCTCGGCGGGTACATCCCGTTCATGGAGCGTGGCGATGTCCTTGGGCACGAGTTCCTTGGCGAGATCGTCGAGGTCGGTCCGCAGGTTCGCAACCACAAGGTAGGCGACCGGGTCGTCGTCTGTTCGTTCGTCTCTTGCGGCAAGTGCTGGTACTGCCAGCAACAGCAGTTCTCCCTGTGCGACAACGGAAACACGAACCCGATGATCACCGAGAACGTCTGGGGTTCCGCGCCCGGAGGCTGCTACGGCTATTCGCACGCACTCGGGGGCTTCGCCGGCAGCCACGCCGAGTTCATTCGCGTCCCCTACGCGGACCAGGGTGCCTTCACCGTCCCGGACGGGGTGAGCGACGAGCGCGCGCTATTCGCCTCCGACGCCGCGCCGACCGGCTGGATGGGCGCCGACCTCGCCGGGGTCAAATCGGGCGATGTCGTGGCGGTCTGGGGCGCCGGTGCGGTGGGGCAGATGGCGGCCCGGGCGTCCGTGCTGCTCGGCGCCGCTCGGGTGATCGTGATCGACCGACTCGACAACCGGCTTCAGATGGCCGAGACGCATCTCGGCGTCGAGACACTGAACTACGAGCGGCAGGACGTCAGCGGCGAGTTGCTGGAACGCAGCGGCGGTCGAGGCCCGGACGTGTGCATCGAGGCGGTCGGTATGGAGTCGCACAGCAGCGGTCCGCAATTCTGGTACGACCAGGTCAAGCAGCAGCTGCGGATCGAGTCCGACCGTCCGATCGCTGCCCGGGAGGCGATCTACAACTGCCGCAAGGGCGGCAGTGTGTTCGTGCTGGGCGTGTTCGCCGGGCTGGTGGACAAGTTCCCGCTCGGGGCGGTGATGAACAAGGGGCTGACGTTGCGTGGCGCACAGCAGCACGGACAGCGCTACATTCCCATGCTGCTGGAACGGATGGCCCGCGGCGAGCTGGTCACGGAGCACCTCGCGACGCACACCATGCCGTTGGACGAGGCGCCGCGCGGCTACGACATGTTCAAACGGAAACTCGACGGCTGCGTTCGGGCCGTCTTCCAGCCCACCAGCTGACCCGTACCGCCGGGGCCACCGTCACCCTGCGCCCCCGTAGCTAGCTGACCTCGCTGGCCTACCGCTGTGGCTGCCCGCCTTTTTCGTCCCGCCAGCCGCCGGGTTCGGGATGGTAGCCGTAGGCGGCGGCCCGGACCGTTTCCTCGTTCTCCAGTCCGGAACCGATCGCGCCGCCCACGGTGGCCAGCGAGCTGGTGATCCAGGCGAGCGTCAGATAGTCGGTGAAGCTGACCGGTCGCTGCAAGGTCTGTTCGAACACGGATGTGTCGATCAGCAGGGCCCCGACAAGCGCCGTTCCCACGAACAGCACCACGTAGGACACGGCCGTGGCCAGCGTGAGGGTGAGAACCGTACCCAGATTGAACAGCCGTGCCAGCTCAGCCGGTGTCTCACGGTCTGGTTTCTCCCACAGGTCATGCGCGACGATCAGCCAGGCCACCAACGCGGTCAGCCCGAGCAGCATGATCACTGCGAGTCGGAGTCCGCCGAGCGCATCGCCCATCTGCCAGATGGTGTCCGTGGTGAGCGCGAACGCGGCGGTGCCGAACGCGCCGACCAGCAGCTTGGACAGGCCCAGCAGCGCGCGCCCGGGGCGGTTGGCTCGGACCATGCCGGTCAACAGTCGCACCCGGCCGATCAGCCCCGAGGCGACGTAGCGCCGCTCACCGGCGTCGGCCTCGCCAACCACTCGGTGGACGGCGGGAATCCGGCTTGTCATCTCGGCCGGTGCCCAGCCGGCTGGCGGCACCCGCCTGTCGGTGGCGTCGGTCAGCAGTCGACTCACCAGATCCGGAACGGCCGCGCGGGTCGCTCGCAGCTGGTCCAGTCCCAGCGCGGGCAGGGACACCACCGCGACTTGGCGCCGGGCGGAGGTCTGCGCGACCAACGGCACCCGTTCGGCGTGCAGCGGCAGGTCGGTCAGGCAGATTGCGACGTCCCACTCGTCGCCGGCGCGCCGCCTAGCAAGATCGTCGAGCAGGGCCTCGGCGCCACCGTCGCGGCGCGGCGCCACCTCCCCCCAGCCTTCCCGCACGGTCCACCGCACGTCCGCGCTCACCCGCTCGGTGAGCCGGTCGGCAAGCTCGGCGGTGAGCCGCGCGGCCACCCGTGCAGGGTGGTCCGGTGGGGTTGCCACCAGCCCGACGACGATCTCCGGGCGTTGCTGTTCGCTGTGGGCCATCGCTGCTCCTCCAGCCGGGCTCGTCGCCGTCCATCATCACCAATGCCGGCTGTCGGAAGCCATTACGCCGAGCAGCGCCCGGAGCCGTTCGGCGACGAGGACCAGGCAGACCGGGCCACCGGGTGAGCAGCACGTGCGGCAACCCACCCGGCGACCCCCAGGAGGCGGCTGCTCTTCTAGCCTCGACCGTCGGGGTGCAACAGAACCTTGGTCCAGCCGTCGTTGCGGGCATCGAAGTTCTGATACCCCGTTGGCGCTTCGTCGAGCGTGAGCTCGTGGGACACCAGGAAAGAGGGCTCGGCCTTGCGCGATTCGATGAGGTTCATCAGCTGCCGGTTGTAGGCCTTCACGTTGCACTGGCCGGTGCCCATGCTCTGCCCCTTGAACCAGAACATGCCGTAGTCGAACGGCACCTTGCCCTGTTTCTGCAGCGAGTCCGGCGCTCCTGGGTCCTGCCGCATGTACACGCCCACCACGCCGATCGTGCCCCCGAACCGTACGGAGTGCACGAGGTTGTTCAACGTCAGCCCCGACTTCTCCTGGCCCTCCGGATCGTGCGCCTGGTAACCGACGGCCTCACAGCCGCGGTCCGCGCCCATCCCGTTGGTCTGCTCCAGGATCTGGTCCACCGGTGACGCCTGGGAATCGTCGATCGGGATCGCGCCGATCTGCTCCGCCAGGCGCAGCCGGTCCGGATGCCGGTCGACCACCATCACCTTGTTGGCACCCTTGATGATCGCAGAGTAGGCAGCCAGCAGGCCGACAGGCCCGGCGCCGTACACCGCCACACTGTCGCCGGGCCGCACGCAGGCGAGCTCGGTCGCGTGCCAGCCGGTCGGAAAGATGTCCGACAGCATGACGTAGTCCTTCTGCCTGCTCATGTCCCGCGCATCAGGCGGCAAGACCAGACAATTGAAGTCCGCCCACGGCACCCGCAACAACTCCGCCTGACCGCCGCTGTAAGGACCCATGTCCGCGTAGCCGTAGGCCGCGCCGGCCATGCCAGGTGCCGGGTTGGCCACCAGGCAGAACGCGGTCAGACCCTGATTACAGTTGGCGCAGGATCCGCACGAGACGTTGAACGGCAGGCACACCATGTCGCCGACCTTGACCAGATCGACGCCTTCGCCGACCTCGATGACCTCACCCATGTTCTCGTGGCCGAGCACCCGCCCGGGCTCCATGTCGGTGCGCCCGTCGTACATGTGCAGGTCCGAGCCGCAGATGTTCGTCGTCGTAATCCGGATCAGCGCATCGGTCGGTCTCTCGATTCTCGCGTCCGGAACCTCCTTGACGCTTACCGTCCTCGGTCCCTCGTACACGACAGCCTTCATCTGGTTCCCCCGTGAAGAATCCGCTCGCTGTTGAGCCATGCCATTCCGGCGCTCACATCCTCGCAGACCGTTCCGACCCTTATTACCGGTTTGCACCCCCTGGATCGGGGCCCAAGGACGTCGTGCTCTGGACCCATCGACCTCCCTGTCGGCTGATAACTCTGCGATCCCCGGGCGTGCGGGTGTTGTTCGGCAGCCACGGGTGGCGGACTACTACCGGAAGAACAGCCCGGCCCAGGGCGCGAACGCCCTGGGCCGGAGTGGTGCTGTAGCTGTCGGTCGTGCCGATCAGGTGACGTTGATGTCGCTGCACCACATGTAGGTCTGGTCCAGGTGCGACGCCCTCCAGAGCACGAACAGGATGTGGTTCCCGCTGCGTGCCGGGAGCGAGACGTTGAACGAGATGTTCTGCGCCGGCGCGTAGCGCCCGGTCGTCGTGATCAGGTCGAGGTTGCCCCACCCGAGCTTCTGGGTGGCGGGGTTGAACCCCTGCTTGGTGACGTAGACCTGGAAGTAGTCGGCGCCGTGGCTGGCCTGGTCGTACAGCTGGACCGTGAGGTTGCGGCTGACGGTGGTCGTCTTCCACGCCCCGGGCTGGTTCACGCTGTCGTTCCTGGACAGGGCGTTGCTGCACAGCTGCCCGTCCGGGGTGCGAGCCTGGTACTGGCCGGCGAGGCCGTCCCGCAGCTGGCTCATCCAGTTCCACATGGTGTCGGGGTTGGCCTGGAACGCCCGCCAACACATGGGGTCCTGCTGCTGCATGGCCGGGTTCATGTGCTGGCTGCCCCAGGTCTTCCAACACTGGTAGGCGCGGCTCATCGGGTTGATGATCGTGCCGTGGGCCTGGGCTGCTCCGGTGAAGGGCAGCATGCCGGCCACGATGGCGAACACCATGACGAGCGCTCGAAGGGACCGACGGACGGGTGACCGGGATCGTCCGCCGGATCGATCGGACTTGAGTGAACGCACTGTTCATCCTCCGCTCTTCGGGACTACAGATCAGTATGGGAACGCTCCCAAACCAACTGTTACATCTATTGGCCTAGATATCAATACTCATCTATCTATGGTGGGATGTGGATCGAGCTGACCGGGCTGTCCGTAGCCGCCCGGTTCGGGTCGGGGTGCGGGTGCGACCACGCCGCCGGCCGCCCGGCATGCTCAGAGGCCGGCTGCCGCGTCGTACCGGCGGCGCTGGTCGGCCATCTCCGACTCGGTCAGCGCCTCCTTGAGCGCCAACTCCGCGTACTTGGGCGGGAGCATCTGCCGCACCCGGTCGGTGAACATGACCTCGGCGGTCGCCTCGACCACCTGGATGCCCGGGGGATTGGTGGACATGTCCATGATCACCGGACCGGCCAGCTTGACCGCCACGTCCCAGGGGCGCTTCTGCTCGGCGACCCCGCAGAGGTGGAAGCCGTAGACCGTCTTCACGTCGGCGAGCGCGGTGACCGCCGACGGCTCGTAGCCGTAGACGCGAACCCCGCAGATCACTGCCGGCTTAGCCGTGGTGGCGGCCTGCTGGGCACCGTGTCCGGTGTGGTTGTGCTGCCCCGGGTCAGCCTGTTCGAGTGTGCTGCGCATCCGGGCCGTGATCTGCGCCTGCAGGTCCGCCGGCTCCGCCTCTGGGTCGGCCCGGTTGACCAGCACCAACGCGCCGGCCGACACCACCAGCAGGATCACCGCCACCCACACGAAGCGGTTTCGGTACCAACCCGCGAAGTCGTCTCGGGAAATCATGATTGCTTCTCACCTCGTCGCCGGTTCTTGTGCGCTGGCAGGCCGAATCGGACGCCCCCGGCGGGTCGGGCGTCGAGCGCGTCGGCCGTCGGGGACACGTGCCGGGGTATACCTACGGCGGGCGGGGGCGACTGCCCGGCAGGATGCCCGTCGTCGTAGAGGTGGCCCGGCGATCCGGCAGTCGGGCGTCCGCCAAGGGCGGCGCGCTGCCGGCGCTGCAATGCTCCCGTGCTGGCCGTTCTCAGCGCGGTTGCCCCCGCGCTGCGGCGATATGAGCCATTCCAACACGTCTGGCCCGGCTCTGGCAACATCGACGGGCATCAGCGTGGATTTGGCCGGGCGGCCCGGACCTTCGCCGCGCACGAGTGCTCATCGCCGCACCGCCGCTGGTCTCCCCGAACAGATCCGCGGCGAGCGCAACCGGGATCGGATATGGTCCGTAAAACCCGATTTGCCGCTTGTAAAGGGAAAATATGAGCCGTCTGCCATACGTGAACCCTGCCGATGTCCCGGTGCCGGTCCGCGACGCGCTGCAGGCCGCGCGTCCCCTGAACTTCTTCCGAGTCATGGCCAACGCCGAGACGGCGTTTCCGGACTGGATGCGCTGGGGAGGCGCGCTGCTCACGGACCTGGCCCTCGACCCGCTGCTCCGCGAAATCGCGATCCTGCGAGTTGCCCAGCTGAGCGACATCCCCTACGAGTGGGTCCAGCATGAGCCGATCGCCCGCTCCGTCGGCGCCACGGCCGAGATGATCCACGCGCTCGGGCGCAACGAGATCGGGGACGACTGTTTCACGTCAGACCAGCAGATCGTCCTGCGTTTCACGACCGAAGTCGTTCGCGACGTCCGCCCGCCCGACGACACCGTCACCGCACTGACCGGGCTGCTCTCCCCGCGCGAGGTGGTCGAACTCCTGATGGTGATCGGGCAGTACATGATGATCGCCCGGGTCGCCGCGGTGACGGACCTGGAAGTCGACGAGCCGATGGGGGCCGCCGTCTACGGTGTGCGGGCCTGACTAATGTCATGAGTACCTGTGCACCCCGCATCGAACGTCGTGACTAAGCGCACTGGAGCCCGACCGTCCTGTCGATGAGACTCGATTCGACGCCGGAACAACAGCCGGCCGAATTCGAGGGGCGGCGGGACGGTGGACGAACGCTACGACAGCTACTGCGCCGCAGACCCGCTGTTCTACGACTCGCTCGGCAGCGCCGTCGCACAGCCCGTCTTCCCGGCCGCCGAACGGCCGATGCCGGCCGGCTGGCGCCGCGAGCCGCTCGACGACTGGCTGATCTACGCGCCCGACGGCGGCTCGCTGCCGCAGCAGGGCTGGAAGATTCACATCTCGGCGGGTCTGGCGAACGCCGAACGGGTGCTGGACGCGGTCTGGAACTACTGCGTCCCCCGCGGCCTGTCCTTCAAGTTCCTACGCGGGCCGCGCACGCTCTTGCTGCGCAACTCCAAGTACGCCGCCCGGGCCGCCAGCGGCAAGTTCGTCACCGTCTATCCCCGCGACGACGCCGAGCTGGAGCTGGCCTGCAAGGAGCTCGACGAGCTGCTCACCGGCGAAACCGGACCGTACATCCTCAGTGACCTCCGCTACGGCGCCGGCCCGGTCCACGTGCGCTACGGCGGCTTCGCCGCCCGCTACTGCCACTCGCCCGACGGCCAGGTGGTGCCGGCGATCGAGGACGACTCCGGCACGCTGGTGCCGGACCGCCGGGAGCCCGTCTTCCACGTACCGTCCTGGATCACCCTGCCCGACTTCCTCGGCCCGCACCTGGCCGCCCGGAGCGGCACCAGCACGGACCAGGTGCCGTATCGGATCGAGCGGGTGATCCACTTTTCCAACGGCGGCGGGCTGTACGTGGGCCGGGACCTGCGTACCGACACCGAGGTGGTGCTGAAGGAGGCCCGACCGCACGCCGGCCTGGACGCCGACGGCACCGACGCCGTCGCCCGGCTGGCCCGCGAGGCGCAGGCCCTGCGGCAACTCGCCGACCTGCCGCAGGTGCCACGGGTCCACGACGAGTTCGCGCTCGGCGAGCACCGGTTCCTCGCGCTCGAGTTCATCGAGGGTCGGCCGCTGAACAAGGTGCTTGTCGACCGGTACCCGCTGATCGACGCCGACGCGACCGACGGCGACCGGGCCGCGTACGCCCAATGGGCCCGCCAGACCTACGAGCAGGTCGAGTCCGTCGTGGCGGCGATCCACGAGCGCGGCCTGGTCTACGGGGACCTGCACCTGTTCAACATCATGATCCGGCCGGACGACCGGGTCGCCCTTGTCGACTTCGAGGTGGCCGCGCCGATCGCCGGGCACCGCCGACCCGGGCTGCGCAACCAGGGCTTCGCGGCACCGCGCGACCGCAGCGGGCCGGCGGTCGACCGGTACGCCCTGGCGTGCCTGCGGTTGGCGCTGTTCCTGCCACTGACCCAGCTGGTCCGGCTCGCCCCGGCGAAGGTGACCCACCTGGCCGACATCATCGCCGCGAACTTCCCGGTGCCGAGGTCCTTCCTCGACCCGGCGGTCGAGGAGATCACCGGTCAGCCGCGGGTCACCGCGGACCCGCGAGAGACTCTCGGCGCGGATGACTGGCCCACCCTGCGCAACCGGCTGACCACGGCGATCGTTGCCAGCGCCACTCCCGAGCGCGACGACCGGCTCTTTCCCGGTGACATCGAGCAGTTCCGTAGTGGCGGCCTCAACCTCGCCCACGGGGCGGCAGGAGTGCTGTACGCGCTCGACAAGAGCGGCGCCGGGCGGTGGCCCGAGCACGAAGACTGGCTGGTGCGGCGGGCGACAGCGCCCCCGTCCGGCACCCGCTGCGGCTTCTACGACGGGCTGCACGGCGTCGCCTACGCGCTCGTCCACCTCGGACGTCGGCAGGACGCGCTGGACGTTCTCGACATCTGCCTGCGGGAACCCCTGGACGGGCTCGACCACAGCCTGGCGAGCGGACTGTCTGGGATCGCGCTCAACCTGGCCGAGATGGCTGCGCGTACCGGGGAGGTGTCGTTGCACGACGCCGCGTGGCGGGCCGCCGAGCGGGTGATCGGGCAGCTGGCCGACGACCCCGGCCCGGACGTCAGCGGCGGACGCAACCCGTACGCCGGGCTGCTGCGCGGCCGGACCGGCCCGGCGCTGATGCTGGTGCGGCTCTACGAGCTCAGCGGCGACGAGGAGCTGTTGGGGCACGCCGCCACGGCACTGCGTCAGGATCTGCGCCGCTGTGTGCTGCGCCCGGACGGCGCCCTGGAGGTCAATGAGGGCTGGCGCACCATGCCCTACCTGGCACACGGCAGTGTCGGTATCGGGCTGGTCCTCGACCAGTACCTGCGCCACCGGGCGGACGACCAGTTCACCGAGGCGAGCGCCGGGGTGCGCCGGGCGGCACGCTCACCGTTCTACGCACAGTCCGGGCTCTTCGCCGGCCGGGCCGGCATCATCGCCTACCTCGCCGCCTCGACCGACGACGCCGACCGCCGCGAACTCCGCGCGCAGCTGGATCGGCTGGCCTGGCACGCGCTGCCGTACCGGGAGGGCACCGCCTTCCCCGGTGAGCAGTTGCTGCGGCTCTCCATGGACTTCGGCACCGGCACCGCCGGCGTGCTGTACGCGCTGGCCAGCGCGCGGCACGACCAGCCCCCGGCGCTGCCCTTCGTCGCGCCCCTGCCGGGCGCGAAGAGACTCCCCCGCGACAGCGGGGGCGACCTGATCGGCGAACGGATGGAAGGGAGGTGAACGACATGGCACTTCTGGACCTCCAGGGCCTGGAGATGGCTCCGGCCGACCGCACCGGTGGCGGTAGCCGGGCGAGCCTGCTGCTCTGCGGCGACAGCTCGCTCTCCGTCACGACCTGCAACTGATCCACGCACACGTGGGGCCCTGGGTGGGTAGACGTGCCCACCCAGGGCAACCGCGTACCAACGGGAGGACCGATGCCGACGTTCGCGGCGGGGGACAGGCTGCTGCGGCAGACGGTCCTGGCGGGCGGCGGCTGGACCGCCGGACTCGCCGCGGTCGCGCTACTCGGCGCGGCCGCCGAACTGTTGCTACCAGCGGCCCTCGGCCGCGCCGTCGACGCCGCCCTCGCCGGCGGCTCCGGCTGGTGGGCGGTGTCCGCCTGCGCCCTGGTCGTCGTCCTCATCTGCGTCGACACCCTGACGGACCTGGCCAGCGGGTTCGGCGCGGCGCGCGCCACCGCCGGGCTGCGCCGGCGTCTCCTACGTCACCTGTTCAACGTGGACGTCCGCGCCACCCGCCGGCACCCGGTGGGGGATCTCGTCGGCCGGTTGGTCGGCCAGGCCGCCGACGCGGGACAGGCCGGCAACGCCGTGGTCCTGGCCAGCGTGGCGGTGCTTCCACCGCTCGGCAGCGTCGTCGCGCTCGCCATCATCGAACCGGTCCTCGGGGTCACCCTGCTCGCCGGTCTCGGCCTGCTCGCCGTTCTCATGCGCGCCTTCGTGGCCGACGCCTCCGCCGCGACCGCCGGGTACCAACGGGTGCTCGGCACCATCGCCGGCCGACTGCTGGAGTCGCTCAGCGGTGCCCGGACCATCGCCGCCGCCGGCACCACCCAACGCGAGGAGGACCGGGTGTTGGCGGCCCTGCCGGAGCTGGACCTGCACGGCCGGCGCACCTGGGACCTGCTGGCCCGGGCGAGTGCGCGTACCTCGGCCGTGGCACCGCTGCTGAACCTCAGCGTCATCGCGGTCGGCGGGTACGCCCTGACCGCAGGCTGGCTCACACCGGGTGAACTGGTCGCCGCGGTCCGGTACGCGGCCATGGGTGCCGGGCTCGGTGCGGTGCTCGCCACCCTGAACCATCTGGTCCGCAGCCGCGCGGGAGCACACCGGGTCGCCGAGCTGCTGACGCAACCCGCCGCGCCGGCCGGCGATCGGCCCCTTCCACCCGGCGGCGGCGCCCTGCGACTGCGGGGGGTGTGCGTGTACGCCGACGACGGCCGGACCATCCTGGACGGCATCGACCTGGACGTGCCAGCCGGCGCCACGGTGGCCGTCGTCGGAGCGTCCGGTGCCGGCAAGTCGACCCTGGCGGCCGTGGCGGGACGGCTGTACGACCCCGACGGCGGTGAGGTGCGACTGGACGGTGTGCCGCTGCGGGACCTCGACGCGGCGGCGCTGCGCCGAGCCGTCGGCTACGCCTTCGACCGGCCGGTGCTGATCGGCGCGACAGTCCACGACGCGATCGGCTTGGCGCTGCCGGTCGACTCGGCGGCGCCGCCAGCCGATCGGAGCCCGGCCACGCCGGCGGTTCTGCGGGCGGCCCGGATGGCGGCGGTCGCCGACGTGATCGACCGTCTGCCCGGCGGTTACCGCACCCCGCTGGTGGACACACCGCTGTCCGGGGGCGAGACCCAGCGCCTCGGCCTGGCCCGCGCGTTCGCCGCCGAGCGGCTGCTCATCCTGGACGACGCGACGTCCAGCCTCGACACCGCGACCGAACACCGGATCACCGAGGCGGTGCTCGGGCGGGCCGGGGAGCGTACCCGACTGGTGGTCACCCACCGGACCGCGGCGGCCGCGGCGGCCGACCTCGTCGCCTGGCTGGACGGCGGACGGCTGCGCGGACTGGCGCCGCACCGGCACCTCTGGGCCGACCCGGACTACCGGGCGGTCTTCCAGCCGGCCGGCGGTGGGCCGTGAGCCGTCCCGGCGTACGCCGAGTGACCTGGCGGGCGCTGCGGGCCCGCCGGCGGGAGCTCGCCGGGCTCGGCGGCTGGTCGCTCGTCGAGTCGCTGCCCGCGCTGCTGGCCGGCTATCTGGTCGCCCGCGCCGTCGACGAGGGTTTCCTGGCCGGACGGCTCCTCAACGGTCTGGCCTGGTTGGGGGTCCTCGCCGTGGCCGTGCTGGTCGGCGCGACGGCCACCGGTCGGACGTACCGGAGCCTCGGCGCCGTGGTCGAGCCGTTCCGCGACGAGGTGGCCGCTCAGGTGGTCCGGGGTGCGCTACGCGACGCCACCCGGGCGGGTGGACGCCCGGACAGCGCCGCCGTGACCCGGCTGACCCACCAGATGGAGATCGTTCGCGACACCTTCGCCGGTCTGCTGATGGTGACCCGCGGTTTCCTCTTCTCCGCCGGCGCGGCCCTGCTCGGCCTGCTCGCCCTGGCGCCGGTGGTGGCGGCGCTGGCCGCCGTGCCGCTGGTCGCCGGGCTGGGCGTGTTCCTGGCCGCGCTGCCGGCGATGGTCACGCACCAGCGCGCGTACGTCCGGGCCGGTGAGCAGCTCGGCCAGTCGGCGGCGACCGCGCTGGCCGGTCACCGCGACGTGCTGGCCTGCGGCGCCCAGGCACGCGTGACGGCCGACGTGGCGCGCTGGGTGTCGGCGCAGGCCGCCGCCGAACGCATGCTCGCCCGGATGGCGGCGATCCGCAGTCTCAGCCTCGGCATCGGCGGCTGGCTGCCACTGCTGGTGCTGATGGTGACCGCCCCGTGGCTGGTCGAGCGGGGTCTCACCGCCGGTGCGGTGCTGGGTGCGCTGATCTACGTCTCCACCGGGCTGCAACCGGCCCTGCACACCCTGGTGCAGGGCCTCGGCGGCGGCGGGCTCCGCTACGCGGTCACCCTGGAGAACATCCTGCGCACCTACCCGGTCCCCGACGACGGGCGCCCGTCGGTCCCCGCCGCCGCCCGGGCGCCCCGCTACCGGCCGCCCACCGGTCCCGCCGACGGCTCGCCCGCCGTCCAGGTCCGGGAACTGACCTTCGGTTACGGTCCGCACGCCCGGCCCATCCTGCGGAACTTCTCGCTGACCCTGGCCGAGCGGGACCATCTCGCCGTGGTGGGCCCGAGTGGGGCGGGCAAGTCCACACTGGCCGCCCTGGTGGCCGGTCTGGTGCCGCCGCAGGCAGGCACGGTCCACCTGGCCGGCGCGGCGGTCGCCGAGGTCGAGCCGGCCGTCCTCGCCCGGATGCGAGTGCTGGTGCCCCAGGAGTCGTACGTGTTCACCGGCAGTCTCGCCGACAACCTCCGCTACCTGCGGCCGGACGCCGACGACCACACCCTGGAGGTCGCTCTCGACGCGCTCGGCGCGCGTGCCCTGGCGACCCGCCTGGGCGGCCTGGGCGCGCCGGTCGCGCCGGCCCTGCTCTCCGCCGGCGAGCGGCAGCTCATCGCGGCGGTCCGGGCCTGGCTGGCGCCCGCCGCGCTGGTGATCCTCGACGAGGCGACCTGTCACCTGGACCCGGCGCTGGAAGCGACGGTCGAGGCGGCCTTCGCCCGGCGGCCCGGCAGCCTCGTGGTGATCGCGCACCGGATCAGTTCGGCGCTGCGGGCCGGTCGGGTGCTGGTCCTCGACGGCGACGAGCCCGAGCTGGCGACGCACGAACAGTTGTTGGCCCGCTCGGCCACCTACCGAATGCTCGTCGGCTGCTGGGACGAGTCGGCAGTGCCACTGCCGGCGGCGCCCACGCGGCAGGGCTGAACCCCGCGCGACCGCGCCGGTCAGATCCAGCCCGCCTCGCCCGCCATCCGCACGGCCTCCACCCGGGTACGCGCGCCCACCTTACGGGCGATCCGACCGAGATGGTTGCGCACGGTGCCCCGGGTGAGCCCAAGCGACGCCGCCACCTCCGCGACCGGCGCTCCCGCGGCCGTCAGCCTCAACACCTCCGTCTCGCGGCTGGTCAGTGGGCCGTCCGAGCGCAGCGCCGCGACCACGAGATCCGCGTCGAGCACGGGCTCCCGGCGGGCGAGCCGGCGGATCCCGTCGATCACCCGCTGGGGGGCGGCGTCACTGCGCAGGAGGCCGACCGCCCTGGTCGGGCAGAACATGCCTCGCAGTCGCCGGGCCCGATGCGGGTGGGCCAGCACCAGTACGGGGCACCGGCCAAGGTGGTCGGGGTCGACTCCCTCGACGAAGTCGAAATCGGCCACCACCACGTCGGGGCGTTGGGCGCGGACGGCTGCGGAGACCGCGTCGCCGCGATCGACCTCCGCCACGACACGGATGTCCTCCTCGGCGGCGAGGACGAACGACAGCGCACCCAGAACCAGGGCACCGTCCAAGGCGAGCAGGGTACGGATCACGACGAACCTTCCCGCACTCCGATGACGATCACTCAACGTCAACATTCAAACACGCATCCGCCGGGGCCGCACGGTGACGGGGGCGGGTCCGGTCACCTCCACCGGACCCGCCCCCGACGGTCACAGCCAGCCGTTACGCCGCGCGCGCGACACCGCCTCCAACCGGTTGCGAGCCCCGGTCTTACGCAGAATCACCGACAGGTGATTGCGCACCGTCCCGTGGGCCAGGTAGAGGCGGACGGCGATCTCCTTCAGCGGCAGACCCTCGGCCGCCATTCGCAGCACGTCCATCTCCCGGGGCGTCAACGGCATCTGCGGGGGACTCAGCACCGCCACCGCCGCGGCCGGGTCGATCGCCCGCTCCCCGGCCGCGAGCGCGCGGATCGCCCGCACCAACTCGGCCAGTGAGCTGTCCTTCCCGACCAGGCCGCGCGCGCCGGCCGCCAGCGCCGCCTCCACCAGCGCCGGACTCCACCGAGGGCTCATCGCCAGCACGGCGGCGTGCGGCGCCTCGACGTCGATCCGGGCGACCACCTCCACCGGGTCGGGCAGCTCCGGTGTCAGTGCCAGCACCACCACCTGCGGTCGGCACCGGCGGACCACCGTCAACAGCTCGCCGACACCCTCGACGTCGGCGACCACCTCCATGTCCTCCTCGCGTGACAGCGCGGCGCAGAGCGCCCCGCGGAGCAAACCCATGTCCTCGGCGATGACAACGTGGATCACCACGTTTTCTCCGATCTCAGGTACGCGTCACGACGGCCACCGATCCCGGAACATCAACCGGTTGGTCAGGGCGGTCGTGCGCTACAGACGGGTAGGCATCGACCCGCGGCACCGTCGCGGCGGACGGGCGCAGGCACTGGTCGACCGACCAGCGGGTGGAACGGTCCGCGTGGACCAGCCACCGGGGTCGGTCGACGCCTCAGCCCGGGCGGGCGATCGCAGACGGAGTTCGGCTCTCGACCAGAAGCGGCACGAGATCGCAGGGCGGCCCAGCACCGACGTGCGACTGCCGGTCGAGTGGTCGGACCAGCCCCGGCCCGGGCGTCGATCCGTTGTCGACGCCAGCGGCATCCTGGTCGACGGGCGCGACGGGTCGGCCCGAGAGCTCACCTCTCGCCGCCACCGGTTCGGGATGTGCGACGAGATGCCCCGTCGAGGCCGCCGGACGCGCGCCGACGACGGACATCGGCGGTGGCGCGGCCGAGGTCGGCGGCGCCGCGGCGCGTACCGGAGCCGGCGCCGGATCCGTCGGTGGCGTCGGCGCTGTCGGTAGGGGAGCCGGGTCGGTCACCGGCACGGCGGCCGGCCCGACCGCTGGGGGAGCGGGCGGTGGAGGTGTCGCCGCCGGAACGA
The DNA here is from genome assembly GCF_042869175.1 of Micromonospora sp. NPDC007208. Classification (NCBI taxonomy): domain Bacteria; kingdom Bacillati; phylum Actinomycetota; class Actinomycetes; order Micromonosporales; family Micromonosporaceae; genus Micromonospora; species Micromonospora sp. NPDC007208. The sequence continues at coordinate 95,749 of NZ_JBIAFG010000015.1, read as the reverse complement.
TCACCTCGCCGAGAGCGGGTGGCAGAACGGCATCGGCGACACGACGGAGTGCCATGACGACTGGCCGGATCGGCACTGTGCTCACGATGTCGACGACGTGCGCCACCGGGGCGGTGACCAGACCCACCACGGGCGAATCGCCTGGCCCGGGCAGCGTGGGCGGCTTGGGTACCGCGGTTGCTGGCCGTCGTAGTGGATCAGCGACCGGCCGCGACCGGTCGACACGGTGAGCCGCGCGAACTACCGAGGCCGGCCGGAGCTTCTCTCGCTCCGCGCGGGGCGGAACGGGGTCGCCGACCCGGGGCAGCGACACGGGCTCGGGCGACGCGCCCGTCAACCACCGAGGCCCCGTCGAGGCCTCACGGGGGGCGACGACGCCGATGGACCCTGCCAGCCGGGCACCGAGCCTGTCCCTGCGACGGTCATCGGCACCCGCGGCTCGCGGGCGGTCCTGGTTGGGGCGCTCGGCGACCGTGAGCCGTGCGACCGGCTCGACCAGAGCGCCGATCTTCCGATGAGGCTCGTCACCGGACCCACTGCGCATCCCGTCGGCCTCGGCCGGGCCCTGGAACAGGGCGGCCACCACGAAACCGGCCCCGACGGCGGCCGCGATCAGCACCAGCCGCCGGGCGAACCTGCGCAGCCGGCCGGCCACAAGCGGCGCGGACCGGCCCGGCGCAGACGCCGGCGCGGTTCCGTTGACGGGACTTCGCACGCGGGCACGACCCCTTCCCTCTGGATTGCTGACCCATAGTAGCGATGCGCTCACGTAATCGCATCCATTGATATGCGCGCTCGTCGGCGGGGTGCGGCCGGCACCGGGCCCCAGGCGCGAGTGCACCGGCGGCCAGGGCGGCAGGGTCACGGCCGACCCGTCAGCGTCAGGAAACGGTCCGGATCACCCTGGCCCGCCCTGCCCGGACGTTCCGGACGCGGGAAGACCGCCTACGCGGGTGGCCGCGCGGTCGACCCTCGAACCCGCAGCGATGGGCTGATGACGACCCGGTGGGTGGGACGGTCGGGGTCGGCGAGCCGGTCGGCGACGAGACGCACGGCCGCTCGTCCGATCGAGCGTCGCGGCGGTCGGACCGCGGTCAGCGGCGGGCTGAAGAGCCCGGCGACCTCGTCGTCGTACGCCACGATGGAGAGGTCGCCGGGAACGGACAGGTGCCGCTCCTCGCAGTGCTGCACCAGCGCGATCGCCTCGGCGTCGGCGTGCACCAGCAACGCCGCCGTCCCGGTCGCCTGGCACTGGTCGAGGATGCTGTTGAGCACGGTGTCTCGCTCCGGTGACCGTGCGTCGGGTACCACAGCCACCACCGTGGCGTCCGGGTCGAGGCCGCACTCGGTCGTGGCGTCGAGCCAGCCGCGTCGTACGTGCTGGCTGGTGGGGCTGTTGGCATCGAGCACCAAGCCGACCTTGCGGTGTCCGAGCGAGGTGAGGTGGCGCACCGCCATGGCCGCACCGAGCGCGTGGTCGGTGACAACCGACTCCATGACGGCATGGTGGCTGCCTACAGTGGCGGTGCGTTCCAGCAGGACGACCGGGACGCCGACCTGGTCGAGCCACTCGATGGTGCGCTCGGCGGTCGGTGCGTCCATGCTCGGCGCGATGATCAGCGCGTCGACGCCCATCCGCTCCACCAGGCGGGCCAGTTGCGGCTGGTCGTCCTCGCTGTCGTAGGAGGAGCCGCGCAGAACCACGCGCATGTCGAGCTCGCGGGCGGCCCCCTCGACGCCGCGAGCCACGTCCGGCCAGTAGTAGTCCAACGAGGGTACGAGCATGCCGAGGGCGCGCCCGACCAGCGGGTCCAGGCCTACGGCGGGTGGCTCGTCGGCTGCCGGGACGTCGTCCGGCAGGATCAGGGCGACCCCACCGTGGACCCGGCGGACCAAGCCCTCGGCGGCGAGCTCCGCAATGTCGCGCCGGATGGTGACCGGCGCGGCGCCAAGCACGCGGGACAGGTCAGAGATGCGCATCGAGCCGTCGCGTTGCAGGGCTGCCAACAGTTGCTGCCGGCGGACGACCTGAAGCGGCCCTCGGGACCCCTCCGCCGTGGCGACGGCAGGACTGTCCTTGGTCATGGGGGACCTCCGGGGAACGCTTCGTGCGGCGAGAGCTCTTGCAGGGTGCGGGCGAACTCGCCGGCCCTGTCGAACGCGGTGACGTCGATCGCGAGCCGGATCGGCTGATCTCCCTATCCGCCGAAGAGCATAGGAGGTCGTGCTCCGCCTGCGACGGTCATGACTCCTCGGACGGTAGAGCGGCTTTGAACGATTGTGATCGTATCAGAGCACTTGGCCCGTCAAGGCTGCCTTGTGCGTGCTCTTGATCAGATGTGTCCACATCGGTTTGGGAACGGCATTGACTTGCTCCTTTGTGAGCGTTTTACTTCGGAAACGCTGCGGATGCCTGCGCGTCACATTCATGGGCAACGCCCCGCTCGCCACATTCGACGGAGACGGATCGATGCGACAGGACCACGGATGACGTCCGGGCCGACCAGCCAGGTGGCGGCGGACTCGGATGTCGCTACCGCCGCGACCTGGAGCCGGGATGACTGGTTGGCCCTCGCCGACCGGATGCTCGCCGCCGCCCGGCCGTTCGCGTCGCCCGGCCACGCCCTCGTCACCCTTCCCGGGCCGGAAGGCGGTTATGGGCGGGCCGTCGACGGCCTGGAGGGTTTCGCCCGTACCTTTCTGCTGGCTGGTTTCCGCATCGCGGGTGCCCGAGGCGTGGGCTTGGACGAGCTCGTGGACCGGTACGCGGCTGGTATCGCCGCTGGCACCGACCCGAGCTCTCCCGACCATTGGGTGCGCTTGGACGAGCACCCCCAGGCCAAGGTGGAGGCCGCCTCCATCGCGCTGGTTCTGGACATGACCCGCCCGTGGATCTGGGACCGGCTGCCGTCCGCGGTGCGAGAGCGGGTAGTGGACTATCTGCGGCCGGCGGTCGGCGACGACACGTACCCACGGATCAACTGGGTCTGGTTCCGGCTGGTCGTACAGACGTTCCTGCGTTCGGTGGGCGGGCCGCACTCGCTCGAGGAGATGAACGAGGACCTGACCACCCATGACGGCTTCGTCCGCGGGGACGGCTGGATGTCCGACGGGCCGCACCGCGCCTACGACCACTACGTGGGCTGGGCTCTGCACCTGTACCCGACGTTGTGGGCTCGGATGGCCGGCGCCGCAGACCTGGCCGAGCAGCGCCGCGAACGGGATCTGGCCGGCCTCGACCGCTTCCTGAGCGACGCGGTCGCGCTCGTGGGCGCCGACGGATCACCGTTGATCCAGGGGCGAAGCCTGACCTACCGCTTCGCCGCGGCGGCGCCGTTCTGGGTCGGCGCCTTCGCCGGCGTGCCCTCGGTCAGCCTCGGCCGGTTGCGCGCTGCGGCCACCCGCATCGTGCGTCACTTCGTCGCCAACGGCGCCCCGGACGAACGAGGCCTGCTCACCCTCGGCTGGCACGGGCCGTGGCCGCGACTGGCGCAGTCGTACTCCGGGCCGGGCTCGCCGTACTGGGCCAGCAAGGGACTACTCGGCATCGCGCTACCCGCCGACCATCCGGTGTGGACCACTTCCGAGGAGCCGCTGCCGGTGGAGGAGCGGGACGCGGTGCGGGCGATACACGCGCCGGGCTGGCTGGTCTCTGGCACCCGTGCCGACGGCATCGTCCGCGTCGTCAACCACGGCACCGACCACGCCGTCGAGGGTGCCACCGTCTCAGATTCCCCGCTCTACGCCCGACTGGGCTACTCCACCGCCACCGCCCCGGTCCTCGACGACAGCGGTTGGGCCAGTCCGATCGACCAGTCCGTCACTCTCGTCGACGACGCGGGCCGGGTCACCCACCGCGCCGGCATGCGCCTGCTGACCGTTCGCGTCGACACCGACGGCGTGGGCGTGGCCGGGTCACGTGCTCTCGCCCACTGGGTCGACCCGGATCCGGGTCAGCGCGATCACGGCGGCGGTCGCGTGGGCCGGTCCCGACCGGCCGGGCACCTCACGGTGTATTCGCTGGTCCGCGGCCCCTGGGAGCTACGTCTGACCCGCGTCGACGGCCTCGCCGACGGCGTCGAGGCGGCTGCGCTGCGGCTACGGATCGGCGGCTGGGCCATTGCCGGGAATGCGACGGCCACCGCTGGCGGCGGTGTGGCAGTCGTGACGGGGGCCGACCTGACCGGTTGGCTCGAGAGCGTTCACGGCGGCGGAACGGCCGGCGTCACTGCCGTTCCGCACGGCGGGCCCCTGGCCGGTGGGCTGGTCGTGCCCTGGCTGGACCACCCCGTCCGGCCGCGCGCATGGGTCGCCACGTTCACCGAGTTGTCCAGGGTGCCGGTGGCCACGGCCGGACAGGCATGCCAGGCCGTGATCGACGAGGACGGTTACGGCCTCCACCTGGCAGTCGACTGGCCCGACGGAACCAGCACGTCGACCCGTCTGGACACGGAGCATGCCAGGCCCACCCAGGCGTCCTGGTAGCAGTGCGGGCCCGTCCGGGCCCCTTGACCCGAAGGAGAAAGGGATGAAGCGTGCGATACCGGCCGTCATCAGCGCCGCGACGGCCCTGACGCTTGTTCTCGCCGGCTGCGGGGGCGGAGACGAACCAGTCGACCCCAATGCCCCGGTGACCATCACCCTGGCCGGCTGGACCCTGTCGTCCACGCCCGAGTTCAAGACGCTCGCCGACGGCTTCAAGGCGACCCACCCGAACGTGACGGTGGAGCTCAAGGAGTACGCCCCAGGCAACGACTACGACACCCAGATGATCACGGACCTGGCCGCCGGCACCGCCCCAGACGTCTACGTCATGAAGAACCTCAAGAACTTCTACACGTACCAGAGCGGTGGTCAGCTGCTCGACGTCTCCGACGCCACCTCCGGTCTCGGCTCGAGCCCGGCGCTCGCGTCGTACCAGGTGGATGGCAAGGCGTACGCGGTGCCGTACCGGCAGGACTCCTGGGTGCTGTTCTACAACAAGGACCTGTTCGCGAAGGCGAAGGTGGCGCCGCCGGACGGCAGCTGGACCTGGGACGACTACACCGACGCGACGAAGCGACTGCACACCGGGCTGAAGGCGGCTGGCTCGAACGCGACCGGCGCCTACCAGCACACCTTCCAGTCGACAGTGCAGGGATTCGCGCTCGCCCAGACCCCCAACGCGGACCTGCTCTCCGGGGACTTCGGCTACCTGAAGCCGTACTACGAGCGGTCACTGGACCTGCAGGCGGCCGGCGCGCAGCCGACCTTCGGCACCGCGAAGACCAACAAACTCACCTACCAGGCGCAGTTCGGTAAGCAGCAGTCGGCGATGCTGCTGATGGGCACCTGGTACGTGGCCACGCTGCTCAACCAGCGACAGAGCGGTGACGCCGACAAGTTCCAGTGGGGGATCGCCCCGGCGCCGCAGTTCGACAAGTCCACCACCGGCACCTCCGCCACACCCGTCACCTTCGGTGACCCGACCGGCTTGGGGATCAACCCGAAGATCAGCAAGTCCAAGACCGCCGCGGCCAAGGCCTTCCTCCAGTACGCGGCCGGCCCGGATGCCGGCAAAGCGCTGGCCGGGATCGGTATCACCCCGGCCCAGGTCACCGACGCGGTTACCGCGACGCTGTTCGGGCTGGACGGCGTACCGCAGGACGACCTGTCGAAGTTCGCCTACGCCAAGCACACCATCAAGCCGGAGAACCCGGTGTCGAAGCACACCGCCGGCCTGCAGAACCTCCTCAACGAGACGCACTCGGCGATCCTCTCCGACAGCAAGGGCGTCGACGCGGAGCTGAGCAAGGCGCAGGCCCGCGCCAAGAACGAGGTCCTCAACCAGTGAGCTGATGGCGGGCCCGGCGCGCCTGAGCCGCACGCCGGTCCCCGCCACCATCCCGAACGCTCCCGGAGACTCCCTATGGCAACATTGCCGCGCACGAGACCCAGGAACCGGCGGCTGGTGTCGCGAAACACGGTCGCCGGCTGGTCGTTCATCCTTCCCAACTTCGTCGGCTTCGCCGTGCTCACCCTGCTACCCGTCGTCGTGCTGTTCTACGTGGCCTTCACCAACTGGAACGTCTTCGGGGTGGCCGAGTGGACCGGCACCGACAACTTCCGGCGAATGTGGGACGACGCGAGCTTCTGGACCGCACTGCGCAACACCATCTACTACACCGTCTTCCACATCCCGCTGACCCTCTCCGCGTCACTCGGGCTGGCGCTGCTGCTCAACCGCAAACTGCGCGGCGTGCGGTTCTTCCGCACCGTCGCCTTCTTCCCCTACATCACCTCGATCGTGGCGATCGCGATCGTCTGGAACCAGTTGTTCAGCCCGGAGTATGGCCCGATCAACGCTCTCCTCGGTGCCGTCGGGGTGGACAATGCGCCGGGCTGGACCACGTCGTCGACCTGGTCGATGCCGGCGGTCATCATCGTCGGCACCTGGCGGTACATGGGCTACTACATGCTGCTGTTCCTGGCCGGCCTGCAGACCATCCCGGCCCAGCTCTACGAGGCGGCCGAGACCGACGGCGCCACACCGTGGCAGCGGTTCGTGCACGTGACCCTCCCCGGGCTGCGACACACCACCTTCTTCGTCACCGTGCTGCTCACCATCGAAAGTTTCAAGGTCTTCGACCTCATCCTCGTGATGACCGGCGGCGGACCTGGCCAGTCGACACTGGTGCTCTCGCAGTACATCTACCAAAAGAGCTTCGAGGAGAACCAGTTCGGCTACGCCTCGGCGGTCTCCGTCGTTCTGTTCGCCATCTGCTTCAGCATCACGGTCGTCCAGTTCATGGTCAACAAGCGGAGGAACAGCTGATGACCGCGACCGACCTCTCCCTGCCCACCCCGGCCGTCGCCGCGCCCGACAACCGCAGCGCGCCCGGCCGACCGGTCCGGTCCCGGGGCTGGCGGCTCGTCGGGTACGCCGCCCTCGTGCTCGCGGCGGCCGGGCTGTTGCTGCCGTTCTACTGGATGGTGGTGGCGTCGTTGAAGACCAACAGCGACGTCTTCACCATCCCGATCACCTGGCTCCCCGATCCCGTGGTGTGGCGGAACTACCTCGACATCTGGCAGCGCTCGGACATGACGACGTGGTTGGGGAACACGCTGCTGCTGTCGGTGGTCGTCACCCTCCTGCAGGTGGTGACGGGGAGCTTCGCCGCCTACGGCTTCGCCCGGGTCCGCTTTCCCGGCCGCAACGCGCTCTTCCTGGCGTACGTCGGGACGATCGCGGTGCCCTGGCAGTCGTACATGATCCCGCAGTTCATCCTCATGTCGAAGTTGCAGTTGTCGAACACGCTGTGGTCGATCGTCGCGCTACAGGCGTTCGGCGCGTTCGGCGTGTTCCTGATGAAGCAGTTCTACGAGACGATCCCCGAGGAGCTGAGCGAGTCGGCGCGGGTGGATGGGCTCAGCGAGTTCGGCATCTACCGACGGATCATGCTGCCGCTGTCCCGACCTGCGCTGGCCAGCCTGGCCCTGCTGACGTTCGTGACCACCTGGAACGACTACCTCGGCCCACTGATCTACCTGCGCAGTCCGGAGCTGCGCACCATCCAGCTCGGGCTGAACACCTTCGTCTCCCAGTACAACGCCGAATACGCGCTGATCATGACGGGCTCCGTGCTGTCAGTGCTGCCGGTCGCTGTCATCTTCCTGCTCGGCCAGCGCCACTTCATCGAGGGCATCGCCACGACCGGACTGAAGGGTTGAGGTCCATGCGTTCGCGCCACAACACCATCACCGCCATCTTCGACGGTGTCTACGTCGCGCTCGTCAGCAACCTGCTGCTGGTGCTCGGTTGCCTGCCACTGGTGATGCTTGCGTTCACCACCGAGGCGGAGCGCTCCTGGCCGCTGTACGCGCTGACCGCCCCGCTCTGCGCGCCCGGGCTCTGTGCGGTCTTCGCGGTCATGTCCGCCTACTCCGTCGGCGACTCCGGCGGCGTGCTGCGCACCTACGGCCGCGCCTGGCGAGCCACCGCCCGGCCGGCGATGCTCTGGACGGTGGCAGCCATGGCCGCCCTGGTCGTGCTCGCCGTGGACGCCCACGCCGCCTGGGGCCATCGGGTCGGCGCACTCGCCCTTCCGGTCCTGGCGACCCTGACCGTCCTCACCGCCGCGACCACGCTGCTCGGGCTGGTGACCATCGCCGACCGACCCACCGCGCGGTTGCGTGACGTGGGCCGTGCCTGCGTCTATCTGGCGGTGCGCCGGTGGTACCTCAGTGCCGCGTCTCTGCTCGTGCTCGTGCTGCTCGCCCAGATCCTGGTGGCCCGCCCCGCGATCGCGCTCGGCCTCGCCGCCGCGCCACTGCTCTACGTCGTATGGGCCAACAGCCGCTTCACCCTGCGCGCCGCGCTCGACCCACCGACGACCGCACCTCAGACCACCTGAACACCAGGTTCCGGCCGCCGAGCCGGGACGTCGACGACAAACCTGCCCGGCACCGGACCGGACCCACGAGGGAGAACAGCATCCATGACGGCGACCGACGTCCGTCCCAGCTCCGACGCAGCAGCCATGGCGGCCGCGGTGGTCGCCGCGATAGGTACGGTCGATGCGAACATCGCCACCTTCGGCGACCGGTACCCCGCGGACACCACCGACGCCAACCGCTACCCGCTCCGGCCACCGAGTGCTGGCCAGCCCGAGGGCGCCAACGTCGGCTGGACCACCAGCTTCTGGCCCGGCATGCTCTGGCTGGCACACGACCTGACTGGCGACGAACGGCACCTGCGGGCAGCGCTCTCCCACGTGGACAGCTTCGCGGCCCGGATGACCCACGGCATCGACCTGGACACCCACGACCTCGGGTTCCTCTACACCCTCGCCTGCGTCACCCCGGCCCGTCGTACCGGCGACCCGCAGGCCCGAGACGCGGCTCTCGCCGCCGCCGACCACCTGATGACGCGCGTTCTCGAACCCGCCGGAATCATCCAGGCCTGGGGCGACCTGAACGACCCGCGCCAACGCGGCCGCACGATCATCGACAGCCTCATGAACACGCCGCTGCTCTTCTGGGCCAGCCAGACCACCGGCGACGACCGCTACGCCGCCGCAGCCCGCCGGCACACCGCTCAACTGCGCCAGCACATCCTGCGCCCGGACGGCACCACCTTCCACACCTTCTACTGGGACACGGACAGCGGCGCGCCACTGCGCGGGGAAACCGAACAGGGCCACGCCGACCACTCCTGCTGGGCGCGTGGGCAGGCCTGGGGCATCTACGGGTTCAGCCTCAACCACCGGCACATCGGGGACCCCGCGCTGCTCGCCGCCGCGAAGACCTGCGCCGACCATTTCCTCGCCCACCTGCCCGACGACCACGTCGCGTACTGGGATCTGGAGTTCGGCGACGGCAGCGGCCAGGAGCGGGACAGCTCGGCCGCGGCCATCGCCGCCTGCGGCCTGGTCGAACTCGCCGACGGCCTCACCGACAGGGCCAGCGCCGACAGGTACCGGAAAGCCGCCACCAAGATCCTGCGCTCGCTCATCGACCACTACTCCACCGGCGGCCATCCGGTCTCGAACGCGCTGATCCTGCACGGCGTCTACGACAAGCCCAAGAGCGTCGGTGTCGACGAGGGAACCCTGTGGGGCGACTACTTCTACCTGGAAGCCCTCACCCGCGCCACCGTCCCCGGCTGGATCAGCCCCTGGTGACCGCCGCGACCGACCCGCACCGCCCCGCATCCCGAAAGGTGACCATGGACTACCGCTATCACTGCACCATTCCCGCGGCCGACGGCCGGAACACGTTGCCCGTCAATCCCTGCCGGCTGCTGGACTTCACCCTGCTGCGGCTCTCGGCAGGCGAGTCCTGGACCGGCGAGTCCGGTGACCGCGAGATCCTGGCCGTCATCCTCGGCGGCACGGCCAACTTCACCGTCGCCGACCACCACTTCCCGCAGGTCGGCCAGCGTGCCGACGTCTTCTCCGGCAAGCCGCACTCCGTCTACCTCCCGGCCGGCTCCTCGATCACCATCGAAGCCGTCACCGCCGTGGAGATCGCCCTACCCAGCGCACCCAGCGAACTGGCCACAGACCCCTACGTCATCGCACCGGAGCAGGTCGTGAGCGGCCGTTGGGGAGCGGCGAACTTCGGCCGTACCTACCACCAGATCCTCACCGAGATCTCCCAGCCGGACCTGCCCGCCCGCCGGCTCATCGTCGGTGAGACCTACACGCCCTCGGGCAACTGGAGCACCTACCCGCCGCACCGGCACAAGGTCGACGATCTACCCGCCGAGGCCGCACACGAGGAGATGTACTACTACCGCGTCAACCCACCGAACGGGTTCGGCATCAGCCGGGTCTACACCGACGACGGGTACGAGGAGAACGTCACCATTCGTGACCATGTGATGCAGATGATGCCCGAGGGGTACCACACCGTGGTCAGCGCACCCGGCTACACCACCTATTTCCTGTGGTTCCTGGCCGGCACACAACGCACCCAGGGTGCTCGCGAGGACGCCGACCTCGCCTGGGTGGGCCAGACCGTACCGACCCTGCGGAGCCTGGGCCTGTAGTGACACTGCGCACGCACCAGAATGCCCCGGATCACTGGCACCGTGATCACCCCGACCGGAGCCGAGTTCAGCGGTCCGGCCGATACGACCCAGTGCGGTCCGCCGGCGTCCCGTCACCGCAAGACGTGCCCGAGGTGGCTGGCGAAGCAGAACCTCAGCCTAAAGGTGAGCTACGTGGCCGGCTCGAAGTTCTGGGACCTGCAGTGGCGGGAGTTCGGCGTGCTGGTCGCATTGACCGTCGTGCTGTCCCTGTTCTCCCTCTGGTGGGTCCGCCGCCGACTGGTGTGACGGCACAGCCGGTGGGGCGGGCGGAGCGCCTGCCCCCACCGGTGCGACCCGGGTCCTGAAGGGAGATGCCTGGAGGCCGCATCGGCCGCTGCATGGGCGGGATGTACGCGTGGCAGGATGCGCCGGTGCGTCCTCGGCTGATCCTCTTGACCGTGGCGGTTTCGTGCGCCGCCTTCCATGTTGCTGGCGTCCTGACGGCCCGTCCGATTTGGCGCTACGCCGAAGTGCTGAGCATCGGTCTGCTCCTTACCTACGCCATGCTCAGCCGATCGCCGAGTTCTCGCTGGGCGCTGTGGGCGGCCCTCACGGTTGCGCTCGTGGACACGGTCCGCACGATGCCGGCCGCACAGGACCACGATGGCTATGGCGTGATGATGCTCGTGCCCGACTCGGGTCTTGACACACCGTCCGCGTTCGAGTCGGGCCTCTCCCTCTGCTGGCCTTCGTTGACCGCGGTATTGGTGCTACTCGTCGCGTGGCGCCGCGGCGGCTGGCGTCGATCTGCGGCGGCGCCGGCTGTCGTGGGGGGAGCGCTGATCACCGGGTACGCGGTCGTCCGCGTGGTTGGTACGTCGCGTGCCCTTGCTGCTCAGCCTCCGCACGCGACCGGCGTCGACGTGGCCGAAACGATGGTGGCCGTGAGCACGGCGGTCCTACCGCCCCTGGTCCTCGGGTTTGCCGCGTTGGCGCTCACTGCGGTGCTCGCCGGCCACGGTCGACGGCTCGCCTCGATCGGCGCGGCGTTGCTGGCCCTCATGGCGCTGCCACTGATGGACGCGTGCATCGCCGCAGTCCCGATGCCCCTCTTTGCAGTCAGCGACTACGCCATGTTCGCCTGGGATGCCATCACGCCCACGCTGTCCGTACCGCAACCGATGTCGGCACTCACGGCGGCGGTCGAGCTGACCGCGTACCTGTTGCTCGTCGTTGGTCTCACCGATTTTCCCGGTCCGGCACGTGCGTCAGCGGCCGGGGCCTGAGAGCGTCGGATTCCATGCTCGGTGCCGGCAGGGAGAGCGTCAGAAGCTGCTGACCAGCTTCACGAACGCCTCGTCGATCTTGGCGGGATCGGTGGCGTCGAAGGCCTTGCCCGACGACGCCTTAGCGATCCGGTCCAGGGTGGCGAAGTCCGACTCCCGGTCGAAGGCGATGCAGAACACCTTCACCGGACGCTGCGGGTCCAGGGCGACCTCGGCGAGCAACCGGGCCAGGTCGTTGTCCCGGCTGTACTCGTTCTTGCCGTCGGTCAGCACCACGATCGCGTTGATCCGCTGCGGGTCGTACCGGTCGAGCAGTTCTCGGTGTGCGGCCCGGACCGTCGCGTAGAGCGCGGTGCCGCCCTCGACGTGCAGGCCGGCGATCTTGCTGTTGATCCGTTTCTGGTCGAACCCGCCGAGCGGGACCTCCTCCCGGTAGGGGCTCTTCGGCCGCTGCTGCGTCTCCGAGGAGAACGACCAGAGCCCCACCCGGTCTTCGGCGTTGAGCAGCGCGAGGCCCTTGCCCGCCGCCGCCGAGGCGACCTGGAAACGGGTACGGGTGCCGACCTTCGCCTGCATCGACCCCGAGGTGTCCAGGGCGATCAGGATGTTGGCCTTCTTGCGGAGCGTGCTCCAGCCGTCCAGCATCGCGCCGACCACCTCCGGGTCCGGGGGCTCGAAGTAGTTCAGCCCGCCGGTGGGCTCGGCGCCGACGCTGGCGAGCAGCTCCGCCGAGGCGCGGCGCTCGTGGTCCCGGAAGCCGAGGCGGGCGAAGCTCTCCTGCTGGTCGCCTTCGGTCAGGAACTTCTGGAAGTCGGTCGCCGCCGCGCGCTGCCGCTCATCGGCGGAGGGCAGCACCACGAACGGGTGGTCCAGGTTGAACGTGCCCTCCTTGGGGTGGACAGCGACCAGCGGGACGTTCGGCCGGCGGCCCCGCTCCTGCCCGTCCTGGCTAGGGCTCAGCGCGCCCGTGTTGTAGAGGTCCACCAGTTCCTCCTGCAGGACGATGGCGCTCATGTCGTCAGTGCTGCCCGCCCCGCCGGCCAGGTCCGCCTCGGCGAGGCTGCGCAGCAGGTCCACCGAGTCGTCGCTGTAGTGCGACACGTTGGCCTCGATCCGGCGGACGAACTGGGTGACCGCCGGGTTGGCCAGGTCGGACCGGGTCAGGTCGCTGGCCCGTTGCACCGCCGCGTAGTAGGTGGCGATGGTCGCCGCCAGCCCGGAGGTGGACAGGTTCGGGTTGTCCTTGCCGAAGGTGAAGCGGCCCCACTCCGGTTTGCCGAAGTCCGCCCACCCGTCCCGCCCGGAGAGGCCCAGGATCTCTCCCCAGCCCAGCGGCCCGCGCTGGCGTACCAGCTCGGCCTTGGGCTGCGGCATCGCGATCACCAGCGGGCTGTTCGCGATCGACGGGTAGTGGTCCGGGGTCTGCAGCTCCCGCCCGGCGGCCTCGTCGAGCAGCCGGAGCTGGCCGGTCCACAGGCTCGACGTCGGCAGCCAGACCTGTGGTTGCGGCAGGCCGGTGTGGGTCCAGCCGGTGGCCAGCGCCTCGGTGGCCTTGCCCGAGTTCAACGCGCTGACGTGCACCTGAGCGCAGCCGCCGCCATCGATCGACCGGTCGCTGCGGTTGTAGCGCTCGGCCAGGTCGACCAGCAGCGCCGCCTTCTCCGTGGAGGAGTTGACCTGGAGGGTGGTGGCGCAGTCGGTGCCGGCCCCCTCGTTGCCCGCCTCGCGCTGCCGGACGAACACGAACGCACCGGCGATGACCACCAGGCCGGCGGTGACGGCTGCCGTGTACGGCAACCACTGCCGCGTACGACTGGCGGTTGGGGCCATCGGGACGTCCTCCTCGGCGGGCGGCTGGTGGCAGTCAACCTATCGATCCGGTGCCAGTCGGCGACCCCGACCCCGACGCACCGCTCACTCCTCGTCGGACCGTCCCCCGATCGTCGTCGCGACCAGCAGCCGAACCAGGTAGACCACGACGAAAGCGACCGCCCCGACCGAGGCGGCCGCGCCGACCGCGCTCGACGCGACGTAGCCGGCGGCGGCGCCAACGGAACCGAGGAAGAGCGCGGTCGAGATGCCCCAGGCGTCAAGGGCCTCACCACGCAGCCGCCGCCACGCGCCGCCACCCCCAGTGCGAACGCCAGGCTCCGTCACCGGCAGGTGTGCCGGCTGCGTCATGACCGGCAGGTGTGCCGGCCGGGTCGGCCGGGCCTGGGTCGGCACCGTCGGCCCGGTCGGCGTCTGCGTCGGACGCGGCTGCGGTGCCGTCGGCGTTACCTCGGGCAGCGGGTGGTCCGGTGTCGGCGCGCCAGCGGTCTCGTTGCCGACTTCGAGCAGGCTCTCCCGACGCAGCGGCTCGGTGACCCTGCCGTCCTGCCGGAGCAGCCGCACCAGTACGCGCTCGGCAGCCGGCCGGTCCGCCGGATCCTTGGCCAGGCACTCCCGGATCAGCTCGTCGAGAACGGGAGGCAACGCCGGAAGGTCGGGGGCGTCGTGCAGCACCCGGTGCATCACGGCGAAGAGTGAATCATTGCCGAAAGGGGGCCGACCACCGGCGGCGAAGGCGATCGTGGCGGCCCAGGCGAAGACGTCGCAGGGTGGACCGATCGCGTCGTTGCGGAACCGCTCCGGAGCCATGTACGCGGTGGTCCCCATGACCCGGCTGGACGCGGTCTCGGTGTTTCCCAACGCCCGCGCGATGCCGAAGTCGATCACCCGGGGACCGTCCTCGCCCAGCACCACATTGTCCGGCTTCAGGTCGCAGTGCACGACCCCGGCACTGTGGATCGCGGCGAGCGCGGTGACGGTGCCGACCGCGAGCCGGTGCAGGGCGTTACCGGTCACCGGGCCCCGCTCGCGGACGTGCCGGTGCAGGGTCAGGCCCTCGATGAACTCACTGACCACGTAGGGCCGCTCGCCGTCCACCTCGGCGAAGAGGACCTGCGCGGTGCAGAACGGAGCCACCCGGCGCGCGCCGGCGATCTCCTTCACGAACTGTGACCGCGCCCGTGGATCACTCAGATCGACGTTGACCATCTTGACCGCGACCCGGTCACCGGCGTCGTCCTCACCGAGGTAGACGACCCCCTGCCCACCCGCGCCCAGCCGGCCGACCAGCCGGTACGGGCCGGCGGTGACCGGATCGTGCGTCCACAGTTTCGCCAACCCTGGCACCGGCGGGCCGGCCAGTTCTGACATCCCGACTCCATCAGCGTCGTGCCCGGCCACTGGCGGCGCAGGACACGGCCATCGTGCCATGTCGACTGCCAGCGACCGAGGACGTTCGACCATGGGTTGCGGTCGACGGTGACGTGACGCCTGCGGCGACCTCGTTCGGCGGGCTGGAGGTCAGCCGTCGCCCGTGTACGCAGACGTGTTGATGGGACGGTGCGTTGTCGATCTCGATGGTCGAACCGGGCGCCCGTCGTCAGAACCGTGCGCGGTTCAAGGCTTTCTGGAGTGCGGCGATGGTCGCGTAACCCCAGATCCCGTCGACTGACAGTCCCGCAGCGATCATGGTGTTGAGGTGTCGCTGCAGAGCCTTGATCGTGCCCGGTCCCATCCCACCGTCCACGGCGAGTCCGGCATTGCTCCAGTTGTTCAGATGGCTTTGCAGGGCGCGGATCGAGGCAGGCCCCCACTGTCCGTCGACAGTGGTGCCGAGGGCGCGCTGGGTGGCCCGAATGGTTCCCGGTCCGAAATCCCCGTCGACGGCCAGGAGTGCGCCCTCGTCGTAGTAGGCCTGGTAGGCGGCCTCGGTGCCGGGACCCCAGAGGCCGTCAGCGGTGACACCGAGTCGGCCCTGTAGCCAGCGGACACCGGTGTCCGTGCTCGGACCCCAGAAGCCATCGACCACCAGGGCCGGGGAATAGCCCATGTTGTTGACAGCTCGCTGTTGGGAGGCCGTGGGCCGCACGGACGACATGCCGCCGCCGGGAGCGCTGCCGTTGATCTGAGCCTGGTACGCGACCTCCGTATTCGGGCCCCACAGTCCGTCGGCCGTGACGCCGAGTCGACCCTGTAGCCAGCGCACACCGGCGTCTGTCTTGGGCCCCCAGAACCCGTCCACGACCAGGGCCGGCGAGTAGCCCGCGTCGTTGACCGCCTTCTGCTGGGCAGCAACCGTGCGTACGGACGTCATGCCGCCGCCCATGCCACCGCTGCTCGGCGGAGAGTCGGTCATCCCGGGAACGTCGTCCGAAACCATGCCGCCCTGAACCCAGGCGCGGAGTTGGGAGCCGGGGCATGCGGTCGAGTTGCCCGAGAGCCCACCATGCCAGGTTTTGGCGAGGGTCTTGCCGCTCAGCGCGTTGGCGCGATCGTAGATAGACCGGATCGAGCGGAGCACGGCCGGTGTGACGTCACCGTCGGAGCCGATGAAGCACACTCCGAGGTGCGTGACGTTGTGCCCGCTCGCGTGAGCGCCCTCGACCTCCCAACCGCGGCCCTCGTAGACCCGGCCGGCCACATCGACCAGAAAGTTGTACCCGATGTCCGACCAGCCGTTGCTGTCCATGTGGTAGTTCTGAATCTGCCGCGGTGTCGTCGCGCTCGTTCCCGCCGAATAGTGGACCGTGAATCCCGTACGTGTCGTGATGGGGACCCGCGTGACCGCGGCGGGAGGGCGCGCTCCCCATTGGGCGCGCAGGATGGTGTTCAGAGGCGCCGGAGGGCTCGGCGGGATCGGCGGCGGCTCCAGCGAGCCGTTCGTAACGTACTGGTAGAGCGCTATTCCGGGGCATTCGGTCGTGGCCAGATCCCGGTGTCCCCTGATTCGTGGTCCCGCCTTGCCGACCAGCCGCAGGTGGCCGATGAGGTTTCGGATGGCGGCCAGCATCGCGGCGCTCGGCTGGTCGTCGGAGCCCCAGGGCAACCGCGTCGAGCCGATGAGGCTCATGATGGCGTAGTAGTCCTGGTTCGCCCCCTTGGTTTCTGTGTCGTTGGCCGCCGAGCGGATTCCCATACCGCGACCTTCGAAAATGACGCCGTGTTGGCAGACGACGAAGTTGTACGCGATATCGGTCCCCTCGCCCTCCATGCCCGTGTCCTGGATCTCGCGCATCTGCCCGAAGCAGTCGTTGTGATTGGCGGCTGGATCCCACCCGTCGGTGTTGCCCTTGTAATGGATGGCGACGCCTCCCTGCCAGGGCATCCAGGTATACGTCTGATCCGGCTCCGGTGGCTTCGCTCCCCACTGGGCGCGAGAGACTATCTGGATGTCGGCGGCCGCCATTGTGGCGGCTCCACGTGTCGGTGGGGCCGACCGTGCGCTCGCCGGTGACGTAGGCAGAAAGGCAGAGACGGCGGCGGCGGTGCCGCCGATGAGTGCGGTACGGCGACTTATCGGCACGATCGACGTCGGAGAAGCCGTCGACGATTCGTGATCGGTGGGAGCGGGTAGCGCCATCTCGTCGCGCTCCGCGGAACGACCATCAGCCATAATTGGGCCCCCTTAGAGTGGTGCCTGAGCGGAAAGCGTGGTGGCCCGTGTCATCGCAACACGGGCCACCATCAGGTGCTGATCAGGTGCCCACGCTGACCCATTCGGAGCAGCTCGCAGAGGAGATGCTGTTGCTCGGGTAGTTACCCGAGCAGGCGCGGAACACCACGGACTTGAGGGTGACGCCCGGCTGGCTCTCGGGGAACGACTTGTTCATGTAGCGGTGGCCGCCGTAATAGCCGGCGGTGTGCCAGATTCGTCCCTGTCGTACGATCGCCCCGTTTGGGCTCACCTCGTCGTCGAAGAACCGCCAGTCGATGACGACGGGATAGCCGTCCTCCCAGGTGTCCTCGATACGGAACCACTCCCCGTGTGGGGCGAAGCACGCATAGGCGTTGGCGCTGCTGTTCGTGCAGACCCAGTCCACGAGCGGGCCGGGGCCGATCTCGTCGGTGGCGAGCTGCTTCCCATCGGCGGCGGCAGCCGGAGTTGCGGTAGCGACGACGGCGACGGCTGTGGTGAGCAACGTGGCCACAACGCTTCGTAGCTTTCGGCCCATTGTTGTTCCTCCCGTAGTGTGTCGGCACCCGATCGATCCATCCGAATGTCGGCCTGAGTGCCGATAGGTCGACGGGAATGATTCGAGCACGGTGGGAGGGATCGTCAGTGGTCGCTGGGCGTACGGATCTGTACGAACCTGTACGGTCGGCGGGCGTCCGCTGTTCGTACACGTTCGTATGCGCTGGCCGGGCCGCCGATACCTGCGCGGCCGGCGTCGCGGCTGCCTGGTCCGCTGGCGGGAAAGCTCACCAACTCGCGATGGCGGGCGGACCTGGGACGGGGCCGGTGTCCTCGGGGGTTGTCCGCGTAACCGTTGCCTCGTCCCGAATCCGGTTGGCAAGCACGATGTCTCCAGCCATACGGTGTGCTTCGGCCAGGGTGTCGAGGCCGGCAGCCAGCCAGGTCGGGGAGCCGACCTGCCGCCAAAGCTTGACGGCGGACTCGGCTCGGCGTCGGGCCAGGGTCGGCCGGCCGGCCGCGAGTTGTGCGGCCGCGAGCGCGTTCAGCACCGCAGCCTCACCCCACAGGTTGCCGAACTCGCGGTAGGTCCAGAGGCTTCGCGCTAGTAATCGGCGTCCTTCCGCGTGTGCACCCTGTCGTACCAACAGGTCTCCGAGCCAACAGGTCGCGTGTGTGGCGGTGAGCCTGTCCCCGAGGTCTTCGCTGATCGAGACGGCCTGCCGGAAACAGGTGGAGGCGACCGGATAGTCACCGAGCAATCGGTGAGCCTGTCCCAGGGCCCGCAAGGCCTGCGCTTCGCCGGGGCGGTAGTTGGCGGTTCGGCTCAACCGTAGGCATTCCTCGAACCGGGTCCTGGCGGCCTCGATTCGGCCCTGCTCGAGGTCGATGACGCCGATGCCGTTGGTCGCGTAGACGAGGCAGTTGATGTTGCCTGTCGCGCGGGCGAGTGCGGCGGCTTGCTCGAAGTGCCGCACCGCTGTCGCGTACTGGCCGAGCAGCCGGTGGACGTACGCCAGCCCGGCCGTCGCGCTGGCCCGGTAGGCGGGGCCCAGGCCGTCGGCGAGCAGGAGGGCCTGCTCGAAGTGATACAGCGCCTCCGGGTAGCGATCGAGGATGGTGGTGAGTTCGCCCAGGCAGCGGTGAAGTTTGGCGGCGCTGCGACGATCACCCGAGTGCAGGGCCGCTTTGAGTGCCCGGCCCTGGAGTCGTTCCCAGTCACCGAAATGGGTGCCGACCTGGAAGAACGTCGTCAACGAAGTGGCCAGCCCGGCGGCGGGCGCGACCTCGGTGGCGTCCAGCGCCTGCTGGATCACCGCGATGAGGAACCTGCGTTCGTCGTTGAACCAGACCACTGGGTCGACGAGAAGCTGATCGGCGTCCGAGGCTGGCAGCCGCCAGGACATCAGTTCGTTCTGCGTGATGCCGTGGAAGTCGGCGCTGAGGATGTTGGCGGCAAGGTCGGCGAGGTACACGCTGGCACCGACAAGCCGGCCGAGCGCCGCCGTCCGGATCTCCCGCGAGATCTCCCGTTCCGCCCTCTCCCGACCGAGTAGCCGCACCAGGTCGTGCAGCCCGTAGCGGATACCGGTGGCGCCGATGGGACCGACCTCGGCCAGATGTACCTCGACCAGGTCATCGAGAATGGCCTCCGCGTGGGGCAGGCTGGTGTCCAGCAGCGCGGCCAGGGCCCATCCGGCGAAGTCCGGTCCGGGCAGCAGGCTGAGCAGTTGCAAGGACTGCTGTGCCGGTGCGGACATTCCTCGGTAGGTCAGTTCGAGGCTGGCCCGTACGGCAACGTCGCCGACGGCCAACTCGTCGAGTCTGCGCTGCTCGTCGGCGAGCGCTCGGGCGACCTTGGCCAGCGGCCAGTGCGGTCGGGAGGCGAGGCGGGCTCCGGCCACCCACACCGCGAGGGGCAGGCCGCCGCAGGTCTCCACGATGAACCGGGCCGCCTCGGACTCGGCGGTGGTGCGGCCCCGACCCAACATTTCGCGCAGCAACGCGAGCCCTGCCGTGGAGTCGAGGATGTTCAGCGGTAGGCGCCGGCTGCTCAGATCCGCGAGCGTGCTCCGGCTGGTGACGATTGCGGCGCACCGTCTGCCGCTCGGCAGCAGATTGCTGACCTGCCGTGTCGTCAACGCGTTGTCCAGGATGATGAGCATCTCGCGCTGCGCCAGCAAGGTGCGGTAGAGGTGGATCCTGCTGGTCAGGTCGGGGGGCATCGCGCTGCTTCGTACGCCGACCGCACGGAGGAAAGCTTCCAGGACCGTGAAGGGATCGGCTGGATCATCGCCGAAGCCCTGTAGATCGATGTAGAGCTGGCCATCCGGGAACCGGGGGGCGAGCAGGTGCCCGAGACGTACCGCGAGTGCCGTCTTGCCGACCCCAGCCGGTCCCGTCACCAGCAGGGTTACCGGGGCCGGGGCATCCGGGTCGAGCAGCCGGAGGGCCTCGGCCACCTCGTCGTCCCGTCCCACAAACGGCGACACCACCGGTGGTAGCAGGAAGGGGGCGCTCTGCCGTCCGGCTGAGCCGTCCAGGCGGTGCCTGACGTATTCCTCGGAACCCGGCGGTGCACCCGACGGGTCCGGAGCCGGTCCGGGTACGACCCCTGCCGCCGACGGTTGATCGCACTGGACCAGCGCACGGCGTGCGTCGATCCATTCCTGCACTACCGCTGGGTCGCTACCGCACGCCCGCACCAGGGCGGCCACAATTTCCTCGGACGGCAGCGAGAGCCGGTTGAGCGCGCTCGCGATGGTGCTGGCCGGCAACTGATCACCGGCACGCCGGGCCTTCCGTTCCAGCGTCCGGTACGAGAGCCCAGACGCGGACTTCAGTGCGCGCAGCCGGGCGACGAACTCAGCTGCGGTCCGCACCGCACCAGGAGGTTGCGGTGTCGACACAGACCGCACCTTACCAATGCACGTCGCTACGGTTAGATGTTCGGCCCGCCCGAGCCCGTCTGGCCGGTCCCGGGCACCGCGGGGTGGGCAGCGCCGCTGACACACGCGGTTCGAGAGTCCATCGTGGAGCAAAGACGGGGTGTACCGTCGCCGCATGACGGTGCTGCAGGAGTTTGTCGCCGCTCTTTCCAGCGGCCGGATCCAGGTTGTCGACCTCACCGCTCCGCTCTCGGACCAGACTCCGATCCTGGGTCTGCCCGAGCAGTTCGGCCAGACCTGGCCGTTCCGGCTCAGCGAGATCAGCCGGTACGACGACCGCGGTCCGGCCTGGTACTGGAACAACTTCTCCACCGGCGAGCACACCGGTACCCACTTCGACGCCCCGGTGCACTGGGTCACCGGACAGCAGGGCGCGGACGTGTCGCAGGTCCCGGTGGACCAGTTGATCGCCCCGGCGGTGGTGATCGACCACGCCGCCGACGCCGCCGACAATCCGGACTTCCTGCTCGAGGTCGAGCACATCAAGGCGTGGGAGGCGGAACATGGCGCCCTTCCCGCTGGTGGCTGGCTGCTCTACCGCACCGGCTGGGACGCGTACGGCGACGACCCGGAGCAATACGCCCACGCCGGGCGTACCCCGGGCATCTCCGTCGAGTGCGCCCGCTGGCTGGCCGAGGAGTCGCCGATCCAGGGCGTCGGGGTGGAGACGGTCGGGACCGACGCGGGCGCCGCGCACTCGTTCGACCCGCCGTTCCCGTGCCACTCGTTCCTGCTCGGCCAGGACAAGTACGGCCTGACGCAGCTCCGTAACCTGGCGCAGTTGCCGGCGACCGGCGCGGTGGTGATCGCCGGGCCCCTGCCGATCGTCTCCGGGTCCGGTAGCCCGTGCCGGGTCCTCGCGCTTGTCGAACGGTAGGACCGGGCCACCGATGCGGGTAGCCGAGGTGGTCGGGCGGGTTCTGTACGGACACGGCGCGCGGCACGTCTTCGGGGTGGTCGGCAGCGGCAACTTCCATGTCACCAACGCGCTTGTCGCCGCCGGCGCCCGGTTCGTGGCGGCGGCCCACGAGGGTGGCGCGGCGAGCATGGCGGACGGGTACGCCCGCACCGCCGGGACGGTGGGACTGCTCTCGGTGCACCAGGGTCCGGGTGTCACCAACGCGCTGACCGGCCTCACCGAGGCCGCGAAGAGCCGTACCCCGATGGTGGTCCTGGCCCCGGAGGTGACCGCGCCGCGGTCGAACTTCTTCCTCGACCTGCCGGCGCTCGCCGCCGCGGTCGGGGCCGATTTCCATCGGGTACGCGCGACGCACGCGGCCGAGGACGCGGGCACGGCGTACCGGGCCGCCGCCCGGGGCGCGACTGTGGTGCTGGGTCTTCCGTTGGAGGTTCAGCAGGCCGGGACCGAACCGTGGTCCGGCCCGTTCCCCGCGGTCGCGCCGACCCCGGTCACCGCCCCGCAGGTCGAGCCGTTGCTGGCCGCGCTCCAGACCGCACGTCGACCGGTCTTCATCGCGGGTCGCGGTGCCCGGGCGGCCCGGGAACCACTGACCCGGCTCGCCGACGCGTGCGGGGCGCTGCTCGCGGTCTCGGCCGCGGCGAAAGGACTGTTCGCCGGGAACCCGTGGAACCTCGACGTCGCCGGCGGCTTCGCCACCCCGCTCGCCGCCGAGTTGATCGGCGCGGCGGACCTGGTCGTCGCGTGGGGCAGCACGCTGAACATGTGGACCACCCGGCACGGCGAACTGATCCCGCCCTCCGCCGTCGTCGTCCAGGTGGACCACGACCCGGCCGCGTTCGGGGTGAACCGCCCGGTCGACCTGGCGGTGGCCGGCGAGGTGGCGGCGGTCGCCGAGGCGGTGCTCGGTCGGCTGGGCGTCGGCGCCACCGGCCCCGTGGACGCTGGGGCCGGGGAGTGGCGTTCGCCGGAGCTGGCGCTACGGATTCGCGACCACGGCCGGTGGCGGACCGTCCCGTATGCAGACGAGAGTACGTCGGCGGGGGCCGGCGCTCCGGCGACGATCGACCCGAGGACGCTCTCGGCCGCCCTGGACGACCTGCTGCCGCCGAACCGGACGGTGGTGGTCGACTCGGGCAACTTCATGGGCTACCCGTCGATGTGGCTCGACGTGCCGGACGTGGCCGGGTTCTGTTTCACCCAGGCGTTCCAGTCGGTCGGGCTCGGCCTGGCCAGTGCGCTCGGCGCGGCGGTCGCCCGGCCGGACCGGCTCACCGTCGCGGCGGTTGGCGACGGCGGCTTCGTCATGTCCGCGACCGAACTGGTCACCGCCGTCCGGCTGGCGCTACCCCTGGTCGTGGTGATCTACGACGACGCGGCGTATGGCGCCGAGGTGCACCACTTCGGCCCGGACGGGTACCCGTTGGAGACGGTCACCTTCCCCGAGACCGACCTGGCCGCGATCGCCCGCGGTTACGGCTGCGACGGGTTGACCGTCCGGACCGTCGACGATCTCGCGCCGGTACGCCACTGGCTCGCCGGTCCCCGTACCCGGCCCATGGTGATCGACGCCAAGGTCAGCGCCGCGCGCGGCTCATGGTGGTTGGAGGAGGCGTTCCGTGGCCACTGAGCCACCACCGCCATGCCAGCTGACGTACGTTGGCGCGGTGGCCACTCTTTGGACCTTGGGATGTGATGCTGAGGATCCCCAGCGGATCGCCGCCTTCTGGGCGTTGGCCCTCGGCTATGTCAGGGAGCCCGGTTTCGACGAGCCCGACAACGCGTCCATAGTCGACCCGGACGGTCGTGGTCCTGCCATTGCCTTCCTCAAGGTCCCCGAGGGAAAGTCCGCCAAGAACCGCATGCACATCGACATCCGGGTGGCCGGTCCGGGCTCCGGGGACATGACCGAGCGCGCCCAGTTGATCCGGCAGAAGGTGCCCGACCTGGTTGCCGCCGGCGCGACGGTGGTCCGCGAGGAGTGGTACGGCGACGTCCTCGGGCACGTCGTCATGCGTGATCCCGAGGGCAACGAGTTCTGCATCGCTTGATACCGGTGCCCGGTCCCGCGTGTGGCCGCCGGCCGGCTTTTCGACCGGCGGCCGCGGGATGCCCGCCGCTGCAGCGGCTGTGGCATCGTCGCCAAACTTCCCCAAGCCGCGGAGATTAAGCACGACCAATAGTTGATCCTGCCCGTCAATCCAAGGGTTCCAGGTGGGCTACTTTCCGGCGGTCTCTGCGGTGCGCTCCACCATGGCTTGGGCGACCTCGCGGATGCTGCGGTTGGTGTCGTGCGCCATGGTCGTCAGGCCGGCGAAGGCCTGGTCGGGAGTGCAGCGCCGCTCGCCCATGATGATTCCTTTGGCCTGTTCGATGACAGCTTCACCGGCCATGGCGGCGACCACGTGTTGCGAGAGGGTCACCTGGACGTCGTTGAGGTGGTCGTTGGCCATGGCGAGAGTGGCATAGCTGGCGAAGGCCTGCGCCAGGGCGACGGCGTCGGCGTCGAAGACGTGGGGGTCGCTGGCGTAGAGGTTGAGCGCCCCGCCGCCTGAGGCGTGGGCCGGCAGCCCGATGGACAGGGAGCTACGGGCTCCTGCCCGCACCGCACCTGCGGTCCAGCTCGGCCACCGGCTTTCGGTTGCCATGTCGCTTACGGACTCGATGCTGGTAGCGCGTGCGGCCTGCAGGCAGGGGCCTTCGCCCAGCGTGTACTGCGACTCGTCGAGGGTCAGAGCGAGGCCGCCGGTACACGCCGGGGTGTGCGCGTCGGTGCCCCGCACCACGGTGACGGATGCCTCGGTGACCCCTGGGATGCTGGCTCCGGCGAGGTCGACGACGCGTTGGAACATGTCGCGAAGGCTCATCTCGCGGGGCTTGATCCGCCCGAGTTGCGCGAAGGCGTCGCTGGGCTGCATGGGCTGGTTGTACGTCAAGAGCGCGTCCTTAGAAAGGCACATCACCGGTGCCCTCGGCGGGGCCGGCGTGCGTAGGTCGCTGCAGGCCCCTGCTCCGAGGGAGTCCTAGACCTACGCCGCTTCTTGACGCTGGTTCGGTCGACGGTTGCGGGCGTCGACTACAGACCCCGAGCGTACGCGCCTTCGGGAACCGCCGCTGATCGTCGATCGTCGCGAGGGGCGGCATGCCGCGGGACGTGGATGACAGCCGACGTTCCGGTACGGGTAGGCTGGAGGCCTGTGGCACGGTGCCTTCGATGGGCGTCGTCGAGACCAGCGTCAAAAAGCGGCGCGGATCCCGGACTCCGGATCAGGAGTCCTGCAGCGATCCGCGCAACCCACCCCGGAGGGTACGCGCCCTCGTTAAGGACGCCTCGATGACGCACGTCGAACCCATGGACCCGCACCAGGCGTTCGCCGAGCTCGGCCGTATCCGACTCGCCGACGTTGACCTCGACGCCCTGCTGGACAGGATCGCGGAGCTGGCCAAGCGCACGATCCCCGGCGCCAGTGAGGTCAGTGTCACCCTGCTACACGGCAACAAGCCGCAGACCGCGGCCTTCACCGGCGAACTCGCCCGCGTCCTGGACGAGAAGCAGTACGAACGTGGCTACGGCCCTTGTCTGCAAGCCGCCGAGAGCACCTCCAGCCTGATGGTGCCGGACACCGGCAGCGAGCAGCGGTGGCCCGGCTGGGCCCACGCCGCCGCCCAGGCCGGCGCGCACAGCTCCCTGTCGGTCGGGCTGCCCGTGCACGAGCACGTCACCGGCGCGCTGAACATCTACGCCACCACACCGAACGCCTTCGACGACGACGCGATCGCGATCGCGCAGACGTTCGCCGGGTTCGCCGCCGTCGGCCTGGCCAACGCCCACCTGTACGAAACCCAGGCCACCCTTGCCGGGCACATGCAGAAAGCGATGGAGAGCCGCGCCGTCATCGAACAGGCCAAGGGCATCATCATGGGCGAGCGCCGTTGCACCCCCGAGCAGGCCTTCGCCATCCTGAGCAAACTGTCGCAGGACGCCAACCGCAAAGTGCGCGACGTCGCCTCGGCCATCGTCGAGAACGCGCGCCGCCCACAGCCGTAGCAGACAGTTGACGGTGCACCCGATATGGGGAATGCCTGCCGTCTTCGACCAACGGCAGCACCGTTTGCTGGTGGAGCCGGAGGGTAGGGGGAATTCATGACTACGCCTGAGCAGAGTCAGCAGGAAAGAGCCCTCGAAACCGGGGCGGTGTATCAGGACGCCGAGGGGCGCCGAACGACGGATCCGGGCTCCGGGGCCGCGCACGCCGACAGCGAGGCCGACCGCAACGCGGAGCACCTGAGGCAAGGCGAGGTCGGGCCGCGCGTCCCGGAGGAGTAGCGGGCCAGGGTTCACGCTCAGGGCGGAAACGTCCGAATCCAGGAACTGGCCGCCGGCGGACGCCGTTTGCGCCTCCTGTCGTCGGGAAGGCGCTCGGGTGACAACGACGCGCGGGTCAGCCCGCGCCACCGACGGGAGGCCGACATGGGTGACCGGGAACGGCTGCACGATCTTCGCCAGCAGGCCCACGACGCGAAGATCGAGGGCAACTCCAAGATGACCGAGGAGCAGCTGCGCGACGCGCTGCGTAAGGTCGGCCGGGGCGAGCAGCCCCAGATGGCGAAGCGCCAGGCCGAGCGCTGACCCGGCGGTCGGTGCCGGCAGGCCCTCGGTCGCCGGCACCGCCCCGCCTGTCTCACCTCATGGTTGCCAACAGGTCCCGGCAGGCCCGCTCGCACGCCCGGCACGCCTCGGCGCAGACCCGGCAGTGCTCGTGCTTGTCGGCGTGCGCGGCGCACTCGTCCCCACACCCCTTGCAGGCGGTGGCACACGCCTCCAGCAGACTGCGGCTGATGTTCGCGTCGTAGCCGGTGTGTCGCGACAGCACCCGAGCGGTGGTGGTGCAGATGTCGGCGCAGTCCAGGTCGGTGCGGATGCACTTGGTCAGCTCGGCGACCATGTCCTCGCTCAGGCAGGCGTCCGCGCACGCGGTGCAGGCCTGGGCGCAGTCGTTGAGCGCGTCGATCGCCGCCGCCAGCTTCGCGCGGTCCAGGTTGATCGATTTGGGGTACGTCTCCAGCATGGGCATGGTGGTGCTCGGCATCAGGAAGCCCTCCCTCTCGGTTCCTGGTGCCCTACCCGAAGCGTCCCCGGACACACCGGGTGGACGCGGGCGGCACGGCGGCAGGAGCAGCGGGTACGGGTTGCCGTGCCGGTTCAACGCCCAGATGTTCCGGCTGCCCTGTCCACCAGGGCCTGCGCCACATCGCGGAGCTTGCGGTTGGAGTCCTGCGACACCTTCGCCAGGATGCTGAAGGCTTCGTTCGAGGTGCACCGGCGCTCAACCATGATGATGCCCTTCGCCTGCTCGATCACCGCCCGGCTGGCCATCGCGTCCTGCATCTGCCGGGCGAGGTTCGCGGTGCTCTCGTAGAGCTGGGCGTTGGCCAGGGCGACGGCGGCGTACGCGGCGAAGGTCTCCAGCACGGCGACCGTGTCGTCGTCGAAGGCGTGCGGTGTGCGGGCATAGACGTTGAGCCCGCCGACGACCGCCTCCTGGATCGGCATGCCGATCGACACGGAACTGCCGACTCCCGCCTTGCGGCCACGCTCCGCCCAGTCGGGCCAACGATCCTCGGCTGCAAGATCCGGTACGGCGAGGATGGCGCCGCTGGTGGCCGCGTCCAGACACGGACCGCTTCCCTGGGCGTACTGGCGCTCGTCCATGTCGAGAGCCAGCTCGTCGGTGAACGCCGCGGTGTGCCCGGTCCCGCCGCGAACCAGCGTGACCGACACCTCGACCGGCACGGGCAGCACCCGTTTGGCCAGTTCCGCGACGCGCTGCAGAACGTCGTCGAGGCTGGTCTCACCGAGCTTTATCCGGCCGAGTTCGGCGAAGGCGTCGGCGGGGTCCGTCGGCGAGTAGGTCACGGCACCAGGTCCTCACAGCCGGCGCGCCCGTCGAGGAACCAGAGGTCGGAATGGTGGGCACGCGGATGGCAGCCCGCGTGTCGCGGACCGCTGCACGGACCCCCACTGGGCGGTGCCGGGACCAACGCCGGTTGCTCGACGCCGATTCGCCACATCCGGTACGCGGACGTGAACTACAGGCCCGTCAGAATACTCGGGCTGTCAGTCGGCGACGAGGAGCGCCTGGGGCGCGGCGGCCTTCATCCGGGTACGCAGCCACTTGAGCTGGGTCGCCGTTTCTCCTTCGCAACGCCGCACGACCGCGAGCAGCTCCTCGTCGCGGACACCGTAGGCGGCCTGGCCGACGACGGTCCAGGTGATGTCGCACTCGGCAGCCATCAGGTAGAGGTCCTGGAGGTCCCGTAGCAGGCCGATGCCGCCGGTGCGGGTGCCGGTGAACAGTTGCGAGTGCAACCGGTCGGGTTCGTCGGGGGCGTCCTCGGAGTAGCGGGCCACGAACGGGCGCAGCTGTTCGGCGTAGGCGTCGCAGCGCAGCGCCTGCTGCTGGCAGAGGTGCTCGATGTCGGGTTCCTCGGCGTGCGCGTCGGCGACCTGCCGGAACGCGTCGGCCAGGTTGACCTGCGCGCGGTGCAGGAGACCGAGGTAGTGGGCGAGGTGCACGGCTCACTCCTTCCCGCTGGTGGCCTCGGCCGACGGCCCACCAACGGTGGGCGGCACGTCGGCGTCCGCCGGTGGTGCGCTGCCGCCGACCGTCGGCGCCGGCGAGGGTACGCCCCGCCCGCCGGCGAGTTTCGTCACCGCGACGGCCGCGACCTTGAAGAGGGGCTGCTTGGAGACCGGGTCCCAGGCGGTGACGGTCAGCTCGTTCGCCGCCCGTGGAGTGCGGTCGGCGGGGTCCTGGTCGAAGTAGCCGTAGTGGAAGGGCAGGAAGACGACGCCGGGGCGGATGCCGCAGAGCCGGGCGCGGGCCTGGATGGCGCCGCGCGCCGAGGAGACGCCGACCAGGTCGCCCTCGACGATGCCGAGCCGGGCCGCGTCGGCGGGGTTGAGCTCCACCCACACGTCCGGTGCCGCCTGGTTGAGTTGCGGGGCGCGGCCGGTCTTGGTGCGGGTGTGGAACTGGTAGACGGTGCGACCGGTGGTGAGGAGCAGCGGATGCTCCTCGTCGGGCACCTCTGGGGAGGGTTGGTAGTCGACGCTGTGCAGGAACGCCCGCCCGCCCGGTTCCTTGGCCCGGTATTCCGCCTCGGTGAACTCCGCACCGGTGGCCAGGTCCTGGCCGTACGTCTCGCAGTAGTCGGGGTCGGTGTGGAAGTGTCCGTCGGTGTAGAGACGCTCGGTGCCGTCGGGGTGCTCGTCGGTGCAGGGCCACTGGATGCCGGAACCGGCGCGCAGCTTCTCGTAGGTGATGCCGGTGTAGTCACATGGCCGGCCCCGCGAACACTCCTTCCACGCCTCGAACACCTCCTCCGGTCCGCTCCAGTCGATCAGCGGCTGGCCGTCGCGGTCACGGAAGTCCATCCGGCGGGCGTAGTCGAGGAAGATGTCCAGGTCCGGGCGGGCCTCCCCGGGCGGGTCGACAGCCTTGTCGGAGATGTGCACGGTCCGGTCGACACTTGTGAACGTGCCGGTCTTCTCGCCCCAGGTGGCGGCGGGCAGCACGACATCGGCCAGCTCGGCGGTCTCGGTGAGGAAGAGATCCTGGACCACCACGAACAGCTCCGGCATGCTCAGGATCTGCCGGATCCGGTGCAGCTCCGGCAGCGAGACGGCCGGGTTGGTGGCGGAGATCCACAGCAGTTTGATCGAGCCCTGCTCGGCGTACCGGAAGATCTGCATGGCGTGTGTCGGTGGCGCCCAGTGCGGGATGGTGTCCACGTCCACGTTCCACAGTCGGGCCAACTCCTCGATGTGGGCGGTGTTCGCCCAGTTGCGCAGGCCGGGCAGGTCGCCGTCGGCGCCGGTCTCCCGGGTGTTCTGGGCGGTGGGCTGGCCGTTCATCTGGTAGATCCCGGCGCCGGGCCGGCCGATCATGCCGCGAACCAGGTGCAGGTTGTTGACGGCACACGCGGCGGCGGTGGCCTGGTTCGACTGGTAGAAGCCCTGCAACACGGTCGACAGCAACCGCTGCGAGGTGCCGAGCAACTCGGCGGCGCGCTCCACGTCGGCGGCCGGTACGTCGCAGATGGCGGCTACCCGCCGCGGCGGGTAGCCGTCGACGATCCGGCACAGCTCGTCGAAACCGACTGTGTGTGCGTCGACGTAGTCGTGGTCGTACCAGCCGCGCCGGATGATCTCCCGGAGCAGGCCGTTCATCAGGGCCACGTTGGTGCCGTTTCGCACCGCCAGGTGCAGATCGGCCTCCCGGGCGACCGGGGTGGCGCGCGGGTCCACCGCCAGCATCGCCGGCGGGTTGGGGCCACGGCGTCGGTCCAGCATCCGCATCCACAGCACCGTCTGCGTCTCCGCGACGTTGTGACCCCACAGCGCGATCGCGTCGCAGTGGTCCACATCGGTGTACGAGCCGGGTTGCCCGTCGGTGCCGAAACTCGCCTTCATCGCCGCCGCCGCGGTGGCCGTGCACAGCCTGGTGTTGCCGTCCATGTGCGGCGTGCCCAGACCGGCCTTACCGATCACACCCAGCGTGTAGTACTCCTCCAGGAACAGTTGCCCGGTGGTGTAGAAGCCGAAGTGTCCCCACCCACCCGGCCCGTCGAGGAGTTCCTTCGACCGGGCCACGATCCGGCCCATCGCGGTGTCCCAGTCCGACTCGACCAGGCGACCGCCGTCGCGTACCAGCGGTCGGGTCAACCGGTCCGAGCTGTGATTGGCCTGCCAGCCGTACAGGTCCTTCGGGTCGACCCGACCCCGGTTGATCCGGTCCACGGCCCGACCGCGCACCCCGACGATCCGCCCGTCGGCGACGCCGATGTCCAGCGCGTCGCCGTTGGAGTGCAGCACCGACGCCGACTGCACCCACCGGTCCACGTCGGCATCGGACCGGCCGTCGGCCAGGTACCGGTCCACCCGCACCGGCCACTCCTGCCCCGGCCCGTACGGGGTCCGCTCACCCCACGGGTCGGCGATCCGGTCCACCACGATGTTCTCCTTCCGACGAAGGCGCTGCCGCCGCCCACAGCGGCATCGGCCGGCCCGACACCTGTCCGTACAGCCAGTCCACGACAGTGACCAGCACCACCGCGCCGGCCGCGACGAGCAACTGGGTCGGGGTGCGGAGCAGGCCCAGGCTCACGATCAGTGTGGTCGCACCCGCGGGGGCGTGGGACGCCTTCAGCAGCACCAGCACCGATGCGGTCACCGCCAGCGACCCGGCCACCGCCACGATCCTCATCCCGGTCACCCCCTCCTGGAGCGCCGAGGGTTCGTCGGCGAGCCCGCAGACCACCAGGAACAGGTACCCGGCCAGCAGGGCCACCCCGTGCCCGATGAACGTGTTGCGCGGCGACGACTCGGGAGATCCCGGCTTCTCCACGTGCAACATCACCGCCGGCCCCAGACTGGGAAACAGCCACGGCTGGTGAGTGACGAGTGCGACCAGCCCGGCGAGCACCACCGCCAGCGCGCCGCCCGCGAAGGCGTGCGCGGAGCGCCCCGCTCGACCCATCACGTTCCCCCTGCCACTCGTGCCGCTCCGCGCCTGCTCGGAAATACTTCTCCCGAATCTTGTTCGTCATGCCTGCCCGAGGTCACCGCGGATCGTCGAAGCCTTCGGTGGCCCGTTCGCGGCGCAGGTGCGCCAGCGCCCGCCGGCCCAGGTCGGTGTTCTCCCGACCGAGCGCCTCGTACATCGTGGCGACCTTCTCGTAGGGCTGCGCGGGCGGGAGCAGTGGGATCGCCGGGTCCACGATCGCCTCGATCAGCGTCGGCCGGTCCGCCGACAGGGCCTCGTCCCACGCGGTGTCGACCTCGGCTGGACTGGTGACCCGGGCGCCGCGCAGACCCAGCAACTCGGCCCACCGGGCGTACGGCGCGTCGGGCAGGCGCTGGGAGTCGACGAAGCGGGGATCGCCCTCCATCTCCCGCTGCTCCCAGCTCACCTCGGCCAAGTCGCGGTTGTGCAGCACCAGCACCACGAACCGGGGGTCCGCCCAGTCCCGCCAGCGGTGTGCGACGGTGAGCAACTCGGCCAGCCCGTTCATCTGCATCGCACCGTCCCCGGCCAGTGCCACCACCGGTCGGTGCGGGGCGGCGAGTTTCGCGGCCAGCCCGTACGGCAGCGCCGAACCCATCGAGGCCAGGGTGCTGGACAGGTGCGCGTCCACACCGACGGGTAGCCGCAGGTGCCGCGCGTACCAGTAGGTCACCGACCCGACATCCACTGCCACCTGCGCGTCTGCGGGGAGCCGGTCGGTGAGGGCGTGCAGGACGTACTGCGGGTTGACCGGCTCGGCCGTGGCGGTCGCCCGCTGTCGGGCGATGTCCCGCCAGCGGGTCACCTCGCCCTCGACGCGCTGACGCCAACTCCGGTCGGACCGCTCGGTGAGCAGCGGCAGCAGCGCCCGGATGGTCTCGGCGGCGTCGCCGAGCAGTGGCACCTCCACGGGGTAGCGCATGCCCAGGCGCCGGCCGTCGATGTCGATCTGCACGGCCCGGGCCTGCCCCGGCGCGGGGTAGAACTCCGACCAGGGATCGTTGCTGCCGACAATCAGCAGGGTGTCGCACTCGTTCATCAGCATGCTGCTTGCGGTGCTGCCCAGGTGGCCCATCACGCCGGTGTGAAAGGGCAGCGACTCGTCCAACACCGGCTTGCCCAGCAGCGACGCGGTCACGCCGGCGCCCAGCGCCTCGGCCAGCTCGACCACCTCGCCGGCGGCGGCCCGGGCACCCTGCCCCACCAGGATCGCCACCCGCTCCCCGGCGTCGAGCAGGTCCGCGGCTGCCCGCAGATCACCGGCGCGGGGCCGCAGCTCCGGAACCGGCAACCCGGGGTTGGTCACCATGATCCCGTGCTCCTGTGCGCCGAGGTCCGGGGCCGGGGCGGTCTGCACGTCGTGCGGCAGGATCACACAGGTCGGGCTCCGGGTCGCCAGGGCGGTGCGGATCGCCCGGTCGAGCAGCATCGGCAGCTGTTCCGGGGTGTACGCGGTCTGCACGAACTGTGCGCACACATCGCCGTAGAGGCGTACCAGGTCGATCTCCTGCTGGTAGCCGCTACCCAGCACTGACGTCACCTGCTGACCGACCAGGGCGAGCACCGGCTGGGAGTCCAGCCGGGCGTCGTAGAGGCCGTTGAGCAGATGCACAGCGCCCGGTCCCTGGGTCGACAGACACACCCCCAGCCCACCGGTGTACTTGGCGTGCCCGCACGCCATGAACGCCGCCGTCTCCTCGTGCCGGGCCTGCACGAACTCCGGCCGGCCGGCGCGACGCAACGCTCCCATCACCCCATCGATACCGTCCCCGGAGTAGCCGAAGACCCGGTCCACGCCCCAGTCGGCCAATCGGGCCACCACCAGGTCCGCCACCGTCGCGTCCGCCACCGTCGCCTCCTCGCCTCCGACCGCCCTTCCAGCAGATGGCCCTACCCCCAGGCCGGCGGAACGAACCGGACGGGCAGCACCTCTTCGGGGATCCGCACGATCGGTGCCGGCTCGGGACTCGCCACCGCTCGAATGGTGTCAGCGGCGGAATGCTGGGTAGGGTGGTTCGCGGGTCAAGACATGCGCCCAGGTCCGCCGCCCGCGCCTCGTCGCCGCGGGAGGGTCCGACTCACCGATGCACCAGATCGGGAGGGCGTCATGTCCATCCTCGAACAGCCCACTCGGCACCACGCGCAATCCACTCGGCACCGCGCCCAACCCCCTCGGCACGACGCTCAACTCATTCGGCACGATGCTCAGCCCGCCAAACCGATCATGACGCTGGACCTGCACAACGACCGGCACGCACCACTGATCGTCGTTTCCGGCGAGGTGGACATGAGCACCGCCCATCTCATCAGCGAGCTGGCCGAACACGTGATCACCCGGCGACCCGTACGCTTGGCGCTTGATCTTTCCCGGGTGACCTTCTTCAGCGCCCACGGCATCAGCGCCCTGCTGCGAACCCAGCGCGCGGCCGAGGCTGCCGAGGTCACGTTGGCTCTGCAGGCCGCCGCTCCGTGCGTCACCTATCTGCTGGCGGTGACCAGCGCCGGGATAGAGCTGGACATCCCGGCGGCCCACGCGAGTCGGTGATCCCTTTTTCGATTGGGAAGCGCCGATCGGGGGGAGTAGCCCGGCATGAGGGGTGCAGGTGCGGCAGTGGGTGCCGCTCTGGTTCTGGTGACCGTGGCAGCCTGTAGTTCGGTGACCGACCGCGGCAATGCGGCGGCTGCCGTCGCCGTGCGGATGCTGACCGCCGTCGCCGAGACGGACGCGCCTGCGGCCTGCGCGTTGCTGGCACCCGACACCCTCGCCGAGCTCGAACAGTCGGCGGACAAACCATGCGTGGAGGCGATCCTCGCCGAAGACCTACCCAAACCGGGCAGGGTGTCGGCCAGCGAGGTGTACGGCCAGTGGGCGCAGGTGCGGCTCAGCGGCGACACGGTCTTCCTCGCGGTCTTCCCCGGCGGCTGGCGCGTGGTCGCCGCCGGCTGCACCGCCCGGGGTGAGAAGCCCTACGACTGTGTGCTCCAGGGAGGCTGAGCCAGTGCGGATCCAGTTCGTGTTGCTGCTGCTCGTGGTCGCTGCCGGCCTGGTCTACTTCAGCGCCCTGGGGGTGCTGCACCGGTGAAGAGGTTTCTCCGCGACAACTCCCTCGGCCTGGTCTTCGGCCTGCTGTTCCTCCTCTCACTGGTCGGTCAGGCGTTCGCCGGGCACGGCGACTTCAACCAGCGACAGCTCAGCGAGGGTCTGGCACCTGTGTCGCTCGGCCGGTACGTCACGTCGGCGAGTTTCGCAGTGGACGTCACGGAGAACTGGCAGTCGGAGTATCTGCAGTTCTTCCTGTACATCTTCCTGACCGTCTGGCTGCTGCAGAAGGGCTCACCGGAGTCCAAGAAACTCGACAAAGTTGGGCGCGAATCGGACGAGGACCAGATGGTCGGCGCCCACGCCACCGACACCTCACCTGCGTGGGCAGGCATCGGTGGGGCACGGCAGGCGCTGTTCTCCCACTCGCTGGGCCTGGTCATGGGTACGATCTTCGCGCTGTCGTGGCTGGCCCAGTCGATCACCGGGGTCGCCGCGTACAACGAGGAGCAGC
Organism: Micromonospora sp. NPDC007208; assembly: GCF_042869175.1. Taxonomy (NCBI): domain Bacteria; kingdom Bacillati; phylum Actinomycetota; class Actinomycetes; order Micromonosporales; family Micromonosporaceae; genus Micromonospora; species Micromonospora sp. NPDC007208. Next base: position 60,998 of record NZ_JBIAFG010000015.1, on the reverse strand, counting down.
TCGGCAACCTCCAGGATCCCGTGTCGTGGGGGCAGTACCTGCTGCAACCCGACTTCTGGAACCGCACCCTGCAGAACTGGCAGTCGGAACTGCTGGCCGTCACGTCGATGGTGGTCTTGTCGATCTACCTGCGGCAGCGCGGGTCGTCGCAGTCGAAACCGGTAGGTGCGGCCCACACCGCGACGGGGGTCGAGGGTTGACCGGCACCTACCTCGACGGCCGGCACCCGTGTAGGCGATGCCATCGACCCTTGCCGGCGGCCGCTTCGGACGTACCTCGTCGCCCCGCCCGGCCCCTGGCGACGTCCGTTCCCGGCCGAGCGGGTCATTCCCCGCCCGTCGGCTGGCGGATCGTCACCGCGCACGTCTCGGTCTGCGCCGCCCTCACCGCCTGACGGCGAGCGCCGCCCGGGACAGGGCCCGAGCGGCGCGTCTCCGACATCAGGTGCGTCGCCTGGTGCGGTGCGGGACTAGGTGCGCGTGCTCCACTGCTGGTTGGCGCCGCCGTGGCAGGCCCAGAGGTGCAGTTGCGTCCCGTTGGCCGTGCCGGAACCGACGGCATCGAGGCACAGCCCCGATTGGGCGCTGGTGATGGTGCCGTTGGAGTTGAGGTTCCACTGTTGGTTGGCTTGGCCGTTGCAGTCCCAGATGAGGACTGCCGTGCCGTTGCTGCTGCCCGCCCCGCTGGCGTCCAGGCACTTGTTGCCGTAGACGGTCAGGGTGCGATTGGCGGTATGGGTCCAGCGCTGGTTGGTGCCACCGTGGCAGTCCCACAGTTGCGGGCGGGCGCCGTTGCTGGTGCTGGAGTTCGGGATGTCGACGCACCGGCCGGATTGGCTGCCCGCGATCAGCACGTTCTGCTGGCCGGTCGGCGGGGTCGTCGGCGGGGGAGTGGTGGGCGGCACGTCCGAGCCGAACTGGGTGAAGAACCGCCACACCTCCTGCTTGACCCAGCTCCGCGCGCCGCTCTCACAGCCGGCGCACCCGTCCACCGGACCCTGCTGGTGGCCGCCGTCGAAGGCGGCCCAGACCACCGGGTATCCGGGCTGGCAGGAGTACGCCGTGGTGATGTGGGTCAGGCTGCCAGCCCTCGGCTCGGGCGGGCTCTGTGCGGCACAACCGTTGTTCCGGACGAACCTGTCACGCAGCGACCGCCCACTCTGGATGTTGTCGTTGATGCCGTGAATCCCCAGGTACGCCACGGGCTGGGTGCCGCCGCTGCATCCGCTGATCGCCCCCGGTGCCGCGATTGCCGCGACCGCCCGGAACACCGTCGGCCGGGAACACGCCAACGAGTAGCTCATCGCGCCGCCGTAGCTGAACCCGACCGAGAACCGTTGGGTGGTGTCGACGCAGAGAGCGTTGTCGATCATGCGGATCATGTCGTCGGTGAAGGTGACGTCCTCACCGTTGGAGTTGCCCCAGCCGTTGTTGAGGCCCTGCGGGGCGACGAAGATCGTGGTGTTGTTCGACTGGGAGAGCATGCCGTAATAGGCCCACGGGGCTCCGTCGGTGCCGCCTGAAGCGACCTGGCTGGCGGTGCCTCCCAACCAGTGGAACCCGAAGGCCAGCCGGTGGGCGTAGGTGTTGTTGTAGTTGTCCGGCAGCCGAAGGATGAAGCTGCGGCTCTTCCCGCTGCTCTGGATGGTGTGCGTGCCGCTGTTCAGCCCAGGCGCCTTGCCGCAGCCGGCAGTGGTGGCCGCCGCCGCCGGTGCGACGGTCGTGACGACGTACGTTGCGACGGCGATCAGGACCATGACCGCCATGGCTGCCCCCAGCCAGGGGGCGGACAGTTTGCGAAGTGGCACGGTTGAGCCTCCTTGTGTGTGAGTGGACAGCAAGACCGACCGATGACCTCCCGGGAACGTCGCCGGGCTCAGCTTCGGCTCCATCGTTGGTTGGCCGCGCCGGTGCAGTCCGAGATCTGGATGCGCGTGCCGTTGGCCGTGCCGTTGCCGACCATGTCCAGACACCGGTTCGAACCAACCCCGGTGATCGAGCCGTCGGTGTTGAGCCGCCATTTCTGGTTGGACTGGCCGTTGCAGTCCCAGATGATCACCGAGCTGCCGTTCGCGGTGCCGGCGCCGTTGACGTCAAGGCACTTGCCGCCGAAGACGCGCAGCTCCTGGGCGGCGGTCGAGGTCCAGCTCTGGTTGCTCTGGCCGTGGCAGTCCCAGATGATCGCCGCCGTGCCGTTGGCCTGCGAGGCGCCGTTGACGTCCAGGCACCGTCCGGAGGACGTGCTGCGCAGGGGCGAGGTGCCGCTCGGCGGCGGGGTGGTCGGTGGCGGCGTCGTGGGGTCGGTGCTACCGAACTGGGTGAAGAATCTCCACACCTCGCCCTTGGTCCAGGTCCGGGCTCCGCTGTCCCCGCCGCCGTCCACCGGACCGGGGGTGTGCCCGCCGTCGAAGGCGGCCCAGACCACCGGATAGCCGGACCGGCAGCCCGAGTAGGTGGTGGTGATGTGGGTCAGGCTGCCCGCCCTCGGCTCGGGCGGGTTCTGTGCGGTGCACCCGTTGTTCCGCACGAACGTGTCACGCAGGGAGCGTCCGGCGGAGACGTTGAGCACCGGATCCCCGATGCCGTGAATGCCCATGTACGCGACCGGCTGGGTGCCGCCGCTGCACCCGCTGAGCTGCCCGCCGGAGTAGACCGCGACAGCGCGGAAGACACTTGGCCGGGAACAGGCCAGCGAATAGCTCATGCCACCGCCGTAGCTGAAGCCGAGCGCGAACCGTTGCGTGGTCTCGACACAGAGGTCTGCCTCGATCACCCTGATCATGTCGTCGACGAAGGTGACGTCCTGGCCGCCTGGGTTGGCCCAGCCGTTGCCGTTGCCCTGGGGGGCCACGAAGATGGTGCTGTTGTTCGCCTGCTGCCGCAGCCCGTAGTAGGACCAGGCGGCCCCGTCGGACCCACCGCCGTCGACGTCGTTGGCGGTGCCGCCGTTCCAGTGGAATCCGAAGATCAGCCGGTAGGCGTGGTTCCGGTCGTAGTTGTCAGGGATCCTCAGGATGAAACTGCGGTTCTGGCCGCTGCTCTGGATGGACCGTTGGCCGCTGGTCAACGTGGGCGCCTTGCCACACCCGGCGGTCGCCGCGGCCGCTCCGACGTTCGCGGCCGACGCGGTGGTGCTCAAGCCACCGGCCAGTGCCGCCGCGCTCACGGTCACGACGACGGCCGCCGCCGTCGCGAGCAATCCAAGGATGGGTCTACGTCTTGTCATGAAGGGGCTCCCGCCACTCGGCACGAACTGGTGACAACGGCGCCCGGCCGGCTCATCGACACGGGTTCCCGTCGCTGGTCTCGCCGCCCACGCGGGACCAGTCGGTCGTCGAATCGATGGTGGTCACACGTGCGCCCGAACACCACGCGACCGATCGCCGGACGGTGCCGGGGCACCCGGCTCGGCGTCGAATCGATTCGCCCCGACGCTAGATCGCACAGTGACAGATGTCAATGCTGTGTCCGGCAGGTTGCGGGACGGCCCGGTCAGGCGCCCGTGAGATCGGCCGCGCCGAAGGAGACCGCGAATCGCTTGCACCAGATGGAGACGCTCCGGAAATCGCGTGGGTCCACCGATGCCGGTAGCTCGTACACCTGGTTGCCCCTGTTGCCCTTGAGCTTCGCCAGCTCGACCCATTCGCCGTCGTCGAACACCCGCCAGCCGGCCGTACCCCGGATGACCGGCTGGTCGGTCAGCCACACCCGCAGGTCCGGACCGTTCGACGTGTCCAGGTCCCGGATGACGAGCTGGTGGCGTCCGTCGGCGAGCCGGTGGATCTCGGCACTGCCGGTCGTCCGGTGCTCATGGGTGACGAACTCACCGGCAGCCAGGATCTCGTTCACCGCCGAGGCGGGTGCCGAGGTCGCGGGCGTCGGGCTCGCGGACGCCGGGGTCGGGGTGGCCGACGCCGTTCCTGCGCCGGGAATCGCTTCGTCGACGTAGGTGTCGGTGAACAGCTTCCACGGTTGGAACCAGTAGAGGGCCAGCATCGCCACGACGACGGCAGCGGCGAGGCCGGCCCGGGCCACCGGTGACCGGAAGATGCTCTTTCCCACCTCCGCAGCGTACGGCCGCGGTTGCCGTCGAACCGTTCGCGAATCCTTTCCGAACTCTTACGACGGCATACCCGCCAACGCCTGTCCACACGGGCAGGCCCCCTGGTCCGCCGGCAATGTCTTCACCGCGTCGCCGAGCAGCAGGCGCAGACGATCGATGTTCCGGGCGAAGACCGTGAACACCTCCTGCTGGGTCACGCCCTCACCAACCTCGACGCCCGAGTCGAGGTCGGTCACCAGGGACAGCGCGGTGTAACACAGTGCCAGCTCGCGGGCCAGCACCGCCTCGGGGTGGCCGGTCATGCCGACGACCGACCAGCCCTCCCGGCCGTACCACCGTGATTCGGCGCGGGTGGAGAACCGCGGCCCCTCGATGACGACCATGGTTCCGCCGTCGACCGGCTGCCAACCGGCGTTGCGGGCGGCGTCGAGGACGGTGGATCGTCCGACCGGACAGTACGGGTCGGCGAAGGGCACATGGACGACCTGGGGGAGTTGCCCGTCCGCGCCTGGCTGGCCGTCGTAGTAGGTCTGCGTGCGACCGCTGGTCCGGTCGACGAGTTGGTCCGGTACGACGAGGGTCCCGGGGCCCAGATCCGGTCGCAGGCCGCCCACAGCGCCCGGTGCGAGCACCTGGCGGACGCCGAGTGCGCGCAACGCCCACAGGTTGGCCCGGTAGTTGATGCGGTGTGGGGGGAGGGTGTGCCGGCGTCCGTGGCGGGGCAGGAACACCACCGGCCGCCCGGCGAGACTGCCGATGGACAACGTGTCGCTCGGCGGCCCGTAGGGGGTGTCGACGGTGTGCTCGGTGATGTCGTCGAGGAATTCGTAGAAACCGGATCCCCCGATCACGCCGATCGGTGGGCGGTCACTCGTGCTGGTGCCTGCTGCTGACATGGGTGCCTCTCCCGGGTGACGTTGCAGAGCTCGTGGGGCCGACTCAGGGACGGTCGGTTCGTCGGTCCGTGACGTGCCGACTGACCGCGGTGGCGACGACCAGAACGAGCACGATCGCGGCCCAGAGAACAGCCAGCCCGACAACGAGCCCCAGCGGGTAGTTGCGGTCCGGCAGGCCCGGGTTCGGCGGCGCCGAGGGCGGTCGCCACAGCAGGGGCACCGCGATCAGTAGCAACGTGGCGCTGGCCATCAGGCCCGCCGCGATCCAGGCCAGGCGTAACCGGTTCGTCACCAGTCGGCCCAGCGCCAGCCCGACCAGTCCCACCAGCGGTGCCACCAGGACGTCGTGCAGGACCGGGCCGCCGATCAGCCACGGCAGGGTGGTACCGAGCTGGGGGAGGAGCAGCCAACCGCCGTACGCGGTGGCCGCGGCACCGAGCACGAGGAGGAGCAGCCGGACCACTCTCACCGCAGTACCTCCAACCGTGCCACCCACTTGGTCTGGAGGACGCCCGGCCGGCTCGGGGCGATGAGTCGGCAGGGGTACCCGTGGTCCGGCGACAGTTGCTCGCCATTGATCCGCAGGGCGAGCAGGGTCAGCGCGTCACGGGCATGGGCCGCCGGCAGTGTGCTGGCCGCGTACAGGCCGTCGGGTTCCAGCGAGGTGACCCGAACCGGTCGGCCGGTCGGTGCGCCGGCCCAGCGGAGCAACTCGACGACGGGCACGCCGGTCCAGTGGGCCGATGCGCTCCAGCCCTCGACGCAGGCGATCGGCAACTCCGCCGTGCGGTGCGGCAGGGCCGCCAGTTCGGCGAGGGACAGGGTGTTTCGCCCGCCCGGCCAAACGATCTCCAGCCGCCAGTTCGGCGGAACGGCGATGCGCGCGGCAGCCGCCGTACGGTTGATCGGTATGCCCTGTGGCCCGGAAGCGGAACGCCATGCCAGCGGCGACACCCGACGTAACCACGGCACGGTGACCCCGGCGGTGGCCAGCACGGCGATGCCGGCGACGCCCACCGAGGTACGCAGGAACGCGCGCCGCTGCGCCGAGTCCCGATCGTCAGGCCGCGGTGCCGCGGCCCGCACCGCTCTCCCGCCCCGCAGTGGCGTGCCCAGCGCCGCGCGGGCGACCGGGAGCTTCACCGCGACGTGCAGCAGTACCGCGCCCGCCACCAGCCAGGCGACCGCGTAGTGCGCCGTCGGGAAGAAAAAGCCCCACGGGTAGGACTGGGCGACGTTGAACAGGCCCGTGACCAGTTCGAAGAACGCGGCGCAGACCAGCACCAGGACGGAGGTCCGTTCGAGGGCGTGGACGGACAGCCGGATCGGCTGGCGCACGGGCGGCCGGACAAACAGCCGGGGGTAGACGCTCCACAGTTTGGCCAGCAGCAACGGAACGGCCGCGACACCGGAGAGCACGTGGACGCCCTGGGTGACCCGGTACAGGTTGACCGGTCGGGTCGGCCAGGTGAACCAGCCCGGCGGGTGCTGGAGGTAGTGGCTGAGCAGCCCGGTGCCGAAACACAGCCCGAAGGTCGCCCCGAGCCAGAGGCCGAGTCGGGCGGCGACCAGCGGCGAGTGCGAGGGCGCCGTGAAGTCCTCGGGGACCGGGAGGCGTGGGCGGCGGATCATGGGCGCGCCAACTCGGCGAACCAGCGTCCACCGAACCGGAAACGGTCGGCGACCCGCAGCCCGGCAGCGGCGGCGGTACGGGCCACCGCCTCCGCCCCGACCCGCGCCCACCGAAACGCCGGTCCCCGCAGTTCCCGGTCGCCGCACGATCCGGACAGGACGTACGCCTGCCCCTGCCACAACCCGGCCCCCGGGGGTTGCACCTCGACCACAAGCGTTCCGTCGGCCGCGATCAGGGCGCCGCACCGGCGTAGCAGTCGGACCGGGTCGCCACCGATGCCGATGTTGCCGTCGATGAGCAGGGCGTGCGCCCACCTCCCCTCGCCGGGAAGTGGTGCGAAGACGTCGCGTCGCAGGGCGACCACACCCCGGCCCTGGGTCAGCCGTACCGCCTCGGCGGAAATGTCCACCCCCAGTGCGACGAGGCCGCGCTGGGCCAGTGCCCTGGTCAGCCGGCCGGGGCCGCAACCGAGATCGATGGTGGGTCCGGCGCAGCGTGCGGCGACGGACTCGACTGCCGGTTCCGGCGGGCCGTGCCAGCGCCGCACCGGCAACAGGTCACGTCGCCCATCGGTGTACACCAGCCAGTGGTCGGGTTGGGTCGCAGGCACCGCGGCGACCGGTGTGCCGTACCCGTCATGGTCGGCGGGCCACCCGCCGCCCAGCGCCACACCGAAACCGTCGAGGCTGATCGTCGACGTCACCGGGGGCGTCCACTCACCAGCTGATCGCCCACCGACGCGACCGCCTCCGCGAACCGGGTGCCAGGTAGGTCGGCTGCGACCGCCAGCGCCGACGACCAATCGTCGACATCCCGCAGAACGGGCAGGATCGCCGGGTCCATGCCGTGCCCACGCAGGGCGTCGAGGGTACGGCGACCGGTGTCGTCGGTCGACATGGGAACATCGCGTAACGCGTTCGCGTACGACGGATCGCGTAACCCGAGCGCCCACCAGCCACCGTCGAGCGCCGGTCCGAGCACCGCCTCGTGCTCGGCGAGTCGCTGTAGCGCGGTGGTGAGCAGGGCCGGCCGGATCTGCGGCGTGTCCATGCCGATCTGCAGCACCGGTCGGCCGGGGAACGCCGCAGCGGTGTCGGCGTGGGCGTTCGCCAGCCGGTCGGCGAACGTGGCGCCGCGCTGCGCGAGCAGGTGCCAACCCGCCAACGCGGTGGTCAACTCCACGCCGTACTCGGCATCGGCGAACCGACCGGTGTGGGCCAACACGGGAATGGTCGACGCGGTGGCGCGCACCGCCGCGAGGGTGTCCAACAGCGCCGCCGCCGCGACCCGGGCCGCCTGGGTGGGATCAGCGGGCGGGCAGAGGCGCGTCTTGGCCAGCCCGGGGACCGGTGCCTTCGCGACCAGGAGCAGGACGTTCACCGGCCACCACCGACGTCGGCGCGCAGCACTCCGGCGAAGTCCCGGCTCGCCCGCCACGTGCCCCGGACCGACCCGGAGACCTTCGATCTGGTGCCGGCGGCCCGAGGCGTGTACGCGACGTCCAGCTCGAGAATCCGCCAGCCCGCCTCGGCCGCCCGGAGCAGCAACTCCAGGGGGTAGCCGAACGCTCGGTCGTTGACACCGAGGCCCAGCAGCGCCGCCCGGCGGGCCACCCGGATCGGGCTGATGTCGTACACCGGCACCCCGCGACGCCGCAGCGACGCGGCGACCAGCGCGTTCCCGGTGCGGGCATGCCACGGCCAGGCATCCGCCGACACCGGCCGACGCCGCCCGACGGCGAGATCCGCCCGACCGTCGAGCACCGCCGCGACGAGCGGGGGCAACTCGGCTGGATCGAACGAACCGTCCGCGTCGAGTACGCAGACCAGATCCGCCTCCGCCGCCAGCAGGCCGGCGTGCACGGCCGCGCCGTACCCGCGTCGCGGCTCGTGGACGACCCGGGCCCCGCACGCGGCCGCGACGACCGGCGAACCGTCGGTGGAGCCGTTGTCGACCACGATGGCGCGGTAGCCGGGCGGCAGACCGCTCAGTACGGCAGGCAGTGCGGCCGCCTCGTCCAGACAGGGCAGCACCACGTCGATCGTTGTGTGCATACCGGCGACGCTAGGCCCGCCCCGGGCCGTCCGGACCGCCGTTCGTCCTTACGAATCGCTTACACGGCAACCGATTCTTACGACTCCCTGACGTCTCACCGTCTGGCTGTCGGATCCCTGGTCAGAGGTCGTATCGTCGGCCGTCACCATGACCATGATGACCAGGCCGGGACGACCCCGGTCCGCCGACCTGATCGTCCTCGGCGCCGAGGTGGCCCTGCTCGCCGTCGCCGTCGTCGTCGGCGCGTTGCTCAACCAGCAGGGCGTACGGCTGCACGCCGACGCGGCGCCCCTCTACGCCGCCTGGCAGCCCCACCTGGGGCCCGGTACTCCCGCCGCGCTTCTCGTCGCGGCGCTGTTCGTCTGGCGGGGCACGCGTTGGGGAACCGACACGCCGTGGCGGCGGCTGCTACTCGTCGGCTATCTCGCCTCGGTGCTCTGGACGCTGTCGCTGGCCCTGGTGGACGGCTGGTCCGCGGGGTTGACCGAGCGGCTCACCGTGCAGGCCGAGTACCTGCACGAGGTGCCCCGGGTGACGGACGTCGGCATCATGCTGGCCGGCTTCGCCGACCGGATCCTCGACTTCCAACCCGATTCGTGGTCCACCCACACCGCCGCCCATCCGCCGGGAGCGTTGCTGCTCTTCGTCTGGCTGGAGCGGATCGGCCTGAGCGGTGGGACCGCCGCCGGGTTGGCCTGTGTGCTGCTCGGCGCCACCGTCTCGGTGTCGGTTCCGGTGACGTTGCGGGCGCTCGGCGTCGAGGACGCGGCCCGGGCGGTGTGGCCGTTCTTGGTGCTCCTCCCTGGGGCGGTCTGGGTGGGCGCGTCCGCGGACGGGATCTTCGCCGCGGTGGTCGCCGCCGGGCTGGCGCTGCTGGCGGTCGGCGGCCGGCCCGGGGCCGCACTGGGCGGGTTGCTCCTCGGCTTCGCGCTCTACCTGTCGTACGGGTTCGTCCTGGTCGGGGTGCTCGCGTTGACAGTGCTGCTGCTCCGGGCGCGGGATCGCCTCGGCGTGCTCCTGGTCGCGGCGACGGCGGTCGGGGCCGTCGTCGCCGTGTTCACACTCGCCGGGTTCTGGTGGCTGGACGGCTACCACCTGGTGGCGCGTCGTTACTACCAGGGGTGGGCGGCGGAACGTCCGTACGGTTACTGGGTCTGGGCGAATCTCGCCGCTCTGCTGCTCTCGGCCGGCCCGGTGGTCGGGCCGGCACTGCGACGGGCAATGGTGGCCGCCGTTTCGATCCGAGCACCGCGCCCACCGCTCGCGACGGCCCTCGGACAGCGGATCGCCAGCGCCGGACCCACTGTGTGGTTGCCCGTCGCGGCGGCGGTGGCCGTGCTCGCGGCGGACCTGTCCGGGCTCAGCAAGGCCGAGACGGAGCGGATCTGGCTACCGTTCGCCGTCTGGCTGCTGGTCGCTACCGCGCACCTGCCGCACGGCCACCGACGGTGGTGGTTGGCGGCCCAGGCCGCCACCGCGCTCGCCGTCAACCACCTACTGTGGACGGTGTCGTGACCGATGCCGGATCCCGCATCACCGCGGTCGTGAAGTCGGCGATGCCGGCGGCGAAACCGATTCGGGCGGTGAAACCGAGCAGCCGGGCGGCGCGGGCCGGATCGGCCACCACGTGCCGCACGTCTGCCGCCCGCCCGCCCCCGACCGTGACGGGCGCTGGCCCGCCCATCGCCGACGCCAGCTCGTGGGCCAACTCGCCGACGGTGTGCGGTTCGCCCGAGCAGACGTTGACCGGGGTCAGGGGATCGGGTGCCGGGGTCGTGAGGGCCAGCAGGTTGGCCGTGGCCACGTCGGTCACGTGCACGAAGTCGCGCCGTTGCCGACCGTCCTCCAGTACCCGGGGCGGTCGGCCGGCGGCCAGGGCGGACCGGAAGATCGACGCGACCCCTGAATACGGGGTGTCGCGGGGCATTCGCGGGCCGTAGACGTTGTGGTAGCGCAGGGCCCACACCGATCCGCCGGTCTGCCGGGCCCAGGCGCCGGCGAGGTGTTCCTGGGCCAGCTTGGTGGCGGCGTACGTGCTGTGCGGCTCCAGCGGCGCGTCCTCGGGCACGAGACCGGGGGAGAGTGCCCGGTCGCAGCGAGGGCAGGTCGGCTCGTACCGGCCCTCGGCCAGGTCGACGGCCCGGCGGCCGGCGGGCCGGACGATCCTGTGGGTGGGGCAGTGGTAGCGGCCCTCGCCGTAGACCACCATCGAGCTGGCCAGCACCAGTCGGCGTACCCCGGTGGCGTGCATCGCCGCGAGCAGGGTGGCCGTGCCGAGGTCGTTGTGTGCGGCGTACCGGGGGGCGTCGGCCGGGTCGATGCCGTGGCCGACCATGGCCGCCTGGTGGCAGACCGCGTCGACCCCGGTTAGTAATCGGGTCAGCAGCTCGCTGTCGCGTACGTCGCCGACCACGAGGTCGTGCCGCTCGGCCCAGGGCGGCGCTGTCGCACCGTGTGCCTCGGGCAGGAGCGCGTCCACGGCCACCACCTCGTGCCCGTCTTCGCTGAGCAGGTCGGCGACGTGTGAGCCGATGAACCCGGCCGCACCGGTGACAAGGATCCGCATTCCGGTCACCGTATGACCTCGCGCGCGCCGGGGTGGGTCTGCGCGCGCAGCCGTAAGGACCTCGCAAGATTTGCCGGTGCGGGCGGACCCCGGTGCGTGGCTACGCTGGGCCGATGGACAACTCGGGGGAGACGTTGACGGGTCGGAACGGGGAAGGTTCGTGACACAGCGTGTGCTGGTGGTCGACGACGATCAGACCGTGAGCGACGTCATTCGTCGTTACCTCGAGAACGACGGCTTCCAGGTGAGCCTCGCGGCCGACGGCGCGGCGGCACTGGCGGCGGTGGAGCGGCAGGCACCACACCTGGTCGTGCTCGACCTGATGCTGCCCCTGGTCAACGGCCTGGAGGTGTGCCGGGCGCTGCGGGTACGGCCGGACGGCGTACCGATCGTCATGCTGACCGCGCGCGGTGACGAGTCCGACCGGATCCTCGGGCTGCAGCTCGGCGCGGACGACTACCTGACCAAACCCTTCTCCCCCCGGGAACTGGTGCTGCGGGTCCGTTCGGTGCTCCGTCGCGCCGGCGGTGGGACGCCACCCGAGCGGCCGGAGGTGCTCACCGACGGCAACCTGGTGGTGCACACGACCTCCCGGACCGCCCGTCTCGCCGGTGCTGACCTGGCCCTGACGCTGCGCGAATTCGACCTGCTCGTCCACCTCATGCGGCACCCGTCCCGGGTCTTCGGCCGGGCCGAACTCCTTGAGCAGGTCTGGGGCTGGAACTTCGGGGACCACTCGACAGTGACCGTGCACGTACGCCGGCTGCGGGAGAAGATCGAGGCCAACCCGGCCGATCCGCAGCGGATCGTGACCGTCTGGGGTGTCGGCTACCGCTACGAGCCGGCCCATGCGTGACGTACTCCTGATCTTCGCGATCGCCCTCGGCGCGGCACTGGGCATCGGGCTCGCCGGCGCGGTGCTGCTCCGCGCCCTTCGGCGCAGCTCGATCACCGTGCACCTCAGCGTGCTGCTCACCACCACTGTGGTCGCCGTCGCGGTCGGGGTGATGGCGGTCGCGGAAGCGATGTTCCTCTCCGCGCACGACCTTGAGGTGGTCCTAATCACCGTCGCGGCGGCAGCGGTGGTCAGCCTCGCCGTCGGCGGGCACTTCGGCCGGCGACTGGCCCGCGCCGCGGTGTGGCGCGACCAGGCCCGGGAGCGGGAACGGCAACTGGAGAAGGGCCGACGCGATCTGGTCGCCTGGGTCTCCCACGACCTGCGTACGCCGCTCGCCGGGCTGAGGGCCATGGCGGAGGCGCTGGAGGACCGGGTGGTTCGTGATCCGGACACGGTCGACGAGTACCACCGACGGATCCGGCTGGAGACCGACCGGATGACCCGACTCGTCGACGACCTGTTCGAGCTGTCCCGGATCAACGCGGGAGCGCTGCGGTTGTCGTTGACGGCGGTGCCGCTCGGAGAGGTGGTCTCGGACGCGCTGGCCAGCACCACCCCGCTGGCGAACGCTCGCCGGATCAAGCTGGTGGCCAGCGAGTCGGGATGGCCCACGGTTGCCGCGAGCGAACCGGAGCTGGCTCGGGTCGTGGCCAACCTGCTGCTCAACGCGGTCCGCTACACCCCGGAGGACGGCACCGTACGTATCGAAGCCGGCCGAGAGGAGGACCACGCCTGGCTCTCGGTTGCCGACACCTGTGGCGGCATCCCCCCGGCCGACCTTCCCCGGCTGTTCGACATCGCGTTTCGTGGCGAACCGGCCCGCACGCCCGGACCGGGCGACGGTGGGGCGTCCGGAGGGCTCGGGCTGGCCATCGTTCACGGCCTGGTGGAGGCACACGGAGGCCGGGTCGAGGTGCGCAACACCCCCGACGGCTGCCAGTTCATGGTCCGGCTGGCCACCGCCTGACGGAAACGTTCGGGGTAGCGGGATGAGACCGTCGACGGCCCTCGATGGATAGCCTGCCTCACGGGTCCACACTGTTTGCCGGATCTGACTACGCTTTCCCTTGTCTCGGACGCGATCGATGGAGGGCGCATGTCGGTGAATGAGCCGGTGAGCGGGGAGTTCGCTCGCATGCTGGACGCGACGGTTGGCGCGTTGCGCGCCACCAGCGCTGCGCCGGAAGACGAGGAGGCCGCGCGCCTGCGCCGGGTCGGTGAGTCCGCCGAGGGGCAGGTCCGTGCCGAGTTCGGCGCTGATGGCCGGCTGGAGTCTCTGACGCTGGACCCGCGGATGATGCGGCTCGGCGCGGCCGAGGTCTGTGACCACGTGATGGAGGCCGTGAACGCGGCGATCGACTCGATGCGCGGCGGTGGCCCGACCCTGGCCTCCGGTGACCTCTCGCAGCTCACCGAGCAACTGGAGCAGGTTCGTGACACGGCTGTGCCCCGGCTCGGCGCGTTCCTGCAGGCGCTCACGGACGCGCAGGAGCGGATGGCCCGGGGAGGTTCCCGATGAGCGGCTTCGAGGTCGATCCCGCGTTGCTGCGTTCCGGCGGCGACGAGGTCATCGGCGCCGCCGAACGCTTCATCGGGCAGCTGGAGAGCTTCGAGGCACAGATGCAGGGGTACGGCGAGCCGTGGGGCGCCGACGACATCGGCTCGCTGATCGGCATCGCCTACACGGAGGCGTCCACCTGGGTTCTGGACTGCATCGGCGTGGCCGCCGAGGAGATCGGCTCGGCCGGCAGCGACCTGACGCAGATGGCCGACAACTTCGAGCTGGTCGAGGAAGCCGCCGCGGGAGCGCTGCGGGACATCCAGGGAATGCTGGGGTGACGGCATGGGACTCCAACTGCCGGGTGAGCTGATCACGGCACTCGGCTGGATCGGCTACACCTGGCCCGAGGCCGACGAGGAAAAGCTGTTCGAGATGGGCCAGGCCTGGCTGGACTTCTCCGGCACGGTCGCCGACGCCTCCGGCGAGGCCGGCTCGGCTGCGGCAGCGATCTGGTCGCAGCACCAGGGCGAGTCGGTGCAGGCGTTCCAGAAGTGGTGGTCCAACCCGGAGAGCGGCCCCGGAACGCTGTCGGACTACTCCCAGGCCGCGATGTTGATCGGCACCGGGCTGATCATCGCCGCTGCGATCGTGCTCGCGCTGAAGATCCAAGTGATCGTGCAGTTGGCGATCCTCGCCTTCGAGGTGGCGCAGGCGATCGCCACCGCCGTCGTCACGTTCGGCGCGTCGCTGGCCGAGATCCCGATCTTCCAGATAATCACCCGAGAGATCGTCGGTCTGCTGATCGACCAGGTGATCCAGGAGCTCCTCGATGCCTAGCAGGGCGCCGAAGAGTTCGAAGAAGCGCGGCGGCGCTGGCAAGCCGAGGGTTGGCAAGGGCGTCCGCGCGGCGGTGAAGAAAGCCGCCGCCAAGCCGGTGGTGCGTAACAACGACCTGCCCGAGGTCACGATCAAGGTGCAGCGCAGGCCGTTCCACGCGCGCGGCCAGTTTGACCGGAAGATGAACGCGCTGAAGAAGCTCAGCGACGAGGGCAAGCTGTTCAAGCAGGCGAACCCGGTCGGCCGGGACAAGAAGATCACCGCCGACTACAAGAAGCGCATCCGGCAGAAGATCTTCGACAAGTACTGGCCCCACGACAAGAAGATGGCGAACGCCCTCGCTGCCCGACTCCGCAAGCAGCAGCCCGACCATGTGTGGGAGCTGCAACTCGGCGGCGCCGACGACGTTAGTAATCTGAAGCTCCTGCACGGCAGAACAAACTGGGATGTCGGCGGGCAAATCTGGCATCAGATCAAGAACCTGCCCGATGGCACACCGATCCGAATAGAGGTAGTGGATTGAATCCCGAGCTGCGGGAGCTCATCGCGGAGCTGCGTACCGACCTGGAGGCGGACCAGCCGGCGACGTTGGCGTGGGCACAGATCAACGAGGGCGCTCCGGCCGACCAGATTCCCGCCGAGCTGCCGCAGCCGGTCCGGGAGCTGCTGGAGACCGCCAACGGCATCCTGGCCGGTGCGTTCGACCTGCCCGCACTCACGGACCTCGACGACATCCAGTACTACCTCGAGCAGATGCCCGAGTTCACCGGCGTCGCCGACGAACCCGCCGAGTGGCTGGTCATCGGCACGCTGAACGACGAGCCGCTGCTGATCCGACGCGACACCGGCGCGGTCTGGTACTTCCCGGCGGAGACCACCGACGAGTGGTTCATGCGTGAGCTGTTCCTCGACGTCGCGCCGGACCTCGACTCGTTCCTCGCCTACTACGTCTTCGGCGCCGGGTACGGCGAGGTTGGCTTCGACGACGACGAGTGGTGGGGCTTCCTCGACGAGCACGGTCTGACCACGCCCGACGACGAGGACGAGGAGACGGACGATTGACCGCGACACATGAGGAGCTCACGGCGCTCTGGGGCGCGGACGGGATGATCTACTTTCCGATCGACCGGTTCGACGACGTCCTCGGCCCGCTGACGCCAGAGGTCTTCCCGCCGTTCGGGGCCATCCCGGTCGACGTGCCGATCCTGTTCACGGTCGACGTCGACGTCTCCGGCCTGGAGCTGTTCTCCAAGCTGAAGATCGAGATCGGCGACGCCAGCCCTCGCATCCACATCGTCCTCGGCAGCTCGCCGGAGGACCCGCAGCTGCTCTTCTGCCTCGACGCGCTGACCGGCGCCGTCGTGATGCTGGACCTGGAGACCCCCAACTTCGAGACGGTCAACGCCACCTTCGCCGCGTTCGTCGAATTCCTCTACCGGCTCGGGCAGCTCATCGCGACGGACCCGGGCGGCCGGGCCCGCGCCGCCCGCGCCGCCGCCATCCGCGAGGAGCTGATGGACGTCGACTCGTCCGCGTTCGCCGACCCGAAGTCCTGGTGGAGCCTGGCCTTCGAGCAGCTGGAATCCACCAGCGGCTAGGTTCCACGTCTGCATCCTCCATGAATTCTCCTTGCTTCACCGGGCGCCGCGAGCCCAAGTCGACCGTGTCGCACCACATGAAGGTGCTGCGCGATGCCGGCCTGATCCGCACGCGCGTCGACGGCATCCGCCGGCTGGTCACCCTTCGCTACGACGACGTGGAACAACGCTTTCCCGGGCTGCTGAACATGCTCCGCGAGAATGCCCCTGCCGGTGCCGCCGCCGATGCGCCGGCCTCATCCACCTGACGCGGGCTCAACCGACCCGCTGGGCCAGCACCTGCCCCGGCCAGGATCCGACAAGGAAGGTCTCGGTGGGCGTGAACCCGTGGCGCTCGTAGTACGTCACCAACTCGCCACCACCGCCCGCCCAGCAGTCGACCCGTAGCAACCGCACGCCGGCTCGTCGGGTTTCCTCCACGGCGTGTGCCAACAGGACCGACCCGAGTTTCCGGCCGGCGAATCGTCGGTGGGAGACCAGGAGGCGGACGTACCGCTCGGGTTCTTCCACAGGCGCGATCGGTACCCGCGGATCGGGCCCGGAGTCCAACACCAGGGCCGCGGCCGGGGCCCCGTCCACCTCCGCGATGTACGGAAGGTTTTCGGTCAGGTACCGATCGACCTGTTCCGCCCGCTCGGGTTTCTCCGAGAACAGCGTCGTGCCCCACTGCTCGGTGTTGCCGCGCTCATTCATCCAGACCACCGCGGAGTCGAGCATGTCCAGTACGGCGGGTGCGTCGCCCGGGCCGCCGCGTCTGATCCGTACGCCGCGGGTGGTGTCGTCCATGGCGGAATGGTAGTCCGGGCGTTGGCCGATCACGACCGAGGCCGTTCTCCGGCCGGACCTCCGTCCTTAGGTCCGAAATCGCCGGAGCCCAGGGTTCGACTCATCGCCGCCAGTAGGCGCTCAAGCGTTCTGCGGTCGCTGTCGCTGAGGCCGCGAAGGATGGCCGCCTCGTTCGCCAGGTGTTCCTCGATGAGCCGGTCGGTCAACGCCACTCCCGCCGGAGTCAGCCCGACCACTCGGCCGCGCGCGTCGGCCGCGGAAACCGAGCGGGATACGAGGCCGCGGGCGATCAGCCGGTCCACCCGTTTGGTCACCGCTCCGGTGGTCACAAGCATCCGCTGGCTCAACTGGCCCGCCGTGAGCGTGTATGGCTCGCCCTCGCGGCGCAGCGCCGCGAGCACGTCGAAGTCGCCGTTGCCGAGGTCCGCGGCGGCGAACGGCGGCCGCAGGGCCGCATCGAGTACGGCCGCCAGTTGCTGGATCCGGCCAATGATCAGCAGCGGAGTGGGGTCGAGGTCTGGTCGCTCTCGGCCCCACTGACCAACGATGTCGGCGATCCGGTCGTCATCCACGGGTTGCATCTTACCTTCCGGGGAAGATAAGTTGTCTTCCATGGAAGACAATTCGAGGCGAACGTCAGCTCCGGTGGTCACGGCGTACGTGGATCCGTCCTGCCCGTTCGCCTGGATCACCTCCCGCTGGCTCATGGAGGTGGCGCAGATGCGGCCGCTCACCCTGCGGTACGAGGTGATGAGCCTCGCGGTGCTCAACGAGCATCGCGATCTGGAGCCCTGGTACCGCGACTTCAACGACCGCGCGTGGGGGCCGGCCAGGGTGTGCGTGGCAGCAGCCGTGCAACACGGCTCCGCCGCCCTCGCCCGGTTGTACCCGGCGCTCGGCCGCCGGATCCACGACGCCGGCGACAAGGACTTCGACACCGTCGTCCCGCTGGCCCTGGCCGAGGCCGGCCTCCCCACCGACCTGGCCGACGTCGCCCATCGCGGCGACGTCGACCCGCAGATGCGGGCGAGCACCGCCCGAGCCCAGCAACTGGTGGGCGAGGACCTCGGCACTCCGACGGTCGTCATCGACGACGTGGCCTTCTTCGGTCCCGTGCTGACCTCGATCCCTCGTGGAGAGGAGGCCGTCCGTGTCTTCGACGGCGCCCGCCTGCTCGCCGGCTGCCGGGCCTTCTCCGAGCTCAAGCGCGCCCGATCCGATGGCCTCACGTTCGCGTAGCTCCACCACGCCTGCCGGGGGAGCCGGGCACCCCGCACGGTTCGACCCAGGTCTGTCGATCCTTGGTCACCGGGCGTTCCTCTTGGCGTCGGCTCGAATCGATAAGGTGCGTTGGCCGCCATCGACGGCGGTTTGTGCGAAGGGACATCGATGCGCAGGACAACGCACTGGTCGGCCCGCGCCGTGGGCGCTCTCGCGGGCGCGGTCGCGCTGGTGGCGGCCCTGTTGCCGGCGGCCCCGGCGGCTGCGGCGAGCGTGGGCTTCAAGGCGGCGACGCTGAACATCTACTACGGGCTGAGCCAGGCCGACTTCGTGCACGACCTGAACCTGATCGCGTCCAAGGCGGACCTCGTCGGTCTCAACGAGGTCGGCGCGCGCAAGGCGTTCCTGGAGAGCTGGGCCGACAACAACGGCTGGTGGTTGTACGCGCCGGGCGGGACCAACCAGGCCGGCGAAGCGTTGATCGCCAAGAAGAGCATGTTCGACGTACTCGACAAGGGTTCGATTTTCGTCTGTGACACCAACGGTCCCGGCGAGGTGCCGCCCGCGCGCTACAACAACTGGGTCAAGTACCGGCACAAGGCCAGTGGCCGCAACGTGACCCACATCAACGCCCATGCGGTGGCCAGCATCGAAACCGCCGGCCGGCCGGAGGACCTACCGCGCACCAGGTGTGCCGAGGCGCAGTTCCAGGCTCTCAAGGATCTGGCGGTCGACAAGCAGGCCGAGGGCCAGGTCATCGTGAGCGGTGACCTGAACGTCGACTTCAGCGCCGACCGGAGCTACGGGTACGCGAAGTTCCCGTGGCAGGTCTTCGAGGCCAACGAGCTGCCGAACCTGCGCTCCAACTACAACCTCTACGGCGAGAAGGGCACCGGAACGCACGGCAACCGGCACATCGACTACGTCTACTTCTGGAAGCGGTTGCCCGAGTACCAGCTGATGTGGATGACCGATTACGACATCGTCGGTGCCACCAGGTCCGACCACAACGGTGTCGTCGCCACGTTCTCCATCCAGAGCTGACACCCTCGCCCTCCGCCGGCTACGAACCTCGGCGCTCGGGATGTCCCCGGTGCGCCGCACACTCGGGCGCGAGGATCGACATCACCGTGGCGTCAACCCAGTCGTCGCCGTCGCGCAGGACCTGCCGGAGCACACCCTCGACGACGAAGCCGACCTTCTCGTACACCCGCACGTTGAGGACGACCTCGCCGACGCAGGCCCCGGTGGCGCGGTCCACGACCGCCAGGTCGAGTCGGTCGGTCTGCGCGTTGCGACTGCCGTACCAGGAACGCAACCGCTCCTCGTCGGGAGCGTCGTCGGCCGGGCTGCCGGTCAGCCGGGCCACCTCGGGGTCGGCCACCGCCGCCCGGAAGGTGTCCAGGTCGTCGTCGACGAAGGGCCGCAGGATCACCCACTCCCCGGTGAGGGTGGGCTTGATCGAGAAGTCGGGGGTCGTCTGGTCACTGGGCATCGACCGATCTTCGGCGCGACCCCGGCGACGGGCAACCGGTTTCCGGGGGCAGGATCCGGAGGTGATCCTGATCGTTCCCGCCAACCCGTTGCGTCCACGCCATCCGGACGAGCACGGGGCTCTGGATGACGGGCGCCGTGACGGGGGGGTCGCGGGGGAGCGGCAATCGTCGATCCCTTGACACTCGTAGATGCGATCGCTAACACTTGTCCGCAACGCGAAGTTAACGAACCGAACACATTGTGCCTGCGGTCGCGTGACGCGTCAGAGGCGCCGCATGCGAACACTTCACCCGTCGCCAGGGCCGCTCAAGCCTGAGCCCGGACACTGCGTGCGCTTGTTAACGCTAACATAGATGATCTTGCGAGAGGAGCCGGGACGGTGATTCTGTCGGGAGCATCGACCACGCGTCTGCGTGCCCTGCTCGTGCTCTCCGCCGTGGCCGCTGCGGCTGTCGTGGTCATGGCTGACGGGCCGGCGCATGCCGCCACGCTGCAGACCGGCGCCGTCTCGCTGGAGGCGGTCAACCAGGCCGGACGGTACGTACGCCACATCGACTATCTCGGTCAGCTCGACCCGGTCACCTCCAGCAGCGCCAACCAGACCAAGCTGGATGCCACCTTCACCGTGGTCAACGGTCTGGCGTCGCCGGCCTGCTACTCGTTCCAGACCAAGACCGGCATGTTCCTGCGGCACCGCGACTACCGGCTCCGGGTCGACCCGAACACTGGCGACGCGGCGTTCCGGGCCGACGCCACCTTCTGCGCCGTGGACGGCTCGGTCAGCGGATCGGTCGCGCTCGCCTCGTACAACTACCCGAACCGGCGGATCCGGCACCGCGACTTCGCGCTCTGGCTCGACGCCTACCAGGACACGGCCGCCTTCCGGGCGGACAGCTCCTTCCGCCTCGTCGCGCCCTGGGCGCCCAAGACCACCAAAGGGCCGGTGATCCCGGGCCTCTTCGCCGACCCGCACCTCGCCGTCCTCAACGGTCGCTACTACCTGTACCCGACCACCGACGGCTACGCGAGCTGGGGCGGCACCTACTACAAGGCGTTCTCCTCCACCGACCTGGTCAACTGGACCGACCACGGCGTGATCCTCGACCACGGTCCGGACGTGTCCTGGGCGGACAACTCGGCCTGGGCACCCGCGGTGGCCACCGCCAAGGGCCGCTACTACCTGTACTTCAGTGGTGGTGCGGCCAGCGGCACCACGGCCAAACAACTGGGCGTCGCGGTGGCCGACAGCCCCACCGGACCGTTCCGCGACGCGCTGGGCCGACCGCTCGTCCGCGGCGACCAGTTCTCCGGCGGGCAGGCGATCGACCCGATGGTGTTCACCGACGACGACGGGCAGTCGTACCTGTACTGGGGCCAGGGCGTCGCCAGGGCGGTGCGGTTGAACTCCGACATGGTCTCGTTCGACATGGCGCAGGCGCGGGTCATCACGCCATCCGGCTACAACGAGGCGCCGTTCGTGTTCAAGCGCAACGGTCTCTACTACTTCATGTGGTCGGAGAACGACACGCGCAGCGAGGACTACCGGGTCGCCTACGCCACCGGCTCCTCACCCCTCGGGCCGTGGACCAGGCGCGGCGTGGTGCTGCAGAAGCGGCTCGACGTTGGCATCAAGGGCACCGGCCACCACTCCGTAGTCCGGGCACCCGGCAGCGACACCTGGTACATCGCCTACCACCGGTTCGCGGTGCCGGCCGGCAACGGCACCAACCGCGAGACCGCCATCGACCGGATGGAGTTCAACACCGACGGCACCATCCGCCCCGTCGTACCGACCCTCTAGCTGACCCTTACGCCCACCCGCGAAGGAGAGAGACACATGTCGAGAGTCCTCGCCCGGCTCGGTGCGGTTGCGGTCGCCGCGTGCCTGCTGTTCACCACCTGGTCGGCGGCGACACCGAAGGAGGCGGCCGCGCTCGACCCGACCGTCGGCTACCTGATGGCGCACTTCACCGGCGAGTCCTCGACCGACCAGCAGATCTACCTCGCCCACAGCACCGACGGCCTACGCTGGAACGACCTCAACAACGGTGGGCTCGTACTGCGGTCCACCGTGGGTACCCGCGGCGTCCGCGACCCCGCCCTGGTCCGCTCACCCGGCGGCGACCGGTACTGGATCATCGCCACGGACCTGTGCATCGGCTGCGGCCAGGACTGGTCGACCGCGATCAACAACGGCAGCCGCAACCTCGTCGTGTGGGAGTCCACCGACCTGGTCAACTGGTCGGCGCCGTGGCTGCTGAACGTCGCCGGCGCGATCCCGGACGGGCGCAACGCCTGGGCTCCGGAGGCGATCTGGAACCCGGCCACCGGTGACTACGTCCTCTACTGGGCGACGAACGTCCCGCTCAACGGGGTGACCAAGCACCGCATCTACTACGCGCGTACGGCGAACTTCCGCAGCGTCACCACGCCGCAGGTCTACGTCGACCGGCCGGGAAACCAGGAGATCATCGACACCCAGATCGTCGAGGTGCCGGCCGGTGTCGGCTCCTACCGCTACGTTCGGGCCTCCCGGGACGGCCAGATCGCCATCGAGGGCAGCAACTCCATCCTCGGCACCTGGACCAGCCTCGGGAACCTCTCCGGCATCGGGCTGACCGGCTCCCAGGTCGAAGGCCCGATGTGGATGAAGATGAACGCCCGCAACGAGTGGGTCCTCTACCTCGACCAGTACTCCAGCGGACGCGGCTACCTGCCGGTCCTGACCACCGACCCGTCGAGCCCGGGCAGCTACCGGCTGCCGGCGTCCGGCTCGTACGCGATGGGTGGCACCAAGAAACGGCACGGCTCGATCCTCAACCTGACCGCTGCCGAACAGAACCGGGTGCTCGCCCGCTGGCCGGCCACCGCGGTCAGCCGGATCCAGTCGTACAACTTCCAGGACCGGTACGTACGGCACTACGACTACGACGTCCGCATCGACCCGAACGTCAGCCCCGCCCAGGACGGCCAGTGGCGGGTGGTGCCCGGCCTGGTGGGCTCCGGCACGGTCTCCATCCAGTCGGTCAACTACCCGGGCTACTACCTGCGCCACTACGGGTTCGACTTCCGGTTGGAAGCCAACGACGGCACCGCCACCTTCGCCGCCGACGCCACCTTCCGGCAGGTCGCCGGCCTCGCCAACTCCGCGTGGACGTCGTTCCAGTCCTACAGCCACCCGGACCGCTACCTCCGGCACTACGCCTACCTACTCCGGCTCGACCCGGTGTCCGACGCGCAGAGCCGTGCCGACGCCACCTTCCGCGTGACCAGCTGACCCTGGTCCCTCTTCAAGGAGTTCCGACTGTGGCACTACATCGACGGGTGCTCTCCGCCCTGGTGGCCGCGCTGACGGCGCTGGTTGGCATCGTCGCCGTCGCGTCGTCGCCGGCCACCGCCGCCACCAACCAGTTCCGAGGCATGAACTGGGCCGTGTTGGGTGACAACTTCAAGACCGGTCCGCTCGTCGTGCAGGGCCTGAGCATGTCCGACAGCAACGCGACGGTGCGGGCCAAGGCCAATGCCCTCTACGACGACATGGCGTCCACCATGGGGGTCAACACCGTCCGGCTGCCGATCAACACCCACACGGTGGGGACGGCGTGGTGGGAGGCGTACCGCGGCGCCATCGACGCGGCCACCGCCCGCGGCTTCAAGGTCATCCTCGCCTACTGGGAGGACGGCGCCGCCTCCGGCGGCAGGATCACGAACCTCGCCGCCTGGAACGCGATGTGGTCCACGGTGACCAACACGTACGGCTCGAACACCAACGTGTACTTCGAGCCGATGAACGAGCCGCACGGCTACAGCTCGACGGAGTGGCGCAACGTCGCGGCGAACTGGCTCAGCTACCACTACTCGGCGGTGCCCGGCCGGGTGCTCATCGGCGGCACCGGCTTCAGCCAGGACCTGCGCGACATCTGCACAGACAGCCGATTCAACGCGACGCTGCTGTCCTTCCACTACTACGCCTTCTTCTACGGCGCGATGACCTACGACGCCTTCCGCAGCCACATCCAGGCCCGCCTCGGCACCTGCGCCTCCCGGGCGGTCGCCACCGAGTTCGGCGCGCCCATGAACGACGGCCGCAACTACGCCGACGCGGGCAGCACGGACAACTTCGTGCGCTACATCCGCGCCATGGCCCAGGTGATGCGCGACAACCAGATGGGTGGCACCTACTGGCCCGCCCTCGGCGGCAAGACCGGCAGCATCGGCTACGACTGGTACTCGATGTTCGCCCTCAGCGGCAGCGGCACCGACCTCAACCTGACCGTCCGCAACACCTCGGGCGCGGACCGGATCCGGTACGCGTGGGGCGACACCGTCGACGGTGGTCCGACCACGCCGCCGCCGTCGACGGGAACGTTCTACCGGATCGATGTGCGGCACAGCGGCAAGGCCATGGACGTCCAGCAACCGAACACCGACAACGGCGCGCGCGTCGGCCAGTACACGTACAGCGGCGGTGCGTGGCAGCAGTGGCAGTTCCAGGACGCCGGCAGCGGCTACTGGCGCATCGTCAGCCGGCACAGCGGAAAGTGCCTCGACGTGGTGAGCGCGTCGACCGCCGACGGCGCGGAACTCGTCCAGTACACCTGCGGCACCGGTGCCAACCAGCAGTTCCAGATGGTCGCCAACGGCGGCTACTTTCAGCTCCGGGCACGGCACAGCAACAAGTGCGTGGACGTACCGGCCGCGTCGACCGCGGACGGGGTGGTCCTCAAGCAGTACGCGTGCAACTCCGGCACCAACCAGCAGTGGTCGCGCACCACCGTCTGACGGTCGCTCCGACCTGACGACCGATCCACGCTGGCCTTTCCGAGCCGGACAACGACGGGTTGCATGTCGGCAACCCGTCGTTGTCCGAGCGGCAAAGCGGCGGTCCCGGCTACCCCGGGAAGGACCACCATCGAGGTACGGGGGCATCGATGCGGTCGCGGCCTGGGGCTCGGGCTGCGCTGGGAGGAAGTCGGTAACGCTGTCCCATCGGCGTGGGGGGACACTCAGGTGGGCCTGGCGTTGCGCTACCGTCAAGGTGCGCACCCCGGCGTCGATCAGTCGGCGTCCGCCGGCCGTCGACGGCCCGTGGGACCCCACCAATCCAAGGAGAACCCGATGCCGGAGCCTGAGCCCGCCCAGGAAGCCCCCGCGGTGGCTACCGACACCTCAGAGACGGCCGAGACCGACCCGCCTGCCGTTCCCGCGAACCGGGCTGCCCGACGGGCGAAGGGCAAGGTCGCCTCGCCTCAACCGCATGGGAAGGGGCAGCACCTCGGCGGCCGGGGCTCGGTCCAGAGCCCTCGCCAGTGGGGTAACCGCCGCAGCGGTTGATCCGTTGATGGGCGCTCTGTCGGACCGTGGGAGGGAGCGAGGGTGACGCAGCCGAGAGCACTGGTGGTTCGGGGCGGTTGGGAGGGGCACCAGCCGGTCAAGGCGACCGAGTTGTTCCTGCCCTTCCTCGAACGCAGCGGCTATGCCGTACGGGTCGAGGAGTCGACAGAGATCTACGCCGATGCCGCCGAGATGGCCGAGACCGACCTCGTCGTGCAGTGCATGACGATGTCGCAGATCACCGCGGACCAGGTGGCGGGCCTCAGCGCGGCGGTCATCGCCGGTACCGGCTTCACCGGCTGGCACGGCGGCATCGTGGACTCGTTCCGCGCGTCATCCGAATACCTGCATCTGGTGGGCGGCCAGTTCGCGACCCATCCGGGCCTGGAGCCGTGTGAGCGTCACGGTGGTCCGGAGGACAACTTCCTGCCGCACACCGTGCGCGTTACCGACCTCGGCCGGGAACACCCGGTCACCACGGGAATCGAGGACTTCGACCTGGTCACCGAGCAGTACTGGGTGCTGCACGACGACCTGATCGACGTACTGGCCGTGACCACCCACCCGACCCAGCCGTGGCATCCGTGGCACCGACCGGTCACCTCCCCGGCGATCTGGACCCGGCGGTGGGGTGCCGGGCGCATCGTCGTGACGACCCCTGGGCACAGCTTGGACGTGCTGGAGCACCCGAGCGTCCGTACCGTCATCGAGAGGGGGATGGTGTGGGCGACCCGCACCGCGTCGGCGTCGTAGGTCTCGGGGTCATCTCCCGCGCCTACCTGGACACACTCGCGGGCCACCCCGAGGTGAGCATCGCCGCGGTGGCCGACCTCGACGCCTCCCGGTCGGCCGCGGTCGCGGCCACGATCCCCGGAGCCGAGGCGATGAGCGTCGAGCGTCTGCTCGCCCGCCCGGACGTGCAGACGGTGCTCAACCTCACCATCCCCGCGGCGCACGCGGACGTCTCGCTGGGCGCGATCGACGCCGGCAAGAACGTGTACGTCGAGAAGCCGCTCGCCGTGACGTTCCCGGACGGCCGCTCCACCATCGAACGGGCCGCGTCGGCCGGCGTCCGCGTCGGGTGCGCGCCGGACACCGTCCTGGGCACGGGTACGCAGACGGCTCGGGCGGCGATCGACGGCCGGCTCATCGGACGCCCGATGTCCGCGTCGGCCGTCATGGTCACGCCGGGGCACGAGCGCTGGCATCCCAACCCCGACTTCTACTACGCACCGGGCGGCGGCCCGATGCTGGACATGGGGCCGTACTACATCTCGGCGCTCATCCACCTGCTCGGGCCGGTCCGGGCGGTGACCGGAGCCGCCAGCCGCCTACGTGCCGAGCGCGTCATCGGCTCGGGCCCACGCACCGGCGAGCGGATCCCGGTGGGGGTGGACACCCACCTCACCGGCGTCCTCGAGCACGCCAACGGTGCTCTCTCCACCATCACGACGAGCTTCGACGGCGTCCGGACGACGGCGGCGCCGATCGAGGTCCACGGGGAGGCCGGCACGCTCGCCGTACCCGATCCGAACTACTTCGACGGTGAGGTCCGCCTCTTCGCGCTCGGCGACACCGAATGGCGCGCTCTCGAAACGCGGGCCGGTTACGCCAAGGGTTCCCGGGGCATCGGTCTGATCGACCTCGTCAAAGCCGACGATAAGCGTCCGCCGCGCGCTGACGGCGACGTCGCACTGCACGTACTCGAAACGATGACCAGCCTGCTCCGTTCGGCGACGGAAGGCCGGCGGATCGAGCTGACGACGGTGGTGGAGCGGCCCGCGCCGGTTCCGCTCACTCCGGTCGAGGACTGGAAGGCGTACGACCCAAACGGCCGCTGAAGAGGGCCGGACCGGGCCGAGACGCCTCGGTTTGCGGAAAGGGCACCGCCCCGGCCGAAGCCGAGGCGGTCGATCGCGGGACACCCCCGTGGCGCGCCCCGCGCCTGCTCAGTGGTTGTTGTTGAGCCAGATGCAGGAGTTGTCGCTGCCGGTCCACCGCCAGCACAGGTGGTCGCGGGTCTGCGGCCCGTACTCGCCATCGGCCGAGATCCCGATGTCGGACTGGACGCTACGCACCGCGCTCTGGGTGTAGCCGCCGAAGTCGTTGTCGACGCCGTTGGGGCCCAGGTACTTCCCGTAGATCCCCTGCAACGTCCGCTGCAGTTCACCGACGCCGGAGCTGTGGTCGCCGCGGGTCAGCAGGCAGTTGAAGTTGATGGTGCTGGAGACGTACGCCGGGATCCAGGCCGTGGAGCCCCGGGCGCCGGACCAGGTGGAGGTGTAGACGCCCGCGCCGTTGCAGTGCGGCAGGGCGGCCTGGGCGGGCGCGGCTATCGCCACCGCGCCGCCCACGGTTGTGACGGCGAGCGCGACCGTCAGGCCGAGGCGAAGGAGACGTCGGATCATGGGAACCCCCGTGGTCGAGGTGCGGGACGCACACGCGACACCGCGTCGCGCGGCTTGCCACACCATCGTTTCGTTAGCTGCTCAGACCGGACAGGAGCCGGACCGGAGATTGACCGGCACTTTGGGTTCTCAACCCAGAGAGGCGAGTTTGGCGTCGACCCCGCCGGTGTCGCCCTCATGCAGCGATACGAGGATGTCCCGCGCCTGCTTCCACGCCAGGCGGGCCGGTGCGGTGTTGCCGGCGGCCAGGTGCGCGTCGCCGAGGCTCACCAACGCGTCCGCTTCCAACCGCCGGTGACCGATCTCGCGGCGCAGGCGGACCGCTTGCTCGTGGCAGGCGACCGCCTCCGTGAACGCGTTGAGCTGGAGGTGGGCGTGCCCGAGACTCGCCCAGGTGATCGCCTGGCCGAGCACGTTGTCGACCGACGTGAACAGGGCCAGAGCCTGTTCGCAACTTTCGATCGCGGCGTGGTGGTCACCGAGTTGGCCGTGGGACCAGCCGACCGCGTTGAGCGCGAAGGCCTGGCCGGTGACGTGTCCAGCCTGCCGATGCAGGCGCAGCGCCTCCTGGGCGTGGCCGAGGGCCTGCTCGGGCTGGCCGGTTCGGTCGCGGATCCACCCGAGGTTGAGCTCGACCCGGGCCTGCCCGGCGAGGTCGCCCAGTCGCCGGTACCGGTCGTACGCGAGCTCCAGGTGGCGCTGCGCGTCGACGTACTGGTTCAGCGAGATGCCGGCGAAACCGAGCACCCCGTGGGCGTACGCCTCGGCCCGGTCGTCGGTCAGCCGGACGGCCGCCGACAACGCTGCCTGCAGGCTGCCGATCCAGTCTTCCCAGTAGCCGCGCTGGTTGAGATAGGTGGTGATCGCCCAGGCGAGGTGACTCGTGTGGCGGTCGAAGCCGTGGTCGCTCGCCAGCCGCAGGACCGAGAGCAGCACCGGGTGCTCGTCGGTGAACCACCACAGGGCCTGGTCACGGTCGGCCAGTGGCACCGGCGCGACCCCGGGCCCCGGCGGGTCGACCGGCAGCCGGTCGCGCTGCGGATAGAGCAGTTCGTCGGCGGCGTACGCGACGGAGAGGTAGTGGTCGAGCAACCGGGAGCGGGCGGCGTGACGATTCGCCTCGCTGTCTTCGGTCGCCGTCAGCTCGGCGGCGTACGCGCGGAGCAGATCGTGGTACGTGAACCGTCCGGGACGGTGCTCGCTGAGCAGGTGAGCCCGGGTCAGCTCGGCCAGGTGGCGGCGGGCCTGAGCGGGCGCGATCCCCGCGAGACTGGCCGCCGCCTCGGCAGCGAAGTCCGGGCCCGGATGGACGCTCAGCAGCCGGAACAGCCGGGCGGTGTGCGCGTCGAGGGTCCGGTACGACCAGGACATGACCAGCCGCAGGTTGGTGACGGGTTCGCCGCCGTCGAAAGCATCCAGGCGTCCGGCCGCCGGGCGTAGGTGCGCTGCCAGCTCCAGAAGACGGAAATCACTGTGGATCGCGGCCCGGGCGGCCACGACGGACAGCGCCAGTGGCAACCCGGCCGAAGCGCTGACGATGGCGTCGACGGCCTCGGGCTCGGCGGCCAGGCGTCTCGTGCCGAGGCGTCGGGCCAGCAGCTCGCGGGATTCGGCCGCGGACATGACGTCCAGGGTGATCGGATCGGCGCCGTTCGCACTGACCAGGCCCAGGAACTGGTCACGACTGGTGACGAGGACGAAGCAGCCCGGCGCGCCCGGCAACAGCGGTCGTACCTGGTCGGCGTCACCGGCGTTGTCCAGGACGACCAGCATCCGCTGGCCGCTGAGCAGGCTGCGGTAACGAGCGACCTGTTCCTCAAGGTCGGTTGACGGACGGTCAGCCGGTCCCGCGAGAGCGTTGACGAAGCCGGCGAGCGCGGTGCTCGGGCTGGTCGGGGTGCCACCCGGGTCGAAGCCGCGCAGGTTCACGTAGAGCCGGCCGTCGGGAAAGTGCCGGGCGACGCGGTGCGCCCAGTGCACCGCGAGCGCGGTCTTTCCCACGCCGGCGGTGCCGGAGACGATCGCGAGGCCCATCGCGGTCGGCTGATCCACCGCCCGGGCCAGGATCTCGTCGAGGCGGGCCAGCGCGCCGGCTCGACCGACGAACCCGAACCCGTCCGCGGGCAGCTGCGCCGGAACTCGGTCCGAGGCGGGCGGCGTCGGCGTCCCGGCGAGGAACCGGTCCCGTTCCGACCCGCGTAGCCCGAAGGCGTCGGACAACAACAGCATCGTG
The DNA here is from genome assembly GCF_042869175.1 of Micromonospora sp. NPDC007208. Taxonomy (NCBI): domain Bacteria; kingdom Bacillati; phylum Actinomycetota; class Actinomycetes; order Micromonosporales; family Micromonosporaceae; genus Micromonospora; species Micromonospora sp. NPDC007208. The sequence continues at coordinate 31,473 of NZ_JBIAFG010000015.1, read as the reverse complement.
GTCGGTCGTGGCCGGGCGATTCGCCCCGCCTCCAGGTCCCGGAGGTGCCGGACCGACAATCCCGTCTTCGCGGCCAGATCCTCCTGCGTCAACGCGCTGCGTCGCCGAAGCTCCCGTACGGCCTCCCCGATCACGGGGATCACGCTATCGACGGTGGTGAGCGCGAACAATCGGGCAGGCGACGCAAGCTCCGGTCAGTTCTGCGGCGACGGGCGGACGGCGGACAGGATGTGGCGGATGACCTGCTCATCGTCGTAGAGGCTGGAGTGCGCGAGGCCACGCCTGGTGGCGCTGGCGCGAGGCTCAAGCTGCAGCAGCGTCGCCGTGCCGGGCGGGGCTGCCTCGGCCGAGCAGGACGCGACCAGACCGGCGAACGGGCCGTCGATGCCGAACACCACCGCCGAGCCGGTCATCGCCGTCACCACGGCAACCACCACGAGGCCGGGTGCGGTGAACCCGTAGATCAGCAGGTTGAACGCCATCCGCCCGCCGTGCCCCACGAGTGTGGCCACCACAACCGCGAGCTGCGGCAGCCCGATGAGGATGGTCCAGAACCACAGGTTGGTCAGCAGTCGGGTCGCTGCCGCGCTCAGCCAGCCGACGAACTGGCCGGCCGCGAGCAACCCGGATGCCTCATCGCCGGCGGCCCGGATGACAACGATCTCGTCGGGTCGAGCCGTGGGTGCGTGAACAGCGCCCACGAGCCGGCTCCGCCAGCCCGGCCCCAGGGATCGCCGGTGCAGGACCGCGCCGACGGCGCACAGGGCCAGGATGGCCGCGAACACACCGCCACCGACGACCAGCGCGGCGTCGGCGAGCGAGCGCGGGCCGCTCACCGCTGTCGCCGAAGCCGACCAGAGCAGCAGCACGCTGAACAGCACGATGACGAACAGCGGCCAACCGGTGATGCTGCGAGAGCGCGCGTGCAGGAACGGCGTCGCCAGGGTCACTGTGGTGACCGGCGCGCGGCCCTGCGCGGTACGCACCTGGTCGGCGGCGTGCAGCGCGACATTCCCGCCGTGGCTGTGCGCGATCACCCAGTGTCGGGCGCGAGGATGCTCGGTGAGCTGCTGCCGCAGATGCTCGGCCAGGCCGTGCGCGGCGGCGGTTCGCGCCCGATGAGAGTTGCGACCCGACCACGCGAACCGGGTGACGTGGCACCCGGCCTGCCGCAGCGAGGTACTCAAGGCGCTGTCCGGCCTGGTCCACGGGGCGTCGCGTGCGAACGTGCCGTGGACCAACGTGATCACAGAGGCACGGTCACCGATCATGGATCGGGTCGAGCGCTTGCCCATCGACGTACCGTACTGTGCGGCGGCGCTCATCGCCCTGATCGACGACTGGAAGGCGTGACAGGTGTCGTGCGGTGGTCGCGTTGACCGGCGGAAGGCCCGGCAGACGCCGACAATGGGAAGGGTGGCACCCGCCTTCGTCCTGCACGACCACCGCAAACCACGGCCGCATTTCGATCTGCGGCTCGAGGAGGACGGTGTACTGCGCTCGTGGGCGGTGCCTCGCGGTCTACCGGACAGCCCCAGCGACAACCGGCTCGCGATCGCCGTACCCGACCACGACCTCGATCACCTCACCTACGAGGACGTCGACAAGTCGATCGCCGACATCGGCACCTGGGAGGAGCACGATCGCACCGACCGGCGGATGCTGTTCACCTTGCACGGCCGCACCGGCCGCCGGCGATACGCGCTCATCCGCACCGGCGAGGGATGGCTGCTCCACCTGACGAAGGAGCAGCCTCCGGACGAGCGCGGACGGTAGAGCCGGCAGAGGGCCAGGGCGGTCAGCGGGACGTCGAGGCACGCCCTAGCATCGCCGCATGGCGACACGGCTTGTTCAGATCAACATGAAGGCTCGGGACGACTCCGCGCTGGGTGCCTTCTGGGCGCAGGCGCTCGGTTGGGGCGTCTCCAGTGAGGGACCTGGCGTGACCAACCTCGAACCCGAGGGCTTCGTCTACCCCGATCCCGTCGCTGTCTGCGTCGACCTCATCGTCTCCCCGGAACCCAAGACGGTGAAGAACCGGGTGCACGTGGACCTCGCCACCGCCTCGGCGGCCCATCAGGCGCAGGTCGTCGCGCGCCTGAAGGGTCTCGGCGCAACGACCGCCGACGTGGGCCAGGGCGACGTGCCGTGGACGGTCATGGCCGACCCGGAGGGCAACGAGTTCTGCGTGCTGGACCCCCGACCGCTCTACCGGGACACCGGACCGATCGCCGCCGTGGTGGTGGACTGCGCGGATCCGCGAGCCATGGCCCGGTTCTGGAGCGAGGCCACGGACTGGACGCTGCACGAGGTGACCGACCAGGGGGCGAGACTGCGCTCCGCCAAGGGCGTCGGCCCCTACCTGGAGTTCGTCCGTACACCCGACGTGAAGAGCGGGTGGAACCGCGTCCATCTCGACGTCCGCCCGTACCCCGGTGACGACCCGGAGGCCGAGGCGGCCAGGCTGCGCAGTCTCGGCGCGACCGCCATCGACCTGGGCGTCCCGTGGCGGGTGCTCGCCGACCCGGAAGGCAACGAGTTCTGCCTCCTCGCCCCGGGCTGACCCGACCCGTCACCACCGCCCACGGCCGGGCCCACCACCGGGCCGAAGGATGAGGCTCGTCGTTCAGGCCGAGGAGCGTGACCGTGCCGGGGAGGCCTCGACAGTCTCACGGGCGCCGTGGACGGCGACCCCGGTCAGCCGGATGTTCCCCAGGGCCTCGGGGACATGCGGATCGCTGGCGAGGATTCCGTCGTCGACGTCGAGCCCGAGCATCGTCCGCAGGAACAGCAGGGGTGCCCCGCTGGCCCAGGCCTGGGGATTGCAGGCGGTGGGGTACGGCACGGGTCGTCGGCCGAGCGAGCGGTCGTACCCGGAAATGGCCTCGGGCAGGCGGTATTCGAAGTGGGCGGCAGCCTCCAGCATCGCCATCGCGATGCGGTTCGCCTCATCGCGGTGGCCGTAGCGGGCGAGCCCGGCGGCGATGATCGAGTTGTCGTGTGGCCACACGGTCCCGAGGTGGTAACCGATGGGGTTGTACCCCACGTCCTCGGTGGACAGGGTCCGGACACCCCAGCCGGAGAACATCTGGTCGGACATCAACTGACGGGCCACCGTGGCGGCACGGTCCGGCGGGACGATGCCGCTCCACAGCAGGTGACCCATGTTCGAGGTCATCGAGTCGATGGGGCGCTTGTCGGCGTCGAGGCCGATCGCGTAGTAGCCGCCGCGCTCGGGCAGCCAGTAGTCGCGGTTGAACCGTGCGCGCAGCTCGGCGGCTTCGGTACGCAGACGTCGTGCCAGCGCGCGGTCGGCCCAGGGCCCGTCGGCGAGTTGCGCGGCGCGGAGCTTCGCGTCATAGGTGTAGCCCTGGATCTCACAGGTGGCAATCGGCAGGGTGGGGAGCCTGCTGTCGGCGAACTGGACCCCGTCCGGTGAGTCGCGCCAGCAGTGGTTACGCATACCTTCGGGGGACCGGGTGGCGTACTCGACGTAGCCGTCGCCGTCGCGGTCTCCGAAGTTGTCGATCCACCGCAGAGCCGCCTCGGCGTTCGGACGCAACCGCTGGACCAAGGCGTCGTCGCCCGTCCACCGCCAGTACTCGTTCAGCAGAATGAGCCACAGCTGGGTGGTGTCGGCCGCGCCGAAGCACGGGCCGTACGGCATGATGCCGAGCTGCGTCAGCTCACCGGAGCGGAACTCGTGGAGGATCTTTCCCGGTTCCTCGTCGCTGAAGTCGTCGACGGCGCTGCCCTGGTGGTCGGCAAGGGTGACCAGCGCACCCCGGGCGACATCGGGTCCGCAGCTGACGCTCTGGTAGGCGGTGATCAGGGTGTCCCGTCCGAAGACCGCCAGGAACCAGGGCATGCCGGCGGCCAGCAGAACGACCTGCTCGCCGTGGATCTCCTTGGCGATCCGCATCGACACCAGATCGGTGGCCGACTTGTGGTACACGCTGCGCAACAGGTCTGATTCGGCGTTCAGGTGTGGCTTGTTCTCCCTCCACCGCCAGGCGGCGTCGTCGGCGCCGGGGTCATGCTCCTCGCCGAAGGTACGGTTGGCCGGCTGGTAGTCCTTCCCCCGACAGTTCAGCAGCACCCGCAGCTCACAACCCCAGGTCTCGCCTCGGCCCAGGTGCACGTCCCAGACCAGTGCGTCGCCCTCGACCCGATCGGCACGCGGCTCGGCCTCGACCGTCGTGACGGCCGACCAGTGCGAATTCTGGTAAGAGAAACACAGCGTGGAGCCGTCCGACAGGTGGGTCCGCCGAATGTCGCCCAGCCTGCTCCGCCCCGCCCCCTTGATCTCGAAGAGATCAGCGAAGTCCGCGCCGACCTCCAACCGCAGACGCACGGAGACCGGCTCGACGCCAAAATATTGCACCGCGATCCGCTCATACATGCCGTCGCCGACGAATCGTTCCCGTCGCACGCCGACCCGGTTCGCCGCCAGGCCGTCGACCTCAGGGTTCGCGAGAAAAAACGCCGCCGAGTACGGATCGACAGGGTTCGCGCTGAGGACGAGTGGAGCATTCCCGTCGAGGGTCAGCTCCCATCGGCTGAGGTAGCGGGTGTCGTCGTGTACGAGACCAGCGATGGAATCCGCCGGTACGTTCCCGGCGGGATTGGACAACATGAAGGTCCGGCCTTCAAATATGCCGACAGCATCCGTACCCAATTCCGGTGGCATGTCACGGTTGGCGCCACCGGAAGTTTTGTCGGGCTGTTGCGTTGTCGACGGAGACCCGGACGGTGTCGACCGAGATTGCATGGCATTCTCTCCCCCCGGTTGGCAGGGTAAAGACCCCGCCATGCACCGCAGTCTAGGACGCGAAAAGATGACCTCGCTGCGATATCGAAGGGCGCCCACCGGGTTCGGGCAACGGCCCTATTACGGCGAAAAGCGGCAGTTCATGGCCGGAATGAGGTCCCACCGCGGACGTTGGATTTAGCGCAACACCGCTCTATGGTGGGGGCATGCCGCCGGTGACCTTCCGCTCGCCCGCCGCCACCCAGGTGGCGGTGGACGGTGCTGTCCGGGTGCCGACGGTGACACGCGTCAAGGCCGACATGCGGGTGCCGGTTGTCCGCGCGCCGCACCCGGCGCCCACGCACACAATGTCGAGCCCGATGCACACCGGCCGAGGCCCACCTGCGGAGTCGTTCCACACCCCGAACGACCGCCAGGGCGAAGCTATCCAAGCTTCGGCCCTTTTTGTTTTTCACGCCCATTCCCCTTGAAAGGCAGACCATGAGCGTCGATCATCGTCGTACTCCCGACCAGAGTTGGCTGGCTGATGTGCGAGCGTCCCTGGCGGACGACTTCGCCACCCAGACGGCTCGGCTGCGGGAACTGACCGAGCTCAACGCGGACACCGGCGACCCCAGCGAGGCCCACAACCAGGCCGCGCTGCTGGTGGCAACCCGCCAGAACATCGAGCAGATCACCGGTGCGCTGAGCCGGATCAGCGACGGCACCTACGGTGCCTGCCAGAAGTGCGGCCAGAGCATCCCGGCGGAGCGGCTCGACATCCTCCCGCACGCCCGCTTCTGCGTGCCGTGCCAGGAGAAGCAGAACAGGTGACGCCTGGGGGTGGCTGCCGCGCCGCCGGCACGGCAGCCACCCCGTCATGGGTGAGAGGGGCGATGACCCTCAGTCCTTCTGCCGCTCGGGCTCAGCTCGCGCAGGGCCGCCGCCACGACCGGAGCCGGGCGGCGCAGGTACCACTCGGCCACCGCGAGGTTGATCAACCAGCCAGCGACCACCAGCCCGGCCCGGAGGTTCCCGCCCGGCTGTTCGCCGGTCGCGATGAGGTACGGCGCGTGGGTGAACGCCTGGGTACCGGCGCCGAGCCCGATCGCGTAGCCGCGCACCATCCACCTGCGGTGCTGGGCGACGTCCCGGCGGAGCACGGCGGCGAGGCCCAGCAGGATCGAGCCGGCCATGGCCGAGCCGAAGACCAGTCGCAGGCCGGCGAGCACGTCGTTGTCATGGGCCGGCAGGTCGTACGCGACGGCCATCCACAGGCCGGTGAACGCGACAGTCAGCCCACAGGGGACGAGCACCCGGCCGGCCCGGCGGTGCCAGGAGTGGCGGCGCAAACGGGGCACGAACTGGAACGCGCCGAGGATCGTGTAGAGCACCGCGCCGACGATGTGCAACACCACCGGCAGCGGATCGGCGACGAAACGCGCGTTCGCCGCTGTGACCTCCGGTCCGGCGCCCAGCTCGGTGAGGCGTCCCGCGCCAGCGAGCATCGGTATCAGTCCCAGCAGGATCAACGCGGCGGGTAGCCGCCACTCGCGCATCGTCATGCCACCGATGGTGGCCGCCGCACCCGTCCCCGCTCATCGGCACATGGGCCGCGATCGGGTCGGCCCATGGTCGCACGCCGTCGTCGTACTTCCGGCGGTCACCAGTGCCGTCGGCGGCGGTTGGTCTCGTACGCCCACATCGCCACCTCGACCCGGTTACGCACCCCCAGCTTCGTCATCAGGCTGGTGACGTGCGACTTGACAGTGCTCAACGTGATGTAGAGCTCGTCGGCGATCTCCTGGTTGGTGCGTCCCCGCGCGACCGCGACCAGGACCTGCTCCTCCCGGTCGGTGAGCGCCTCGACGGGCTGCGTACGCGGCGCGGCCGGATCCGCGTCGGCGAACGCCTTCAGCAGCCGCGTGGTGACACTCGGCGCGATCAGCGCGTCCCCGTTGGCGGCCGCGTGCACCGCCTGGCTGAGCAGGTCAGGGCCGGCCTCCTTGAGCAGGAAACCGCGGGCGCCGGCCCGCAGCGCCGCGTACACGTACTCGTCGAGGTCGAAGGTCGTGATGACGACCACCGCGAGCGGCTCCGGGACCGTCGGCCCGGCGAGCGCGCGGGTGGCCTCAATGCCGTCCATGCCCGGCATGCGAATGTCGAAGAGACACACGTCGGGGCGGAGCCGTCGGGCGAGCGCGACCGCCTGGCGGCCGTCGGCCGCCCCACCGACGACCTCGATGCCGGGCTGAGTGTTCAGGATGATGGTGAGGCCGGTACGGACGATCTCCTGGTCGTCCGCCACGAGCACGCGCACCGTCACGCGCCGACCCCCTGGCGGGGGAGCACGGCCGTGACGGTCCACCCACGGTCGGGATCGGGGCCGGCCTCGCACGTGCCGCCGAGCAGGTCGGCGCGTTCCATCATGCCCATGAGGCCGAAGCCGGGCGAGCCGGTCGGACGGGAGCCGGCGGCCTCACCGTCGTCGCTGACCCGCAGGCGCACGGACGTGTCGTCGGCCGCGACGCTGACCTCGATGCGGGTGGCGTGGCGGGCGTGACGACGGGCATTGGTGACCGACTCCTGGGCCAGGCGGTAGAGCGCGGAGCCGACCGTGGGCGGAAGGCCGCCGAGGTCGCCGCGCAGGTCCACGTCGACGGTCGGCCCGGTGCGGAACTGGCCGGCGAGCCGCCCGATGTCGGCGATCTGCGGGCTGGGACCCAGGTCGGCGGGCTCGTTGCGGCGCAGAACGCGGACCATCGCGCGCATCTCGGCAAGCGCACGGGACGCCTCGGCCTCGATGGTGTGCAGCGCCTCGACGGCGGCACCCGGCTGGCTCGCCGACGCGGCGATGCCGGCCTGGGCGCGGATCGCCATCGCCGACACGTGGTGAGCCACCGTGTCGTGCAGGTCGCGGGCGAGCCGTTCCCGCTCCAACAGCTTCACCTGTTCGAGCTCGCGCAGCCGGGCGGCGGCGCGGAAGCGGATCGCCACACCCAGCGTGGCGGCGGCGACCATCACCGCGAAACCGGCGACCAGTTCGCCGCCGTCGATCGAGCCGACCAGCCCGGCGGCGGTCACCTTGGCCACCACGAAGAACGAACCGAGCACCGCATCCCGGCCGGAGCCCCAGCGGAACAGCGCGTAGACCAGGAGGACCAGGAAGCTCGCCGTGAACAGCTGGCAGGGGTCGCCGGGCAGCACCAACGGGGCGACCGTCGTGCAGCCGAACGCGATCACCACCATCGCCAGCGGCGCGGTACGCCGCCACAGGAGCGTGGGAAGCAGCGCGAGCACGACGACGACGCAGCCCACCCGCCACGGCAGGTCGGGCCGGAAGATCCCTTCCAGCACGATCGCCGGCGCGAGAACCGCGACCACCGCCCAGTCGCGCCACACCCGGGAGGGAACGGGTGAGACACGCGGCTCGGCCAGTACCGCGCGCAGGTGAGGGTGCATGGGCCCATCGTACGAACGGTGGTGCGACTCCAGATCGTCCCAAAGTACGACCCGGGTGGCCGGTCACTGGGCGGTGGTAACGATTACGGCAGCTGGAGTTTGGCCCGGACGGCGGCGGCGTCCGGGTGGTTGAGGGCCGTGAAGATGTCCAGTGCCCGCTGCCAGTCGGCCCGACCGGAGGTGGGGTCGCCGAGGGCGTGGCGGGTGTCGCCGAGCCGGGTGAGGGTGTCCGCCTCGCCCCAGAGGTCGCCGAGATCGCGGGTCAGCTCCAGCGTGCGCTCGTAGCACTCCACAGCCCGGGCGTACTGGCCGAGGTGGTGGTGGGCGAAGCCGAGGCTGTCCCAGGTGGCGGCCTCACCGGCGCGGTCGTCGAGCTGCTGGAGGAGTTCGAGCGCCTGCTCGCAGTACGCCAACGCCCCGAGGTGCTCGCCGAGCTGGGCATGGCACCAGCCGACCGCGTTGAGCGCGTCGGCCTGGGCCCTGCGGTGACCGGCGGCCTGGGCCAGCGCGAGGGTCCGCTTCGAGTGCTCAAGGGCCTTCCGTGGCTCGCCCTGCCGGTCCCACAGCGAGGCGAGGTTCTGGTGCGTACGCGCCTCGCCCTCGGCGTCGCCGCCCCGGACGTACAGGTCGAGGGCCCGTTCGAGGTGGACCAGCGCGTCGGCGTACTGGTTGACCACGGTGTGGGCGCCGGCGAGGAAGCGGTGCGCGACGGCCTGCGCGACCGGGTCGCCGAGACGCTCGGCGGCGAGCAGGGCCGCCCGGCAGGTCTCGACGCGGTCGTGCCAGTGCCCCTGCCGGTCCAGGAACGTGTCGAGGGCCCGCCCCAGCCGCCAGGTGTGCGCGTCGAATCCGGAACCGGCGGCCTGGCGGAGCGCGGCGAGCAGGACCGGGTGCTCGGCGGTCAACCAGGCCATCGCCTCCGCGTGGGTGGTGGGCCGCTCAGGACACACACCGGCCACGGGCGGGGTGATGAGGTGGTCGACCGGGTCGCTGTGCGGGCGCAGCAGAGCGTCGGCGGCATGGGTGGTGTGGGTGTAGTGGTCGAGAAGCCTGGTCGTGGCGGCCCTTCGGTCCGGCTCGGGATCGGTGCCGTCGCTGATTTCGGCGGCGTACGCCCGCAACAGGTCGTGCGCCGTGAACCGGCCGGGTCGGTACTCGGCGAGCAGGTTCGCGCCGGTCAGCTCGGTCAGCGACCGGCGGGTCCCATCCGCCGGCCGACCGGCCAGGCTCGCCGCCGCGGCCACCGTGATGTCCGGACCGGGGTGCAGGCCCAACTGCCGGAACAGCCCGGCCGCCGGTGGAGTGAGCGCGGTGTACGACCAGGAGAACACCGCGCGTACCTCACCGACGGCATCACCGGCATCCAGTACGCCGAACCGCTGACCTGCCGTGCCCAGCTCGGTCGCGAGGGTGGCCAGCGGGAAGCCGGACTGCTGGACTCTGGCGGCGGCGATGCTCAACGCCAGTGGAAGGCGGGCGCAGGCGGCGATGATCGCCTCGGCGGCCTCCGGCTCGGCGGCCACCCGTTCGGCACCGAGCCGGTTGGTGAGCAGATGACCGGCCGCGTCGCGGCTGAGCAGGCTGAGCGGGATCGGGTGCGCGCTGTCGAGGCTGACCAGAGAGGTGAGCTGGTTGCGGCTGGTCACCAGGACCGTGGCGGTGGGTGTGCCGGGCAGCAGCGGACGCACCTGTTCGGCGTCGCGGGCGTTGTCCAGCACGATGAGGACCCGTTTGCCGGCGAGCGCGCTGCGGTACAGGGCCGCCTGGGCGTCGAGGTCGGCGGGCACCCGGGCGGCCGGTACCCCGAGCGCGTCCAGGAAGCCGTGCAGCGCTTTCGCGGCGCTCAGCGCCTGCCCGCGCGGGTCGAAGCCGCGCAGGTTCACGTAGAGCTGACCGTCGTCGAACTGGTCGGCGACGCGATGTGCCCAGTGCACGGCCAGGGCGGTCTTGCCCACCCCGGCGGTGCCCGAGATCGCGGCGACCACGACGGCGGTGGGCGCGGCGACGAGCTTGTCGAGAAGGGCCAACTCGTCGTCACGGCCGGCGAGGATGGCCACGTCGGCGGGCAACTGCCGGGGCACCATCCGGTCGGGTGCCCGCGGCGCGCGGCGGCGGCTCTCCTCGATCCGGTCCCGGGCGCTGGCCAGCGCCCCCTGTTCGGCAGGTGTGGCACCAAGCAGCCGGACCAGGGCGTCGAGCCGGTCGGTGGGCGGCAACGTTTTTCCGGTCAGGTATTCCGCGATCGCGGTGTGCGACCAGCCGGTGCGGGCGGCCAGCTCTCGATAGGTCAACTCGCCGTCGCGCTGTTGGCGGGCGTGCCTGCGTCGCAACGCCCGTAACAACCCGGCAAGGTCGTCGGACGTTCGTGCATCCGCAGCATCCAGTGCCGTACTCCCCACCGACGAGAATCGACGTTCGTCAGTGTACGGCGGTGTACGGAATCCCGGCCAGAGGCCGGGCCCGATCGGCGATCCTCCTCGGGTGCAGAGCGCACTGATCGAACCATTGGAGGTCACGTGTCCGTACATCGCAAGTCTCTGGTCCTCGCCCTGACCGTGCTCGCGGCGACGCTCACCGTCCCGGCGGAGGCGGCGTCGGCGGCGGCGTCCGACGTGGCCATCTGCAGGACGAAGACCGCCTGCGCCGACGGGGGCCTGCGCGTGGCCTCGTCAGGCGGCTCGGCGCGCACCACAGGTGACATCACGACAAACGCGATCCCGGTGCCCACGCCGCCTGCGTTCCCGCCGGGTACCCCCTGCTATCGCGAGGAGGTTTCCGAGGAGGTCTACGAGACCGCCACCTACACCACCATCTACGAGTTGTTCTTCCAGGCGAGCGTCTGCCTGTTCTCCAACGAGATCGTGCTGTACGGCCTGGACACATCCCTCTCCTTCCCCAACGATGTGCAGGATCCCCGACTGACCTCGATGCAGTTCGTCGTGCGGGACCAGGTCGTCACCTACAGCCCGACCGAGAAGGACGGGTACTCCGAGCTGTGGGTGACCTTCTGCACCGACCCCGCGCAGCCGAACACCTGCCAGCGCTACCTGCACCGGCTGGGCCTCATCTTCAACCCTGCCTGGGTCTACCCGTTCTCCGTGTTCCAGCGTCTGAGCTGACCATGCGGGCGGTCTTTGTCTCGTGACTGATCAGGGCGTCTTTCACGTGGCTCCTACGGCGTGGGGCGCCCTGATCGCTCGTGGCGGCACCGGTTGCCAGCGGATCTCCGCGGCGTTACGTTGAGGTTGCCATCGATCACCGTCTACATCGCTAGGTACGGGGGCCGCATGTCCACGCCTGTCACTCGTCGCACCGTTCTCGCCGGTGGGGCCGGTGCCGCCATCGGCCTGGCCCTGCCCGGCCTAGCCGCACACGCCGGTGGTCACCATCCCACCAGCGTGAGCTTCACCCTCGACGCGACAACGCTCGACGGCGGTGAGCAGGTCACCTCGGTCACCCTCGACACCGGCCGGCTCGGGCCGATCGACCCGGCCGGGCTGACCCCCGCCACGTTCACCGTGCACGCCAAGGCCACCAGCCCGATCCCGATCGCTCCCGGCGACCAGATCTTCAGCGAGTACGACCTGGACCGCACGGTGACCGCGGCCCGACTCGACCGGCACGGCAACATCGTGCTGGAGCTGAGCCACGCCGAAGGTCAACCCGGCGGTGGCACCCTGGGCTACATCCTGAGCAGGGGCCGCAACGTCCGGCTGGACCTCGTCTACACCATCACGCAGAACACCCCCATCGTCCGGCGCCACGGCTCGCCGATCACCATCACCCGTTTCGTGCAGGCAGGGCTGTCGAACCCCGAGGTGGACGCCTTCAGCTACCACGTCTCGGGCTCGGGCCTGAAGTACCGGCTGTACTCGCCCGACCACTCGCCCGTGCGCGGTCGGCGGCCCCTGATCGTGTGGCTGCACGGCGGCGGCGAGGGCGCCTCACTGCCCGACGACTACTACGACAACGAGACCACCCTGCGCGCCAACCGTGGAGCGCTCGGCTTCGCCACCCCGCAGGCTCAGCGGATCTTCTCCGGGGCGTACGTCGTCGCTCCGCAGAGCACCTCCTACTGGATGGAGGACGGCCCCCGGTTCGCCCCGCTGATCCGCGAGATCATCCGGGACCTCGTACGCCGCAAGCGTGTCGACCCGGACCGGATCTACGTGGTCGGTTGCAGCAACGGCGGCTACATGTCCCTTGAGATGACCTCGACCTATCCCGACCTGTTCGCCGCGTCGGTGCCGATCTGCGGCGTCGTCGAGCCGCTCAACGGGGAGGGCCCGCCGCTGATCACCGACGCGGAGCTGGCGAAGATCCAGACCCCGACCTGGCTGGTCACCTCACGCGACGACGACACGGTGCCACCCGAGACCAACACCATCCACGCCCACGATCTCATCCCGGGCTCACTGCTCAGCCTGTACGACCACGTCGTCTGGAACGGCTACCAGTTCCCCGGCCACTGGTCCTGGATCTACGTGGCCCGCAACGATCCGAGCCTCAACGGCACCCACATCTGGCAGTGGATGGCCCGCCGTCGTCGGTGATCTGCCGTCCGGGGTCACGCGAGCGTGCCACGCCGATCGCGTCGGCCGGCATGGGTCACTGCTTGCGGCGTAGTTCGCGCAACACGCCGTGCCGGCGCAACGCCCACGCGAGGCGCCGCACGCGCGGGTGCCACACGAACAGCACCGCCGCCCGGCGGATCAGGCCGAACCGGTTGTCGCTCATCTGGTTCTCGATCGCCTGCCGGATCAGCTCGCGCACCTTGGCGCTGGCCAGCACCGCCCGCACCTCACGCCGCACCGCAGGGTCCTCGGCCGCCGACGCGATGGCGGCAGCCTGACCCGGTCGGTCCGCGAGCGGCTCCACCGCCGCCGCGACGAGCGGTCTGCGTACCTCGTCCTGCTCCAGCAGCAGCAACACCGCTTCCCGAATCTCGACCGTGTCCAGGGCGGACCGCAGCAGGTTCAGCAGGCTGCGCTCCACCTCGTGGTCATGGTCCGGAACGGACAGGGTGGCCAGCAGCCCCGCGATCTCCTCGAGATCGACGACGTGCCGTACCCCGGAGCGGAACTCCGGCAGCTCCCACGCGACCTGCAGAGCCTTGACGAGATTGCGGTTCATGGGCATCCGCTACCCGCAAGCGCCAGCCGGCGAAACCCTGCGGCCGGTCCGGGCCACCGCAGCAGCCACGGCCCGGCGGAGAGCGGCCGCCCAACCCGGGCGGCCGCTCCTCACCGGGTCAACACCACCTCACTGTCGGTGAAGGGCATAGCTCCTCCTGGCTGGATGGGCTCCGGACGAACCGGGACGGGTGTCGACGATCGCGGGCACCTCGACCGGTGGGTGACTACTCCAGGTGGAAGGTGGCCGAGGCGCGGTCCGCGCTCGAACTGACCGCCTCGATGTAGAGCAGTCCGTCGCGGTGGCGCACATGGCGGCCCGGGAAGTTCTGCGACTCCAGGGAGATCCCGGCGCTGTCGGCGAGGCCGGCTTGACGACGGAAGCTCGCGTCGCCGCCGAACAGCGCCGAGCCGTCGTTCTTCTCGACGTACAGGGCGTAGCCCCGGTGGCGTAGGTAGTAGCCGGGGAAGTTTGTCGACTCCAGCGACACCGATCCGCCGCCGGCCAGGCCGGTGACGATGCGGAACTGGGAGTCGGCCAGGTTGGTCACGTTCGGCTCGATCCGGGCCCGGTAGTCGTAGTGCCGGATGTAGCTGCTGGCCTGGTCATGGGACCGCAGTCGCACCGGTGTGGCCCCGTCGGGCACCGGGATGCCGAAGTTCGGGGTGCCGTCGGCGTTCCAGTACACCTTCTGTAGCCGGGTGCGTCGGTTCGGGTCGTTGAGCGGGTCGCCGGTGATGTCGCGGTAGTTCCGGTCGTGGTAGACGAGGATGTCGCTCTGCCCGTCCTCCGAGACGGTGAACGAGTTGTGGCCGGGGCCGTACTGGCTGGTGGCCGCGTTGCTGGTGAACACCGGGCTGGGGCTCTTGCTCCAGGAGGTGGCGTCGAGCAGGTTCGCGTTCGCGGAGGCGCTCAGCATCCCGAGGCAGTAGTTGGCGTCCGTGGCGCTGGCCGAGTAGGTCAGGAAGATCCGGCCGTTGCGTTGGATCACCGCCGGCCCCTCGGCGACCCGGTAGCCGCGGGTCTCCCAGTCGTACGTCGGCACGACGAGCCGGGTAACGGTGCCGGTGATCTGCCACGGGTTGGCACCCATCCGGGCGAGGTAGACGTTGGAGTTGTTGGAGATTCCCGGTTCCTGCTGCGCCCAGGTCAGATAGCGCACCCCGTTGGCGACGAAGGTCGAGGCGTCCAGGCTGAAGGTGTCCCAGGGGGTCGTGATCCGGCCGCGTTCCGTCCACGAACCGGTAAGAGGATTGGCGTTGGCGTTCTCCAGCACGTACATCCGGATCCGCCACACGTCGTCGGTGCGGCCCGCGGCGAAGTAGACGTACCACCGGTTGTTGATGAAGTGGATCTCGGGCGCCCAGATGTGGGCGCCCATCTCTCCGCTGGTGTGGCGGCTCCAGATCGTCGTCTCCGCCGCCGTCGCCAACCCCTGCAGGGTGGTGGCCCGGCGCAGCACGATCCGGTCGTACTGCGGCACGGTCGCGGTCAGGTAGTAGTAGCCGTCGGTGTGCCGGAAGATGTGCGGGTCGGCCCGCTGGTTCACCAACGGGTTCGTGTAGTTGACGGCCGGTGCGGCGTGCGCCGGCCCGGCCACGGGCAGGCCGGCCGACACGGCGAGGACCACCAACCCCGCGGCCAGCACCGACCGCAGACGCCGAGAGCCACCGTGGCCGGCGGGTCCCCGGCGGACGGCCCGGCGGGTGATCGGGTCGATTCGAGGGAATGGCAGCGGCATGTGTCCTCCGCGAGCTTGGGAACGGCCATTGACCAGCACCGGTAACGCCACCGCGGCGCCGTAGTCGATCCGGTCGACGCCGCGCGGCGAGGTCGGGCAGGACCGGGGAGAGGCGCGAAGGGCTGGGAATGTGACGGTGGCGTTGCTGCCAGGTGGCGAAGTTCATGTTGGCGTTAACATCGATACATGTCAAGGCGGGACTGCCGCTCACCTGGGCGGAACAGCGGTCCTCGCGTACGTGGGGGTAGGGTCCTCGGCGTGCTGCGACGGTGGGTTCTGGCGGTCCTGACGGCGACGTGCGGCGTGCTGGTGGCGGCGGCGCAACTGGCCGACGGTCTGCCCGTCGTCGGCGGCGTCGAGCTGTTGGTCTTCCTGGTGTTGGCGCTGCTGCTGTCGCCGTGGGCCTTTCCCCGCTCGATCGGTGCCGCCGAGGCGCAGCGGGCCAGCGCGGTGGACGGACGGCCGATCGTCTACTGGCGTCCCGGCTGTCACTACTGCCTGCGGCTCCGGTTCTCCCTCGGCCGGCTCGCCCGGCGGGCGCACTGGGTCGACATCTGGCACGACCCCGCCGCTGCCGCCGCCGTCCGGGCGGTGGCCGGCGGCAACGAGACAGTGCCCACCGTCGTGCTCGGCGATCAGGCCGTCGTGAACCCCGACCGGTCCTGGTTCCGCCAGCAGCTCCGCTCGTCCTGACCCGGCGACACCCTCATCCCGCGAGGGCACCGGCGAGGTACACCGCGAGCGGGCGGCGCAGCACCGTGATGTCGCTCGTCGGGTCGCCGTCCACGATCAGCAGGTCGGCCTCGAATCCGGGGCGGACGCGGCCCTTGCGGCGCCCCAGGCCACACACCTCGGCGCCGACCGAGGTGGCCGCGGCGAGGGCAGCGGTGGCGGAAATGCCGCAGGCTACGTACTCGACGAGCGTCTCGGGCAGGATCCCGTGCGGTTTCGCGGGGCCGAGGCCCGCGTCCGAACCGGCAACCAGGCGGACCCCGGCCCGGTGCAGGGTGGCAAAACCGTCCCGCAGCGCGGCCTCGCTGAGCCCGGCCCGCGCCGCCATCTCCACCACCTCCGGTGGCGTGACCACGGCCGGATCGGTGCCGAGCGTGGCACAGACCGCCACCCCCGACGCGGCCAGCCGGTCCGCGAGTTCACCGGGGACGTGGGCGCCGGCCGCAGTCACGCAGGTGCAGTGCTCGATCCCGTCCACGCCGACGCGCAGAGCCTGCTCGACGGCGCTGAGCGCGTGCGCGTGCGCGGTCACCGGCAGACCCAGCTCGTGGGCCTGGGTCAGTGCGGCGGTCAGCTCCTCGTCGGTGAACTGCGGCCTCGTGGTGTCGGTGCCGGGGGTGAACACCCCGCCGCTGGCCATGACCTTCACCAGATCGGCGCCGGCCGCCGCCCGCAGTCGTACGGCCTCGCGGACCCCGTCCACACCGCTCGCCTCACCCCCCAGCGACCAGCAGTGCCCGCCGACGCTGGTGAGCGGTGCGCCCGCCCCAAGCACCGTCGGCAGGTCGTCACGCAAACCCCTGTCGCGCCAACGGAGCACCGCTCCGCGCCGGTCGCCCAGGTCCCGAACCGTCGTGACGCCGGCCGCCACGTGCGTACGCAGCGACGCCTCGACGACCGCGTCGAGGTCTGTCTCGGGACGCTCGGCGAGCCGGCCGAGCGCGTCAGGTCCGGCGTCGGCACACAGGTGCACGTGCGCGTCGACCAGGCCGGGCAGCAGAGTGCCGTTCGGCTCCTCGCGCACCGACCAACCGGCCGGCGCGTCGGCCCTACCCCGGTGCACGTCGACGATGCGCCCGTCGTCGAGCAGGACCAGCACCCCGCCGTCCACGAGCCGTTCGCCGTCGAACATCCGGGCCACCCGGACGGCATGCTTCGTCATCGTCACTCCAACCCGTCCCGCTCGGCCACAACTGCCACCACCGGTGGCCCCTCCGCTGGCGGCCACCGGTCCTGGCCCGACCATCGCACCGCCACAGGGCGCACAGCCTCCCTCGCCAGAGCGATATCCATCCCCCTGCCAGGTCGGCACCTGTCGGGTCAGTCGGGACATCACCAGTCGCTGTGGCGTTTTCGCCAACACCTGCTGGGGATACCGACGCCGCCCGACTTCTCGCGCTGGACGGGCGACGACAGGAGGACGGTCATGGCGTTGGCCAACCCGGCACCCGACTACTTCGAGCCCGAGGACGGCATGTTCCTCGCGACATTGCTGATCGT
The DNA here is from genome assembly GCF_042869175.1 of Micromonospora sp. NPDC007208. Classification (NCBI taxonomy): domain Bacteria; kingdom Bacillati; phylum Actinomycetota; class Actinomycetes; order Micromonosporales; family Micromonosporaceae; genus Micromonospora; species Micromonospora sp. NPDC007208. The sequence goes on along the minus strand of NZ_JBIAFG010000015.1, from coordinate 14,155 downwards.
GCGCGATCTCGCGCGATCACGGGAGTACTACGAGCGGGTGTTCGGGGCGACCTGCGTCCACGAGAGCAGCCCGCTGATCATGAAGTTCTTCAACAGCTACATCATCATCAACGTCGAGGGCGGTCCGACGGACGACAAGCCGACGGTGCAGGCCAAGGCGCCAGCCGACTCCAACACCCTGAGCTGCGCGATGAACGTCCGGGTCCGGGACATCCGGAAACTCTACGAGGAGTGGAAGTCCCGGGGCGCGGACTTCCTCACCGAGCCGAAGGACCACGGAACGGAGATCCGCTGCTACCTGCGTGACCCGGACGGCTACCTGGTCGAGGTGGGTCAGGGTCTCTGACGGTCTTCTCCGTGGACTGTGCGGCGCTGCCGAGAGTCGACGGCTTCGGCCTGCCGGCAGATGGCTCGGCGGGTATGCCGACGACGAGGTGATCGGGAGTATCGCGGAGCAGACCCTCGCCGGGCGGGAGAAGGCCGGCGAGATCGTCGTCCCGCTGGCGCAGTGGTACTCCCACGTGGAGCGGGAGAAGCACAGGCTGACGAGCGGGTGGGTGTCGCTCGCCCGTTTTGCGCTGACCGACGAGTTCTACTACGGCAGTTTCGTCATCGGCCACGACGACCTGGCCGCCGGTCGGCTGGACGAGGCGCTCTCCGTGACCGAGTTCAGTGAATAGAACACCGCCTCGTCTGATCGGCCAGCCATTGCGATCTTCGACTCGGCGGCCGGCTAACCTGACCTGCGGTGCCTCGAAACCGCGTGACCAGAGGAGTCGATGCTGAGATGACGGCAGGACGACCGATGCCGACCCAGGACGAGGTGCTCGGGTACTTCGACACCCTGTCGAACTGGGGACGGTGGGGCGACGAGGACGAACTCGGCACGCTGAACCACATCACCGACGACGTCCGGTTGGCGGCGGCGCGGGCCGTGCGGCACGGCCGGAGCGTGTCCTGCGCGTGGGAGGTCTCCGCACCGGGAGACATGGAGCGGTCGACGACGACGTGCCCGTGCACCGCCGACATGCCGGGTGCCGAGAACATGCCGCCCGCCTTCCACGCCGACCGGCGCTGGGGCTTCTCGTCCGAGCGGGTCGGCATCTCGTACCACGGCAACACCGTCACCCACCTGGACTCGCCGTGCCACATCTACTGGGACGGCACGATGTACAACGGGCGGTCGCACTCGTTGGTCGACGCCGCAACGGGTTCGGCGTGGGCGGCAGTCACGGCGGCCGCGAACGGAATCGTCACGCGTGGTGTCCTGCTGGACGTCGCGGCGGTCCGCGGTGTGCCGTGGTTGGAGCCGGGGGAGGGTGTGTTTCCCGACGACCTCGAGGAGGCCGAGCGTCGCCAGGGTGTGCAGGTGCGCCCCGGCGACGCGGTACTCCTGCGGACCGGCTACGGCCGCTTCCGGCACGAGAACGGTCCGGCGAGCGGGTTCACGCAGGCCGGCTGGCACGCGTCCTGCCTGCCGTGGCTACAGGAACGGGGGGTGGCGCTGATCGGCGCCGACAGCCCTCAGGACGTTCAGCCGTCCGGGTACGACGACGTGTTGATGCCGGTCCACGCCGTGAGTCTCGTCGCGATGGGTCTGTGGATGCTCGACAACTGCGACCTGGAGGCCTGCGCGACGACGGCTACCGAGCTTGGCCAGTGGGACTTTCAGCTGGCGGTGGCACCGGTCCGCTTCGCCGGCACGTCCGGCAGCCCGGTCAACCCGATCGCCACGTTCTGACCGCTGCGGCGGTGGCGAGGAGCCCGGCTCCGGTCGACAGTGGTTCGGGGCTGCTCAGCTCAGCTCCATGACGGGCCGGGTCAGGATCTCGTCGGCGTACCCGTCCTCAGAGGCGAGCCACTGGCCGAAATCCTTGTCCCGGTAGGCGGTCGCGAGGGCGAGCCACCCCAGGAAGAAGCCGCTGCCTCCGCAGGTGGTGCTACCGCCATCGCCGCCGCACACGATGGCGCGCTCAGTGGTCGCCTGGTGCTTGTACCCCACCCCCATTCATCCGCGGTCGTCGTCGGCAGGTCGACGCTCGCCAGCTGGGCCATCGCCTCGTCATAGGAGACGTCCGTGAACGCTCGGGCCCTCGCCACCTGCCCGGTCCGGTCGAACTCGACGATCAGCCCACCGGCCGCGTCCCGGCGGAAACGTCACGACCCGAACGCGTAGCCGCCGGGTCGGACCGGGTAGCGGGGAACGTTGTACGGCGCGGTGTCGATGCAGTACCGCTTGGCGGGTCTGGTCGGATCGCCGCCGGCCTGGAGCGTCTCGATCTGGTCGGCTCGACCCGGACCATCCTCAATGATCTTGATAACGAAGACGTGGTTGACCATCGGGCTCCCGCCTTCCGGAACGACAGCGGTTACCAGGGCGGTGTCGCCCACCACGCTGACGCACGTCACCTCGGCGAGCCCCTCGCTCACCACGCGCCCGTCGGGCAGCGCGTGCCGGAAGCGGAACACGCCGTGGCCTGTCCCGTGGCGGTCGACCCAGCCCAGGACGCCGAACCGGATCTGATGACCGAGTGTCCCGGGCTCGTCGTAGACGAAGCCTCCGACTCCGGCGATCCAGGCACCCGGCGTGGCGGGCACCGCGGGTGGGTCCTGGTCGTCGGCCTGCGCCGACACCGGGGCACCGACGACCGTCACGACCCCGGCAAGTATGGCGACAAGCAACCTGCGGATTGTCATTGCTTCTCCATTCTTCGAACCCTGGCTGCGCGCCGGCCGTAGTCGACGGCCACGGCGATGACGAGCGGGCCCCACGCGAGCATCGGGGCGTAGTAGCGGAGCACCTCCCAGCCGGGCGGCGGATGTACCGGTTCGTCCTCGCCGATGCCGACCCAGATGCTCTGCACAAAGTGGAACCTCTGGTTCAGGAGGAAGTAGACGCAGATGGCGACGAGCGACCAGCCGCCGGTCAGCGCGACGCGCACGACCGGACGCGCCGGGATGCGACGGCCGCCGATGCGGGGCACCCAGTGCGGAAATCGCTGTCCCCACCGGTGCACCAGCCCGAGGGTCAACAGGGCCAGGCCCATCGACAGGGTGGACAGGAAGATCATGTACCAGTGCGTGGTGGCATCGTCGGTGAACACCAGCGACAGTCGCCAGGCCGCGGACGGCAGGACGCAGAGCGGTACGGCGTAGGCGGCCCAGACCGCCCAGGGCGGCGGGGTGGCGGTCGAGACGTGGGCAGAGTCGGTGGGGCTCATGGGTGCTCCGATCCTGGAAGCTCGGTCATGGTGGTGTCGGCCGAGGTGGCGAGGGCGTAGCCGGTGGCGGTGACGGCCATCGACACTCCCCAGCCGAGGAACACCAGCAGCGTGGCGGTGACCGCCCACCCGTCCCGCACGTCGGACCAGCGCGTTTCACCTGTGAGCAGTTCGCCGACGAGCACGGCGATGCTCAGCACGCCGTAGGTGACCAGCGTGAGCGCCACCACGCCGGCCGGGATCACCGCCAGCCGTCGGGGGACCTGCCGACCGTGTAGTCCCGGCACCCAGCGCGGAAACTGCTGCCCCCACCGCTGGACCAGCCCGAGCACGAGCAGGCCGGCAAGTGGCGGGACGAGCGTGATCGCCACCCCCGTCCACGTGGAGAGGTTCCGTTCGATGTCGTTCAGTTCCCGCTCGGAGATGCCGAGCGGAACGCCGAGCACCCACAGCGCGTGCGGAACGGCCCAGCCGACCACGGGCAGCGCGACGGCGACGTACGCCCAGCGGCGCGTCCACCGCGGCACCGGTCGGTAGCCGACGGCGGCCGGTCCGCGCTGGGACCCGGATGCGTTCGCGAGCCCGGCGAACAGGACGCCACCGGTGACCAGCACGAGGCGGGCTCCGAGGTCACGCCAGTCCGAGGGCCGCCCCGCCAGCGCCGCCGGGATCTCGAAGGCCAGGTGCAGCGGGAACGCGACCACCAGGAGCAGCGCGGCCGCGGCCCAGCCACCGGCGGTCGCCCAGCGGCCGGGAAACCGGACCGTGCATGCGAGCACCACCGCGAGGGCGACGCCGACTCCCACCGCTCCCCACCCCGACCAGAACGGCAACGCCATGACCTGGTCCGCGCCGCACCCGCCCGTCGGATCGACCAGTGCGGTGCGATCGCAGGCGGTGTACGCCCACCGGCCACCCGCGATCCAGTACAGCCGCTGAGCCACCGCAGCGACGACGAACACGGCACACGCCAGCACCCACGGTCTGGTGCGGGTCGGTATCTCAACGACAGCCATGGACCAACGATCGCTGGCTGCGGATCGTCTCTCCTCCCCGACAGCAGGGGAAGCGCTCCCTCTGCCGGGGGACAGGCCGTCGTTCGGGGTGCGGACGCGGCGGTTCGGGGACGGCGAGAGTGCTCAAGGAATGCTCAAATTCGATCGACGTCATCCACTGAAGCCGCAAACGCACATACGCTCACCGGACCCGGCCCGCCGGTAATCACCCGTCGTAACAGAAGGAGGGGGAATGCGGCGTACACAGCGACGCATCGCGCTTCTCGCACTGTCCACCCTGGTAGGTGGCATCCTCGTGACGACTGGCCCTGCGGGTGCGGATCCCAAGGGGTCGTCAGCCGTCGCCAGCCGAGCCCAGCTTGACGATCGTGAGTCGGTACGGCTCGTACACATCAGGCTGACCGGTGCCGACATGCTGGACAAGGTGGCCGCGGCCGGCTTCGACCTCGAACACGGCCTCCGGCGCGTGCCGAACGGCATCGAGGGCGAGGCGGTGGTGACCGCCGAGCAGGTCGCCGAACTTACGGCGATGGGCGTGACAGTGCTCGGCGACGACGCGGGCTTCGCCTGGAGTGACGAGGCCGACGGCGGCCTTGGCATCGGCGCGGCCGGCGCGCGGGCGGCCCAGCCGGCGAACCACGAGGCGACGGTACGCGTCGTCCGCGCCGACTGGTTCACCACCAAGGGTCAGGGTTTCCTCTACGTCGAGGCGCGGACCACCGAGGGACAGCAGGCGGACCCGATCGTCGGGATGCAACTGGAGAACGACTCGGGGAAGGGCACGCCGTTCGGCTTCGCCCGGACGATGAGCCGGTTCGTCGACTCCGGGCAGTACATGTTCCACCGGAACCTGTTCAAGCTCGACGTACGCCCCAACAAGATCCAGGTGACGAGTTCCACCGGTGGCGTCACGACCGGTGTCGTCTCGAACTGGTTGGAGGACGCCCCGCCGCCATTGACGGCGAACCCGTCCTACAAGTCTGACTTCGTGGACGGTTACCGGCACCCGCAGCAGCTCTACAGCCGTGCCAAGGAGATCGCCCGCCAGTACCCGGACATCGCCGAGATCGTCTACCTGCCGAACCAGACGAACGGGTACCAACGCAAGGCGCAGGCCCAGATCGGCGGTACGGGGCAGGCGGCGGTCGTCGTCACCTCGGCGGAGTGGGGTCACCAGGGCGGCAACGACGTCACTGTCGACTTCGTGGCCCGGCCCGACCCGGACCTCCCGCTGGCGGTGGAGGTCACCGGCAAGGCGGTTCGCGTCCTGCTCGCCACGGACGCCTCCGGTGCACCGGCGAGTACCGCCGCCGAGGTGGGAGAGGCGCTGCGGACGCGCTCCGCGGGGCTCATCGACCGGGCGCACCCGTACCGGACCAACGAGGGCAGCGGAATCGTCGCGCCGACGGCCGGGCCGGTCGCGCTGACCGACTTCCTGGACCAGAAGCGGGTCGGCGCGCCGGCGGGGGAGGTGCCGCGCGGCCCGGCCACGATCCCGGTCCTGCGGATCGGCAAGCACCGTGACGGGAAGAAGCCCGGCGTCCTGATCCAGGCGCAGGACCACGCCCGCGAGTGGGTGCCGGCGACGACGAGCCTGGAGTCCGCCGAACGGCTGGTGCACAACTACCGGTCCGATCGGGAGACGAAGAAGATCGTCGAGAACACCGACGTCTTCTTCATCCTGTCGAACAACCCAGACGGGGCGAACTACAGCTTCTACAACTTCGCCTCCCAGCGGCGGAACCTGACCAACCACTGCCCGGACGCGAACGCCGATCCGGGTCGACGCAACTCCTGGGGCGTGGACCTGAACCGGAACTACCGGGTCGGTTCGGGGCACGACGGCTACGCGGGTGCGTCGACCAGTTGCGTCAGCGACACCTACCAGGGGCCGGAGGAGCTGTCCGAGCCCGAGTCGAAGAACATCATCTGGCTGGTCGAGAAGTACAAGAACATCAAGTTCATGATGTCGGTGCACTCGAACGGTGGTCAGCTCTTCTGGCAGCCGGGCGCCTACATCGCGGACGGCCGGATCACCACGCCGCGTCCGCCGCTGGGTGACGAGGCGTTCTACTGGCAGTCCGCCGCCCGGATCCTGTCGCAGGTCAAGGCGCACCGGGAAACCGTCGTCACGCCGGAGAACGTCGGCGGCTCGTCCGACGTCCTCTACTCCTCGGCCGGTAACGTGCGCGAGGACCTGTACCACACCTACGGGATCTACGCGTTCGGCTGGGAGGTCGGCGGCTCGGTCTACAACCCGGCCACCGGGGACTGGCAGGGCGGTTCGTTCCAACCGGAGTGGGACGGCAACCCCGAGCTCGTCAGTGGCCACGCCGAGACGATGGAGTACGCCAACGGCATCATGGAGATGTTCCGGGTCGCGGCGGACTGGGGCAGGGACAACAAGAACCCGACGTCCCAACTGATCCCCGGCGCGGGACGCTACTCCGGGCCCGTCGACGTGCACTTCGAGACCAACGAGCCGGCGACCATCTACTACACGACCGACGGCAGCCGGCCCACGCTCGAGTCGCCCCGCTACGCGGCGACCGAGTTCCGCGAGCCGGGGCAGGTGTTCCACGTGACCGAGACGACGACGTTCAACTGGTTCTCGGTCGACAGCGCCGGCAACATCGAGAAGAACTACGACCCGACGAAGAACGACAAGCGCAACAACTACCGCACCGCGACCATCAGGATCGCCAAGAGGTAACGCTGCTCTCCGACAACCGGTGCCCCGTCGGTGCGGTCCAGCCGCGCCGACGGGGCACGGTCGCTGCTGACCCACGCCGCGCCACACCCGACCCCGAGCCAACCGCCAGCCGCGGTCGCGTATCCCCGTTTGGCGCTGATGGGTTTGCCTGGGCCCCCTTCCATCCGATCTGACCCGATCGCTTCGGCGGCAGTCTCACAGGCGAATGTTGGCTGGGCGTTGGACGGCTGACGGCTGACGGCCGTGCTGCCCTTTCCGTTTCGCCGCGCGGGTGCAACGATCCTGCCACTGGGTGCGGGGCGCGTCGTCGATCGATGGCCGACGTGCGCGCAGTCGAGACAGATCGCGCTCCTGGAAAGGGATCATGCGGTTCGAAGTCCTGGGGCCACTGCGAGCCGTCGACGCGTCCGGATCGGTGGTTCCGGTCGGCAGACGGCAACATGAGGTGGTGCTGGCCTGCCTCCTCGCGGCCGGCGGACGGACCGTCACCGACGGCATCCTGCGGGAGGCCCTGTGGGGTCACGATGCGAACGAGAGTAAGCAGGTGGCGCTGCGGGTCCTCGTCCATCACCTGCGCCGCAACCTGGGCACCGGGTCGATCACCCGCACGGCCGGCGGCTACCGAATCATGCTGGACGGCCACCAGCTCGACGCCGACGAGTTCGTCACGCTGGTCGACGCCGCCGCCCGGGACGAGGCACGAGGCCGGCTCGCCGAGGCGCGTGAGGGCTACCGGGCCGCGCTGCGGCTGTGGCGGACAACGGACGCCTACCAGGGCACGGCCGACACCGATCAGGTCAGGGGTGCGGCCGACCACCTCGGCGAGCAGCGCCTGGGCGCGTACGAGCGGTGCGTCGACATCGAACTCAGCCTCGGGCTGCACCGGGAACTGTGCGCCGAACTGTCCGCCGTGGCCTCGGCGAACACGCTGCGCGAGCGCTTACAGGCGCAACTGATGCTGGCGCTCGTCCGCAGTGACCGCCGGGCGGAGGCGTTGACCGTCTACGAGCGGACGAGGCGGATCCTCGCCGACGAGCTTGGTGCCGATCCGGGCATCCGCCTCCAGCAGCTGTACACCGCGATCCTGCGCGGACCCGCGCAGGCGGTGACGCCGACCGCCGCTCCGGTCACCGTCCGGCCGGCGCAGTTGCCCGCCCCGCCCAGCAACTTCGTGGGTCGCCACGACGAACTCGCGGCACTCGACGCCGTGAACGCCGAACCCGGGTCCGGTCAGCGGCTCGCGGGTTCGGTGGTGGTCACGGGCTCCGGCGGCATGGGCAAGACAGCCCTGGTCACCCAGTGGGCCCACCAACACCGGCAGAGCTTTCCCGACGGGCAGCTCTACCTCGATCTCGACAACGACGTTCCAGTGTCGGTGACGTTGGCCCGGGCCCTCGTGGATCTCGGCATCGCACCCGATGACGTGCCACGACAGGCAGAGGCACGCGCGGCACGACTTCGGTCGTTGCTCTCCGGCCGGGCGGTGCTGATGGTTCTGGACAACGTGGGCAGCGCCCAACAGGCCCGGCCGTTCATCCCCGGCAGCGGTGGCAGCCTGCTGGTGATCATCAGCCGCAACCGACTTGACGGGCTCGTCGCCCGCGAAGGCACCCACCTGCTGGTGCTCGCGCCGCTGCCGGTCGAGCCGGCCACCCGCCTACTACGGGCGACCGCCGGGATGACCGGGCCCCCAACCGACGACATCCGTACTTTGGTGGAGCTGTGTCACGGGATGCCGCTGGCCATCCGGATCGTGGGAGCCCACCTGCGGCTGGGGACCAGCCCAGGCGTCCTCGTCGGCGCCCTGCACGACGAGCGCACCCGCCTCGCCCGGTTGACCACCACGGACGGCGATGTGAACGTCCCCGCCGTCATCGCGGTGTCGTACCGGCGCCTGGCCGCATCGGAACGTCAGCTGTTGCGCCGTCTCGGGCTGCTGGACGCCCACGCCGTGCCACCCGGTGCCGCCGCCGCACTCTGCGGCATCACCTCCGCAACCGTCCTCACCGACCTGATCGGGCGGCTCGCCGCGGCCAACCTCGTCGCCGTCGACGCGGCCGACCGGCTTAGCCTTCACCAGCTGACCCACCTCTTCGCTCGGGAGCAGGGGCAGCGCGACGACACCGCCGCCGATCAAGCGAGCGCGGAACGGCAGGCGCTCCGCTGGTACGCGCAGGCCGCCGACGCGGCACAGCAACACATACGCCCGACCGTGGGCCGAGCGGGCCGTGACACGGCGCCCGAACCGCGTCCGCTCTTCCTGCCGGACCTGGCCGACACCGCGGCCGCTGTCGCCTGGGTCGACGCGGAGGCGGACACGATCATCGCGATGATCGCCCAATTCGGTGGGACGCATCCCGACCTCGTGTGGCCACTCGCCGCGAACATCCGGGGTTGGCTGCAACGCCGGGCTCCCCGCGGCACCTGGATCACCGTTACCGAGCAGGGCATCCGGGCCGCCGCCCTGGCCGGCAGCAGCATCGGCGAGGCGACGCTGTACGCGAGCCTGGGCGTGGCACACAGCCTCCTGCTTCAACGGGTCGAGGCCAGAGCCGCCTACCTTCGCGCGAGCACGCTCTTCGAGCAGAACGGCGACGATGCCGGCAGGGCCGACGTGGAGGCGAGCCTGGGTGCGATGCTGGCCGACGGCGGAGCTCTCGACGAAGCGCTTCCGCCGCTGTTGCGGGCACGGCAGCTCGCGGCCGGGCTGGATGATCCGGATCTCCTGTTCAAAGTCGAACTCAACCTCGGCTACCTGCATCGACGGGCCGACCGTCAGCAGGAGGCACTCGACGCCTACACGTCGGCGTTGGCGGCCGCCGAGCGTTCCGACGACCGGGACTGGTTGTCGGCGAGCGCCCACGTCAACCTGGGTCGACTGCGGTTCCTCCTCGGCGATGTCGACCTGGCCGATCACCACTACGACACGGCTGTCCGTCTCGCCCGGAGCCGCGGCGACCGGATGCTGGAGGCATGGGCGCTGCACGGTTGCTCCGACGTCGCCGCGGCCCGCCGCGACATCCCGGCCGCCATCGCGGCCCTGCACGAGGCCGTCACGATTCTGGAGCGCCTGGGCGACCGGCGCCTCGACGAGATGCGTGCCCGTCTGGCGGAGCTGCTGTCGGACACCTCCGGACCGGCCCCACGAGCGACCTAGCCCATGGTCGGCAGTCATGTTTCGGGCCGGTTAACATTGACGTTCTGCTATGTCGGGAGAACACTCGGACCTGGCTCCGGATGACCGTCGGACCGGAGCCGTTGGCTGCCGGACTCCCACCGCGCCCGAAGGATCCAGGATGCGCAGACTCGCCCGCCTCAGCGCCGCGCTGCTACTACTCGCGGCGGCGACCACGACCGTCGTCACGACCACCGACCTGCCGGCAGCGGCCCTGGAGAACGGGCTGGCCCGCACCCCGCAACTGGGGTGGAACGACTGGAACAGCTTCGGCTGCAACGTCAACGACGGGCTTGTCCGGCAGACCGCGGATGTCATGGTGTCCAGCGGAATGGCCGCCGCCGGGTACCAGTACGTCAACATCGACGACTGCTGGTCGACGCGCAGCCGCAACAGCAACGGCGATCTGGTCCCCGATCCGCAGAAGTTTCCCAATGGGATGAAGTCGCTCGCGGACTACGTACACGGCAAGGGTCTGAAGCTCGGCATCTACTCCTCGGCCGGGCTCACCACCTGCGCCGGGTACCCGGCGAGTCTCAACAACGAGCAGCGCGACGCCAACCTGTGGGCGTCCTGGGGCATCGACTACCTCAAGTACGACAACTGCGGTGACACCCAGGGGCGCAGCGGCCAGCAGCGCTACACCGCGATGCGGGACGCGCTGGCCCGCACCGGCCGACCGATCCTGTTCGCGATCTGTAACTGGGGCAACGACGACGTCGGTTCGTGGGGGCCGGCCACCGGTAACTCCTGGCGCACCACCGGCGACATCGCCGGCAACTGGGGTTCGGTGATGGGCATCCTGGACGCCCAGCCCCGGTGGGCCGCGTCCGCCCGGCCTGGCGCGTGGAACGACCCGGACATGCTGGAGGTCGGCAACGGCCTGACGGACACCGAGTCGCGGGCCCACTTCAGCCTCTGGTCGCTGCTCAACGCGCCGCTGATCGCCGGCAACGACCTGCGTTCGATGAGCGCGACCACGCGGTCGATCCTGACCAACACCGAGGTCATCGCGGTGAACCAGGACTGGGGTGGCCGGCAGGGCAACAAGATCAGCGACAGTGGCGACCAGGAGGTCTGGCTCAAGCCGATGGCCAACGGCGCCGCCGCGGTGGTGCTGCTCAACCGGGGCGGCGGCACGGCCACCGTGTCGACCACCGCGTCCGCGCTCGGGTTGGGCAGTGCGTCGAGCTACTCGGTACGGGACCTGTGGGCGCACACCACAGCCAGTTCCGGGCCGACGATCAGCGCGTCCGTCCCATCGCACGGCGCGGCGATGTTCATCGTCTCCGGCGGCGGGACCCCCCCACCCGGCGGCGGCACGAGCGTGTTGCGCGGCGTCGGCTCGAACCGTTGCCTCGACGTGCCGAACGGCGACGAGACCAACGGCACGCTGCCGGTCATCTGGGACTGCCACGCCGCCGCCAACCAGCAGTGGACCCGCACCGGCGCCGGCGAGCTGCGGACCGCCGGCGGCAAATGCCTCGACGTCTACGACAACCGCACCGCCAACGGCACCGCGGTCGAGGTCTGGGACTGCAACGGGCAGGCCAATCAACAGTGGCGGCTCAACAGCGACGGCAGCATCCTCGCGGTCGGTGCCGGCAGGTGCCTCGATGTCATCGGCAACGCCACCGCCAACGGCTCCACCGTCGCGATCTGGGACTGTAACGGCGGCAACAACCAGAAATGGCGTACGTCCTGACCTCGCCGGTCGGCGAGGTCAGGACGCGGCGGCCGGCTCAGCTGCCGTGCACCTCCAGCTCCCACAACGAGTAGCCGTACGCGGGCAGGGCCCGCTGGGTGCCCTGGACGCGCAAGTAGCGGCCGGTGGCCGAGATGGCGATGTCGTCCACGCCGCCGTCGCCGGTGGTCGTGGTGTGCACCGGTGACCAGGTGACGTTGTCCGGGGACACCTGGATCTGGTACGCCCGCGCGTACGCCGCTTCCCAGGTCAGCCGTACCCGGTCGAGGGTGCGGGACGCGCCGAGGTCCACCGAGATCCACTGCGGGTCGGCGTACGCGCTGCCCCACCGGGTGGTCGCGTTGCCGTCCACGGCGTTGGCCGCCACGTGCGTACTGCCCGGCTCCACGCTGGACGCGGTGACCGGCCGGCCCCGGGAGAGCAGGGTGCCGGCGGCGGCGGTGCCGTAGACGTTGAGGTCCCACAGGGAGTAGCCCCACTGGGTGGCGCGCTGGGTGCCGTACACCCGCAGGTAACGGCCGGTGCCGGTGACCGTGAGGTCGTCGACGCCGCCGTCGCCGGTGGTCGTGGTGTGCACAGGCGACCAGGTGACGTTGTCCGGCGACACCTGGACCTGGTACGCCCGCGCGTGGGCCGTCTCCCAGGCCAGCCGCACCCGGTTGACCGCGTACGTGGCACCCAGGTCGACGGTGATCCACTGCGGGTCGGCGTAGGCGCTGCCCCACCGGGTGGCCGCGTTGCCGTCCACGGCGTTGCCCGCCACGTGCGCGCTGCCCGGCTCGACGCTGGACGCCGTCACCGGCCGGTTCCGGGCCAGGTCGGTGGCGGGCGGCTCGCTCGGGCCGTCGGTCTTGATCCGCACGTTGCGGTAGTTGATGTCCATCCCCGCGCCGTCGTTCTGCAACCCGATGTAGCCGTTGGCGATGGCCCGGCTGCTGACGTAATCATTGATCTTGACGCCGTTGAGCCAGATCTCGACCCGCTGGCCGTGCACGCCGATCTCGTAGGTGTTCCAGGAGCCGGGTGGGTTGAGCGCCGCAGCTCGGGCGGCCTGGTCGGGTGCCTGGAAGCTGTAGACGCTGCCGGTGGTGCGCGTCGGGTCGCCATCGGTGGCGTCGATCTGGATCTCGTGACCGGCGGCGACCGGACCCCACGGGTCGCCCTGCGGATCGGGGAACCCGATGAAGACACCGCCGTTGTCGTCGCCCGGCATCATCCAGTCGACCTTCAGCGAGTAGTTGGCGAAGGTGCGCACCGGGTACCAGAGCAACCCCATGCCGCCGTTCGACGTGAGGGTGCCGTCGGCCAGGGTGAAGCCGCCCGGCCCCGCCTGCCGCCACTGCCCGAGGCTGGCCTGGGTGCCGTCGAACAGCGGGGTGTAGCCGGGCTCCGGCCGGCAGTCGGCCGGCACCGCCCCGGCTGCCACCTGGATGCCACCGAGCAGCATCCGGGTGAAGTTCGGGTCGGTGTAGCTCTGCTCGGTGTGGCCGAGGCCGGTGTACCAGGAGCGTCCGCCGCCGTAGCTGTGGCACCAGGTGATCGGGTGGTCGCCACTCATCGACCCACCGGTGTACGACGACTCGTCGAGGCTGGCCAGCACCTTCACGGCCGAGCGGGGGTTGGCCCGGTAGTTGTACCACTCGTCGGTGCGGGTCCAGGTCGACGGCAGGTGCGCGGTCGAGGCGTTGGCCCGGTCCTCGACCCGCACGGTCGCCTGCTGGGTGGCCGGGTGCGAGGCGAAGTACGCGCCGACCAACCCGCCGTACCACTGCCAGTCGTACTCGGTGTCGGCGGCGGCGTGCACCCCGACGAAGCCGCCCCCGGCGGCCACGTACGCCTCGAACGCGCCCTGCTGGCCGGCGTTGAGCACGTCGCCTGTGGTGCTGAGGAAGACCACCGCCTGGTACTGGGCGAGGTTGGCCGTGGTGAAGGTGGCCGCGTCCTCGGTGGCGGTGACGGTGAAGCCGTTCGCCGCACCGAGTTGTTGGATCGCGGCGATGCCGTTCGGGATGGACGAGTGCCGGAAGCCGGCGGTCTTGGAGAAGACCAGGACCTTGCCCACCGGTGCGGCCTCGGCCGGGGTCGGAGCCACCGTCGCCGCGCCGGCGGCGAGGGTGAGTCCGGTGACGACGGCGGCGGCGAGTGTGCTGATGGCGCGTCTGCGCATGGATAGCTCCTTGTGGGAGGGGTGGACGGACGGGCACGGCACGGCCGGGGGGGGGGGGCCCCCGGGCCCCCCCCCGGGGGGGGGGGGGGGGGGGGTCGTGGGGAAAGTTCAACCCGGGCGCAGACGCCCCCGGAGCGGTAAGAGCCCCCCCCCCGCCC